>JAFEAJ010000060.1 GCA_018266455.1 Bacteroidota bacterium
GTATAAAGACAACCAACTGGGCACAATCACTGCCAGGTCTTTTTTGCAATTAGGCACTTCTGGCGCAAAAAGCATCACTGCCCAGGCTGGTTTCGATTCGCTTTCGCTGATCATGCATATTAATAAGATGTTTTATGGCGATACCACTGTTCCGCAGCGCTATTATGTGAGCCAATTGAATGAGGTGATCAAATATCCATACCCAACTCAAACTACTTATTATAATAATTCAGGCTTCTCTTATAACCCGGTTCCTTTGGGCTACACTGATGTGCGAATAAGCCCTACTGCAGTGCATACCAGCCAGAATGCGCTTGATACGGTAAGAATCCGTTTGCCCGATAGCTTGGGCCAACATTTGTTCACGATGATCCAGAACAAGTCTGATACCATTACCAGCGCCAATTCTTTTTTAGGCTATTTCAAAGGGCTTGTTGTTTATCCTGACACCAGCACAGGGCATACGGGAGTTATGTACGGGTTTAAGGATTCTGTGGTCATGCGCTTATATTATCATGAGCCGGGCGTGTTCACCGCACCAAAATTCGTTGACTTCCCGTTTAATAACAATGCCAATCAGTTTAACCAGATAAACGTCAACCGGAACGGCAGCCCCCTTGCAGCCCTTGATAGCCTCCGGGCTATTAGAAAAAACCCGTTGCTGCCAACGGAAGCGCCTTCTTCGCTTACCGGCAATGCAGTGTATGTTCAGGGAACAACAGGCGTGCAAACCAAAATCAGGTTTCCTTACATTTCCAATATTCTTGGGGTGCCGGATTATGTCAGTGTGCTCAAAGCCCAATTGTTATTAAAACCGATAACAGGAACATTCAACCCTGAGTTTTCGCTTCCCCCGCAGCTTATAATGAATCAAACAGATGAGAACAACCAATTTGGCTCATTGATTTTCAGTAATGGGTCGATTGAATATGGAAGTTTAAACGTAGATTATCTATATGGGCAAAATACCCTTTATACTTATGATGTCACGGCTTATGTTCAACAACAATTAAATATTATAAACAATCAGAACAATGGGCTAATGCTTAGCGTGCCTCCACCCGCCAGGGCAACCCTGTTCAACCGTGCTGTGTTTGGCGACCATACCAATAAAAATTATACTGTTACACTTAAAATATACTATATCTCCCTTATTCATTAATTTCTGGATAAGCAATCTGGTTGCAATGAGAACAACTTTTACCATAATCATTTTAGCGCTCTCTTCTCTTAAGCTGTTGGCACAAACTAACAATTCGCCCTATTCTATTCTTGGAATAGGGGACATTGAAGACAGCTATTTTAACCGGACCTCGGGAATGGCCAATACAGGCATTGCATACAGGTCTGGCCGTTACCTGATCAATAATAACCCGGCATCATTCAGCGCATTGGATGACGGCTTTTTTGCGGGAGAGGTTGGAGGGAAAGCCAAATTGGTTAATTATTATGGTTCGAATGTAAGCGTTTCCGATAACCAGTCATTTGATATCACATTCAGGAAACTGGTGTTTGGCATAAAAGCAGCCAGGCACTGGGGAACAAGTGTAGGCATAGTTCCATTCAGTTCGCAAAACTATGAATTTAATTCTCCCTTGCTGATTGGCGGAACGAATGGAGAATCGGTGAACCAATATTTCAATGGCTCAGGAGGTTTGAATAAAGTGTATTGGGCAAACTCGTATGAATTTTTCAAGCACTTGTCTCTTGGAGTAAGCGCTTCTTACTTATTTGGGTCGCTTCAGCAAAAAATAATTTTGCAAAACACATCAACACTGGGCGAATATGTTTCAACAACCAACACAGCCGGCCTTTCTAATTTTTACCTCGACTATGGGATGCAACTGCATGGCAAGATCAGCAAAAAACTGGACTATGCCATTGGAGCTACTTTTGCCAATAAAACAAGCCTGAATGTAGACCTTTCACAAACTGTATTAAATGCGGACTCTGTAACGCTGTACCAAAGCACTTTCCCTTCGGGGAAATTTTCGTTACCGGTTTCGTACGGTGCGGGCCTTGCTATTACCTATAATAAGAAATACACTTTTCTTGCTGATTACAGGCGCCAGGACTGGTCATCAGTCAAGTCATCTGAATATGTAAATTCTATTTTTAATGTAGGCGGCTATAATTATTATTTGCAGAACAGTGAAAGGTTCTCTGCAGGTTTTGAAATCTCTAAGCAACGTGTTGTATCAATGGGGCAATTCAATGCATTGGTTGAGCTCATGTATTTCCAGGGCGGGTTTTATTACAATAACACCTACCTTAATGTTTTCGGCCAGCGGATAAGAGATATTGGTGGGACAATTGGCATTGGAGTGAACTCGAAACGGACGCCGCTTTCTTATACTTTGTCGCTTCAATATGGCATTAAAGGAGTGCAAAGCATTCAACTGATCCAGGAAAGGTATGCCGCTATGACCATAGCCATATCGTACAGAGATTTTTGGCTTACCAAAGGGCGGAAATTCTTTTAAACAATTTTTTGTACATGCATTCTTCTTCAAACAAGAATCATCACACCCGTGCACATGCGGCGCATGCGAAAAGCAAAAAATTTGTTTTTGTGAAATCCGAATACAGGATATTAAAAGTGAGGTTTGAGGATATATTGTTCTGCGAAGGCATGAAAGACTATACGCAGGTCTATATAAAAGGGAAGAGCGAACCCATACTCACTTTAAGCAACCTGAAATCATTTTTCTCAAAATTACCTTCTGATGAATTCATGCGGGTGCATCGTTCTTACATTGTTTCCATCAGCCACATTGATTCAATAGCAAGGAATGAAATCTACATCGGGAAAAAAAACATCCCTATTGGCGACAGCTTCAAGGCGGAATTTTATGAAATGATCGAGTCGAATTCCTGAAATCATTAGCTACCTCTCAAATAAAAATTTTTCAAGCCTCCATTTCCTGGAACTGGTTAACTGCCAGTTGCAGGAAATTGGGGATCACGTGCGAATAGGTCAAGAGTATTTTATCGGGGTCATTAAGGTAACTGATCATATTCTTCCATTTTTCCTCACCATGGTTTTCGATAACCGTTTGCTTTTTATCATCGCGGTGAAGATACATAGTCATGCCTTCTGCATCGGCTTCAGGATGGAACTGCATGCCAATCATATAATCATTGAAGCGGATAGCCATTACGGCCCTTTCCAGCGGAATGTGCGGCCTTTCCTTTTCAATGCACAATACTTTTGCGCCCATTTGCTGCATGCGGTTATGATGTGGCTGGACTACCTGGTAATCTCTGCTGTCAACGGAATAGAAAGGATCCGAAAGGCCAGTAAATACCGGCTCGCTCTTGCCTTCTTGCACAATGTGTATTGGAAAAATGCCAAATGAAGTTGACTTGCGCTTTATGACATCGGCAATTTTATAATGCCTGCATACCAACTGAAACGAATGGCAAATCAGGAATACATATTTTTTGTTCTGCCTGGAAGGCAGGCTGTTCCAATGCTCTATTTGCGAAAGCCACCTGAAATAAGCCTTTTCCCAATCGCTCCCCTCGCTATCCAAAGGGCTGCCCGGCCCACCGCTGGAAATATAAATATCGTAGCTCATGTCAGGGATTTGCTTCTCGATGCGCACCTCAAATTCATCCCATTCTATTTCTATGTTTTGTTTTTCGCTGAATTCTTTAAGTATTTGCCTTAGGCAGCGCATGCCCTGGTTAGGGAATTTTTCATTCATATCGAGTATGGCTATCCTGATTTTTTTCTCGCGGAACATAACTGCAAACTTAACGTTTTTTTTACAGGAATTATTACGGTCCCGGCACAGCCTTCCAGCCACTTTCATCAACCATGGCTCACAATTCTTATGTACCTTCATTTTAAACTTGATCAAATGGAGCCAGCATTGCGAAAAGCATTTAATGAATCGTTCAGGCCAGGCCGCTACGAAGCATTCCTAAAAGACCTGCACAGCCTGCACCCTGGGGCAATAGAGTTCAGGGTGGCCGAAACTCCTGAATTTGTGCCAAAAGATTTTGGGAAAAAAATCATCGACGCATGTGAATCTGTTATTGATGTTATCGTTTCTCCGGGTTTTACAAAGCTCACTGATCGCGCCATTCCAGCAAGTGATTTTGTGCCGAATGAAAATAACCGGTCTCATTTTATTGCGCTTGACTTTGGCGTGTGTGCAAACGAAGCCGGCCAGCTTGAGCCCCAGCTTATTGAAATGCAGGGATTCCCAACATTATTTGCTTTCCAGGTTTATTACCCGGATTTATTAAGAAAATATTTTCCCATCCCTGAAAATTATTCGCAATATCTGAATGGGTATAACAGGGAGTCGTACCTGCGGGACCTGAAAGAAGTAATCATAGGCGATGAAAATCCTGAAAATGTGATCCTGCTCGAAATAAAACCACATGAACAAAAAACAAGGATCGATTTTTATTGCACACAGGACTATCTTGGCATCCAACCAGTTTGTATTACCGAACTTCTTCAGGAGGGAAGAAAAATATTTTATGTGAATGAAAAAACAAAAAAAAGAACACCTGTAAAAAGAATTTATAATCGGGTTATTTTCGATGACCTGAATATGCAAAAAGATACACTTGGAAAATTTGTAGACATCAGGAATGACCTGGATGTGCAGTGGGCGCCTCACCCCAACTGGTTTTACCGGATAAGCAAGTTTACTTTGCCATTGATCCGCCATCCTTTTGTCCCGGCCACTTATTTCCTTAACGAAGTGGAAGAATTGCCTGCAGACCTGGAAAACTATGTGCTTAAGCCACTGTTTTCTTTTGCTGGCCAGGGAGTAGTCATCGATGTGACAAAGGAAGACATCAGCAAAGTAAAAAAACCTGAGAACTGGATATTGCAGCGCAAAGTAAAATATGCCGATGTTATTAAAACTCCGGATGTCCCTGCCAAGTTTGAGATCAGGATGATGTACTTATGGAAAGATGCTGACCCCAGGCCAAAATTAGCAATTAACCTTACAAGATTGAGCAAGGGAAAGATGATTGGCGTTAGGTATAATAAAGACAAGGAATGGGTGGGTGGCAGCGTGGCTTATTTTGAAAGATAAGGTTTCTGAAATGGGTTTTTTCTCAATTTTTGTTCGCTATAAAATTGATCCGCCTGGTTCAACACAATTTGCATTGCTTATTTCTTTGAAATTAACTCGGCCGATAACGGCAAATACCACTAATATTGCAAAAATTTTTGCAGCGCATGGACCTGAATGATCTGTTGCCTTACTTTGAATTGTACAAAAACCTGAAGTCATCAGGAGAAGACACCGTGTTGAACGAAAAACTTGCACAGCAGGAAAAGGAATTCATCAATAAAGAAATTTCATTGGCAGGAATCGTGGATGAGATCGACATTCCAAAAAATGAGCTGGTTATCAGTTACCATGACAAAAATAAAGAAACAGGTAAGCTGCACGGCCTGATCAGCAATCATTTCTTTATTTTCTGCCTGACAGATGGGCTCAATGCGGTCATTGAGCAATCCAATATTCAAAAAGATGATTGGGTAAAGGTTTCCGGGACTATTATCAGCGTTCACCGCAACTCGGTACTTCGTTTGCAGCTTTCTTCTGTGTCTGTTTTAAAAAAGAATGTCGGTATACTAAAAAAAGACAACAGGAAGGGTTGCTTTATCGCAACATCAGTTTACGGAAGCCATGAAGCCGTTGAAGTGCAAAAGTTTTATACGTTCAGAGATGAAGTACTTTCAAAGACTTTCGCCGGGCGCATCTTTATTAAAATATATTATTCTATTTCTCCTGCAATTGCAAAATGGGCCGACGATAAACCTGTTGTGAAGTCCTTTATCAAAAAGCAAATCCTGGATAAGATATTGAAGAAGATGTGATCGCTCATTGTTTCCTGATTATTGTTGCGAGAAAAAAAACCTCACAAGGTATCTTTGCATTTCACTTAAATAGATTTAAATGGACCTTCAATTAAAAAATAAAACAGCCCTTGTGCTGGCTGCCAGCAAAGGCCTTGGCAATGCAGTTGCGCAGTCATTGGCTGCAGAAGGCTGTAATTTGGTTATTGGCTCGCGCAATCAGCCCGAGCTTGACCAGGCTGCCAGCGAGATCAGTTCGAAATACAAGGTGAAAGTATTAAGTGTGCCGATTGATGTGATGAATGCAACTGATGCAAAGCATTTTGTTCAATCTGCGGTAAAAGAATTCACAAAGATTGATATTCTCGTAAACAATGCAGGTGGGCCGCCTTTCGGAAAATTTGAATCTTTCGACGATGTGGCATGGCAAAAGGCATTTGAGTTGAATTTGCTGAGCACGGTGAGGTTGTGCAGGCTAACTGTGCCATATATGCGTAAAACGGGAAGCGGCAGGATAATAAACATTACCAGTTTGTCTGTGAAAACGTATCTCGAAAATTCAGTATTGTCTACCAGTGTACGGATGGGCGTGGTAGGCATGGCAAAAATGCTGTCGAATGAACTTGGGCCAGACAATATAACGGTGAATAATGTGGCTCCGGGGATTATGATGACAGATCGTACCAAAGAAACTTTGCTTAAAAATATTCCAGTAGGGAAAAGCGAAGCTGAAGTGCTTGCTGAACGGGCAAAGGAAATCCCATTAAGAAGGATTGGCAGGCCGGAAGAAATGGCTGCACTGGTTGCATTTCTTGCATCCCCCCTGGCAGGATACATAACCGGCACAACCATTCAGGTTGATGGCGGATCGGTGAAAGCGCCCTATTAATAAAATTCGAAGCGCTAAACATGTAACCTGTATTCAAATCAATTTGCCCTCTTATTCTTGTAATGATCAACATATACCCAAATTTTTTTTGAAGCTGCCTAAAATACGCTTCAGGAGCTTCATATAACAGGGGCTCAACTTTTTCAAATCTTGTAATTGATGATAAACCATGTGCCCCTGGATGGGCTTCGAAAAGATGGAGCCGGCTGGTTGTTCCAGCAATCATTTTCAAAGAGCACCCGGGGTTAATAGAAATTGCAAGAGCAGAATCTGCAATTAAGTGAAGCCGGTATTGCGGCTTATTTTGAGAATATTTACATCCTTTAGCCTGGGCTTATCTTATTTTAACCAGTTTGGTATATTTTTTCTTAGTTGAAGGCAATAGCTGTAAATTTATTTGCCAAAATAAAAGAAATGTGATATTGACATTTAAAAATAAAAACAAGCACATTCAATTGCCGCCTTTTGCAAATGGATCCATTTTGTCTTGTTTTTCTACTGCAGAAATGAATCAATTGAAATCTATTATAGGCGAGACTTGTCATGCCTTTAAAGTATGGGCAAGCAAAATAAAAATAATTTCTTAAAAAATTATTCTTGTAAGAAAATCAACTGGCATAGGACAGTTGATGCTTATTAAACATTTCGTAATTATTAATGCAACTATTTAAATACTGAGTGATGATGAATAAACCAAAATTTATTTTTTTGTGGCTACACTTATGCTGCTGCAGCAGTTCTTTGATCAGCTATGGCCAATCTTATTTGCCAGAAAAGGATAACCCAAAAATAAAAGTGAAGCCTGTTATCGGGCTCAAAGCGTATGCTTTTAACCTTAAAGATGTTAGATTGACAAATGGCAGCCTTTTTAAGCATGCCATGGATTTGGATGCAGGCTATATGCTTGCTTTAAAACCAGACAGGCTGCTTTATCGTTTTTATAGGAATGCAGGGCTTCCCGTGAAAGATTCTATTTACGGGGGCTGGGAAAGCGATGGCCTGTCCGGTCACACACTGGGGCATTACCTTTCCGCATGCGCCATGATGTATGCTTCAACCGGGAATAATGAATTCAAAAAAAGAGCGGATTACATAGTAACTGAATTAGGCAAATGCCAGGTGGCTCGCAAAACAGGTTATGTAGGTGCTATTCCTAACGAAGATTCGCTTTGGTATAAATTGCAGCATGGGATCATCAAATCCGGGGGCTTCGACCTTAATGGAGCCTGGAGCCCATGGTATACTGTGCACAAGATAATGGCTGGTTTAGTTGATGCTTACTTGTATTGTGATAACGGGGAAGCTTTGACCATCGTAACAAAGATGGCTGACTGGACGGCATCCGTTATCGATCCGCTTACAGAAGATCAATTACAAAAAATGCTGAAGTGCGAATATGGCGGAATGAATGATGTACTGGCCAACATCTATGCAATAACAGGAGACAAAAAATATCTTCAGCTTTCGTATAAGTTTTATGATGATTTTGTAATGAAACCGCTTGCCGAAAACAAACCTGATCCTTTAGCCGGCAGGCACTCCAACACCAACATTCCTAAAACCATTGGCAGCGCAAGGCAGTATGAGTTAACGGCACAACGTACTGATGAAAACATTGCAGGCAATGCATGGCAATTATTGGCAAACCACCATGCTTATGTTACCGGAGGCAACGGCAATTATGAATATCTTGGCGAGCCTGATAAGTTGAATGATGCATTGAGCGATAACACAACCGAAAGCTGTTGCGCGTATAATATGCTGAAGCTTACCGGCCATCTTTTTACATGGCATCCTTCCGCCACACTTGGCGATTATTATGAGCGAACTTTGTATAATGATATACTGGCTTCACAAAATCCGAAAACTGCAATGATGCTGTATTTTGAGCCATTGCGCATGGGCAGCAGAAAAGAGTTCAGCGACTCATTCAACACCTTTACCTGCTGCGTTGGCAGTGGCATGGAAAATCATTCAAAATACACTGAAGATATTTATTTTGAAGACACAGATGGAAGCTTGTACATTAACCTTTTTATACCATCGGTGCTTGACTGGAAAAATAAAAACACCATCATTGCACAACAGACAGCATACCCGGAAAAAAACACCACTTCAATAATCATTTCTGCAAAAAAGCCAACTGCATTTACCATTAAAATAAGGCAACCCCATTGGGCAAAAAAAAATACGACGATTGCAGTAAATGGGAAAAAAATGCATGCTGAAAAAGACGCAGATGGTTTTCTATTAGTATCCAAAAAATGGAATGACAAAGACAGGATTGATATAAGTTTTGATATGGGCCTGTACACGGAAAGCATGCCTGATAACAAGAACAGGATTGCTGTGATGTACGGCCCGCTGGCACTTGCCGGCAATTTAGGCGATACCTTCCCTGATCCTGTATATGGAACGCCAGTATTGCTTACCGACGACCGCAACATACAAAACTGGATAATAAAAGATGATAAAACACCCTTAACCTTTTATACAAAAGGCACAGGGCAACCATTTGATATAACGCTTACGCCATTTTATAAAAATGTAAATAATTATTATAGCGTGTATTGGGATTTCTTCACAAACGATGCATGGAATGCCCGAAAAAGTGAATATGAAGCAGAGAAAAAATATCAGAATGCAATTGATGAAAGCACTATTGATAATTTTCGTATTGGAGAAATGCAGCCTGAACGGGACCATGACCTAAAAACCAGCGAACAATCTTATATTGATAATGCGCTCGGGAAAAGCAGCCGAGAGGTTCGCAACAACGGTTTTTTATCGTTTACGATGAAGGTATTGCCAAACGAAGCAACGACGCTGCTTTGTACATATCTTGGCGATGACAAGAACAGGAGTTTTGATATTTTTATTGACAGCATAAAAATTGCTTCGGTGGAACTGAAAGGAAAAGAGGCTGGTAAATTTTATAATGAAGAATATACAATACCCCTTGAAGCGATAAAAAATAAAAACACCATTCATGTAATGATCCAGGGAACAAATGGCAAAACGGCAGGAAGATTTTTTGGCGTGAGGACGATAAAAAAATAAAATCCAGGCCAATATCTTGCGTACGCAGGTTTAACAACGGCGCCTTTTTTTAAACAGCTCAATCCCAGGTAATCGATGCTGAGCTTTTGTCCTGATATATCATGACTATTTGAAATTAAAATATGTCATTATTTAGCAGGTCGGTGTGTGTTTAGTTCAATACTTTGCTTATTTGCCGGCACTGTTCTTTTGACGAAATTTGTCTCAACTGTTGTTGTAACAGCTAATACCAAAATTTTAAATATGCAACACCTCAATGATGTTCCTGTAAAAGAAATCAGGGAAGGTTTTTTCGGGAAAATGATCCATGGCAGTAAAAGCACGCTTGTTTTTTGGGAAATTAAAAAGGGAAGTATTTTAGAAGAGCATTTTCATTATCATGAACAGATTACGCACGTTATCGAAGGCGAACTGAAAATGAAAATAGGAGGGGAAGAATATCTTCTTGGCCCTGGCACAGTACATGTCATCCCTTCCAATATTGCTCATGGCGCTGTGGCACTTAGTGATTGCAAAGTAATCGACTCGTTCTCCCCTGCACGAGATGATTATAAATAAAAGTTTTTTGCATCAACGATGCAATCATTATCTTAATCCAAAAGAAATGCATTGTTAACTTTGATGTTTCTTTCTTTATATGGAACACGCACATAGCCATCAGCACAGCCACAGCCACAGCCACAGTCACCATCATCATGCAGTTGATGTCAAACAGGTGAACCGTGCATTTGTGATTGGGATTGTTTTAAATTTTATTTTTGTAATCATTGAAGCACTTGTAGGGCTTTTCATCCATTCTCTTTCTTTATTGTCAGATGCTGGGCATAACCTGGCCGATGTAGCCAGCCTTTCAATGTCGCTGGTCGCGTTAAGGCTGATGAAAGTAAAAGCCAATGAAAAATACACCTATGGCTATAAAAAAACAACCATACTGGTTGCGCTGCTGAATGCTGCCATATTGCTTATATCGATTGGCGCAATTGGCTATGAAGCCATTCACCGTTTAATTGCGCCCGAACCGCTGCCGGGAAAAACCATATCCATCGTTGCGGCCATTGGCATTGTTATAAATACTGTGACAGCATTGCTTTTCTTTCGCAATAAAGAAAGCGACCTCAATATCAAAAGTGCCTTCCTGCACCTGATGGCAGATGCTATTGTATCTGCCGGGCTGGTCATTGGCGGCATCATTATTTTTTACACCCATTTGTTTTGGATCGATGCTGCACTGAGCATTATTATTGCAGCGGTTATTTTATTCAGCACATGGCAATTGCTGAAAGACAGCCTGCGCCTGAGCCTTGATGGCGTGCCGGAAAACATTGACGTGAACGATGTAAAAAAACATGTTGCTAAAATCAGTGGCGTAAAAGAATTTCACCATGTCCATATATGGGGGTTGAGCACCACTGAAAATGCGCTTACCGGACATCTCGTGGTTGATAAAGATACGGACATGGCTTCCATCGAGCGGATCAAACACGAGGTGAAGCATGAACTGGAACATCTTCACATTAACCATGCAACGCTTGAAGTGGAAATGGAAAACACGTCATGCGAAAGGCAGGAGTGCTGACTTTCTCAGCTTGAAACAAACCTTCATAAAACTATTTTGATTTTAGAAAGTGATACCCTATTGAAATGGTAACAGGCAAAGGCCTGTTTGTAAACTGGACATGATTATAATTTTCTAATGAATCAATATAATGGTTCACCTCCGGGCCTCTGATAGGAACGAACAAACCAAAAGACCAATAACCTGAAAATTTATGTTTCGGATATAAGTCACAACCAATCCCCAGGCTCGGCCCATAGAAAAACTTATTGTAATCGCCGATACTATACCCTTGATTTTTAATTTTATTCGCCCGTAATAATCACGCCAAAAAGATAGTAATCATTCATTCCTTCAGCAATTTTTTTACGTCAACCTCAAGTTGCCGGCCAGCCTGGCTAATCGAACGTATGGTGCCATTTCTGTCAATCAAAAAAGAGGCGGGAATGGCATCAACACTATATGTAGACGCGGTTGATGAGCTCCACCCTTTATTGTCGTTCACCTGTGCCCAGGTGAGCTTGTCTTTTTTCACTGCTTTTTTCCATGCTTTAAGATCGCTGTCAATGGACACGCTTAACATTTCCAATCCTTTCGGATGATATTTTTTATAAAATTTTACAAGGTGCGGGTTGTTCATCCTGCATGGCCCGCACCAGCTCGCCCAGAAA
>JAFEAJ010000061.1 GCA_018266455.1 Bacteroidota bacterium
AGTTTAATAGTCGCAGGTTGTATGCCCTAACCAACCTTGCAGATATTCATATTACTTGAACGCATTCAACCCGGTCACGTCCATTCCGGTTATCAATAAATGCACATCGTGGGTGCCTTCATAAGTGATCACGCTTTCCAGGTTCATGATATGGCGCATAATGGGGTATTCACCGGTAATGCCCATTCCGCCAAGCATTTGCCGTGCATCACGGGCAATGTTTGCCGCTGCTTCACAACCATTGCGCTTGGCCATGGAAACCTGTGCAGGCGTTACTTTTCCCTCATTCATCAGTACGCCCATCCGCCAGTTCAATAACTGGGCCTTGGTAATTTCGGTGATCATCTCCGCTAATTTTTTTTGCTGCAACTGGAAACCGCCGATTGGCCTGCCGAATTGCACCCGTTCTTTGCTGTAGCGCAAAGCAGTATCATAACAATCCATAGCTGCGCCAATAACGCCCCATGCAATGCCGTAACGCGCTTTTGTCAAACAGCTCAACGGCCCTTTTAAACCTTTAATGTTAGGAAGGATATTTTCCTTTGGCACTTTTACATGATCGAACACCAGTTCCCCTGTTGCAGATGCCCGCAGGCTCCATTTGCCATGGGTCGTAGGAGTTGAAAACCCTTTCATTCCCCTTTCAACGATCAGCCCATGTATTTCTCCTCCTTCATTTTTTGCCCACACAACAGCCACCTGCGAAAACGGGGCATTGCTAATCCACATTTTACTTCCATCCAGGACAACATGGTCGCCCGCATCTTTAAAATGGGTAAGCATATTAGATGGGTCCGAACCATGGTTTGGCTCAGTCAGCCCAAAGCAGCCCAGCCATTCGCCACTGGCCAATTTGGGCAAATATTTTTTTCGCTGCGCCTCGCTTCCATATTGATAGATTGGGAACATGACCAGCGACCCTTGCACAGATGCCGTTGACCGCACACCGCTGTCACCGCGTTCCAGTTCCTGCATCATTAACCCGTAGCTGATATAATCCAGCCCGCCACCGCCATATTCCGTTGGGATAGTTGGCCCAAAGCAACCGAGCTCGCCCAATTGTTTTACAATTTTTTCAGGGAATTCGGCCCGCTGGGCAAACTCTTCTATTATCGGGGAAATCTCCTTTTTCACATAGGCCCTCACCGATTCGCGAACAAGCTTATGCTCTTCGGTCAATAATTCGTCCACTAAAAAATAATCCGGGCTTTGGAACAGGTCAGTTTTTGCTGCCATACAATCGTTTTAAATTTGAGGCAAAAATACGGGATGAAGGACGAGATATAAAATATGGATAGCCTGTCGTTACAAGCGGGGGCTGCCGGCAGGAAACAAAATACTTTTCAGCCTGATGCAACATCCTTCAAATGGCTGCGACTATTAAGTATATCACATTAAAATGCAGGCTTTTTTGGAAATAACTGCTCCAATACTACACGATGAACTGGTCGAAAAATGCAAGCAGGGCGACAGGAAGAGCTATGCTGAAATTTACCAGAAATATTCCAAGGCAATGTTCAATACCAGCCTGAGGATAGTGAACAATCATGGCGATGCCGAAGATATTTTGCAGGAAGCATTTATTGATGCTTTTGCTTCACTGGAGAGTTTTCAAAATAAATCCACTTTCGGGGCATGGCTGAAACGGATCGTTATCAACAAATCGATCAACCACCTGCGCAAAAAGAAAATGGACCTGATTGACATAGACAAGACCTCTGTTGGGGAATTGCCGAATGAAGAAACATTGGACGAAAAAGACGTTAAGCTAAAAGTGGACGAGATAAAAAAAGCAGTGAAATTGTTGCCAAATGGATATCGCACCGTATTGACGCTTTATTTATTTGAAGGCTATGACCACGAAGAAATCGCTGAAATATTGAGGGTGTCTCATGCAACAGTGAGAACGCAATATATGCGGGCAAAACAAAAATTAATCAGTTTGATAAAACAAGGAGGATTATCATGAGCACGAGATTAGAGCAATTTATCAAAGACAACCGGGAGGAGTTCGATGAGGATGCCCCTTCACCAAAAGTGTGGGACAATATTGAGCAAGCCATGGCGCCGCCCAAAAAAAAGGGCGGGGCGGTTGTGAAAATGAGTTTCATGAAATGGGCCGCCGTGGCCGCAGCCGCAGTGCTGGCAGCAATGGGAATATGGTTCCTGGCAGGAACGAAAACAAACAACATCAAGCCGGAAACAACGAAAGAAATTGCTGATGCAAAGCCAATAGCGCCATCACAAAAAACAGATGATACAGCAACAAAAATTGCCCGGCAAGCGGATGACCATTCATCACAGCAATTAGCAGCAACAACTGACGATAGCAATAAAACCGGGAAGCAAAGCAATGCGGCTTCTGAGCTTCAAAAAGACGTGAAAGATGAAATGGCCCACTATGCTAAACTGGTGGAAATAAAACACAGAGAATTAAAAACACTGGCGAAAGAGGAGCCGCTGTTATTCCAGCAATTTTCAAGCGATGTGAACAAATTAGACAGCGTGTTCCATTCCCTGGAGATTAAGCTATCAAAAAATCAAAATAGCGAAGAACTGATTGAAGCAATGATCCAAAACCTGCAACTGCAGATGCAGTTATTGAACAAACAGCTCAGCATTGTTAAACAACTTAACCAATCAAAAAAATCAGCGTATGAAAAGGCATATCAGTCCATTTAAAATACTGGCGCTTGCAGCATTCATTATGTTGCCTGCATTGAGCCGCGCCAAGGAAAATCAAGTGGAAATCGAAAAAAAGAAGGTCATTAGCAAATCGTACACCGTAAGCCCGAATGAAAAGCTAAAAATCGAAAATTCATTTGGCGATGTAACGATTAATACCTGGGAAAAGAGCGAGTTCAAGATAGATATTGAAATATATGCAAAAGCAAAAACTGATGAAAGGGCACAATACATGCTCGATCATATAAAAATAACAGACTCCCGCACCGACAATTCGGTTTATTTCAAAACCGATGTGCACATTAACAGCAGCAATCAAAAAAGTAGCGGCGACAAAGAGGATGACGGAGATGATGACAGAGGCGGCAAAAATGATAAGGCCGTTCACCGGCATAGCTACGCAGGCAACCAGCAATTCCATGTAAACTATGTGGTGTATATGCCGGCAACAAATCCATTGTACCTCGAAAACCAGTTTGGCAAAACCACAGTCCCTGATTTTAAAGGACAGGTTGGGCTGACCAGCAAATTCGGGAGCTTAACTGCAGGCAACCTTGATAATGTAGATATGATCAATGTTGAATTCGGGAGCGCAACCATCGGCGATGTGCACAATGGCAAGCTCATTTTCAAGTTTGACGACAAATCAAGCGTAGGTCATCTAAGTGGCACAGTAAAAATAATAAATGAGTTTTCGGGATTGATCCAATATAATGTAAGCGCTAATATAGACGAACTGAATATTAACGAATCTTATTCAGAAATAAGAGTAGTTGTTCCGAAAGACCTATCTGCCAATTTTACCGTGCATACCAGTTTTGGAGGGTTTCACAATAACACAGATTTTATATTCCATAACAAATCTGAAAATGATGAAGATAATGTTGGCGTGCATTTCGACAAAGATTACACAGGCATTGCCGGGAGCGGTAAAGCAACCATCAAAATCAAAAGCAGTTTTGGAGAAGTAAAATTGTCGCATACCGCATTAACAAAAGAACAAATAGAAAAAGAACACAAAGAGAAGAAAGAAAAGAGAGAAAAAGAAGAGGCAGAAGAGTCGAAATAAAATCAGCAGCATCGCTGATTTTTGCTCAAGATAGTCAACGAATTTTATTTGTAAGGAATAAGCAACAGGTTTAACTTGTTGCTTATTTTTTATAAAGATGTCAAATCAATTCCATGCTACATTAGGATTTGCCAGGCAGAAAGACGAAGCAGACCCGTTGAGCAAATTCAGGAATGAATTCTATTTCCCTCAGTATAATGGAAAAAATGCCATTTATTTCTGCGGCAATTCGCTCGGCCTTCAGCCTAAACTTGTAAAAGGCGCTATTGAGCAGGAATTAACAGACTGGCAGGAACTGGCTGTTGGGGGTTACCTGCATGCAAAAAACCCATGGCTTTATTACCAGCACAATTTCAACAAACCACTTTCTAAAATTTTGGGCTGCCTTGAACATGAGGTAACGGTAATGAATACCCTAACTGTAAACCTGCACCTGATGATGCTCTCGTTTTACCATCCCACAAGAGAGCGGTATAAGATACTGATGGAAGCAGGGGCATTCCCATCTGACCAGTATGCAGTAGAAACACAGGTGAAATTTCACGGGCTTGACCCTGGCGAAGCGATTATCGAAATATCCCCAAGGCAAGGAGAGAAAATAATTCGCGAAGAAGATATTATAGAATCAATAAAAAAAAATAAAAACTCCTTGTCGCTGGTTTTGATAGGTGGCATAAACTATTATAGTGGCCAGTTTTTTGATTTGAAAATGATCACTGAGGCTGCGCACAAAGCCGGGGCTATAGCGGGCTTTGACCTGGCACATGTTGCCGGGAATGTACCAATACAATTGCACGATTGGGATGCTGACTTTGCCGTTTGGTGCTCCTATAAATACCTCAATGGCGGGCCTGGCGCTGTTGGTGGGGTGTATGTGCATGAGCGCTATTCAAAAAACATCAACCAGGCGAGGCTGGCAGGGTGGTGGGGCAATGATGAAGCTGCCAGGTTCAAAATGGAAAAAGGGTTTATTGCCAAACCCGATGCCAGCGGCTGGAATATCAGCACGGCGCAGGTATTTAATATGGTTGCATTGAAAGCATCATTGGAACTGTTTCAGCAAACAACCATTGAATCACTGAGCGCCAAAAGCAAAATGCTTACTGGTTATCTTGAATTTTTGCTGCAACAACTTTCCAATATCAATTTTGAAATCATTACTCCAAAAGAACCAAAAAGAAGAGGGGCACAGCTATCATTATTTTTTAAGGAAAAGGGGAAAGAAATTCATCAGGAAATGGCCGGTGCAGGAATTATTGTGGATTATCGTGAGCCGGGGGCAATAAGGGTTGCCCCAGCCCCCATGTATAATTCATTTGAAGATGTTTTCCGGTTTTATGAAATTTTAAAGAACTTCAATGAATAACTGCGTAAGCAGTAAGCAAACTGTTATCAACCTTTTTGTCTCTTCGCGGCTAATCATGAATCATGAAAGCACCTAAATTTTTTAAGCACCTGACATTTTATGTACTGCTTGCACTGGTAGCTGCCATATTGCTTGGCTATTTTTTTCCTGGCATTGCTGTTAAAGCAGAGCCGCTCGGCACCTGGTTCATTAATGTTATCAAAGTTTTTATCCCGCCGATTATTTTCCTGACCATTGTAACCGGCATTACCGGAATGAGCAACTTGAAAAAAGTTGGGCGCATCGGCATAAAATCTTTGCTGTATTTTGAAATAGTGACCACTTTGTCTTTAGCTATCGGCATTATCCTGGCACACTTTATTCAGCCTGGCAAAATTGGCAAAACGGGATTGCCGGTTACTGATGCTTCAAAATATACCAGGCATGCTGCTACTAATTTTGACTGGAAATCTTTTTTCCTTTCCAACATTACATTACAGGTACTGCTTTTCGCTATTGTTACAGGTATTATTTTGAGCCTGGCAAAGCAGCGCGAAAGAGCGCTCTATTTTTTAGAACCTGCTACGAAATTCGTTTTTAGCCTGTTAAAGTATGTTATGTACCTCGCTCCCATCGGCGCTTTCGGAGGAATGGCATTTACCATAGGGAAGTTTGGAATTAAAACTTTATTGCCCCTCGGCAAATTAATGCTGACGGTCTATTGCACCATGGCTGTTTTTATTTTTGTGGTGCTTGGCCTTATACTTCGGTATTATAAACTAAGTGTTTTAAAATATCTCGCAGCCATCAAAGAAGAAATACTGATCGTGCTTGGCACTTCTTCTTCTGAAGCAGCACTGCCTTCTTTAATGGAAAAGCTGGAGAGGCTGGGTTGCTCCCGTTCGGTGGTTGGGCTGGTGGTGCCCACAGGCTATTCTTTCAATCTTGATGGCACTTCCATTTATCTTTCGATGGCGACCATTTTTTTAGCACAGTTGTACAATGTTCAGCTCAGTGCCGGGGAAATGATTGCCATACTCGGCATTTTGATGATCACTTCAAAAGGAGCAGCTGGGGTGACAGGCAGCGGTTTTATTATTCTCGCTTCAACATTAACGGCCATCCAAAAAATACCCGTGGAAGGGCTGGCTTTTCTATTGGCCATTGATAAGTTCATGAGCGAAGCAAGGGCGATCACCAATATCATTGGCAATGGGGCAGCTACTTTGGTCATTGCAAAAAGCGAGGGAGAGCTTCGCCCCATGCAACCGCCTGCAAGCAACTAAATAAATTTAAGCCACTTTAACATGTATAAGCAAGCCCCAGCACCGGGTGTTGAAAGTATAATTCAAACCGCCATTCTGCTTTTACAAAAAACCTTTGGCTGATGTGCCCTTCTATCCCCGCTGCACCGATTGCCGAAACACCAAATTTGGTTGAGGAGG
>JAFEAJ010000062.1 GCA_018266455.1 Bacteroidota bacterium
TGATCTTAGCGGACTTTATCAGCCGTTGTTGGTGTTGCGCGATGGCTTTGTGCATGGCTTCACCAACAACAGATGGTAAGAATCCAAATTTAAGTTGTTGGTGCGGCTAACGCACATGCCTAACCGAACACCAACAACGGCGGAATATTTCACTCAGGTTATTTTGTTTTGACGAAGCAATCAAATGCACATGATTGCTCATAACACACCACCCATACAACACAAGCCCTTTCTGCTTTTGGCAGTGCCTGACACTCCTTGCCCTTGTTGGTATGTCGGGCGGGCAATGAGGGCGGGCATACCAACAAGCTAACGGCAATGCCCACCTGAAAATATTTCCCTCGCGGCGGGATTGCTGGCAACTTCCTTCCCAGCAACGTCTCGCCGAAGGTTTCGTGCGATGGCTGCGGACGTTGCGCTGCAATAAGCAAAAGATAGTTAGCTTTAGGGATGCCAACCTTTCTTTTTCCGCAGAGTGTCCTTTCATGGCTTCTGTGCGCTTGCCAAGGCACTCCCGCCGTTGTTGGTGTTAGGTTAGGCATGGACGTTAGCCGCACCAACAACTTAAATTTGGATTCTTGCCATCTGTTGTTGGTGAAGCCATGCACAAAGCCATCGCGCAACACCAACAACGGCAGAGGTTTAATCCCATAAAAATAATCTCTTGCGCTGCTGTATAAATATTCTTCTGCTTTATCGACTATGCCCGCTTCTACACGAGATGGGCAGACAGGTAAAAACAGCCCTGCATATCCGGGAACAAAGATTGATGCCGTCAAGAAAAAACTCCTGTTTTTACCCTGACCACTGCTTTTCCAGGAAAAATTTAGTGGCATTATAGATTGTAATCGCCGGCGGCTTCGGGCTGATAAACGATGTCATCAATCCTGATCCTTGTAAGCCCGGAAGGAACAATCCATTCTATTTCATCTTTGACCTTATACCCTATCAATGCTGTTGCAATAGGAGAAAAAATGGAAATTTTATTTTCTTTGATGTTTGCCTGGTCGGGGTACACTATCTGGAATTTGATTTGTTTGTTGTTGTTCAAAAAGCTCAGCTTCACGATGGAGTTCATGGTTACGACATTAGAGGGTATGGCCTCCGGTTCAACAATTTTGGCTGAGTCTAATTCCTTCATTAATTTCTCCGCCTCTGAAGTGCTGATAGACTTAAACAGTTTAGCATCGTTGATGCATTTTTTTATCCTTGCATGATCCAGCCTGTTGATTATTAACTTGCTCATCGTTTAATATTTAAAATTAAAAAAAATCTTCTCCTCCTCTATTAAGTGCCATAGCAGCTTACGGATCCTGCACGATCTGGCAAATTTACTACAAGCCAGGTTCATGCCGAAAAATCGGCCGATCCTTTTGAGCATGCCCTAAAGATAAACAGGATTACCGAATCTTAGCATTTCGTCGGGGGTTGCAATAACATCCGTCATTTCTGCCCTATGCCAATCCATGCCTTCAGGCTAAATTCGAAAGGGGCTTTCCCAAAAAAAGCAGTAAGCGATCTTTCTATTTCTACTGCTATCGGGCTTACCCTTGCCGGGTCTTTATCGTGCACTGCCCGGCTAAGCGGGTGTTTAAGAAACATGCCGTTAACAATGTTCATCACATCGTCTGTAGTGCCGGAAAATTCTATAAACATGATTTTATTATGCTTGAATCCGGCATTTTTCAGGAAGCCCAACAGCTCGCGTGGGTCGTGAAGAGAGAAAGGAAGATGGAACCGGCTGGTATCTTCTCCTTTAAAAAACGGGATGATATGATCCATGAGAGGGATTTTAAATAATGGCATATCTGCTATTCGGTCCCAGGTAGCAAAAGCAAAATGGCCGCCTGGCTTTAACACACGATAAGCTTCATCAAAACCTTTTTGCCTGTCGGGAAAGAACATCAGGCCATACTGGTTCACTACCAATTCAAACGACGAATCAGCAAAAGGCAACTGCTGCCCATTGGCAATTTTAAATTCAACTTGCTGCCCTTTTAATTTTTCCCGGGCCAGCATAAGCATGTCGCTGCTAATATCTGTTGAAGTAAGGCTGGTGCCAGCCGAAAACCCATGCCGCAAGTGCGTGGTAAGCCTGCCTGTTCCTGATGAAGTCTCAAGGATTGATTTTGCCGGCAATGCCTGAAGGCAGGGCAAGAATTCCTTGGCCGAAGGCTCAAAAATCAACGGGCCGAGATAGTGCTCGTAGTTGGCTGCATCATCCCCGCCAAACTGGTATGCTTCCTTGCTCATAATATGTCGTTTTAATTTTTAAGTAATCAAGCCCACAATATGACCTGGGTTGCGGAATACAGGAATTATACGGCCCAAAAAAGCCTATTTTGCAAGCGCATCATAATCATAACCGGCCCTTGCCAGCGACCGTTTGGCTGCCTCTAATGCATAGGAAGCCGGGTTATGCGCTTGCAGGGGTGTTTCTGAGACATTCGCAAGCTGTTCTAAAATTTCCTGCGTTTGATGATGTGTTAATGATTCGCACACTTCATACATCCCTCCCGGTTCTTCTTCTGCAATATCGTGCCTGTCTATAATATAGCGCAACACTTTTATCAGTGATGCAGTTGGCGGGGGCACCATTAAGGCAGTGAGGGCACCATGCTCAAGCCGGAGTTTAGCAGCTATCGGAACAGGAACGCCCCCATTTGCTTTTTGCGCTGCCGGGAAAAGAATTTTCTCTTCCATCTTGATATGTTTCAATAACCCTGACCTGAACCGGTGATAATGTTCCATTTGAATTTTATCCGGGCTTTCCGTTGCCTTATCCAAGGATTCTTCAATCCGGCGATGATCATTTGTAAAAAACTGGTATAACTGTTTGTTCATAATTGTTTAAATGAGGTTACCACATTTACCGGTTACAATGATTGGTTTTAAAAATATTACCGGGCTTATGTAACAAAAGTCACGGAAATTGAAATATGATTGTAATAATTTCGCACAAAGATCCATTTATAAATTTATTCATACTATGAGCTATTATTTTTCTAAAACATTACAAACCGATTTTGATACAGCGCTTGCAAGGATTGCTGAAGAATTGAAAAAAGAAGGGTTTGGGATACTTACGGAAATTGACATGAAGGAAACTTTAAAAAAGAAATTAAACGTTGATTTCCGAAAATACAAAATCCTTGGTGCATGCAATCCGCCTTTTGCCTACCAGGCCTTGCTGGCAGAAAATGCCATCGGGACCATGCTTCCCTGCAATGTGATCGTGCAGGAGCATGGGCAAGGCAAGGTAGAAGTTTCTGCAGTGGATCCCGTTGCTTCCATGATGGCAATCGAAAATGAACAGTTGGGAAAAGTTGCCAGCCAGGTTAGGGAAAAGCTGAAAAAGGCTGTCGATAATTTATAAATCAAAGTTGTTTTTCTGGTGAAGCACTTCATTGCCATTGCCATCAATCCGTGTTTGGAATGAAAAGGAAAACGCCTTTAGATCTGATGTATATCTCCGTAACCTGTTAAAGCACCAGGTAAAACACGGAAATTTATACATCCAAATGAAAATATCGGGGAAGCATATCATTTATACCATTGGCCATTCCACCCACAGCATGGATGAGTTTATCGCCATGCTGCAATCTTTTAAAATTGAAATTTTGGCAGATATACGCCACTTCCCCGGCTCTCGTAAGTTTCCACAATTCAATAAAGAAAGATTATCTGGACTGTTAGTGGAGAACGGTATCCATTATGTGCACTTCGAAGGTTTGGGAGGCAGAAGAAAAGCGCAGAAAGATTCCAGGAACAATCTTTGGCGCAATGAATCGTTCCGGGGTTATGCTGATTATATGGAAACGCAACAATTTGAGCATGCCGTGAGCTGCTTGCAGGCTGTGGCGTTGCAGCAAACCACTGCTTACATGTGCTCTGAAGCGCTTTGGTGGCGCTGCCACCGCTCAATGGTTTCTGATTATTTAAAAGCAAAAGGGTGGAAAGTATATCACATTATGGCGGCTGGCAAAGCTGAAGAGCACCCCTACACTTCGCCTGCACAAATTATAGGCGACCGCGTGGTGTATTATGATAAAAATTTGTTTAATCAATAAAACCATTTTGTATGCAATCCAAATTTAAAATAGGCGACCGGGTAAGCTGGAACTCAGAGGCAGGCAGGGTTTCAGGCATGATCATTAAAATCCACACAATGGACTTCGACTACAAAGGATATACCCACCACGCTTCCGAAAACGACCCGCAATACGAAATAAAAAGCGACAAAAGCGATCATATCGCAGTGCACAAAGGAAAAGCACTGACGAAGATGTAAAAAATAAGGACAGCATTTTTACCAAGTCCCATTGCAGATAGCGCAGTCCAAGAAAACTTCTTAAAGTTTTACCGCCTTGTAAAAAAATTGCTGCCAGGTTTAGACAAAGAAGAGTAACGAAAGCTCAATATATTTTCTTTCTTATTAATGATTTTGGCAACACCTTTTTAAAACATGAAGCTGGGCCTTAATCCTTCGCCGTGCGCACACCTGGAAAATCACTACTCGCTTATCAGGCCATTCAGGTAATCTGAAGGAACAATATTTGCGGTTGCTTCATCCATCCCCTCTCCTCTCAGCAATTTCTCTGCAATATTTTTCATAGCAAAAACAGAAGTTTTAAAAAACCCTGAAGCATAGCTGAGCCTTGCCAACCCGATGCTCTCCAGGGTTTCAAAATCGGGTATGCCTGAAGTGAGGGTGATGTTTACGGGAAGCCCTGTTTCTTTTACTATGGTTTCAATGTGCTTTTTGTCTTTTACAAAGATAGGATACAACCCATCTGCGCCTGCCGCCTTATAAGCTTGTCCTCTTTTTAATGTTTCTGCCAGCTTTTGGCTATCGCTCAAATCATTTCTCTTAATATAAACATCCACTCTTGCATTGAGGAAAAGGCAGGAGCCTGCATCATTTGATGTTTTTTTAACAACAGCAATTTTTTCGCTTTGCTCTTCAATGGAAAGCATTCCGGAGGCATCATGCCGGCTGTCTTCAAAATTTATTCCGGCAATCCCGGTATCGATCAGTTTCTTTATGTTTTCTTTTAAAGCAGTATTGCTCGCAGCATAGGCGGTCTCCACATCGGCCGAAACCGGGATTTTTACCGTGGCTGCAATCCTTTTTAAAATTTTTAACAGCTCATCGAAGGGGAGCTTTTCTCCATCGCGATAGCCATTGCTCAGCGACATGGCCGAGCTGGAAGTGGCCACGGCGGCATACCCCAGGCGCTCTAACAAAGCTGCGCCTAAGGGATCCCATATATTCGGCAATAGCAATATCCTTCCATTGTGATGGAGCCGGTGGAACAGTTCTTCTTTACCCGTTTGGATGTGATGTGGAGAAGCCATTTGCTTAAATATTATGGATGAAAAAAAAATGTAATTCCTGCTGCAAAGTTGAAGGTTTATGCGGTTATGCCATAATCTAATAAGGCGCTGCCACGCGATGGGCCGAAGGCCATTTGCAAATAACCGGGCGCAAAGAAGAATAATAATTTTTAAATTTGCATTCACTTCAAAAGTTTCTTTAAAAAAGTTGCCTTGAAAAAAACAGCAATCATCACAGGTGCATCCGGTAATCTTGGCTGTGCCGTAGCCCGAAAATTCATTGATGAAGGCTACCATGTAATAGGTTTGGTCCACAAAAAATCATCATTGCCCGAGTCTATTGTGAAAGATGTGCAGTCGGTGGAACTGGATTTGAGGAATGAAGAAATTTGCCGGGAAGCCGTAGATGCCATTATTCAACAATCGGGCACAATAGATGTAGCCGTTCTCACTGCAGGCGGTTTTGCCATGGGCGGGATCGCGGACACAACAACACCTGGTGTTCATGCACAATACCAACTGAATTTTGAAACTGCTTATAATATAGCCCGGCCGGTTTTTTTGCAGATGCTGCAACAAAACAAAGGCCGCATATTTTTCATTGGCTCCAAAGCGGGGCACGATGCAACCAAAGCAATAGGCGTAACAGCTTATGCGCTTGCAAAATCGCTGCTGTTCCGCCTGGCCGAACTAATAAATGCAGAAGCAGATGGCAAAAATGTAGTGGCTGCCGTGGTGGTACCCGGCATTATTGATACGCCGCAAAACAGGGCGGCTATGCCTGACGCGGATTTCAGCCGTTGGGTTTCGACCTCGCAAATTGCAGATGTCATTTGTTTTTATTCATCTGAAAAAGCATCACCTCTTCGCGAGCCGGTTATTAAAGTGTACAACCGGTCATGAACACCTGAAAAGCAGTTTGATGATGCCCAACCTTTTTGCTGATAAAATTATTAGTTTCAACCGCCACCTCACCTACAACGGGCCATTGCCCGCCGGGTTCCAGGTGATGAACCCTTATTTGGATAATCCAGAAACACTGAAAGTGATGGCGCAGTTTTACCGCAAGTATTACAGCGATGCTGCCACACGAAAATTTATCATCGGCATTAATCCCAGCCGCCACGGAGCTGGCGTAACAGGCGTTCCCTTTACAGACACCAAACGGTTAGATCGTGTTTGCGGCATCAAAATGGATTCGGCACATACCCATGAAGTGTCCTCGGTTTTTATGTATGAAATGATAACAGCTTATGGCGGGGCCGGCTCTTTTTACAAAAAATTTTATATCAATTCTCCATTCCCACTGGCCATTGTGCGGCAGGCTGAAAACGGGAAATGGCTCAATGCAAATTATTATGATGACCAAAAACTTTTCGAAGCAGTAAAAAATTTTATGATCGAATCGCTGAAGAAACACATCAGCCTGGGATTAGATACTTCGGAAGTGTTTATCCTGGGGAAGAAGAATGCCGGCTTTATTAACAAGCTGAACAATGAAGCCAAATTGTTTGAAAAGCTTACAATTTTAGAGCACCCGCGTTTTATTCAACAATACAAATCGAAGGAAAAAAGCAGGTACATTGACCAGTACCTGCTTGCCTTCGGGATTTAAATATTTTTTGGATTGTTAAACCGATTTGGAAATAAATTGTTCTTACTACAGCGGGCTTGCGCAAAAAATATTGATCACGAAACCGCCGAAGAAGGAATGTGGGTGAACCGGGTCGTGATGAGGGACAGCAGGAGATTATCGGATAATGAATAATCATTTTTACTGCCCTGCAGCTATACAGGTTATTTCAGGAAACAAAAAAATTTACCTGCCTGCTGTGGGTGCATAAACATATTCCAGGAAATAATAAAAGCAAAACCACTTATGAGCTACGCTAAAGCAAAATCAGTCAAGACGCTGTCAGTAAACAATAAAAATTTTAATTATAGTGCGCTAAAAGGTTTGCCAGGCAATGTAGAGCACCTGCCTTTTAGCATCCGTATTCTTTTAGAAAATGTGTTGCGCAATTATGATGGGTTCAGCATTACGGATGAGCACCTGCAGACCTTGCTGAAATGGGCCCCGCAACCAGTGGATAAAGATATCCCTTTTAAACCCGCAAGAATATTAATGCAGGATTTTACAGGAGTTCCTGCGGTAGTGGACATGGCTTCGCTGCGTGCGGAATTTGTGCGCCATGGAAAAGATGGCCAGAAAATCAATCCCGCGATCCCGGTTGACCTGGTAATTGACCACTCCGTGCAGGTAGATTATTATGGAACGGACTACTCCTACAACAAAAATGTGGAACTTGAATTTGAAAGAAACCAGGAACGTTACGAATTGTTAAAGTGGGCGCAGAAGGGATTGAACAACTTTACGGTTGTGCCCCCGGGAATGGGCATCTGCCACCAGGTTAATTTGGAATACTTAGCCAAAGGAGTGATTGCCCGCGATGGCTGGTTATTGCCCGACACATTGGTTGGTACCGATTCGCATACGCCCATGGTGAATGGCATTGGCGTTATTGCATGGGGCGTGGGCGGCATTGAAGCTGAAGCAGCCATGCTGGGGCAACCCATTTTCTTTACCTGCCCGGAAGTAGTTGGATTGAAACTTACCGGAAAAATTCCTGAGCAGTGCACCGCAACCGATATGGTGCTTGCCATAACCAGGCTGCTGCGCGATACAGGGGTAGTTGGGAAATTTGTAGAAGTATTTGGCGACGGATTAAACAACCTTACTGTTACCGATAGAGCAACAATAGGCAACATGTCGCCCGAATTTGGGTGCACTGTCACTTATTTCCCGATTGACGAACGCACCTTAGAATACATGCACGCCACCAACCGCTCTGCCGAGCAAATAAAAATTGTGGAAGCTTACTGTAAAGAAAATTTATTATGGAGGACCGGGAAAGAAGAAATAAAATATTCTTCTGTTGTTGAATTAAATCTTTCAACATTAGAACCAACGGTTTCCGGGCCAAAACGCCCCCAGGACAAAATTTTTGTAAAAGACGTAGCAAAAAAATTCACTGAAATACTCAAGAACGAACATAACCGGGACTATCAACCGCACACGCAAAGGAAAGAGTCGGCATGGTTAATGGAAGGCGGATCGGGAACCGAATTTACTTTTGGCAAAGTACCCATTAGCGGAGAGCCCCGCGCCGAAGTAATTACAGACAACATCCTGTCTTCTGTTCGCATTAAACAAAAAAATAAAGAGTTTATATTGAGCGATGGCAGTATTGTAATTGCTGCAATCACCAGCTGCACCAACACATCTAACCCTGCTGTAATGGTAGGCGCAGGTTTGCTGGCAAGAAACGCTATTGAAAAAGGTTTGCGTACCAAATCGTGGGTAAAGACATCATTAGCTCCCGGATCTAAAGTAGTTACAAAATACCTGGAACGCTCCGGTTTAAGTACTGATTTAGAGGCACTGCGTTTCCATACCGTAGGATATGGTTGCACTTCTTGTATCGGCAATTCAGGCCCGTTACCGCCTGCTGTTGCCACGGCTGTGGAAAAAGGAGAATTAGTTGTAGCCTCTGTGCTTTCGGGGAATCGCAATTTCGAAGCGCGTGTTCATCCGCAGGTAAAGATGAATTTCCTTATGTCGCCCATGCTGGTTGTTGCTTATGCGCTCGCTGGTCGTGTAGATATTGACCTGGTCCACGATCCTATTGATTATGACCCAAACGGCGAACCTGTATATTTAAAAGACATTTGGCCATCTCGTGAAGAAATCCAAAGAACAATTAATGATTGCATGAAACAGGGTGATTTCAAAGACGTGTACGATGTGATTTTTGAAGGCTCTTCCGATTGGAAAAAATTATCTGTAACCCTTGATCAGAACTTCGAGTGGAATAAAAATTCTACTTACATTAAAGAAGCGCCTTTTTTTGAGGACCTCAGCCCCACACCTGAGCCGGTCGCTGATATTAAAGGCGCAAGGGTATTATTATACCTTGGCGATTCGGTTACCACCGATCATATTTCACCTGCAGGTTCATTCAAAGAAAGCTCTTCGGCCGGGATGTATTTAAAGGAACACGGGATCGATAAAAATGATTTTAATTCTTATGGCTCCAG
>JAFEAJ010000063.1 GCA_018266455.1 Bacteroidota bacterium
AGCAATCATGGTGCCTACCAATTCGCTTATACCTGATGATAAGAACAACCAGGTTATTTTGGTGAAGAACGGAAAGGCTGCCTTTGTGAATGTCAGAACAGGCATCCGTAAATCAAATAACGTAGAGATAACAAGTGGATTGAATCCCGGCGACACCATCATTGTAACCGGGGTACTTTTTGTGAGGCCAAATTTTCCGGTAACAATAAGGAGCACAAAAACATTGGAAGAATTTGCTGAGCTTAATAATAATGCAACTGGCAAAAATGACTAACTGGCTTTATATTATTTTGCTGTGGCCATAACTCCGGTTGGGCATCGTTACGGCGCCGCGTTCAAAGGCTGAAGCATTATTGGGCATTTCAGTGCGTTCATACAACAAAAAATCAACCAGGCCCTGGGCCTCCTGTTCTTAGAATAGGGCTGGGCTAACTGCGATCAAATATGAACATATCAGAGCTTTCTTTAAAAAGGCCGGTGCTGGCAACGGTGATGAACCTGATGATTATTTTGTTTGGCGTTGTTGGTTATAAGTTCCTTGCCGTACGCGATTACCCAGCTATCGACCCGCCGGTAATAACAGTCAACACTTCTTATACAGGTGCTAACCCAGATATTATAGAAAGCCAGATCACTGAACCGCTTGAAAAACAAATCAACGGCATCCCGGGCATTCGCACCATAACATCTACCAGTTCCTTGGGCAACAGTTCCATTAGCGTAGAATTCAATCTTGGTGTAGACCTTGAAGCAGCTGCCAGCGATGTGCGCGATAAAGTTGGACAGGCTTCAAGAAGTTTGCCACAAGATGTTGATGCGCCACCCGTTGTTACCAAAGCGGATGCCAACAGCGATTTTATTTTATTGCTGGCCATACAAAGCCGCACCAAAAACTTGCTGGAACTAAGCGATTACGCGGACAATGTGCTGCAACAGCAGTTGCAGACTATTGAAGGGGTGAGCTCGGTTTTTGTTTTTGGAGACAAGGGTTTTGCCATGCGCATTTGGCTTGACCCTAATAAAATGAATGCCTATAATATTGCTTATAACGACATCAGCAATGCTGTGGCAAAAGAAAATATTGAACTGCCCCCGGGCAAAATTTATGGCAATAACACCGAGCTTACCATTACTGCCCTTGGCAGGCTGACCAGCGAACAACAATTTCGCGATCTGATCATCCGGCAGGACAGCTCAGGAATTGTGAGATTGGGCGATGTTTCAAGAGTGGAACTTGGCCCTCAATCACCGGAACAGAGCTGGAAGTTCAATGGGGTAAATGCTGTTGGCCTTGCCATCATACCACAGCCGGGCGCTAACAACATCCAGATAGCAGATGAATTCAACAAGAAATTAGATGCGATTGAAAAATCGAACAAAGCAGATATTAACTTCAATGTTCTTATAGACAATACCAGGATCATCCGCCAGTCGCTTGAAGAGGTGAAAGAAACACTGATTATTGCATTTTCATTGGTTGTCCTGGTAATTTTCTTTTTCTTCCGAAACTGGCTTATCGCTCTGCGGCCACTGATTGATATCCCGATTTCGTTGATTGCCACTTTTTTTATTATGTACCTGGCAGGCTTCTCTATCAATATACTCACACTATTAGGCATCGTGCTGGCTACAGGTCTTGTGGTAGATGATGGGATTGTGGTAACTGAAAATATTTTCAGGAAACTGGAAGCGGGCCTCCCTATCCGTAAAGCAGCAGTGGAAGGAAGCAAGGAAATATTTTTTGCGGTCATATCCACTTCTTTGACACTGGCAGTCGTTTTTCTTCCGGTTGTTTTCCTGCAGGGGTTTGTGGGCAGGCTTTTTCGTGAATTTGGTGTGGTGCTTGCAGCAGCAGTTTTAATTTCTGCATTTGTTTCTTTAACCATTACCCCGGTGCTGAATGTTTACCTGACCCGGAAAAATTCATCGCATGGAAGGTTTTACCAAATGACCGAGCCTTTTTTTAAAGGCATGGAAACAGGTTATAAGCAAATGCTGAAAACTTTTATGCGCGTTCGCTGGCTTGCATGGGCGATTATTGCCGCCTGCGGGCTGATCATTTGGCTGGTTATGCGGTCAATCCAAAGTGAGCTGGCTCCAATGGAAGACAGGAACACTGTTCGCTTTACACTTACAGCCCCTGAAGGAACAAGCTACAGTTACATGGCTAATATCTCTGACAGTGTCGCTTCTTATCTCTACGATTCTGTGCCTGAAAGAAGCTTTGCTTTTGTGCGCACACCGGCAGGCTCAAGCACAAATACGGCACAGGCAAGGGTCGGGTTAGTGGAGTATAATCAAAGGCAAAGGACCCAGGCGGAAATTGCCAGCTTCCTGCAGCAAAAAATGAACAAGTTCAATGAAGCCAGGATTTTTGCCATACAGGAACAAACCATTGCCGTGGGCTTTGGTTCAAGGACCAGCCTGCCTGTTCAATTTGTTTTGCAGAACCAGGACATTAATAAGCTGAAAGAAGCCATACCGTTATTTCTTGCAGAAGTAAGGAAAGATAAAACCTTCTCTAACTCAGATGTGAACCTTAAATTCAATAAGCCTGAAGTAGACATTTTTATCGATAGGATGAAAGTAAAAGACCTTGGGCTGTCAACAAGCGATGTGGTATCTGCCATGCAGGCGGCATTCAGTGGCGGAAGGCTTTCTTATTTTTATAAAGGAGGATACCAGCATTTTGTCATTGCACAGGTCGATCGTTCTTACAGGAATGCTCCAGGTGATATCAACAACATTTATGTAAGAAACAATAAAGGAGCCAATATCCCCCTTGATGCAGTAATAAAAATGGAGCAGAACAGTAACCCTTCAACACTGTATCATTTTAACCGGTATAAAGCTGCCACCATTTCCGCTGCGCTTGCTGAAGGAAAAACCGTGGGCGATGGCATTAAAGCAATGAATGCTATTGCAGCAAGAACACTTGATGCAACATTTCAGACCGCTTTATCAGGCGCTTCGCGTGATTATGCAGAAAGCTCCTCAAATATTATGTTCGCTTTTGTGCTGGCGCTGATCTTGATTTATCTCGTTCTTTCTGCACAGTTCGAAAGCTTTATTGACCCGTTAGGCATTATGATTACTGTGCCCCTGGCTTTGGCTGGGGCATTGCTGAGCTTGTGGGTTTTTGGCCAGACATTGAATATATTTTCTGAAATTGGCATGATCATGTTAATTGGATTGGTAACCAAGAATGGGATCTTAATTGTGGAGTTTGCTAACCAAAAACGTGAGCATGGGTTGCAAAAAATCGATGCAGTTGTGGAAGCTGCTGTTCAAAGGCTTCGCCCCATTTTGATGACAAGCCTTGCTACCTCATTGGGCGCATTGCCCATTGCAGTAAGCCTTGGCGCTGCTGCAACAAGCAGGATACCTTTGGGCATTGTTGTAGTAGGCGGTATAATTTTTTCACTGGCACTGACCTTGTTCGTGATACCGGCCGTTTATTCATACCTTTCAACAAAACATAAAGTGCACCAAACAGATGTGGTGGAGTGAGGTATGAAACAGGATTGATGAATGATGCTGTATGTTTTGATGGGCCATGGCATGTTGCAGGAGATATAAAAAATGAATAGGACAATAAGATGATTATATTTTTTCGGGCAAAAACAAAATTTTTGCGCTTTTTTTGTTTTGCAGTATTTTTTTGTTCCTCATCTTTTGCTCAAAAGATAACGTTGGATGATGCAATAGCCATTGCATTAAAGAACAGCTTGAGCATTCAAATAGGGAAAAATAACCTGAAGGCTGCATCCATTTATAACAATTATGGAATTGCCGGAGGGCTTCCGCTTGTTACGGCAAATGGCTCCAATACTGAACAGGTAATGGGCATTAAGCAAAAATTTTCAAATCCTGCAAACAACAAAACAACTGCAGGTGTTGCATCAAATAATTTTACGGCCGGGCTTAGCGCCACGGAATTGCTGTACAATAACGGAAGGGTAACGACGGCAAAAAAGAGATTTGGCGAAATTGAATCACAAGCTAAAAATCAACTTGATTCAAGGGCGCTGGCCATAGTTTACAACGTAATGTTGAAATATTATGATGTGATCCGGCAGCAGAGCTATGCCAGTACCCTTGAGCGCTCAATAGATGCTTCCAGGCAAAAGTTAGATATTGTGAAAGCCCAGCAAAATGTTGGCATGGCAAATAGTGCTGATTTTTTCCAGGCTCAGGTTGACCTGAATACACAAATTCAAAATTTAAAAGCACAGCAATTAATAATAGACCAGGGAAAAACGGATTTGCTTACCTTGCTTACATTAAACCCTGATTCAACAGTTGCTGTGGAAGATACCATTGTGGTTGACCGGAGCCTGCAGTTGAACCCAATACTCAGCAGCATTCCCACCAACCCCGATATTGTCGCAGCTAATGAACAGATCACCATCAATAAATATATAGAGAAAGAAACGGGGGCGTCAAGGTACCCTTCTTTGCTTATTAACGGAGGATATAACTTTAGCCGCACCCAAAATGCGGCAGGTTTTTCACTGCTTAACCAAAGCTATGGGCCTTTTTTAATGCTTAACATCAACGTGCCCGTTTTTAATGGCACAATCTATAAAAGGCAGCAACAGATTGCTGTTATCAATACCCGAAATGCCTCGCTGATGCGAGATACGCTCATGCTCGGATATAAGCAAAATGCAGTGAAAAGCTGGCAAGCATACCAGAGCAATTTACAACAATTGCAAACAGCAGTTGAAAATTACAATCTTTCTCAACAATTGCTCGACCTGGTCATTAAGCGCTTTCAGTTAAAACAGGCCACTATTGTTGATGTAAAAAATGCGCAGCAGAGTTTTGAAAACGCAGGTTACCAGCTCATCAATATCAGCTATGCTGCCAAGGCCGCTGAAATACAGCTTAAACGTTTTGCGAACCAGTTAATTTACTGATCTGCAATAATGCAAAGTGCTTAACTTCCTGAAAAGGTTTTGCAGTAGTTGGGGTCGAAACTGTTTTTGGTTTCATGAAAATGAATGCCTGCTTCATCGCTTGGCATGCTTTTGTGTACCGGTGTTTCATTCATATTCAATGATAAGCTCACGGGCCTGCCGTCATAACGGTTCCATCGTGCTCGAAGAATATCCAAGTCTTCTCTCACATGCTCATTAGCACCAGGTGTGGTGCCACCTGTCCCAACGCAGATCGATTTTATCTTTGGCACATCGTAGCAAATTATTCTTTTTACTGTTTGCATTTAATGATTTTCAGCTTACTTTTATTGCTTAAACAACTTGCATGAAACTTTTTGTCGCAGGATTGCCATACGATTTTGATGACACTGATCTTAAAGAAATGTTCGAATTATATGGTGATGTAACATCGGCCAAAGTGGCTATTGACCGCCAGACCAGGAAAAGCAGGGGTTTTGGCTTTTTGGACATGCCCAGTGATGCGGAGGCAAAAGAAGCTATCCAGGCACTTAATGGCGCTCAGCTTCATCGCGGCAAACAACTTTCTGTAAAACCTGCCGATGACCAGCATGGCGGCAACTTCGGAGGCTCTTCTTCAGGGTCTCGCGGCAACGGCCCGTCAGGTGGCAGGCCATTCGACAGGCCTCCAAGAAGAAGATTTTAAACGGCAAATATTTTTCCTGAATAGCAAGAGGCAGGCCATGCATGTACTGATATGGAGGCCTTCAGCAAAGCAGGCTGCTGGGGAAAAAGCTGGCCAATTATTCCTGCTTCAGTCTTTGACTATAAATATCCAGATAGTTATTGACGCATATTGTAAGCAAAAATTCATTTTCGGAACAAACTTCCATAAAAAAAGAACAACTACCTGGTTGTTCTTTTTTTATGGAAGAAAAATCAATTATTAGAGGGCGGCGGCGGCCCCTGGCGCTCTTCGTGAGGCGGAGCTTTGAATTCGGGATGTGGGGATCCATGGTGGCAGATGCCACAACTGATCGCATCCTGCACATTGCCCTGTTCATCTTTATTAAAGGAAAAGAATTTTTTATTGATCTTTGCGGTCATTTTCATCATTTTCCTGGCAATATTTTTTTCAGGTTTTGCATCGCTGGCAAAATCCGGCCATTTCTGGTTGGGGTCAGATGACTTGGCATGGCAGTAATCGCAATGTACTCCAAGTGCATCACTAAATCCATGCATCACTTTTTCGAGGTCATCATGACTGATGTCTTTCGGCAAAACTTTTAAATTCTTTGCTTTTGGTGGTTCTGGCGCCCTGGTCGCAGCAATGCCCGTGATCACGAACACGGCAACAAAACAAACGATAATGATTTTTTTGTAAGAGTGCATTGGTAATATTTTTTTACGAATGTAACAATTATAGAACTATATGTTGCAACATTAATTAAATATTTTTGCCCATACTGTACCAGGCATGCATTATAGCCCTGCCACATTAATATATTTATTTTCTAATATCCTTTTCTTGCTTTAAATTAAACGATACCAGCTATATTAAAGACCATCAGTCATTTTTTTCAAGTGTAAATATATCTTCAACAGACTTATTGAAAACCTTTGCGATTTTAAGAGCTAAAGCTGTAGATGGAACATATTTGTTCGCTTCCATTGCGTTAATAGTTTGCCTGCTGACTGACACTTTCTTCGCAAGTTCTTCTTGTGTCATGCCTTTTATTGCTCTTTCAACTTTAATTTTATTTTTCATCCAAAACAGATTTTGAATTGCGATAGAGAACATAGTTAAACCTGACGATAAAAATTATCAGGACAGTAAACATATTATAAAGCATAACGTATAAAAAGGCTGTTCCATAAATAAACACAAAGGAAAAAAGCAACAACAGGTAACTAACAAGAACTGCCCAAAGCAATGAAGACAAACGAAGATTACTGATAAATTCATCTTCATCTTTTTCTTTTGAAAAGCTAACTAATAATGCTCCGACAATAAACAAAACCCCAACGATGGTGTTGGTAACATTTGTATGAATGAAGGTAAATGATGTCTGGTTTTTTCCAAACATTTCGCCGGTGAATAATGCAAACACTTTGGCTTTAAATGGCAGGCCGTCAAAATCGGTAAATGCTAACAATAATCCGGCAATCGCTGCGGGTATCAAAATACCCCAACCAATTTTTTTATAGTGGTTGGGCAATAATAATTTTTGAGACATATTGTATTTTTTACAAACGTAAAGTATATTTTACATAATGACAAATATCTTTTACATTTTGTAAAAATATCAAGACAAAGCACAGCCGTAATATTGGGATTGCTAATAGCGGAGCTTAGCATTGGAGCAATCGGTAGCGGCAATGCCATTTGCAGGGATGGTTTAGCTCCTCATGGTTATTGTTCCTTTTATTGCGAAAATTTATACGTGTTGGTCAGAAAGATGGTCGAATCGTTTAATAATGGGAGATGAGCATCGAACATTGTATTAAAAATTATCCTGAATTCATTCACTGTGCAAATGCTGTCTGGCAAAGCAGCATAATCATGCCCTGGAAAATAAACGGCATTTTGATTTTGAAAATAATTGAAGAGGTTGCCTGGATTGGTTGTTTGCCTGAACCCATGATCGCCCATAAATACAATAACAGCGGTGCCGTGTGTGTTTTGTTTGATGGTTTGAATAAGCTCTTTGATTTTTGTATTGGTGTATTGCACGTATTGAAGGTATTGGCTGGCATAATCTTTTTTCTGTAAATTCTTTAATTCTTCTGATGTTCTTAATCTCCCGGTACTATCGCAAAAAAAAGGGGGATGCGGCATATAAAAATGGCCATAAATAAAACGGGGCCTGCCATTATACAGAGCGCTTTCTTTTTTTACCTGGCCCAATAAAAAATTGTTGTTGTGATGATCTCTTAACAAGAGTTTTTCTGCCAGCCATTTTACTTTAAACCTTCCCGTATAAAATTCCCAGCCGATATCGTTCTGCAGGTATTCCCATAGGGTTCGGTCAGAAATCAATTTTGTTTTCAAAGGCAGGAAAGACTGATCGACCTCGGAAGGGCTCCCTGCGAGTTCGAAAACAGAATGGTTAATGATGTCATATCCCTGCGCAGATAAAAATTTTATTACCTCATTTTTGCGTATCAAATTTTGGCAAAAAGCAAAGTCTTCAATGGTGCATGCTTTTGGGTCTTTAATCCCTTTGAGATAAGACATGTTCAAAATGGAAGCCATTGAAAAAGCGGTAATATTATAATTGCTGTGGCTGTGCTTAAGTATATCAAAACCATTACTGATCAAAAAGCTGTCCAGGTTGCTGTTGTCAAACCGGAACCTTTCTTTTAGCGACACAGAGCTTCCATACTCATCAAACAGCAACAAATAAATATCTGGTTTTTTACAGGCCTTGCAAGGTTGGTAACTATTGTTTCTGGCAAATTGGTATACTGACAGCCTGTCTGCAGTTGGACGAACAGCCTTCCAAACGATTCCGGAAAAATCAACAATCAAATAAGTGATGAGCAGCGTATTGAGAAATAATATTAGTGCGGAATTATTTTTTGAGCTTTTTTTCAAGTAAACAATTGTTGCAATAAGCGTCAGCGTAAAGAGGGGGAGAATAATACTGTATTTGTGCAAAAGAATGTGGTGGTATTTAAAAAAATCATGCAACGCTCCAAAGAAAAAATAAAAGCACATGATGTAAGAAGTAACCAAAGCTGCCTTGGGAGAGTTTTTGAAGAACAGGAAGAACATCAAAAACAGCAGTAATGTTCCCCCTAAGTAAGTTAAAAGCAATACGCAAACATCCCTGATGCTGATCAACCCGAAATTTTCATTGTATCCGTGGGCTACAAAAAAAACAGGGATCAGAAAAAGAAACAATATTGCTTTTTGGAAGGTTTCTTTCATGTCAAAGCCCTTGTTTTTTCATGTGTATTGTTGTTTAATCGTGAATATGGGCAATTGAAAGGTAATGCCCCGGAAATTTAAGGCAATATAAATTCTCGAGGAAGCATAAAATATTATTTTCCAAAATAAATATCGTTGAATCAGCGGTTTCAACTTGAAGGCTTACATTATTTTCTTTTATTAGCCAGGATAATGATTGAATCTTTTAAGAGTGGCAACCCTGTTTTAAAAAGTTTATTTAAAATAAAGCGGAACTCATTCACGCCTGAAATGCTGTCGTTTAATGAAGAATGATCGCGGTCAGGGAAATAAATTGCATTTTGATTTTCGAAAAGTGAAAATGTATTATCTCCGGCATGATAATAACGAAACCCATGATCCCCCATAAAAATGATGACAGCTGAATTATTGGTATTTTGCTGAATGGTGTTGATAAGGTCTTCTGCTTTCTGATTGGTATAGGGGAGATAATCGAGGTACTCCTGGCAGATAGTATTTTCGTTTAATTGGGCAACTTCTTCAGGATTTCTTTTATGAAGGTTTTTATCGAAATAGAAAGGTGAATGTGGCAAGAAAAGGTGCACATAAATGAACTTTGGCCTGATTGAATGCACCCGGCTTTCTTTTTTTGCCAGTTCTATGGTTCTTTCGTTTTCAGAAGCGCCGTTCGACTCGATTTTTTCAATTAGCTTTCTTAGCTTGAACTTCAATCCATAAATAACCCATCCGTTTTCTTTTTCTATACACCCCAATAAGGTCTGGTCAGTGATGGGTTTGGTTTTTAGGGGCAAAAAGGTTTGTTCAAGCACAGAATGGTGGCCGTTCAAATCAAATATGGAGTAATTGACAATGTCATATCCCTGGTGAGAAAGATAACTTATGACCTGGTTGTTTTGTATAAGTTGATTGCTGTTCGCATAATCTTTAATGGTAAGGGCAGTAGGATGGCTCAGCCCTTGCAGGTACGACATATTCAGAATAGATGCCATTGAGAATGGAGTAATGTCATAGTTGCTGTGGCTGTTGCCGATCACATAAAACCCTTTTTGTTTTAGGAAAAGGTCAAAATTGCTGTTGTCGTAACCGAACCTTGTTTTTAATGACAGGCTGCTGGCATATTCATCAAAAATCAAAAAATAAATATCAGGCTTTTTACAGGTATCGCAATTTAGATAGTTGAAATTAGAGGTTTGCGGCAAAGTTGCTTTGGCCCGGTTTGACCAGAAAGATTTCCATAGTGCCGCTGATGAGTCTGCAATTATCAATATTAATAGTAATAAATTCAGGAATGAAGTGAGCTTCAGCAATGTTTTTCCTGTTTTTTTTAAATAAATGATAAGCGCCAATAAAAAAACAAAAAAAGCAGGAATAATAAATCTGTATTCATATAATGGAAGATTTAATCCCATTAACCAATCGCGAATAGCTCCAAAAAAAAGATAAAAGCAAGTGATGTAGAAAGAAATAAAAACGGCTTTGAGGTGTTTTTTGTTGATAAGCAAAACGAAGAGGAGCAGCAAAGCAGCAATGCCTTCATAAGTCAGCA
>JAFEAJ010000064.1 GCA_018266455.1 Bacteroidota bacterium
CTAATGGCCTCATAAAAAAAGCGTTTAGAAAATTTGAAAGATTGGCGTTAAAAAATGAAATTAATGTTACCATAGTTGAGATTAGCACATAGCTGGTAAGTCCCACTATAGCTGGGATTTGATCTATAGCTTGAGCTAATTTCATTTTAGACAATCATTCAAATTTTTAGCTTTTTTTATGCAGCCTTGATTTTTTTTGTTACTTTTTTGTATCAAGACAAAAAAGTAAATAGGGTCTAAGCCTATTTTAACAGGGGTTTGCGATTTAAATACCTAATCCTATTAAATTATTTAATTTTTACAGTCAAGTTTTTTCATTGGCGCATTTCAAAAAACTAAAGCATCCCGGCTACAAATTTCGAAAGCGGTTTATGGTAATCTTGGAACAGGTGGTTTCGTCAATCTTTGCTTGTAAAAATGCTCCCTGCCCGGCATCGCTTGTCCTTAATTCAATAATCAATCTCACTGGGGCATGGCTTCCGCTTTTTTTGCAACAAGCCGCTCCCCTCTTTCAATACAAGCATCGTTCTCGGCTGAAAGAGAGGCTGTCCCTGCTTTGGGGCAGCCTCTTTGTTTTTACCGATAATTACGCTACATTCATCTAATAGCCGGAAAAATACCGCCTTCTTCCCATTTCTGTTTCGCCATCTTTAAAAAGAATAATAGTTTTGCCCATAAGAAGTTGCTTAAAAACGATTTCAGGAATTTCATGTTCAGCGGTCCCATTTTCCAAAGCATGTAATTGATGATGAGCTTTGAAAAATCGGGCCTGCTGGTTGTTCCATCAATTATTTTGAACAGGTTCAAAGCAAGCCTCACAATTAATCATCATCATCATTTATGAAACCCAACAAAGTCATATTGCAGGTAATTGTGCACATTGCTGCATGGCTTTGTTTCCTGATGCTTCCTTTTGTGCTGTTTTCCAGGCCAAGGGAAGGAACAAGCTTCCTGCCTGAACATTTTTTTTCAGTTTATTCTATATTGACTAATCTTTTATACATCAGCTTCTATTATGTGAACTCTTATGCGCTGATACCAAAGTTGCTGGCTAAACAAAAAGTAATTGCTTATACTTTCATCATCATTGGCTGCGTCGTTTTTTTTGGCATGTTCCCCAGGATCTACCGTTACCTTAGCGATCATTCCCATTTCTTTCCAATTACTCCCTGGCTTAGCAACAGGCCAAAAAACTGGTCGCCCCCGCTTTTGTCGGGTGGTTCGATTGCCATCTTCCTGTTGGTGTTTGTGATCAGCACAGGAGTAAAAGTGGTAGCACAATGGTTCACGTCTGAACAAAGAGCCAAAGAGATCGAAAACGAAAAACTGAGCACAGAGCTTTCTTTTTTAAAATCGCAGATCAACCCCCATTTTTTATTTAATACGCTCAACAATATTTATGCGCTTGCTGAAGCAGGATCAGAAAAAACAGGGCCTGCTGTGCTGAAACTGTCCAATATCATGCGCTACATCCTCACCGAATCAAAAAACGATTGTGTGCCACTTGAAAAAGAAATCCAGTTCACTTCCAATTACATTGAAATGCAAAAAATGCGGCTCAGCAATAAATCAAAAGTTGACTTTAACATAACCGGGGACCCATCGGGGAAAAAAGTTTCGCCTTTATTGTTTTTGCCATTTGTTGAAAATGCATTTAAATACGGCGTGAGCACCAGGGAGGAATCTCCCATTTGCATTCATTTAAACATTGGAGACAGCAATCTTGAATTTAAAGTGAAAAACAACAAATACCAAAGCTCGCTGTTGAAACCTGCTGAAACAACCGGCATTGGCATCGGCAACATCAAGCGAAGGCTGGAGTTGCTGTACCGAAACAAATATATCCTTGACCTGGACCACGACAACAATACCTATTGTGTGCACCTAAATCTTTTTTTATGATGTTTACCTGCATTGCTGTTGATGATGAGCCACTGGCGCTTGAACTGCTCCAGAAACACATTGCCAAAATATTTTTCCTCGACTTTAAAGGCGCTTTCACAGATCCGTTCGAGGCAAAAAAAATTTTAGATGAAACCAATATCGATATCCTTTTCCTGGATATTCAAATGCCCGATATCAATGGCATAGAATTCTCTAAAATCATCAATAAAAAAAATACTGCGGTCATCTTCACTACTGCATTCAGCGAATATGCCGTGGAAGGTTTTAATGTAGATGCTATTGATTATTTGCTGAAACCAATCGAATATGACCGTTTCCTGAAATCAGTGTACAAGGCAAAAGAATACATCGATTTCATCAACAACCAGGAACTGCAGGACGGCTATATTTTCGTAAAAAGCGATTACCAGATGACCAAAATCAACCTGAAAGAAATTTTATACATTGAGGGCCTGGATGATTACATTAAGATTTACCTGCCACAAAAATCTGTTTTAACATTAATGACCCTTAAAACCATTTCGCAAAAACTCCCTTCAAAAGAATTTATCCGCATTCACCGGTCTTACATTGTCCCGGTCAGCAAAATCGGGAACATCAGCAAGAGCAAAGTAAAGATTGGCGAAAAAGAGATACCCATTGGTATCAGCTACAGCGAAAGTTTTTTTTCAGTAATGGACAAAAAGATGAATTAGCCCCCTAACTTGTAGCGAAACGAACAAACATGGAATAGCAGCTTTGGAACTGCCTAAAAACGATTGTTGGAACAACCGGCAGGCCCAATTTTTTTCAAAGATCATACTGAACCACAAGAATGATCAGCAATCACAAACTTTGGACAAGTTGAACTACTAATGCCCAAACCTCAAAGGGGTTGGTTTTGCATCCTCAACCTTTGGTAGAGCGCGGGAACAGGGCAATCAATTGAATTTTAAAGATTTTGTAGCGGTTGTGGAGCCACAATGACCAGTTTTTATTTCCCCGGTAGATTTTTATTATTCGCCTATTATTAGTTTCCTTAACATTTTTTCAGCAACTGGAAAGGCGACCGCACCGTAATTTACAGCAGGTGCTTTTTTCATAAGTAGGTTTTAAGTTTAGAAAGCAATTCCATTCTTTAATGGTTAATCGCTAAATTGCTTGCGGTTTTAACAATCGTAAGCAATTTTTTTTATGGAATTCCTCAAGCAATTAAAAATTCATCAAACCAACAGCGGCACGTCTACCGGATCAAAATGGGTCTCTTCAGATGGCGCTGCTATTCAGTCGTTCTCCCCTGTTAATGGGCAGCCAATTGCATCGGTTATGGCAACAGACAAAGGCGCATACGAAAAAACAATTGCCGAAGCCCAAAAAGCATTTCTGCATTGGCGCATGTGGCCTGCGCCCCGGCGGGGAGAAATTGTACGGCAAATTGGGGAAGCGCTGCGAAAAAATAAAGAACACCTGGGAAGACTGGTGTCATACGAAATGGGCAAAAGTTTGCAGGAAGGCTTTGGGGAAGTGCAGGAAATGATAGATATATGCGACCTGGCAGTTGGTTTATCCAGGCAGCTGAATGGCCTTACCATGCACAGCGAGAGGCCTGCGCACCGCATGTACGAACAATGGCACCCTCTCGGTATTGTGGGCATCATTTCAGCATTCAATTTCCCAGTTGCGGTATGGAGCTGGAACAGCATGATTGCATGGGTTTGCGGCAATGTATGTGTGTGGAAGCCATCCGAAAAGGTTTCATTATGTGCAGTGGCCTGCCAACAAATTGTAGCAGAAGTTTTTGAAAAAAATAATGTGCCTGAAGGCGTGAGCGGTTTGCTGGCCGGGCATAGAGAGGTTGGCGAATGGCTGGCTCATGACACAAGGGTTGCGCTGGTGTCGGCAACAGGTTCCACAAGAATGGGCAAAGCTGTCGGGGCCGCAGTGGCCCAAAGGCTGGGCAGGTCATTGCTTGAGCTTGGTGGCAACAATGCCATCATCATCTCCGAAAATGCAGACCTGGACATTGCTGTCCGCGGAGCTTTGTTCGGCGCTGTTGGTACGGCCGGCCAGCGCTGCACATCAACAAGAAGGCTCATCATCCACGAAAAAGTGTATGATGCAGTAAAACGAAAACTGGTTGCAGCTTATAAGCAATTAAAAATTGGCGACCCCCTTGACGAGCGCAACCACGTTGGGCCATTAATTGATAAAGATGCTGTGGCCCTATACTTGCAGGCTGTGGAAGAATGCAGGAATGAAGGTTGTAATTTTGTTGTTGAGCCAGGCGTGCTGAAAGGCGATGGCTATGAAAGCGGGTGTTATGTGAAGCCTTGTATCGCAGAAGCAGAACCAGGGTACAAAATAGTGCAGCATGAAACTTTTGCACCGTTGCTTTATTTGCTGAAATATAAAACAATCGAGGAAGCCATTGAAATACAGAACGGCGTGCCTCAAGGGCTGTCATCGGCTATTATGACACTAAACCTGCGCGAAGCAGAAAAGTTTTTGTCTCATGCAGGTAGCGACTGTGGCATTGCCAATGTGAACATTGGTACATCGGGGGCTGAAATTGGTGGCGCATTTGGCGGTGAAAAAGAAACCGGTGGCGGCCGCGAAAGCGGGAGCGATGCCTGGAAAGCATATATGCGCCGCCAAACAAACACCATCAACTATTCCGGCGAATTGCCACTTGCACAGGGCATCAAGTTTGATATTTAGAGCAGCTGAGAATGGCCTCTCCGAAAAAAGGCTTTCTTTTTGCAGCGCTTCCGGCGGCTTTCAGCCTATGTCTAAAATAATCCCCTATTTTAAGCGTTATTGGCTGATAGCATATTCTTTATGCTGCGAAACCTGTGCGCTTATGATCAAAAGATTACCCTTACTGTTTCTTTTTGCTATTGTTGTATCATCCATTCATGCCCAAATAAAATTGGGCGGTTTTATAGGCGTGCATTCTTCAAATGTGATAGAAGCTAATAATACTGCCAACTGGCTGACAACCGTTAAACCTTTTTATTCCGGCAAATCAGGCATACAAATCGGTATTATGGGCGATATTCCCATTGGCCAAAAAGGATTTTATTTGCAGCCGGGGATTTTTTACAGTGCTCAAGGACGGCAATTCAATAAGAGCTACGACACGTTGAACATGATCCCCAATACGGAATATCCTGTTTATCAAAATACCGTCCTGAAAATTAATTACATTGAAGTTCCACTCAACATTGCTTATAAGAAATTCCTGTCCCGGTCTCATAAAAGCAGTTTCTTTTTAAGCATAGGCCCATATATTGCTTTTATGTACAGTTCACAAATGGTGAACCAATCTCTTTCTGTGTTGAACGACTCACTTTTCAAGTACAATAACGGCACTGACGATTTGCCCATTGGCAACGGAGCTAACAAATATAAAACCACTGACATCGGAATAAATGCGAGGGCCGGCTTTGAATTTGGCAATGTTATTTTGAGCGCCTATGGCAGCAGGGGGTTAACAAATTTCTTCAGCCCGCAGGACTACCAGGGAACCTATCACCACCAGCTGATCGGCGCATCACTTGGTATTTGGCTGGCTAAGACTGCAGCAACCGCAGCTCGCAAACCAGTAAAAGTTGCACCTGTTGATACAGATAAAGATGGCGTTCCGGACAATGTTGATCTCTGCCCCACTGTGCCGGGCTTTGCAAAATATAACGGGTGCCCCATCCCTGATACCG
>JAFEAJ010000065.1 GCA_018266455.1 Bacteroidota bacterium
TTTTTCAGTACATTACCAAATTTTTTAATGTGCCTAAAACAACTGCTTAATCCCTAAAATTATTGGTTGACCAAAGGATATCAATAAATATTAGCCTTGATTATTGAAGCGCCTGCTCAAGGTCGTTTAAAATATCATCTACATCTTCGAGGCCAACGCTCATGCGCACCAATGAATCGCTGATCCCTGCTTTATATCTCAGGTCCCTGGGCATACCAGAATGAGACATGGAAGCGGGGTGCGAGATCAGCGTATCGGTTGTGCCAAGCGATACGGCCCTGACACAAATTTTTAGCTTGTCAATAAATTGTATGGCTTTTGTTATATCGCCCTTTAGCTCAAAGCTCATTAAAGAGCCCGGACGTTTCATTTGTTGTATTGAAATCGCATAGCCGGGATGGCCAGGAAGCCCATTATAATACACCTTGTTCACTGCGGGGTGCCCGCTAAGAAAGTTTGCTACCAGCATGGCATTGCTGCAATGCTTTTCCATTCTCATTGGCAGTGTCTTGATCCCCTGCCCGAGCAGGAAAGCATCAAAAGGGCTGCTGGTTGCACCAAGCAGTTTATAGGTATTGTAAGCTTTTGTTTTCATAAACTCGATATCTCTTCCTATTAATACGCCACCAATTGAGCTGCCATGGCCATTGAGGAATTTTGTGGTGGAATGAAAAACAAAATCAGCGCCATAAGCAAAAGGCTGCTGCAGGTAAGGAGTAGCCACAGTGTTATCTACGGTAACCTTCTTGTTGTATTTTTTTGCCAAATCACAGGCAGCTTTTATATCAACACATTGCATGGTAGGGTTAGAAGGCGTTTCCAGGTTCAACAACCTAATTGCGGCGTTTTTTTGCAACACCTCTTCTACTAAATCGAGGTCATTCATATCGGCAAAGATTGCCTTGATCCCAAATTGTGGCAGGAATGAATGGAGAAATTCGTGTGTGCCCCCATAGAGCGAATGATCCGACAAAATACAATCTCCCGCCTTCAGGTTCGACAAAAACATGGTGGCCATAGCAGACTGCCCGCTTGCATGCAACAGCGCTCTCAGTTCAAGCCTGCTCCCGTTTTCATTTTTCAAGCCATGAGCTTCAAGCCTGGCAAGCTGTTGCTCTATCGCCGATGTGGTCGGATTGCCGAAGCGGGAATAAGTATAGCCCTCGGTTTTTCCAGAGAACCGTTCCATTCCCTGCGCTGCGTCATCAAAAGTAAATGTTGAGGTGGCGAAAATGGGAAGAATGTGCGCATGCTCCATGATTTCATGGGTATCATTATGTGCACATTCAGTGCCGATGCCTTTCTGTTTCATTTCTTCTTTCATATATTGACTGTTCAAAGCGTTATCTGCCCCACTGTGTTGGCTAATATATTAAATTCAATTATTTTCCCGGCTATTGTTCTCAATCGGCGCCCTCGGGCATTTTTACATACAACAATTTGTGTAAAGTGAGGTTGGCACCAGGCTTTTTGTTGGTTGCCATTAACATTCTGTATAATCGTTTTTAAATATCCCATTAACAGCAATAATCGAATCAATAAATATTTTTTGCCCTGTGCTCAAAATAATATAAGGTTTTACGTCATGCTCATCAATTGTTGCAAGCCGGCCTTCTGCACGCACTATTCCTGAATCATCATAGAGCATGCGGGCAATTTCATTATTTTGCATTATAGGCCTCAACAGGTCAATAATCCTTTCATTTATTTTTAGTGTTTGCCTTTGGTCCATAATAATCATTTTTCTATTTATACACCCAGTTGTTCTTTACCGGAGGGCGTCAACATGGCGAAGTTCCATGGCGGGTTAAAAGTGAGGTTGATATTTACATTTTTCCCGGGGAATTCAGCTTCCAATGCATTTTTCACGCCATTTGTTATCGCATCTCCCATAGGGCAGTGCGGTGTAGATAAAGTCATGAGCACATCGATGGCGCCGTTTTCTTTAAATTCAATTTCATAAATCAGCCCCAAGTCGATCACGTTTACAAACAGTTCCGGATCTATTACCTGATAGAGCGCCGCCTGTGCCTTCGTTTTCTGATCAAAATGCTGATCTGCTGCGGAAATGATCATTGCGGTATTATTGTTTTATGCATCAATATCTTTATAACATTATATATGTACATAACAGCAACCAAAAGCCATGTGCCGCCTGCAATCCGTACAAGCGGTACATTTTGAGCTATAATCCCAGCAGATGAAATAAACACCGCCAGGATATAAAACATGAACTGCCATTTTATTAAGCCTTCATTGTATAGCTGTTTTGGCATGGGCACTTTTATTTTCCCGGAAAGGTTTTTATAATGTGCGTTCCAGACGATAAACGGAAGCGTTTTAAATGTTTTTCCGAGAACGATGCCAGTGACCCATCCCATTAAAAGAAACATGCCATAGAGTACAGCCCATTGACGGCCCCCCAAAAAATAAACAAACGGGATAGCCACAAACCCGAAAATCAGGCAAATAACAGAAACAAAGGTATGCTTCATTTGAATTTCTATTTTCTTTCTTATCCTTTGTTCATATGCATCATATAAATACAGCAACCAGAAAAGGGCGCCGATAAATACAATTGCCGTGTATATAATGATGCGGCTGGTAATGCCAAAAAAGTATCCGTCAAAAAGAAAAAGCAGCAGCCCAAGATTCTGTAACAAATATGCATATTTTAAAAAGCGCTCTTTAGAAGATTTTCCCAGTAAAAACATGGGCACCAGTTTGCTGCTCACCCCGGTTATTAACTGCAGGAACCAGCCTACAAGGCCTGCATGCGCATGTAGTTTAAGGATATCTAAATGATTTTTTTCAAAAAAAGGGAAAGCCAGGTTGGTAGCCAGCAGCAGGCCTGCAATTGTAGTAAACAGGAACCAGGTCCCTGAAGTTACCAGGAATAATTTTTCAATGTCGCACCTTTTGTAAATACGGCTGGTGCCCAGCACGTTTATTACATACATTGCAGCTGATAGCACAATCAAAGAACCGCCGCTGATCATGACCCATCCTGTCCGCATGTTCCAGAAAGACCAGGCCAACAGCAAAATTCCGGCTGTGAGCGTGTACCAGGAAAAAGCAGCCATTTTCGGGCTGAATAAATCCTGTTCGCAGATCACAGGCACCATTTGATGTGCTGCCCCAAATATGATCATGGTGCCCCAGCCCAATGCGGCGGTGTGCACGATGGCAAGTAAATGAGGGTTAAAATAATGAACAACCAGGCTGTCCGGGCTGAGGAATATTAGCAGGCAAAGCACAAAAAATGCCAATGCTCCGGTTGCATAAAACGGAAGCACTGCAAAGTTCGGCGGATTTTTAGCTATGTTAAGGTCTGCCATTGGCCCTTCATGCCGATTTTAATTTTTTGTCTTGTATAAAAGCATCTTCACATTGCCCTCTCCAATATTATATATATGGGTTTCAAAATTCTTATCGGCCAATTCTTCGAGCAGGTACACGGGCACCCGTTTGTGGTGCACGAACAGCGCAGCATCTTCAGGCAAGTTCTCCAGTTCATTTAAAATGGCATGCATAGGGCCGGGCATTTCTAAATGCCGCACATCAATTTCTTTCCTTTTGCTTTCAGTATATTTATTACAGGCTGCCTGAAAGCCAGCTTCATCATCCATGATTACTTTTTCATGATGAGCAGCTTGCGCAACTGCGGAGTTTGCTTTTTTCTTTTTCAGGAAATAAGTGTGAAACACATTGCCGGCAACCATTTCAACAAAGCTGTCTTCAGCTTTTTCTTGTTTTAGCAAATGAATGAGCGGCGTTGGAACAAATGAATTAATGATGCAGAATATCTTCCCGGCTTCGACCTCTTTAAAACGGTGGAGGATTTCTTTCAAGGGATCGGCGCCATTTTCAATAACAGGCCGCACATCAAAGAAAATAGTTTCATTACTGTTTGCATTGTCCAGCCAAATGGGTCGTTTTTGTGCTGTTGGCGCAGAAGCATCGGTATCTTTATCTTCGAAAATAAATCCCAGCGGGGCTAAAGCATCAGCTATATTTTGCATGCTGGCGCCACTCATTTTTGAAGCTTCGGCAAGCGTTACCCTCGATGCCATCACTTTTCGCAGGATGGGGTTTTTCAATCGCTCCAAAGGCTTGGCCACACTGGCTATGGCATCTATGCTCGCTTTATTGGCTTTAATGATGTCTGCTATCTTTGTGCTTGCGCTGATTTTCATCTTCTAAATTTGTTCTAATAAATGAATGCCGCAATAAAACAATAAGCTCAGTTTTATCGTTTCGGCAACAACAAAATACAAATGATGTTTTGATGGCGGGATTGCTTCGCCATGAATACATTTTTTGGCACGCTTATTTAACACAGGCAACAGCCAGGCAGTTTGGATCAGCAACACAAGCGCAATTGCCAGAAAAGCGGGAACGAAAAACCTGCCAGAGTTAGCTGGGCCCAATAGCATGGATGAAACAACAATGGCGAAAGCCCATTCAATCCGGTTGAGCGCGGTAAATACCAATTTACCTATAGAAAGCGCTATGGGCACAGTAACACCTTGCGCCCTGAATTTGACCCAGGATTCAAAAAAACTGATGCTTAAAATAAATCCTGCCCATATAAAAATAAATGCTGCTGCCGCCTGCATCATTTGCTAATTTTTTAAAACGGTTTGCAGTACTACTGCCTGGTTGTGCTGCTCATCTTTTGCACCATACAGCAGGGTAACGGTTTGATGGTCTTCTACAATTTTTTTTAATTCAATTAAAGCCGTGCTGTGCTTTAATTCTTCCGAATACTTTTTTTTAAACTCTTCCCACTTACCTGCTTCATGACCAAACCATTCTCGCAATTCATCAGAGGGAGCCACTTCTTTCAGCCATTTAGCGCAATGTGCTTTTTCTTTGCTTAGCCCACGCGGCCATAGCCTGTCAACGAGAACGCGGAACCCGTCTGTCTTATCGACGGGTTCATATATCCGTTTTATTTTTATCATTTTTCTGCCAGCTTTAAAGCTTTTGGGAAAAGGATATTGTTTTCCAGGTGAATATGCTGGTGCAAATCATCTTCAAACTCCTTCAGTTTTTCAAAAAGATAGTTGTAGGAGTTGCAGGCATCTGCAGGAAGGGTGTAATTGCCGGTAATCTTTCGGAAATAATCCATGTCTTCTCCTGAAATATCATGCTCTCGCTGCATCAACATAATGGGTTGCCTGATGAAAGCGGCCCTCTCTTTATTCGAAACAGCTTCTTTTATTGCGGGGAACAAAATACTTTCTTCCTTTGACATGTGATCAAGCAAATCCTGTAAAAAGTACTGCAGCTTTTGCGATAGCGCCTTTAATTCGGGGTGGTTTTGGCCATGGTGCTGAGATACTTTTACAGCCAACCCATAAATTAGTTCTGCATTGTCTTTGACATAACGATGATGGGTGTTCACGATATAATCTGATAAGAAGCCAAGGTCCCATTTGTTATAATCCTGCGAGGGGTGCAATGCATTGTTTTCAGCTGATTGCAATGCTTGTTTCAACCCTTCTTCGCTAACGCCTGCTTCTGCACAAGCTTCTTTCAGTGTTTTGCCGCCGCCACAGCAAAAATCAATTCCCATTTTTTTGAACACTTCGGCTTTGCGAATGTCCTTTGCTGCCATCTCCCCAATAGTTTCTGCATGCTGCTCATCTTTGCCTGTTTTAGAAATCATGACCTTCCACCATTCAGGGCCTTGTTCCAAATATTCCCATGTAAAAATGTTTCCGCGTTCTCCAAGGAGCTGGTAATACAAAGGCTTAGGGTCGTGGTCATTTTTGATCGTGAAGCCTTCGCCTGAACCCAGGTCATCGAAATGCTTAAATATGGTGGGGTGCTTGAGCCTCGGCTCAATTTTAGTTACATCCAAAATTTCTGCAGTTACCATTTTACTTTGTTTTAAATTTTATAAAAAGATTTATTTAGCTGATTTTTTGTTCCAATAATCATGCACAGGTATAAAATGTGATGTATGGTTGCACTTGTTTCATGTTTTGTTTTCAGTAAGGCTGTTGCTCTATTACAATTGTTGTTCCCTGCAAAACCGCCGTAACAGGTATCTGGCAGGAAAGCCTGATGTTGTTTTCTGTTATGCCCAATTTTTTGAGCGTAGATTTTTCATTTCGATCAAAATCATTGCCCTCAAGAGAATTCGTGCCATCTACTTTAATAATACAGGTAGCACAGCGACCCTGCCCTCCGCATTCACCAAAGTTTTCAAGGTAAATATTATCGTTCAGCAGCACCATCAGGTTCCTGTACGCATATTCGAAAGTGCTTAGTTCTATTGTGCTGCTGCCATCGACCACTTTGAAATTGATTTTCGGTTTTGTTTCATTCATATTATCAAACAGGCTTTCAGATGTGCTCCCTGAAATAACGATCAGGTAAACCCGCACCAGTAACCAGTAGCGCAATTACCCATTTCGTGGTTTCATGATTAAGCTTATATGTGTATATTAATATCTTTTTCTCTTAATTAAGAAATAAAAAATCATTCCCGCTTTAGCCTTATTTCTCCTTTACTGATGGATTCCCTGAATTGCCACAAGGTTGCTTCCTTATATATTTTATACAAAGCGTTCCTTGCTCTTTTATAGTCTGCATGAATGGGGCAAGGCTTTTTTTCCGAACAGTACCCGAGCCCTACCCCGCAACCTTTGAATATTTTATCCCCATCTATGGCAATTACAATGTCTGCTAAGGATGTTTTCGCTTCCGCCTCGTTAATGTAAAAACCACCATACCTGCCAGGCAAAGACTGCAACAGCCCTTTTTTTGAAAGCCCCTGCAAGATCTTCCCTATAAAAAGTTCGGGAGAATCGATATTGGAAGCAATTTCTTTTACGTTCACCCTGCTGCCATTCTTTGACTGCTGGGCAATATAAATCATCGCACGTATCGCGTATTCGCAGGTTTTTGACAACATAATCCTTATTCCAGTGCCCAAAAGTATGAAAAATTTTAATTCAGACAAAAACATCCGAAAATAGCGCAGGGAAACAAAAAAACTGTTTGAATTGAGCCAATGGAGAGGAGGGGCTTTGCCTTAGGAACAAGTTTTCCTTCATGCACGATCGTTGATGGGATTTCTTTCGCCTTACAATAGCAAAAAAAAATGATGCAAAAAAAGAAATAATTAGGAATCCTAACTATATTTGCTTTTTAAAACAAACTCCCAACATGGAAAAAATCAAAGGTTACGATTACGGTATGCCGGCTTTGGAAAAGTCGCCCGTAACTTTGGAGGACTTGTCTCTCCTCAAAAAAACATTGCTCTGGACAGATGAAGATGACAAATTTCTTAAGCTGGCTGGCGAGGTGCTGAAAGACCAGACCAGCGAAGTACTTGATCTTTGGTATGGTTATGTAGGCGCCAATGACCATTTGCTGTATTATTTCACAAAAAATGGTCAGCCGGACATGGGCTATCTCACAGCAGTCAGGGCAAGGTTTGGGCAATGGATACTGGATCTTTGCCAAAAGCCCTATGACCAGGACTGGTTGAACTATCAACATGAAATAGCTAAGCGCCACCACAGCCTCAAAAAAAACAAAACAGATCATGTTGATGCTGTTCCAATCATTCATTATCGGTACCTCACGGCTTTTATTTACCCCATAACTGCCACTATCAAATCCTTTCTTTCCAAAAAAAGCAATTCACAAGCCGAGGCAGATGCCATGCACAATGCCTGGTTCAAAGCCGTCACCTTAACAACCATTTTGTGGACTTACCCTTATGTAAACAAAGGAGAGTTTTAAAATAAACTTGTTATTAAAATAAGAATAGCCAGGCGCTTATAAAAAAAAGATTAGTTTGGCTATTCTTTGATCCACCTTTTAAAAGCAAAATATAAAATGAAAGTAGCAGTTTGGGATACTTATGTGACCAGGAAGGATGGCAAGGTGATGCATTTTGACATTATTGCACCTGAGGCCATTAGGGAGAAAGAGGCCATCTACAATTTTGGAAGGGCCTACCTGGAGTTGAAAGGGCAGAATGGGCAGCCTTTAACAGCCAATGAATGCAGGTTCTGTCATGTTGAGGCCATAAAGCCTCATTGGGAGGAGGCCATCAGGTCGAATGGATATTTTATTTATGAAATGGAAAATTGTTCTTAGAAGCTGTTCAAAAATGATTTTTAAAATCACAAATAGGCTTTATCTTTTCCAAAGTTATAACAGGATATAAGCATTTATCAGCGATGCAAGGTTTGGAAAAGATTAATCACCTTTTAGAAAACCCTTGGAATAACCTTTAAACAGCTTCGAAGATGAAATCACTATTTGACTTAGCCCATCAGAATAAAAAAATTGAAAGCAGGATTGTAGTTGCTTTGGAGCGTGTTTCCGAGGCATTTCGTGTATTGCTTTGGAACGAAAGCAAAGAAAATGCACTGAGCCCAATTCAAATCCAAATCCTGATTTTTTTACTTTTTCATTCCAGCGAAAAATGCAAAATCAGCTATTTGGCGGCGGAGTTCAACATGACCAAACCAACCATCAGCGATAGCATCAAAATACTTTTACAAAGAGGGCTGATCAAAAAATTTGACGACCCAACGGACACCCGCAGTTACACAATCAGCTTAACCCATGCGGGGAAAAAAATCGCAGAAGGTTCAGCAAATTTTGCATTCCCGATTGAAAAACCATTGAGCTCATTTTCAGGCGAACAAAAAGAAATGCTGCTATCAGGATTGCTCAAACTAATCCACGACCTTAATCGCGGTGGTATTATAACGATTCAGCGGATGTGTTTTACCTGTGCCAACTATCGTTTTGAAAAGGGAACGCATTACTGTGAATTGTTAAAATCCAGGTTAGCAAATAACGAACTAAGGCTGGACTGCCCCGAACATAAAACAGCGATATGAGCCTGTAAAGAAACTGCACAAGCGCCTGAAGCCTTTCAGGTGTTGTTTTTTAAAGAAAAGGCGAAAAATATCGGGATTAGTATTTTTGTTCGATGAAATTTGAATCACACCTTACCACAGCATCTGAAATCCTTTATCATTATAATGGCAAAGAGCCATTTGCTTATTTCATAAAAAAAATTTTCCGGCAGAATAAAAAGTATGGAGCAACCGACCGCAGGACGATAACCCATCTTTGTTATTGTTATTTCAGGTTAGGGCATTCCCTGAAAGCCATTTCGCTAAAAGAAAAAATTTTGGCAGGAGTTTTCCTGTGCAATCAAACACCTTATGAATTGCTTGCTTATTTCAAGCCGGAATGGAATGCCGGTATAGATCTGCCATTAGCAAAAAAAATACCCATGATCCATTGCCCGTTAGCTGTTCAAGACATTTTTCCATGGAAAGAACAATTGAGCGATGGCATTGATCATGAAAATTTTTTTTGCTCGTTTTTGACCCAACCCGACTTGTTCCTGCGCATACGCCCCGGTTGCAGAGAAAAAATATTGCAAAAATTATCCGGGGCAAAAGTCGATTTCAAGCTCCTCGATGGATCTTGCGTAGCAATGCCCAATTCCACAAAACTTGATCATATTATTGAGTTGAACAAAGAAGCGGTGATACAGGATTATAACTCGCAGCAAATGGCTTCTTTCTTCCTATCGCCAGGCATAAGCTGCCAGCCACAAACTGCCTGGGACTGTTGTGCAGCCAGTGGCGGAAAGTCAATTATGCTGTATGATTTGTTTCCAGGAATAAGCCTAACGGTATCGGATATACGTGAATCTGTCCTGCTAAACCTAAAAAAGCGTTTTGCGGAAGCAGGGATTAAAAAATATAAAGCATTTGTTGCAGATTTATCGGGCCCCGGTTGCCGGCTACCGGAACCTGAATATGACCTTATCATTGCTGATGTGCCATGCAGTGGAAGCGGCACCTGGGCAAGAACCCCTGAATCGCTTTCTTTTTTTAACAGTGATGCAATTGAAAAATACAGCCTGCAACAAAAAAAAATAATTTCGAATACTGTTCCTGCCTTAAAAAAAAATGGTGCCCTGGTTTACATTACCTGTTCTGTTTTTAGGAAAGAGAACGAAGAAGTGGCGGCATTTATTAAGGAGCGCTTCAATATGCAATTGCTGACCATGAAATTGCTGGAAGGCCACCACGTGAAGGGCGATTGCATGTTTGCCGCAAGCTTTATTAAGCAATAAAAACTAATTGTGGTCAATCATGTTCAGCCTGATCCCATAGCCTGTTCTATAGCCTGTAGAGCTGGTATTATTCGGGGGCTGGTAGAACCAATGGAGGAAATCTTTATAAATTAAGCCAATTCCTTTTGCATACACTTCAATGCTGTAAGTACGATAGCTGAGCGAAGAAATATTGGTTGAATCGCCACCGTAATCATCGTCCTGCATTACGTATAAAGTATTCGGAATACTTCCTTCTATCACGTTATAAGAACTGCCAACACTGTTATACGTGTAATTCCATCCTGAGAGGTACGACAGGTCGAGGTTGTTATTTGGGCTGGTGCCTATATAAGAATTGCCCTGCCAGCTAAACCCATTTGTAAACGGCAATGAAAGTTTAAGGTAGCGCAGGTTGTTCTCGACCATTTCAAGGGTTTGCACAGTTGGCGTCATGGTATACGTTTCCAGGTTTTGCCAGGGCTGGCTTTGTGCTGTATCAGTAATGTAACGAATAACCCTCCAGGTAGGCCGGTTCAAATTATCCATAAACACCGTATCTACCACATCTTTTACTGTGTAAGTTGTAACCGTGGTGATAAGTCCATAAAAGGTAAAATTGGTTGAATCCATCCGGTAGGTTATTGTTTTGCCGGGCTGTAGGGAAACATAATCTGTTATTTGGTCGGTTTGATAAATGATGTTCTTTTTTTTACATGCAGAAAAAAGCATGATCAATACAGAGAATACAAATGGAAGAATGCTGAT
>JAFEAJ010000006.1 GCA_018266455.1 Bacteroidota bacterium
TGTTCAAAAAAAACAAGCGCTGAGGGCCAAATGTTTAGCGTTATACATTTTGTATTGTTGTTAGGACAATCCGCCAGGTCAATATTATCGGTTTTTATGCACAGCTTCGCCCCCTCGGCCACATATTCCTGTTGATTGCCGGCCGGCCTTTCGCTTTTTTTTTACCAATCTACCTCGCCGCCTTTCATTAAATCATCGAGCGGGCTGATGATGTTTACCAATTGCCTTTTGCTCACGTGCAAATATCGTTCTGTGGTCCTGATGTCAAAATGCCCCAGCAGCTCTTTTATGTACCTTATGTCAGTCCCTTTGTCAAGCAGGTGCGTGGCAAAGCTGTGCCTGAGGCTGTGTATGCCCACCTCTTTGCTGATGCCGGCCTTGTGCCTGGCCTGGCTAAAGATCTGCTGCACGGTGCGGGGCGGGTAAGCGCTAAGTGTCTGTTCCGATTCAAAAAGGTAAACTTTTGGACGGGGGCGGTAATTTGTGAGGTAGCTGCGCAAAATATCCAGCAGTACCGGGCTCAGGTTCACGTAGCGGTCTTTTTTCCCTTTGGCCCTTTCTACAAAAATCTGCATGCGCCTGCTGTCAACATCCCTCAATTTAAGGTTCACTATTTCGCTCACGCGCAAGCCTGCAGAGTATGCGGTGAACAGCATGGCTTTGTGCTTTTTGTTTGACAGGGCATTGAACAGCCTTCTCAGTTCATCTTCGTTAAGCAGCTTGGGCAATATCAGGGGCTTTTTCGGCCTCGGGATGTCCCAAAAAAATTTTTCCCTGCCCAATACCTGCTCAAAATAAAATTTTAATGCGTTGAGCCTGCTGTGGGCAGTGTTTTCTTTGATGTGCTCTTTTTCCATGGCATAAACCATGTACCTTCTTATGTCATCGGGCGTAAGGCCCTCAACATTTTTATTTTTCAGCAACTGCAGCAGTTGCATGAACTCGTTGCGGTAGGTGCGGATGGTGCTGGGGCTATAGGCTTTCAGTTTTAGCTGTTGAACAAACTTTGCAAGGGCTGCAAGGTTTTCTTTGCTCAGCTTTCGGGCGGCAGTTGCTGGCGTGGCCTTTGCCAGGCCGGTACTTTGTGCTACTGTGCTGGTTCCGGTTGCCTGTTTTCTTTTTTGGAGATAGGCTTTTAACTGGCGGTTGTCTATCGTTGCGCTTGCTTTAAGGGCTGTGCACAGCGCATAATAAGATTTTTCTGACAGGGGCAGGTGCCAGCTTTTATGGGTATTGCTCCATTTAGCGCCGGCTAATTTTTTTACGATGGTGTTGAGCGCAGCATCGTGCCTGCATGGTAAGGAGATGCGTTCTTCTCCGCGGTGCAGTATAGGAATTAAGGATAGGGCTTGCATGTGAGCAATTTAAGGAAATTTTTTTATTGGGCATGCCCTTTTAAAGTTCAGGTTTTGTGGCCAGTGAAGGCCTGGTTTGCCCCGGGCCATTTTTTGAGAAGTCAGTTATTTTTCCTGGCCGGGCTTGTTTTTTGTGAAATGGCTGCTTATTAACCGGCCTTCCTCGTTTTGTTCCCCAAGCGGCCAATCGTTGGTCAAGGTAGCCTCTACCCACACATTGCCTGATTTTCGGTAAACATGCGCTGATACGCCCAATAACTTTTCAAAATCTTTTTCAACTTCAGACACTTTTCTTTTTCTGCTCACATCTATTTGCAACACTTTGTTTTCAGCGCCATCAACATATTTTACAAGGTCGGCAGCAGTGAACAGCGATGTTTTGTACAATGGCTCACCAACCGGCGATGCCTTAAAAAATTCAATCTTCAAAAACGGGTAATAAGTATTGAACTGTTTTTGAATATCTTTTAGCGAGCTCCCTTTTTCAATCTGCAGCATCATGTATTTGTTTGTTTTCTAAGAACCTTTTAAAAAATGGTTAGAGCAATGTGGCATGGCATCGGCCCAGCTTTTCCAAAGTTTGCAGCTGACCATAAACCATGTAACCCGGTATCAGCTTTGGGAAAGGTTAAGGTCTATTGGCCGTTCCATTGATCATTTTTAACAGGCCCTAAAATTGTTTCCGTTATAGCCGATCCCGTAACCTCTGCGGCGGGGAAAGCGCGGCTATAACAAACGCGCAATTGTACTTTGCCCTGCTTTATGATTAAGCCTTTTGCTCCAGGGCTTATTGGCCTTCTTCATTAAACCGGCAGCTTAAGCGATGGTATGACCATCCTGTGTCTCCTGCAATGGCCCACAACATGAGCTGCCAATGTTTTGCATGTACAATAACGGGCAACTTAATTTTCTCCCGGCGTTTGCCGTTTACCGGCAGCAGGGACCCGCAATGTGCCAGGGCAACATTGGCCAGCCTTGTCTTTTGTTTTTGTGTTGCCACAAGCAACAAATTTATTTTTACAGCCCACCGGTTTAAATAATGGCTGTCATGTTGTGCAATGAGTTTCATCAGTAAGCTTTTGGGGCCTGCCCTCACGGCCTGCAAACTGTGTTTGTTTGTGCGCTCCTTCTTCACCCAGCAGGCTGTTTGAGAACCCGGCAGCGGCTACTGATAAAATGGGAAGGTTGGCATGAAGAACAATTTTGTTTGAATTGCCTGGCTGTGTAATTGCATGCCAAAATCCATGTTTTTCCGGCATTACGATAAGCAGGTCGGTTTTGTTGTTTTCCAGGAAATTGGCAATGCCCTGCTCTACGTTTTTGTTTTCTAAGAAGTAAAAATCAGGATGGTGGTCTGCAAAACTGTCCTGTAAAGTATTTATGGCGGGCTGCATATTTTTTTTAGCATGCTGCAGAGGAATATGTATATGGATGATCTTTAACGATGCCTGGAACCCGCGCAAAAAATTTTTTGTGAGCAATATGGAAATATTTTCTTTTTTCCCGGTGAGGCCTGATGCGATCGTGATGTGCCTGATGGGCTTGAAAGCAGTTCCCTCAGGGATAACAAGCACAGGGTACAATATGCAATGAATCAGCCTCAGGGCGTTGCTGCCAATAAAAAAATTTTGCAGGGAGCTGGCAGGTTTTCTTCCTGCAACAATGGCCAGGGGTTTTTTTTCTGCAGCCAGTTTTTCAATGGCAAGCCCTACTGTGCCATATCTTATTTCAGTGGAAACAGGTATTTTGTTTTTTGTTCTGTTTAAAATAACCGTGCGCAATTCTTCCAGGCCTTCTTTCGCACTGCGTTCTGTTCCTTCAAATTCAAATTCGGTCATAGGCACATGGAAAGCTGTTGCCGGTATTTCGATAACGTGCGCCAAAATAATGTTTGTATTCACAGCCACAGCCATATCTGCTGCATATTTTGCCGCATTGGTGGATGAAGCTGAAAAATCGATGGCAATAATGATTGGGCCCATAAAACCATTTAATTGATTGAAATTATACTTCAGCAATAGCAGCAGTAATGATTAAAGTCAGAGTTTGTCCTGATTCATATCAATAAAGGATTTAAGCTGACGAGGTTCAGCTTTTTAAATGAACTTTATCAGTATTGCCTGGCTGGCCGTGCAATAACTTTCGCGAAATTTTTTTATATGTTTGGAACGTTAAGCCATGAAGAAATAGAAGCCATGCTCAGGAAGCAATACGTTTGCCGGATCGGGTGCTATGCGGAAGGCCGCATTTATGTAGTGCCTTTAAGCTATGCTTATGATGGGGAATATATTTACTGCCATACACAGGAAGGAATGAAAACAAGAATGATGAGGGAAAACCCCGGGGTTTGCTTTGAAATTGACTCGCTCGAATCGGGGCCTACGTGGAAAAGCGTTATTTTATGGGGAAGGTTTGAAGAGGTGACCGGCAAGAAAGAGCGGTCGAACGCATTGAAGATTTTATTGCATAGGGTATATCCTTTCATCATTTCAAAAAAAATGCAGCTTGGCAGAGACTGGCCATTTGAGCCGGAAGACCTGAACGACATTGAAGGCGTTGTGTTCAGGGTCAATATTGAAGAAATGACCGGCAGGTATGAAGTGAATGACGAGTCCTGGCACATCAATAGCAAAATAAAAGGGTAGCAGGCGGTTGGTTAGCCTGATCTTTTTCTGTAATTCAGGACAGCCCAGGTGTTAAAGAAAACGGCAAAACCAAGTATGGCGACTATGTGGTATTTAATGTCTGCCAAACTGCTGCCTTTTAACATAACCAAGCGCATTACTTCAATAAAATAAGAAACGGGGTTTAGCCTGGCAATGATTTTTGCCCATTCGGGCATGCTTTCAATAGGCGTGTACAAACCGCTCATGAGGTTAAAGATCATGGTTATAAAAAAAGATACCAGCATGGACTGCTGCTGTGTTTGTGCATAAGTGGACAACAACAGGCCAAGGCCGAGAACCGCAAGCAGGTAAATAGAAGCAAACGCATAGATGGTGAGGTAGTGCCCAACAGGAACGATGCCATACACGAGCCGTGCAATGATCAGCCCCGTGGTGAGCACCATCAGCGCAATCAGCCAGAAAGGGATAAGCTTGCCCAGGATGAACTGTGCTTTTTGAATGGGGCTCACGTTGATCTGTTCAATAGTGCCGATTTCTTTTTCCCTCACAATATTGCTTGCGGCAAATGTGGAGCCGATCATGGTTACCAGCATCACCAATATGCCGGGCACCATGAACACTTTGTAATTCATGTTTGGGTTATACCAGTCTGAAGAGGTTACTTCAATGACAGGCTGGCTATTGAACCTGGGTATTTGCAGCCATTGCATGCGCACCTCCTGGTTATAGTCGTGGATGATGCCTTGTATGTAAGCGCTCCCCAGCCCTGCTTTCACCCCATTGATGGCATTGGCTGCAATAAATAAAGTAGCTTCTTTTTCTTTTACCAATGATCTTTCAAATTGAGGAGGAATCTCGAGAAGGATATCTGTTTTTTCTTTCTTGATTGCATCGAGCCCCTGCTGGTAACTTGCGCTGTAGTCCTTCAGCCTGAAATAACCGGAAGAAACGATTTTGTCAACAAGCTTGCGGGAATAGGCAGAATGGTCATGATCTACCACGCCAAGGTCAATGTTCTTGATTTCGTAATCTGCCGCAAATGGCAGCACAAGCAACTGGATGGTTGGGATGATGAACAATATCCTGATGATGGCGGGATCGCGCAAGATCTGGCGAAGCTCTTTCTGCAATAAAATTTTTAAGGTCCTCATGCCAGCCTGGTTTTAAATTTACGAATGCTGATGATGAGCAGCAAAAGGGTCATGCCAACGAGCACCAGCGTTTCTTTCCACACATAGCTGAAGCCAAGGCCTTTGATCATCACTGCTTTTACAATAATGTAATACCATTTTGCAGGCACGATATTCGATATGACCTGCAAAGGCAGGGGCATGTTCTCGACCGGGAATAAAAAGCCGCTGAACAGAAGTGTGGGCAGGAAGAGGCTCATTAATGAAGTGAACATGGCTACCTGCTGTGTTTTTGCGCTGTTGGATATTAATATGCCTACTGAAAGAGAAGTTACTGTGAACAAAATACTTTCCCAGATGAGCAGCCACAAATTGCCTGTTATGGGAACGCCCAGCACGTACACGCTCAGCAATAATATGCTTGCAATATTCAGTACTGATACGAGCAGGTAAGGAATGGTTTTTGCGATGATGATGAGGAAGGGCTTAAGGGGCGAGACCAGGATCACTTCCATGGTGCCCATTTCTTTTTCTTTTACAATGGCGATGGAAGTCATCATGGCGCAAACCAGCATCAACACCAGCGCCATTACCCCGGGCACAAAATTGTATGCCCCTTTCAGCTCAGGGTTATATAGCATGCGCAGTTGCGTGTTGATGGCATATGGCAATTGCTGTTCATTGTTCAGCCTTTGCTGGTAATCGCTGATGATGGAAGAAGCATAGTTGGTGAGCGTGTTAGCCGTGTTGGGGTCGGATGCATCGGCAATCAGTTGCACCTGTGCATGGTTGGAATGCAGCAGGTCGTTACTGAAATTGTTCGGGAACACAATGGCCATTCTTATTTTTCCCTGTTTGAAAGTGGCTTCGATCTCTTTATAAGAATGCACGTTTTTTACCAGTTTGAAATAGCGGCTTGCCGAAATTTCATTCGAAATGGCGGTGGTGGCTGCATCTTTCGACTGGTCAAAAATGGCGATGGTCGAATTTTTTACTTCATTGGTCAATGCAAATCCATAAAGCACGATCTGCACAATGGGCATCCATACCAGGATGAACAATGTGCGGCTGTCTCTCCAAATGTGCAGCCATTCTTTTTTAACGAATATGAGAAATTGTTTCATTTTTTTTCTTTTTATCTATTCGCTCCTCACTGCTTTCCTTGCCAGTTGTAAAAACACCTCATCCATTGTTTTTGCTGCATGATCTTTTTTCAGGCTGGCAGGAGCGCCCAATGCATCGATCCTTCCGTCAACCATGATCGAAACGCGATGGCAGTATTCAGCCTCATCCATATAATGCGTGGTCACAAAAACAGTGATGCCATTTGATGAGGCTTCGTAAATGAGGTTCCAGAATTCCCGCCTGGTAATCGGGTCAACTCCTCCTGTGGGCTCATCCAAAAAAACAATGGCGGGGTCATGAACGATAGCGATTGAAAATGCAAGTTTCTGTTTCCATCCCAAAGGAAGCTCTCGCACAAGGGTTTTTTTATGTTCCTGCATGTTCAGCTCTTTTAAAAGGCTATCGGATTTTTCCCGGATCTGCTTATCGGTCAGCCCGTAAATGCCCGCATAGAACCTTATGTTCTCGCCAATGGTCAGGTCTTCATACAACGAAAACCGCTGGCTCATGTAGCCAATGTTTTTCTTGATCTGCTCGGTTTGCTTATATACGTCAAACCCGGCTACTGTTGCTTCTCCTGATGAAGGCATCGACAACCCGCAAAGCATGCGCATGGCAGTGGTCTTGCCCGCTCCATTTGCTCCAAGGAACCCAAATATTTCTCCTTTGTTCACCTCAAATGAAATGTGGTCAACAGCAACAAAATGACCAAATTTTTTGCTAAGGTTTTTTGCTGTTATTACTTTTTCAGTTTGCATGGCTATACTTTTTTGGCATGAATTACTCCGGACCTCATGTTCGCCTGGCGCATTTTGGTTTTTTCTTTCTTTGGTCTTTAATTTGTGTCACTCTTTCATCAATGCCATAAAACAGTCCTCAATATTGGGCTCAATGTTGTTTATCTCAGCATTGGTAAAATGGCCTTTCTGTATAATTTCTTCCAGCCTTTTTTTGTCATCGCCCGGGTTTTTAAAAACAATGTGATGGTATTGCCCAAAAGGATAACAGCTTTCTACACCCGGATCTGTTTTGATGTCCATCATCAACCGGTACATTTCATTTGCCTTTACAGCCCATAAAGGCTTTCGAAATTGCTTTGTGACCCCCTTGGGCGTATCAATGGAAAGTATCTTTCCTTTTTGTATCAGGGCTACCCTGTCGCAAAGGCTGGCTTCATCCATATAAGGTGTGGAAACCAAAATGGTGATGCCTTCGCGCTTTAACCGGTGCAGCATTTCCCAAAACTCTTTTCTGGAAACAGCGTCAACGCCTGTTGTAGGTTCATCCAAAAAAAGAACGGAAGGCTTGTGTATCAGCGCACAGCTCAAGGCCAGTTTTTGTTTCATGCCACCTGACAGTTGCCCCGCTTTTCTTGTCCTGAAAGGCTCTATTTGCTGATAGATGTCTTTTATTAGGCCGTAATTTTCCTGTATGGTGGTATTGAAAATGGCAGCAAAAAATTCCAGGTTCTCCTGCACCGACAAATCCTGGTACAAAGAAAATTTACCGGGCATATAACCCGCGCGGTTGCGTATCTGCTTATAATCTTTTACCACATCAAACCCATCAACAGCAGCTTTGCCCGCATCGGCAACCAGCAAAGTGGTGAGGATGCGGAACAAGGTTGTTTTGCCGGCGCCATCAGGCCCTATGATACCGAATATCTCGCCCTTGTCAACATGAAATGAAATGTCACTCAATGCTTCGGTCGCCTTTTTTTTGACCACATATTTTTTACTGATGTTTTCAACAACCACTGATTGCATACATTGATGTTTCTGCTTGATGTTTTTTGCTACTGGTTATTTAAGTGTTGCATAAACGGGATTAATGGGGTTGGGCTTTATGTGCATAATAATAAAGCAGGGCTTCTTACTTGAATTTTACTTCCCCATACATTCCTATTTTCAGGTACCCGTCATTCTTTACTTGTATTTTGACAGCATAAACAAGATTTGCCCGCTCCTCTTTTGTCTGGATGGTTTTAGGGGTGAACTCGGCTTTATCCGATATCCATGTGACCTCCCCCTCATATTCTTTATACCTTGATGCGCCATTATCAACCAGCACTTTTACCTGTTGGCCCAGTTTAATTTGTGAGAGCTGGGCCCCCGTGATATAAGCCCTTAAGGTGATGATAGAAAGGTCGGCAATCTTGTATAATGCTTTTCCCGGCGTTGTTATTTCTCCTGCCATGGCATACTTGGTAAGCACAGTGCCCCTAATGGGATTAATGACATTGGTTTTGCTTACCTGGTCTTCTATCTGGGCAATTGATTTCTGCAGGGGTTTTGTCTCGCTCAGCACTGTGCTGTTTTGAGTGCCCGTGGTGGCCTCCTGTACTTTTATCTGCTGTTCGTTAACGGCAATCTGTTTTTTCAGTATATCAACCTGGTTGTTCAAATCATCGAGTTGTTTGGTGGTTGCGGCACCTGCCTTGACGAGCCTTTCTGTTCTTTCTTTTTCATATTCTGCATTGGCCAATTGAGCTTTTTGCACGGCAATCTGGTCCTGCAACAATTTGATTTGCGGCTTCACGTCCATCGTCTTTTGGCGCAATGCGCCCAGCGATGCCTGGGCTTGTTGTTTTTGAAGGACAAGCTGCGATGAGTCTATAACAGCTACTATGCTGTCTTTTGCAAGGGCCGAGCCTTCCTGCAGGCCCATTTTTAGAATTTTGCCGCTCACTTCCGAGGACACGATCACTTCATCGGCTTCAAAAGTCCCGGAGGCATCTGATGTGCTGCCATTCATGTTGCAGCCGGCCATTGCGGCGGCGGCCAGGCTAACGTATAAGCATATCTGAAATTTCATATTCTTGCTTTTTGCTTTGTTTGGTTATTGGGTTTTTATGTTGCCCGTTGTATTTTGATAATTGTATTCAGCTTGCAGCATCTGCATTTGGTGCAATATGAGGCTTTGCCTGGCCTGGTCTTCAGCATTCACCTGGGTAATGTAGTCATGAGCGCTAAGCGCTCCGTTTTCGAGTTGCGCATTGGCTGCTTTTTTAACCGATTCGCGCAATGCGATTATGGCACCGTCCTTGCTTATTAAAGCAGTGTACTTCGCTATGTCGGCATTTTGCTGCGATTGTGTGAGGCGGGTGTTGAAAAGAAATGTTTCCTTTTGTATACCGAGCGTTTGCTTGTTGATATCCAGAAGCTGCCGTTGGTTCTTCAATGTGTACAGGCTGCCCAGGTTCCAGTTCATTTTAATGCCGCCAAGATAATACCATTCAAAATTGTTGCTGAGCGGGTTAAGCGCAGGCCTTGCATATCCGCCCTGGAAAAACAAACTGAATTTCGGCCTCAATTGAATGTCGAGCATTTTGTCCTGCAGGTCGTAGCTCTTTTTTTGGTAATCGTACATTAATAGCTCAGGCCTGTTGATAGGGCCTGTGGCCTGCACAGGAGCTGGTTTTTCAAGGACAGCAGTTTCGTCAAGCTGCAGGTTAACGAATAGCCCGAGCATGTTCAGGTAAGCTTTTTTCATAGCCAGCAATTCAACACGAGATTGTTCTGCCTGCAAAAGCTGTGCGCTCAGCTCATCAGCGCTGCTGCGGTAGGCCACGCCATTGGCCACCTGGGCGCTTACTTTGCCGAGCCCATTTTGAATATCTGCCTTCAGCAGGTCATTTTGTTTTAGCTGTTCATCTATCAGCAACGAACCAAAATATAATTGGTTTACCCTATCGTATAAAGCATACAACTGCACTTCTAAGTTTTGCTGTTCGACCATCTCATTTACCTCAGCGGCATGCTTTTGATTTTGGATTGCCCCCCCATCGTAGATGACCTGATCGATCTGTCCGTAAAATTTATATTGATCTTTGCTGTAAGTGGGCACAGTGAAGCCGGGGATCTTGAAAGGGAAATTGGTGACATCAGACTGATAAGTAGCCTGGCCATTTATATTTAGCGCCGGCAGGTAGCCTTTGGCAGCGTTTGAAACGGAATATTCTTTTGTTTTTGCCAGCAGCTCGCGTTGCCTGATCAGGGGATAATTTTTCCTTGCGAGCTGATACGCTTCATTGATCGTTAAAGCAGTAGCTTGCTGAGAAAGCAACGGGCGGGGCAAAAAAAACGCTGTTGCGAGCAGGGTTGCTATATAAACATGGCTGCGACTAATTGTTTTTGCCATATAAATTATTTTTTAATCGAGTCATTGATCAATTGAGGGATTATTTTCTTTCTTTCTTCAATCATGCGGCGAAACTCTGTTTCGCCCATTCCTGTTGTCATCTGCCATATCGGCTTAGCAAGGAAAGGGAATATGCAAAGCGCGATCATGTTCATGAACAGTTGCCCGGGATCTACCGGTTTTATGTTTTTTTTCTTTATTTCATTGTTTACATCAGCCGCAAACCGCATAAACAAATGCCCCCTGTTCTTCCAGAGCTTTTGCCTGAAACGCTGCGGCTGGTTATTTGACTCGGTCAGCACAAACATGGGCAGGAAGGGGTTTTGGAGCAACATATCAATGTATGCACTGCAAAACCCCTGGATCTTTTCTGATAAGGGAGCTTCCGCGCTGATGATGCCCTCAAGTTGTGGGAAGAAATTGGAGGCGGCTTCTCTAAAAATGACTTCGAACAATTTTTCCTTGGTCCTGAAATAATAATGCAGCAGGGCTTTGTTGATGCCGGCTTCATCAGCAATGTCCTGCATGCGTGCGCCCGCCATCCCGTTCTTTAAGAAATTTTTTTTGGCGGAAATAAGTATTTTTTCTTCCGTTGAGTCTGTTTTAACAAGTTTAACCATATAGTTTAACCAAATAGTTAATACAAAAGAAGTAATTTTTTTTCAAACACGGAAATTTATTTTATGAAAGCACTAGCCTGTTGTGTGCTGAATGTGTTTTCATGTGAGCCGATCTTATAATTACTTTTACTTTAACTGTTATAGAAGTTCAAAAAAAAATCTCCGGGCAAGCCTTGTACGCTTTGCTTATGCTTGAATTGCTATGGGCTTTAAAGAGGTCATGTAAGTAGTGGATCATGCCTGCTGGCGCGGCAATCTATTTTGCATGGCAGATTGAGGAAGAGGGCATACCTTACACTTTAGATACCTTATAAGGTACATGCAAACGGCAACAATACATACAGTAAAAACTAAAAAAAATGTACACTACAGCAGATGAAGCAGTACGCATCATAAAATCCGGAAGCCATGTGTTTATACAAACTGCGGCGGCTGCCCCCCAACAGTTGGTGAAGGCAATGACAGCGAGAGCGCCGGAGTTGCGCGATGTTTCCATTTATCAATTGCATACGGAAGGCCTTGCGCCTTATGGCGATCCGCAATATGAAGGCATCTTTCATGTCAACTGTTTTTTTGTCGGAGCGAACCTGCGGAAGGCTGTGCAGGAAGGCAGGGCACAGTATATCCCTGTTTTTTTGAGCGAGATCCCAGGGCTATTCAGGAAGAAAGCGATTGAAATTGATTATGCGCTCATACATGTTTCTCCGCCTGATGCGCACGGGTTTTGTTCCCTTGGCGTTTCGGTTGACATTGCACCTTCGGTACTTGCCAATGCCAGGCATGTGATTGCCCAGGTGAATCCCAATATGCCGCGCACCCATGGCAATGGCTTTATCCATGTGAGCAAAATTGAAGAAATGGTGGCAGTGAGCGACCCGATCCCGGAAGTGTTTATTGGCGAGCCTGATGAAACCACCCTTCAAATAGCGAAGCATGTGGCTTCACTGGTTGAAGATGGGGCTACCTTGCAAATGGGCATCGGTTCCATACCCGATGCGGTTTTGCGCATGTTGAAAAACCACAAAAAATTAGGTATCCATACGGAAATGTTTTCTGATGGCGTGGTCAATTTGATAGAATCAGGAGCAGTCACAGGGGAAATGAAAAAGAAGCACCCGCACAAAGTGGTGTCGAGCTTTTTACTTGGTACAAAGCGCCTGTACGATTATGTGAACGACAACCCTTTGATTGAAATGCTTGATATCGGTTATGTGAATGAAACGCATGTCATCAGGCAAAACCCAAAGGTCACTGCCATCAACAGTGCACTGGAAGTAGACCTGACAGGACAGGTATGTGCCGATTCTATCGGAAGCAGGATATATTCCGGAGTAGGTGGGCAAATTGATTTTATTCGTGGAGCATCATTGTCTGAAGGGGGCAAACCGATCATTGCCATGCCTTCTGCTACGGGCAAAGGGACCAGTAAGATCGTGAGCTCTCTTAAGCCGGGCGCAGGGGTTGTTACTACAAGAGCGAATGTTCATTATGTTGTCACAGAATATGGCATTGCTTACCTGTATGGAAAAAATTTGAAACAAAGGGCCGCAGCACTTATCAACATTGCTCACCCTGATCATCGGGCAAGGCTTGAGGAAGAAGCCTTTGCAGCAGTCAAAAGCAACGGCCGGCAGGCTTAACGAGCAAAGGCATGGCCCATCAATTGAGCCTGCTAATGCGAATGAAAACAGGGAGCCTATTCAACCCGTCGCGGTAAAAAAAGAAGGAAGTTTGTCGTTCAAAAAAACCTGTCGGATCAGAAGCGGCGATCAGTTTTTGTGCCTGGGAACAAAAAGGAGGATGAATGCGCGTCGTTGAAAATGAGGGTTCGTTTTTTTCGGTTTTGAGAAGCTGCCTAAAAATGATTGTTGGAACAACCAGCAGGCCCTACCTTTTTCAAAGCCCATACAGGAGCACAAGATCTGCCATCCAATGCAATTTTTGCAAAAGTTGAACGCCTGTTATGCGAAATTCCCGAAATCGTTTTCAAACAGCTTCCGAGAGCACGAGCACGGAGAAAAGAATTGACCTGAATCACAGCTTGGGTTAACCTGTGTCATAACAATTTTTTATTTCACAGTTTAAATTTGAAAAAAAACTTTATGCGCAAAATATTACTGGCAATCGATGCATTGAATATCAACTTCGGCGCAATTGATTTCGCGTGTTATGTAGCGAGGTTGAGCAAATCTAAACTAACGGGCCTGTTCCTTGAAAACAGCTTGTACGAAGAAGTGGAAGATGCTGCTTATGTAAGCGCAGGCGCTAATGAACTTTCTTACAACCAGCGCCAGGCTATTACCGAGCAGAATATCCAACTTTTTAAAGAGGCTTGTGAGAAGCGATATGTTGTGGCAAATGTTCATCGCGACAGGGGGCTTCCTTTGAACGAAATTGTCGAGGAAAGCCGTTTTGCCGATTTATTGATATTGGAACCGGGCCTCACCTTCAGGAAAAAAATTGTAGGAGCTCCTTCTGCTTTTGTAAGAACGGTTTTGACAGAAGCTGAATGCCCAGTGATTATTTCGCCTGAAAGTTTTGAGGGAGTAAATGAAATAGTGTTTTCGTATGATGGCAGCAAGTCTGCTGTTTTTGCCATCAAGCAATTTACTTATTTGTTCCCTGAGCTGTGCAGCAAAAAAACAACTTTGCTTGAAGTTGATAAAAACAGTGAGTTCACGCTGCACGAAAAACCAAAAATCATTGAATGGATGAAAGCGCATTATACTGATGTGCATATTGAGATGCTGACAGGAACAGTGGAAGACGAATTATTTAAACACCTTATTGAAAAAAAAGACCTGATTGTGGTAATGGGGGCATTTGGCAGGAATGCCGTTTCTGCGTTCTTCAAAGAAAGCAGGGCAACACTAATTATGCGCACCACTAACCTTCCCATATTTATTGCGCATTATTGATGGTTTAGGGAAATGTTTTTATGAGAAGTTAACTGATTTTTTAGCGGTATACCCTCTCCACTTTTCAATCAGCTTCTGCATATCGTGCGGCAGCTCATTTTCAAAAAGCATTTCTTTTTTTGTTGTAGGGTGAATAAAGCCGATGGTTTTCGCATGAAGGGCCTGGCGTGGGCAGGCCTCGAAGCAGTTTTCAACAAATTGTTTGTACTTGCTAAATACGGTGCCTTTTACGATTTTATCTCCCCCATAAGTTTCATCATTGAACAAAGGGTGGCCGATATGCTGCATGTGCACGCGTATCTGGTGCGTCCTTCCTGTTTCCAGTTCACATTGTAACAGTGAAGTGTAGCCGAAACGTTCCAGCACCTTATAATGGGTAATGGCTTCTTTGCCATGCTCGCCCTCAGGATAGGCATCGAACAACTTCCTGAAACGCTGGTGCCTGCCCACATGGGCTGCAATTGTTCCTGAATCATCGGCCATATCGCCCCAAACCAGGGCTACATATTGGCGTTTTACCGTGTGGTCAAAAAACTGTTTCGCCAGGCTGGTTACAGCTTTTCCTGTTTTTGCGAGCACCATCAGGCCGCTGGTATTCTTGTCAATGCGGTGAACAAGCCCAAAACGAGGCAGGGTTTCTTCATTAATCGAAGCGTTTTTTTGCTGCAGGTAATAAGCTACGCCATTGATCAATGTTCCCGAATAATTTCCGCTGGCGGGATGGACTACCAGCCCTGCGGGTTTATTAATGATAAGCACATCATCGTCTTCAAAAAAAATATGAAGGTTCATTTTTTCCGGAACAATTTTTTCCCCGGGCAGTTCCTTATCGGAATAAACAATGATATCGTCCTGTGGCTTTATTTTATGGTTGGGCTGAACGGCTTTATTGTTCACCAGCACACGACCGGTCTCGATGGCATGCTGGATTTTATTACGGCTGGCATGCTCAATGCGCTGCACCAGGAATTTGTCAATGCGCATGGGCTCCTGGCCTTTGTCGACTTTTAAGCTCATGCGCTCATATAGCTCGTCCGATGGCATTTGTATAACATCATCATTTTCCTGTTTGTGCTTCTGCATGTCTTCGTTTTTGCAAAAATAAGACAGTTGCCAACACCTGGGCTTGCATAAATGAAGATATTAGCCATTAGCTTTGTATTTTTATTGTTATGTCTAAGCAGCAAGTTTTTTTTGAAGACCTCGGCACAATGCCCTATAAGCAGGCGTGGGATTTGCAGGAAAGCCTGTTGCGGAAAAACCTTATGGCTAAATCAGAAGCATTCAGTTCACGACCGGATAAAAACCGCAGACCACAAACCACAAACTATTTATTGTTTGTTGAGCACCCTCCTGTTTATACGCTTGGGAAAAGCGGTCATGAAGACAATATTTTAATAACGGCAGAGGAGATGAATGCAAGAGCGATTGAATTTTACAGTACAAACAGGGGGGGAGATATTACTTTTCACGGGCCGGGCCAGATTGTGGGCTATCCCATCCTTGACCTGGAAAATTTTTTTACTGATATTGGCAAGTACATGCGCAACCTTGAAGAAGTAATTATTCAAGTGCTTGCAGAATACAATATTGATAGTGGAAGGTCTTCAGGTGAAACAGGAGTGTGGCTTGAAGCCGGCAAGCCTGGCAGGGAGCGGAAGATATGTGCTATGGGGGTTCGTTGTAGCCGGTGGATAACCATGCATGGCTTTGCATTGAATGTGAATACCGACCTTTCTTATTTCAATTTTATCATCCCTTGCGGTATACAAAACAAGCAGGTTGCTTCCATGGAAAAAGAACTGGGCAGGAAAATTTCCATGGAAGAAGTGAAACAAAAATTGAAACAAAAATTTGAAAAAGTGTTTGATTGTGAAATGAGCTATGATAACGGCTTGGTCGTGCATCAGTAAGAGTCAGGGCTTCCTGCCCTGAATAATTTCTAGAATTCTTTCGGTATAAAGAGCTTGTTTTTTTCTTTTAGTTTTCCATCTTCGTAAAGCTCAAAACGGAACCAGCCGGAATGCACAAAATTGGTTTTGTCAACTATAAGAGTGGGATTTCTTACTTCTTTTATTTCGAACAGCTCGGTAGCATCTGTCTCCAAAAACTTCACATCGTATTTTCCAGCTGTTGGGTTGGGCAGGGAAATGATTACATTGCCATCTTTGTTAGTATACACATACGATGAAACTTTATATGCCTCTTTGCGTGCGAAAGGCTTTAACAAAATTGTATCTCCTTGTGCAAATACCAGTGTGTCTTTTGTTTTATGCAAGATGGAATCCCTGAATTTATTAAAAGAGCTTTCAAAAAACTGACCGATAAGCGCGTCTTGTTTTTTTATAAAAAATATTTTATTGAGCTTAATTGCAGGAGCCCTTTCGATTTTATCAGGAGCGCTGACAGATGGATTTTCATTTGTTTTCTGGGGGTAGCTAAGCCTTGATTTTTCTGCCCTGGATAAATTGGCATCCGGTTCTTCCACATCAATATTTTTTTCTACAATTACTGCTGTGTCTAGCGCTGCACGCATGGATTTTGTAAAAAGGTACCTGTTACTGTCGAGCAAAATAAACATGCGGTAAAACAGGTGGGGGCCAGGAGCTTTTGCATCAACAAAACCATTTTCGGGAACAGTCGGGTCTGGTACGCTTAACAAGGTAGTAAAGTTCCTGAGGCTGTCCGCAGAACGCTGTATGCTGATTTGTTTTACAACCGGGTAATTATTGCGCCAACTGATAATTATTTTACCATTGGGCTTCAAAGATGCGGAAAATTTGGGAAGCAGTTCTTGTGCTGCAGAACAGGCAGCAAGCATTAAACATATTGCAGACAAAGTCAAATTCCTGACCATGCTATTAATAACGAATCTTTTTTTAACTTGTTATAAGGGAGCAAAAATAGCTGTGCATATGTTTATGGCTGCCAAAGGTTGTGCACATTTCCACAGGCGGATAGTTATAAGTTTTTGGGATTTGCCGATTTCAAAAACATAATGTGCCTGTCGCTAATGATTTATTGCCCTGCAGCCCTCCGCTATGAATTATTAACAAACGGCTGCCCCGCGCAAAATAATTTTTTTCAATAAGGCTCAAAACCGCATAAAACAATTTCCCTGTGTACACAAAATCGCTTGGTATTCCGGTCTGTTCATAAAATGCATTCATGAATGTGAACAATTCTTTATTTTTTTTGGCATAACCGCCAAAATGGTAATCATGGATTATTTCCAATCTTGCTGATTGAGCTGGGGGATCACTTAAAGTTTTCAGGTCATTCAAAATATGCTTCGCCCCTTTTAAAATGCAAATGCCTATCATGTTTTGTGCTGCTGTAAGCGCATTGGTTAATCCTGCAAACGTTGTGCCTGTGCCTACAGCGCAAATAACATGAGAGTATTTTTCATGATCTGTAAGTTGTAATATTTCCCGGCTTCCTTTTGCCCCAAGCTTACCCGCCCCGCCTTCAGGAACGATATAACAACCGGGAAATTTGATTTGCAACCTGTTCAAAAAATCTTTTTCATTTTTTTTTCTGTATTCATTTCGGTTTATAAATTCGAGCTCCATGCCATATTTTTCGGCAAACAGTAAAGTGTGCGATGGCATGGATGGCCTCTCTCCGCGAATAACTCCGATGCTTTTCAGGCCGAACGTTTGCGCTGCGCAAGCTGTTGCAATAATGTGATTGGAATAAGCTCCTCCAAAGGTGAGGATAGTATTGCATCGTGCTTTTGCGGTTTCTTCTAAATAATATTTTAATTTGAACCATTTGTTTCCTGAAACTACTTCATGAATTTTATCCAGTCTAAGTACGTCGGCGTAAATATTTTTTTTGGCAAGGGCGGGCAGGTGCAATGAATCAACAGTGGCCGTGGTTAAATTCATCATTTTCTGTTCATCTTAATTTTATATTTTCGTGGCGGAAAAATAAAGTTAAACAAACAATGGGTTCAACATTATTAATACTTGCAGCCGGAATGGCATCAAGGTATGGGAGCATGAAACAGGTTGAGGGTTTTGGGCCATCGGGCGAAACGATAATGGATTATTCCATTTATGATGCCATTGAGGCAGGATTCACTAAAGTTGTGTTTATTATTAGAAAGGATTTTGCAGACAATTTCAAGGCAATATTTGAGCCGAAGTTAAAAGGGAAGATTAAAACCGGGTATGTTTACCAGGAACTTGGTTCATTTGTAGGCAATTATGAAGTGCCTGCAGAAAGAACAAAACCCTGGGGAACGGCCCATGCGGTGCTTTGTGCGAAAGGCGCCATTGATGAACCTTTTGCTGTGATCAATGCTGATGATTTTTATGGTCGCGATGCGTTTGAAAAAGCGGATAAATTTCTGAGCACAAAATGCAGCCCGAAATTATATTCTATCATCGGGTATGAGCTAATAAGGACACTTTCAGAAAACGGATCGGTGAGCCGTGGTGTTTGTGAGGTTGATGCAGGCAATAATCTTGTTTCCATTGCGGAGCGGGTAAAGATATATAAAGAAGGGAGCGGAAAAATCACTTATGAAGAAGGTGACAGAAAATTTGAAGTGCCATCTGATTCCAAAGTGTCTATGAATTTCTGGTGCTTTCACCCATCTGTGTTTGCTTTTACTGAAAAAATATTTCACGAATTTCTTGCTGAAAACTGCTCCAACCCTAAGGCGGAGTTTTTTATTCCCATCATTGGCGACCGGTTTATAAAACAAGGCATTGGGGCTATTGAAGTAATACCAACTGCTGCGCAATGGTTTGGGGTAACTTATAAAGAAGATGCCCCAGCGGTGCAAAAAAGCCTGAATAAGCTCATTGACGATGGGGCATATCCTGAAAAGCTTTGGCAACAGAAATAGAATGCCTCAAGACGCAGAATGGCAAAACAATAAAGCCATCAATTGTCGATGGCCTTTTTGTTTTGTTGGCGAAAGCTGCAACAAATATTAATAACTTTTTACCAGGAAGATATAATCCTCTATTTTTTTTATCTGCTGTACGCGATCCATTCCTTTTAGCTGAGTAGCCAATGGCAATTTGATATTCGCGTAACTGGTATCTGTTTTTAATGAATCCAATGCTTTGAAAATATTTTTTGATTTGATAGCGAAGACCACACCTTGCGCCTGTATTTGCCTGGCGCTAAGCACACCAATGATTTCTCCATTTTTGTTAAGCACAGGGCCGCCGCTGTTCCCCGGGTTTGCTGCAACCGCTATCTGGCATGCCAATGAATCGCCTTCAAAACCTGTTTTGGCGCTCATGTATCCTTCACCGTACACAATCTCATCACGCGGATATCCCAATGTGAAAATCTGCTCGCCAAGGTCTGCTCCTGTTTTGCTGATGGCATAAGGCAAGCTCCCTACTTGTTTAAAGTCAGGGTCGTCTATTTTTAAGAGGGCGAGATCGGACACGGGATCTATCTGCAAAATTTTTGCTTTGAATTCTGTGCCTTTATTGTTCTGTACAACCACAGCACCCGCATTTTCAACAACGTGCGCATTGGTTACCATATATCCTTTCCCATCGATCAAAAAACCCGTGCCACCAAACTTCATCTGTCTGTCTGCCGGTGATTTTACGTTCAGGTCATTTATTTTTTTGTCGAGCACAATCATTTTTGTGCTCAGCAATTCAACATATTTATCGTATTTCTTGTTTCCCTTTGGGGAAATATAAGAAACAAGCCCGCTAATGGCCAGTGCGGTAAGACCGGCTATGGAAGCGGCTACTGCAACTACGCGCTTGTATTTGTTCCAGAGTCTTATTACCCTACCCTGTTGTTCTTCTTTAATGTCGCCTGATTGATCAAGTTTATTGTGTATATCATTTAAAGAAGACTGGAATTTGTTTCTCTCGCTGAATTTATTAAGGTAGTCTAGAAAGATGGTATGTTCTACCACCACCTGGTCCACGGTAGGATTGTCTTTGCGGAGCTGTTCAAAAAAATTTTTTTCTTCAGGTGACATTTCGCCCCTGATGAATTTTTCAACCACCTCAAGCATGTTCATCTCTTCCATTAATCTTTGTTTTTATATTGATCAAAGAATATCTTCTTGAGCCGCATCAGGCATTTATATTTCTGGTTTTTTGCATTGTCGGCATTGGTGTAACCAAAGCTTTCTGCAATCTCGACCATATTTTTTTTCCTGATATAATACGCTTCTAATAAACTTTTGCATGGCTCGCCCAAATTCGTCATGGCTCTTTCCATATTTTTAAAATCGGCATCTTGTTGGTTATGCTTATCCAGATCGTCCTCAACCAGGACTGTGCTCTCAATTTTTTCCAGTTCGTCGGGGGTGTTCCGCTGTCCCTGGCTCAGCCTCTTCAGCCACAACCGCCTGCAAACTGAATATAAGTAGGTCTTTATCTGGCAGTTCAGCTCGAATGATCCTGATTTTACTTTTTCATAAAGCACAATCATGCTTTCCTGAAAAACATCCTTAGCGTCTTCAACTGAACCGTTATTAGCAGTAATCATCGTTTGTACCATCCTGAAATTCTCAAAGTAGATGGTTTCAATGGCCATTCTGTTGTTGTCTGCCAATCCTTTCAATAAAAATTGCTCATTGCTGTCGTTCTTCACGCTGTGGCTATATTTAATACCGAAATTAAAGATTAGTAACCCAAAATAGCGGCAAAAATTTCATATTGCCATGTTTTTTTGTTTATAAGCAGTTGTTAATGTATTGCATAAAAATATATATAAAAAATCGACTTTTCTTCGGGTTACTTTTTTTTTGAAACGGTATTAACTGGAAACCATTCATTAACAAAAAAATTCAGATTACATGAAAAAGTTCTTATTGGTATTTGCTATCGGTTCAGTATTTGCTGCTTGCAGCGGCAGTTCTAGCACAGAAGCTAAGGCTGACTCAGCTGTGAAAGCTGTAGATTCTACAGTGAAAGCTGCTACTGACACAGTGAAAGCTGTTGTTGATTCAGCAAAAGCAACTGTTGATAGCGCTGCTAAGAAAGTAGATTCAGCTGCTAAGAAGAAATAGTTTTTTATAAGGCAAGCAATCGTTAGAGGCCATCCTGGTTTTGGGGTGGCTTTTTTATTGCTGCCAGGGCTGGCCTCTTTTATGGGGCTATCACTTTTGCTCCATCTTTTTATTGAAAGGCTCTTAATACTTACATTTGGCGCTGCATATTTATTGAATGAGCACCATATTTAATTACGGGACTGACCATCTGACTATTGCAAAAGCCATCGCATTATCCAACGGATCATTGAAAGGGATGCTTTCTGAGGCCGCTGTTCAGAAGATAAATGCCAGCCGCCATTTTGTTCAGCACATAGTTGGCAGCAACACTACTGTTTATGGTGTGAACACCGGCTTCGGCATTCTTGCCAACACAAAGATTTCAGAAGAGGACACCATCACGCTGCAACATAAAATCCTGCAAAGCCATAGTGTAGGGGTAGGCGACCCCATTCCTGCAGAACTGGCAAAAATCATGCTCATCACCAAGATGCAGGCATTGGCCCAAGGCTATTCCGGCGCACAATTAAAAACTTTAGAAAGGATCTTATGGCATATCGAAAACGATATCATCCCTATTGTTCCTGAGAAAGGTTCTGTTGGCGCAAGTGGAGACCTTGCCCCATTGGCACATCTTTTTTTGCCACTGATTGGGCTGGGAGAAGTTTTTTACAAGGGAAAAAGATACAAGGCACAAGCTATACTTCAACAATTCAATTTATTTCCCCTTCAGCTTGGCCCAAAAGAAGGCCTTGCGCTAATCAACGGCACACAATTTATTTTATCGTATGCAGTAAAAGCAGTGCAGCGCATGCACAATTGCCTGGAGGCTGCTGACATCATCGGTGCGATGAGCCTTGAAGCCCTCACTGGCACCAAAGCCCCGTTTGATGAGCGCTTGCATGAGCTCCGCCCATATACCGGAAGTAAGCTGGTGGCCCAGCGTTTGCGCATACTGCTGGCCGGCAGCGATATTATGCAAAGCCATATTGATTGTGGCCGTGTGCAAGATCCTTATTCACTTCGCTGTATGCCCCAGGTCCATGGCGCCAGCCGCAATGCCTGGCTGCACCTGAAAGAAATGACGGGCATAGAACTGAATGCCATTACAGACAACCCGATTATTTTAAGCGAGCTTGATACCATTAGTGGAGGGAATTTTCATGGGCAGCCAATGGCTTTGCCTTTGGACTATGCCTGCTTTGCTGCTGCTGAACTGGGCAATATCTCTGACCGCCGTTGTTATTTGTTGCTTGAAGGGAAATGGGGCCTGCCTTTGCTGTTAATGAAAAATGTTGGGTTGAACAGTGGGTTCATGATCCCCCAATACACCACCGCCGCACTGGTTACCGAAAATAAAACATTGTGTTTTCCCGCAAGTGCGGACAGTATCCCGACCTCGCTCGGCCAGGAAGACCATGTAAGCATGGGCAGCATCAGTGGGAGAAAAACAAATCGAGTGATCGATAACCTGGAAAATATTTTAGCGATTGAATTATTAAGCGCCTGCCAGGCCATTGAATTCCGACAGCCGTTGAAAAGCAGTGCCATTCTTGAATTTGCGCATGACTATGTCCGTGAGTTTGTCGGCTTTGCAGAAGAAGACAGGATCTTTGCAGACGATATCAACAAAATAAAAAACATCATCAGTGATTTTAGTTTCGTGGGGAAAGTGAACGAGTTTGCTGTTTCTAAGGACATCAGGCTGAACAACGACTATGATGACTTTGAATTATGAGTTTCGAGCAAAGAAAACACAAGAGCAACAGTTAGCCTTGGATCCTTTGTCTCGTTGTGCGAAATAAAAACAATTCCATGAACACACTTGCCAAACAGTACGACCCGGCCAAATACAAAACGCCAACCGGCACGTCGCTTCAATGTAAGGGCTGGATACAAGAGGCAGCGCTTCGGATGCTGCTCAACAACCTCAATCCCGAAGTTGCTGAAAGGCCCGATGAGCTCATCGTATATGGGGGCCGCGGTAAAGCGGCACGGAATTTCGAAGCGCTGGATAATATCATCAGGGCATTAAAAATTTTAGAGAACGATGAATCGCTGCTCATACAAAGTGGCAAACCGGTCGGTATTTTAAAAACACATCAAGATGCGCCGCGTGTGCTGATATCAAATTCGCAACTCGTTCCCAAATGGGCAACATGGGAACATTTTGATGAGCTCGAGAAAAAGGGGCTGATGATGTATGGGCAAATGACCGCCGGAAGCTGGATCTACATCGGCTCACAGGGAATCGTGCAGGGAACTTATGAAACCTATGCTGCAGCAGCGAACAAACATTTTGGCGGAACATTGAAAGGAACACTGAACATTACCGCCGGCCTTGGCGGTATGGGCGGAGCTCAGCCGCTTGCCATCACCATGAATGAAGGCGTTGCATTAATAGCTGAAGTAGAAGAATGGCGTATCGACAAGCGCATCGAAACAAAATACCTCGATGAAAAATTTCTTGATATTGATGAAGCCATTGAGCAGGGCTTAAGGTATAAGGCAAAAGGAGCAGCCAAAAGCATTGGCGTGTTGTGCAATGCAGTTCATTTGCTGGAGAGGTTGGTAGAAAAAAATATTATTCCTGATACACTTACAGATCAGACCTCTGCCCACGATCCGCTTATTGGGTACTGGCCACATGAAATTTCATACGGGCAGGCCAAAATTCTTCGCGAAAAAAATCCGAAACAATATCTCGATTATTCTTACCGCTCCATGTTCCGTCATGTGCAGTTGATGGTGGAATTAATGAATAAAGGTGCTATTGCTTTCGATTATGGCAATAACATAAGGGCCCGAGCAGAAGAATATCAGGGAAAGCTACAATCGAAAGCTGCGCCTGCTACGCTAAACTGTTTTGCTTTCCCCGGCTTCGTTCCCGCATATATACGACCGTTATTTTGCGAAGGCAAAGGCCCATTCCGATGGGCTGCGCTCAGCGGTGATCCGAATGATATCGCTGTTACTGATGAGATCATCGCCAACCTGTTCCCTGAAAACAAATCTTTACAGCGCTGGCTGAAACTTGCCAAAGAAAAAGTTGCTTTCCAGGGCCTGCCTGCACGCATTTGCTGGCTTGGGCAGGGCGAGCGTGAAAAAGCAGGGCTTGCCTTTAATGAACTGGTGCGTACTGGCAAGGTGAAAGCCCCGATTGTTATCGGGCGCGACCATCTTGATACCGGTTCTGTTGCTTCTCCTAACCGGGAAACGGAAGCCATGCTCGATGGCAGTGATGCGGTGGCCGACTGGCCTTTATTGAATGCGCTCTTGAGCACAGCAGGCGGCGCCAGTTGGGTCAGCCTGCACCATGGCGGTGGGGTAGGCATGGGCTATAGCATTCATGCTGGCATGGTGATCGTTGCCGATGGAACTGATGACGCTGCTGTGCGCCTCAAGCGCGTGCTCCGCAACGACCCTGGCATTGGCGTGATACGACATGCGGATGCCGGTTATGGAATTGCGCAACGCACTGCAAAAGAACAGGGGCTTGACTTAGCTGACAGGTTGGGTCGTTAGTGCTTTGATTGCTCATGAATTAAAATTGTTAGTATTCGCTTTTCATAGAGGCCGATATGTATTAGTAATTTCACTTCGTTTCCTGCTTGGTGCTTATAATTAAAAGTCAAACCTTTTATGGTTGTTTGTCGTTTTATCTTTACCTTTGCCGTCCTTAATTTAGGCAAGTTGGCAATTTTACGTGGGTATTTTAGCAATAAAACATTGAGGATCAATCATTGACTTTCAATAAAACAAACTGGTTTTATGGAAAGTTTTTGTTTTTTGAATGATCACGGTATCAAATTTTAAAAAAACTATAATCGAAATATGGCTATCAAAAAAGAAAACCGCCCCCGAGCCACTTTCTCAAAAATCACGATCGGATTGGCTTCGCCCGATTCTATCCTCGAAAGGTCTTATGGTGAAGTTCTGAAGCCTGAAACCATCAACTACCGCACTTATAAACCCGAGCGCGATGGTTTGTTCTGCGAGCGCATCTTCGGCCCGGTCAAAGATTACGAATGTGCCTGTGGAAAGTACAAGCGCATCCGCTACAAAGGCATCGTGTGCGACCGATGTGGAGTTGAGGTCACTGAAAAGAAAGTCCGTCGTGAGCGCATGGGCCACATCAAGCTGGTTGTGCCTGTCGTTCATATCTGGTATTTCAAAAGCCTTCCCAATAAAATCGGCTACCTGCTTGGAATGAGCTCTAAAAAATTAGAGACCATTATTTATTATGAAAGATATGTAGTCCTTCAGCCAGGGGTGCGTGTTGACAAAGGACAGAATTTTGGAGACCTGTTAACAGAAGAAGAATACCTCGAGATCCTGGACACGCTCCCGAAAGACAACCAGTACCTGCCAGACGATGATCCGAATAAATTTATTGCCAGGATGGGCGCCGAAGCCGTTCATGGTTTATTGGAAAGGATCGACCTTGACCAGTTGTCATTCGACCTTCGCGCTGCCGCTGCTAATGAGACATCACAACAAAGAAAAGCAGATGCATTGAAACGTCTTAGCGTGGTAGAAAGTTTCCGCGATGCGAATACGAGGATTGCTAACCGGCCTGAATGGATGGTGATGCAATATATCCCGGTTATTCCGCCGGAGCTCAGGCCGCTTGTGCCTTTGGATGGCGGCCGCTTTGCTTCATCCGACCTGAATGATTTGTACAGGAGGGTAATCATCCGCAACAATCGCTTAAAGAGATTATTAGAAATCAAGGCTCCTGAAGTCATTCTTCGCAATGAAAAAAGAATGCTGCAGGAAGCAATTGACAGTTTGTTCGATAACTCAAGAAAATCTAACGCTGTTAAAGCAGAAGGCGGACGGGCGCTGAAATCTTTGAGTGATGTGCTGAAAGGAAAACAAGGACGTTTCCGCCAGAACCTGCTTGGTAAACGTGTTGACTATTCAGGCCGTTCGGTAATTGTGGTTGGCCCTGAATTAAAAATCCATGAATGTGGCTTGCCTAAAGATATGGCTGCAGAGCTGTTCAAGCCTTTTATCATCCGCAAGCTCATCGAAAGAGGCATTGTGAAAACAGTGAAGAGTGCCAGAAAACTGGTTGACAAAAAAGAAGCTATTGTTTGGGATATTCTTGAAAACATTTTGAAAGGGCACCCGGTTATGCTCAACCGTGCACCAACATTGCACCGGTTGTCTATACAGGCATTCCAGCCCAAACTGATTGAAGGGAAAGCGATCCAGCTGCACCCATTGGTAACCACGGCGTTCAACGCCGACTTTGATGGCGACCAGATGGCTGTTCACGTTCCACTCAGCGCAGCTGCGGTTTTGGAAGCTCAGTTATTGATGCTTTCTTCCCATAATATTTTGAACCCGCAAAATGGTACGCCAATCACGCTTCCTTCTCAGGACATGGTGCTTGGTTTGTATTATATCACAAAAGGAAAAAAATCAACAGACAAGGAAAAAGTGCGAGGTGAAGGGAAAATTTTTTATAGCCCGGAAGAAGTGATTATAGCATACAATGAGGGCATTGTTGATTTGCACGCTTTCGTAAAAGTGAAAGTGAACGTGAGGGCTCACAATGGCGATCTGGAAAAGAAATTGATTGAAACTACAGTTGGTCGCGTGTTGTTCAATCAACATGTTCCGACTGATGCAGGTTTTATCAACGCGCTTCTCACTAAAAAGTCTTTGCGCGAAATCATTGGCGACATCATCAAATGGACGAACGTTCCGAAAACAGCAAAGTTCCTTGACGACATCAAACAGCTCGGTTTCAGGATGGCGTTCCGCGGAGGTTTGTCGTTCAATATTAATGACCTCATTATCCCTGACACAAAAGAAGAACTGCTGGGAAATGCGAAATCAGAAGTTGACGAAGTATGGGATAACTATAATATGGGCTTGATAACAAACAACGAACGTTACAACCAGATTGTTGATATCTGGAGCCGTGTAGATACGCGCATAACGGAGACGCTCATACGTGAACTAAGCTCAGACAAGCAAGGGTTCAACTCCGTTTACATGATGCTCGATTCTGGCGCTCGCGGATCAAAACAACAAATCAAACAGTTGGCTGGCATCAGGGGGCTGATGGCGAAACCGAGAAAGTCCGGTTCAACCGGAAGTGAGATCATCGAAAACCCCATCCTTTCCAATTTTAAGGGCGGATTGAATGTGTTGGATTATTTTATTTCTACACACGGTGCTCGTAAAGGCCTTGCCGATACTGCATTGAAAACTGCTGATGCCGGTTACCTTACCCGCCGTTTGGTAGATGTTGCGCAGGATGTTGTTATTACTGAGGAAGACTGCGGGACTTTAAGGGGCATTGCCACATCGGCCTTAAAAGACAATGAAGACATTGTTGAGCCATTGTACGACAGGATCCTTGGCCGCGTTTCCTTGCATGACGTGTACGACCCGGTAACGGAAAAACAGATCATTGCAGCCGGCGAAGAGATCGCAGAAGAATCGGCAAAGAAAATAGAGGAAGCAGGGATCGAAACCATTGAAATACGTTCAGTACTTACATGCGAAAGCAAACGTGGGGTATGTGTAAAATGCTATGGTAAGAACCTGGCTACCGGTTACACAACGCAAAGGGGCGATGCTGTTGGCATCATCGCTGCACAGTCGATTGGCGAACCGGGGACGCAGCTAACGCTGAGAACATTCCACGTGGGCGGCGTTGCAGGATCTGCTTCAGTTGAATCGACCATGCTCGCAAAATTTGACGGTACTATCCAATTCGATGGCTTAAGGACTGTTGCTGTTGAAAATAATGAAGGGAATAAAGTACAGGTTGTTATTGGCCGCACCGGTGAAGTGCGCATTATGGATGTGAAGAATGACAGGTTGCTGATAACAAATAACGTTCCTTATGGCGCTACATTGAATGTGAAAGACGGACAGAAGGTCAGTAAAGGAGATGTGATATGCACATGGGACCCCTTCAATAATGTAATCATCTCTGAAATAACCGGCATTATCAAATTTGATAATGTGCTTGAAGGCATCACTTATCGTGAAGAAGCAGATGAACAAACGGGGCATAGGGAAAAAGTAGTGATCGAAACAAAAGACAAAACGAAAATACCTTCTATTCTGGTGGAGGGGGGGAAGGAAAATAAATCTTATAACCTCCCGGTGGGGTCACACCTGGTAATGGAAGAAGGCGATGATGTAAAAGCAGGCCAGGTAATCGTAAAAATTCCCCGGGTGCTGGGTAAACTAAGAGATATCACCGGGGGCCTTCCGCGTGTAACAGAATTGTTTGAGGCTCGTAACCCAGGCAACCCGGCTATTGTTTCTGAAATTGACGGCGTGGTTTCTTTTGGCAACATCAAGCGCGGCAACCGCGAAATTGTGATCGAAGCAAAGGATGGGGTAGTAAAAAAATACCTTGTCCCGTTAACGCGCCAGATTTTAGCACAGGACGGTGATTTCATTAAAGCAGGATCGCAATTATCCGATGGGCAAATTGCCCCTGCGGATATCCTTTCCATCAAAGGGCCTTTTGCTGTGCAGGAATATGTAGTGAACGAGATACAGGAAGTGTACAGGTTGCAAGGGGTGAAGATCAATGATAAACACATTGAAGTAATCGTTCGCCAGATGATGCGCAAATTGACTATCGTAGATCCGGGCGACACCAGGTTCCTTGAAGAAGACACCGTAGATAAGTTTGAGTTCATTGATGAAAACGACTGGATCTTCGATAAGAAAGTGATCACTGACCCGGGCGATTCTAAATTGCGGGCAGGGCAGATTGTTAGCTTGCGCGAAGTGAGGGAGGAAAACTCCATTCTTCGCCGCAACGACAAAAAGCTGGCAGAATTCCGCGAAGCGCATCCGGCAACTTCAGCACCTTTGCTGCTGGGCATCACCAAAGCTTCTCTCGGAACGCAAAGCTGGATTTCTGCCGCGTCATTCCAGGAAACAACTAAAGTGCTTTCGTCGGCAGCTATCCAGGGCAAAACAGATGATATGCTTGGGCTGAAAGAGAACGTGATTACAGGGCACCCGATACCAGCCGGCACCGGCCTGCGCGAATTTGAAAATATGATCGTGGGAAGCAAGGAAGAATACGAATTGCTTCAAACCACACGCGAAGCCATGCAGTTTGACGAGGAAGAATAATTTTTTGTATACAATAAATACAAGCAGGAGGGCTAACTTCCTGCTTTTTTGTTTTAAGATCGCGCAGTAATTGCAAGAATAAGGGGTATCAAATGCAAATGTTGAAGCCAACAGCTTGAACCGTTGCTGATTTAACAATTTTATTATGTCGAAAGAATTTAAATTGCGCAAAAACTTTTGATGAAGAATATTTCTACTATAATAAGTTTTATTTGCCTTGTGCTTATTGGTGTGCTTTTTTATTTGTTCTATAACCATGCCGAACAGATGAATGCCATATCTAAAAAAACAGATAAACAGCCAACCAATGCTTTTAAGATTGCTTATTTCGAAATGGATTCAATTGAAGCGCATTACAATTATTTCAAAGATGCTTTGGGCCAATTGAAAGAAAAAGAAACAGCAATGAATAGCAAGCTGGCAAAGATCACACAACAAAACCAGGGCAGGATTTTGGAATGGCAAAAAAAGGGCTCGAGTATGACCCAGGCTGAAAGCCAGCAGGCGCAGCAGGAATATGCCCAGATGCAACAGGATTTTTTAAGCGAAAAACAAAAAATGCAGGACGAACTGGCCAAGAACAATGCCGATGTGATGACTGATATAAAAAACAAAATCGAAAATTTCCTAAAAGATTATAACAAGCAAATGAATTTTGAATTTATTTTTTCATACGACCCTACTACCTTCATTTTTTACAAAGACAGCACACTAAATATTACCGGCGATGTGATTGCGGGCCTGAATGCAGGCTATAAAAAGAAGTGAAATTAATGCTTCCTTACTTTCATTCAAGAAGTTGTTTAAAAACAATTGCAGGAATTTTATATAACAGAGGTTCGGCTTTTCCAAAGCGATAACTGGTGATGAATTTTATGATCTGCATTGCTTTGGGAAAAATTGAACAGGCTGGTTTCTCCAACAATCATTTTTAAATAGGCACTAAAAGAAATAGCGGTAGAATTTTTTCTGCGGCTGTTTTGATTTGCTTATCTTCCGACATAAATTTTTTTATGACAGAACAGGCTCCTCACTTCAAACCTTCGCTAGGGTTATTAGACGCTACAATGATTGTTGCAGGCTCTATGATTGGTTCAGGAATTTTTATTGTCAGTGCAGATATTACGAGGCATGTAGGGAGTGCAGGCTGGCTGATTGCTGTTTGGGTAATAACAGGGGCTATGACCGTAATTGCGGCGGTGAGCTATGGGGAACTTAGCGCTATGTTCCCCAAGGCAGGCGGCCAGTATGTTTATTTAAAAGAAGCTTTTAACCCGCTGACTGGCTTCTTATATGGGTGGAGCTTTTTTGCGGTGATACAAACAGCCACCATTGCAGCAGTTGGTGTTGCCTTCGCGAGGTTCACCGCTTACTTCATCCCTGCTTTTAGTGAAAAGAACATCCTGATATCAGTCAGCCCGGGTTTTGATTTTAAAATTTCTGCAGCCCAGGTTGTTTCAATATTTGTAATCGTGCTGCTAACATATATCAATACACGTGGGATCAAAACCGGCAAAACCATTCAGACCATTTTCACTTCCGCTAAAATTCTTGCATTGTTCGGGCTGATCGCTTTAGGGTTCCTTGTGGTGAAAGAGAGCTTTTGGGGAACAAATTGGAGCACTGGTTTTTCTGCTTCGCAGGACTTAGGCAGCAAAGATGCCGGCGGGGCATTAAGCCCAACAGGCTGGCAAAGTATAGGCGGTGTTGCTTTGCTTGGCGCTATCGCAGCTTCTATGACCGGTTCTATTTTTAGCAGCGACGCATGGAATAATGTGACCTTTATTGCAGGAGAGATCAAAAACCCCAGGCGCAATGTTGGGTTGAGTTTGTTCCTGGGCACTTTTTTGGTCAGCGCCATTTACATCACTACTAACCTGATGTACGTGCATGTGCTCCCCTTGAATAATATTGCATTCCCGCATGAAGACAGGTTAGCTGTGGCTGCTGCGAACGTGATGTTTGGAGGAGCAGGCAGCTCCATCATTGCCATCCTGATCATGATATCCACTTTTGGGTGCATTAACGGGCTGGTGCTTGCGGGGGCTAGGGTGTACTATACCATGGCGCTTGACGGCCTTTTCTTTAAGCCGGCATCAAGGTTAAATGGCAACGCAGTCCCACAATGGTCTTTATGGGCACAATGTGTAGTAGCTTCGCTATTGTGCCTGAGCGGAAGCTACGGGCAATTGCTGGATATGATATCGTTTGTTGCTGTTGCATTTTATGTTATCACTATAGCCGGTATTTTTGTGCTCCGCAAAAAAATGCCTGATGCCGATCGCCCATATAAAGCTTTCGGTTATCCTTTTTTGCCATTGCTATATATACTGATGGGAACAGCATTTTGTATATTGCTGATAATTTATAAACCTTCTTATACCTGGCCCGGGTTGATCATAACGCTGATAGGTATCCCCATTTATTATATCGCAGTATCAAAAAAAAATAAGGTTGCTGATCACCTGATCCATTAATATTCTACCCTCCATAAGACGGGTCCTGGGTTAGACCTGATGGTAATGGTTCTCATTTCCCCTTCTTTTTTATTTGCAATGACTTTTCCATTATTGCAGCTCCATTTTTTATAGTGGAAATGGGAAGGTTCGTAAATGTACAACTGGTAATCATCATCGGTGGTGATATCACTGGTGCCTTCGAGCGCATTTTCTTTCCATGAAATGCTTCTCAGCTCCAATGCCCCGCAACTGATATGCCTGTTGGTTGCGAGCAGTTGTGGATGGTTTTTCTTTTCGCGGATACAAAAAACCTGGCAGCGATAAGCGGTGTCAATTGCACCAGGGAGGAAGCTATCCAGGAACTCTCCCAGAAATTTTTTTGTCCAGAATTCAAAGCACAGGTATGTTTTTTTGTCATCTAACCCAAGGTCTTTGAAACTGACTTTGGGGTCTCTTTCATCTAGCCTTCCCAACACTATCCAATTTTCAAAAGGCTTATTTATCTCCAATGAAAATAAACCAGTAGTGGTTGTTGATGACGCATCAAACATCCTTGGCCCAGAGCCGCTCATCTCCACATCTGCCATTTCAATATGTGATGACCGCGAAGGATCTACATCATACACCTGCCCGGGTTGCGTGTACAGAACAGGGATGCTCCTTCTTGCTGCTTCGATCAATGGCGATTCATATTTTTCTGGTTTATCTGTGAGCATAAATATGGATCCTGTTAGGGAGGTGGCAGTACAAGAGCGGTAAGCTTCTTTTTGGCTCAGTTCAATGTGATCGGGATCGTTTCGCCATATAATATTGTTGTACGAGTTAAATTGAGCAAGGCCGGCATAGCTAAAACCATCATTACCGATCCGGCAGCCATGTACTAACCCTACCAGCTCAGGACGGATTCCCCAACAGGCAAGCAAAAAATTGTCTTTACCGATTTCCCGGCGAACCGTTTTTACAAAATTCCTGAAAGATTCGTCTCTGTCAACTTTTTTTTGTGTGAAATATTCTGCATAAGAATTGTAGCCTTCATATTTCAAATGCCTTAATGCATCTAATTTAAAGTATTTCCAACCTTGCTGCTGCAATGAATGATAAACGGGGGAAACAAGCTGGTCAAGCGTTTGTTGTTGCGAAGCATCCATGATATACCCAATCCAGTTCCCATTGGCAGGTTGGCCATTTTTATTTTGCACAAAAAATTTTTTGTTTGCATAAGCGGCTGCTGAATCTGCGAAAGATACATTTGTCCAGATGCCTGGCGTTAACCCTTGTTCAGAAATATAAGCAGCAAGGCTTTGCAAGCCTGATGGGAATTTTTCATTCGCGTGCAGCCAGGTTGCAGGCAACCCAACTGGGGTTTGCTGGTATCCATCATCCATCTGGATGTATTCTAACCCAAATGGTTTTAATTTCCGGGAAAGCACATTTGCAGTGCGTTTTATTTTCTCTTCATCAATCTGGTCCAAATAAGCAAACCAGGAACACCAACCGGTTACCGGCTTTTTCCAAACTGAATAAGCTGATGGATTAAAATAATGCAGCCCCCTGTGATTTTTGTAATAATGCGGCCTGATACGGATGATGATCTCTTCGCCTGTTACAGAAAAATGGTATTGAACGCTGCTGTCTGACAAGGTTACTGGCTCAATTGAAATTTTATCATACACGTCATCAAAAGAAATTAAAAGATCGTTTTTTCTTTCATAAACTGACTGGTTGCGCAGGTTGTGGCTTGGGCCGATTACCTGGCGAACGAGTTTTAACCCGTCTTTAGGGTCAGATTCGCAGGCTATAGATTCGCCGCTGCCGTAAATCGTTCCGCTCAGCTCTATTTTTTTTCCAGAGGTAATAACAATGGTTTGGTAAACGCGCCCGGCTATAGTTTCCTTTTTTGAATTAAGGGTATAACTCCCATTAATTTGTTTTACTGCTGCTTCACAAAAATTCAGGTTATGGTATGAAATCGAAATGAAGTTTTGCCGGGCCTCAATGGCGGCAGTGTCGGGTCCCTGTGCTAAGGAAGGATGGTGCCCAAAAATCAGGATGAAAATCGCGAATGCTGTTTTTATCCTGGTAATGTTAGGTAGTGTTTTTAGTTCCCTGGTTGATTGTAAAACTTCCATGATGTTTTATAATCTTTGCTGAGCGGCTGGTTTGTTAATATAGCCCGGATCATTTCAATGGGCATGCAGTTCAGGTGCATAATGGAATCATGAAATTGCTTATAGGTCATTTTGCCACTATCAACCAGTTCTTTTTTCAATGCATAAAATTGCCTGCCCCCGGTTAAATAGGCCAATTGATATAGCGGGGGATACCCTCCTTCAAACGAACGCCTCACTTCACCTTCTGCATTTGCCCTTTCATGATTGACTTTATCAACCAAAAAGTCAATACATTGTTGTGGTGTCCATTTGCCGATATGATAGTTCAGGGAGAAAATGATCCTTGCACATCGGTGCATGTGCCAGAACAACATCCCGATCCTGTCTTCTGGGGTTTTAGCAAAGCCAAGGTCCCATAATAACAATTCCCAGTAAAGGCTCCACCCTTCCACCCAAAAGGGTGTGTTGAAATTGCGGTAAGACCTGTATCGTTCGTTCATGAAAAATTCCAGGTTATGGCCGGCAATCAGTTCATGGTGCACAGTTGCTCTTGAGAAATGTGGGTTGTTGCCGCGCATGCTCATCAGTTTTTCATCTTCAGTCATTGTGTTGGTAGGATAGGAGATAATGATGCTTTCGCCGCCTAGAAAAAACGGGTTCACCAGTTGGCGTTCCGGTGACATCATGTACATGCCCCATGTTTCTTCTGCAAGCGGCGGTATGGTTATTAAATCATGCTTCTTCAAAAAGTCAATTGATTCCTGATAGAGGCCCAAAATCATTTCGGGCTGTTTGCCAACAGGCACATAACTGTTCTTCACTTTTTCTTCAGCGGCTTTCCAGTCATCGCCAAAACCCATATCCCTCGAAGCTTTCAGCATTTCTTTTTCGCACCAGGCAAATTCTTTATTGGCAATATCAATCAGTTCCTCGGGCGAGTAAGGAATCATTTCATACTGCAATTGCCTCACCAGTTCGTCTCGCCCAACAGGTTGGCCAATGATCCCGCTTTTATCGGGCATGGCAATATTTTCTCTTTTTTTCCTGAAGGCATTTGCATAATCGCCCAGCAGGCTGTCGAGGGTTTTATAGGGCTTCGGCATCCACCAGGTGAACGCCGGGTCATAGCCGTTATAAAACTGGTAAACATTTTCAGCAGCGGCTTTGATGAGCCTTATATTATCAATTGCATCGTAAGTGCTTTCGAGCGAAACTGTTTTGTCGTCTTTCAATTTTGCTTCCATTGATTTTATGGCATTGCCTATATCTGACCACTCTTTTGCCATTTTTTCTGCATCCAGTTGTGTGCCGCGGCGGCGAAGTTTTTCTGCTGCAAATAGGTTATCGGCAAACGGCACCCATTGTTTTATTTTTTCGTATGCTGCTGTTTTTGTGGCAGATTGTTTCAGGCTGGCATCCAGGTCTCTTTTGAAAAGGATATAGTCTGCTTTGCATTCTTGCGGAAGCTTGTTGAAATCTATCATTGAAAGTTTTTGCAAATACTCATTGTACAACTTTTCCATCCGAGCTCTTTTTTCGGGAGATGCTGCGCCATTATAGTCGCGCCTTCCATAACCAAAAGGCGAATCGTTCCCTGATGGGGTGTAAAATCTTTGCAGTGCTTCATAATCGGCATTGTACTGCTGCATCACGTACGGCATTTCATTGCAGGGCACATAATCGAATTTTAGTTGTGCAAGGCAAAGTGATGATGCAAAAAGCAAAACCGTGACAAATGAAAACTTTCTCATGTAAGGGCTGTGCATAGCAGTTGTTATTTAGTGTTGAAGTTCAGAAATATTTTGATACCAGCGCATGCAATCCTATTGAACATTCTTGCGACGCTCCATTCATCGGCTGTGCTGCTATTGAGCGAAGGGGCAGTTCCTGTCCCAGGTCTTTTGCTTCTGTTGTTCCATTTAAGGAGCATGGTCAATCTACTACTTCCCATGCCCGCTAAAGTACTGCCGGCTCATATCACCTGGAACCCGTGCGCATACGGGTCGTCATCATCAATGATGATATTATTATATCCTGTGACAATGGCCCATCCTTCAATGCTTGGGTAAATCGCAGGTTTCCCTGCAACGGTTGTTTCTTCTTCGATCCTTCCTGTAAATTGGGAACCGATAATGCTTTCGTGAATAAATTCATCGCCCTTCTTCAATTTGCCTTTTGCATGCCATTGCGCCATGCGTGCAGAGGTCCCTGTTCCGCAAGGCGAACGGTCAATTGCTTTATCTCCATAAAAAACCGCATTGCGCGCAGTTGCTTCGGGCGAAATTGTTTTTCCTGCCCAAAGAATATGGCTCAATCCTTTGATGTGCTCATTTTCCGGATGAATAAATTTATATTTTTCATTTAATCTTTCTCTGCAAACCCTGCTCCATGAAATCAATTGATCGGCTTTAAAATGCTCAAGCCCGCTAAAATTTTTTTGCGGGTCAACGATGGCATAAAAATTCCCGCCATAAGCAACATCCACTTTCAGCAGCCCTAAATCAGGGCATTCAACTTCCAGGTCTTCTGCATATAAAAACGATTTCACGTTCGTCAGCTTTACCGACCTCACTTTTTTCCCTTCCTGTTTGTATTCTACCAAAACCAATCCTGCAGGCGTTTCCAATCGAAGTTTGCCAGGAGTTTTTGGAATGATCAATCCTTGTTCGATAGCGATGGTTACTGTTCCTATTGTTCCATGCCCGCACATCGGAAGGCATCCGCTTGTTTCGATAAATAAAATACCAATATCATTTTGTTCATTATGTGGCGGGTATAAAATACTTCCGCTCATCATGTCGTGGCCACGTGGTTCGAACATCAATCCTTTTCTTATCCAATCGTATTCATTCAAAAAATGAAGGCGTCTCTCCATCATGCTGTTGCCTTGCAATATCGGCCCGCCGCCGGCCACAAGGCGAACAGGGTTCCCGCAAGTGTGAGCATCTACACAAAAAAAAATTTTTGAAGCCATCTTGGTTCATTTATTTTTCCATTGCTTCCCATGAAGCGCTTTTCAAATGGAGATACTCTGGCAAAGCGGGCCGATTTGCCAATGCAGAATCAATTACCTGCTGCACTCTTTTTCTTTCTTCCCCCTCTAACACCAACCTTGGTGCTCTCACATATTCCGAGCCGATGCCTGTTGCTTTTGCAGCCAGTTTGATATATTGTACCAGCTTTGGATGAATATCCAATTCAAGCAATGGCAAAAACCAACGATAAATTTCGAGTGCTTCTCTAAATTTTCCTGCTTTCATCAGCCTAAAGATGGCTACTGTTTCTTTTGGGAATGCATCTACCAGCCCTGCAACCCAGCCATCCGCCCCTGCAGCGAGGCTTTCATATGCAAGCGGGTCAACGCCGGTCAGCACTTTAAAGCGACTTCCAAATCGGTTATGCATGCGCGTTATATTGGAAATGTCCCTTGTTGATTCCTTCACTGCCTGGACAGAAGGCAATTTTGTAAGCTCCTCGAACATATCCAGTGTGACTAATATTTTATAATCAACCGGGTTATTATAGATCATGATCGGCAGGGGTGTAGCTGAGGCGACCACTTTGAAAAATTCCAGCGTTTCGCGGCTGTCGGCATTGTACCTCATCGGTGGCAGCAGCATCAATGCGTCTGCTCCGTTTTTCTCTGCATCTTTAGCGGCCTGTACTGCAGCTTTAGTGGACTGCTCCGCAATATTTACGATTACCGGTATGCTGCCCCCCAATACTTCTTTGCTATAGATCAATAATTCATTTGTTTCACTGTTTAATAATGTGCTTGCCTCTCCAAGCGAGCCGCCGAGCACAATGCCATCAACCCCTGCTTTTACCTGGGCATGCAGGTTTTTTGCAAAAAGGTCAAAGTCTATTTCTTCATTTTTTTTAAAGGGCGTGAGCAGCGCAGGGTACACGCCTTGCCAGTTTACCGTTGCCATAATTCAATTTTAATGATAAAATTTTAAGACAGGCAAAATTAATATTCCTGCGCTTAACGCAAGATCAGCAATTGATTTTTTCTTTACCGATATTAATGCCTAATCTGTTGGCATGATACGAAATTGGGTAATATTTGAATGGTTTTTATCAATTCCTGCCTAAGGCATACAAAAGCAAGGTCGTAAGTTTGAAAATAAATGTCATTAATACATTTATAATAATAAATCAATCATTTACAATCAAACCAACTGTTATGGTACCAAAAAACACCAGGCTGCTTTTGCTTTGGGCAATGCTTTTGAGCAGCATTTCATTGCATGCCCAATTAACCGTGCTAAAAGGGAAGGTTATCGGGGAAGATGGGTTGCCGATCGAGGGGGCATCGGTCAAAATTAAAAACAGGAATGCAGGGGTGTCTTCTGCTGCTGACGGGACATTCAGCATCAATTCTAAGAACACGACGGAAACCTTAGTGGTAAGCGCAGTAAGTTATGCGCCTGCCGAAGTGCGGGTTTCCGAAGGGGAGGCCATCACCATCAGGCTATTGAAGAACAATGAATCATTAAGTGAAGTAGTGGTCACTGCATTGGGCGTTAAGCGTGAAAAAAGGAACCTTACTTTCAGTTCGCAGGAAGTGAAAGGCGATGAACTGTTGAAAGCCAAAGACCCGAATATCGTGAATGACCTGGCTGGGAAAGTTTCGGGCGTACAGGTCACAAGCTCCTCGGGGGCCCCAGGAAGCTCATCTCGAATTGTTATTCGCGGTGCTACTTCGATTTATGGCGATAACCAGGCATTGGTAGTGGTTGACGGCGTTCCTGTCAATAACGACGAAACAGGCAATCTTCATTCAGGCCCGGGAAGCAACAGGTTGGTGGATATAGACCCGTCGATTATTGACAATATAAATGTGCTGAAGGGGGCTGCTGCAACGGCTTTATACGGGTCTGCCGGAGCAAGGGGCGTTATCATGATCACGACAAAAAGCGGGGCGGTAGATAAGAAGCCTGTCATTTCGTTCTCATCGGATCTTTCGTTCGATAAGCCCTTATTCCCTCAAAAGCAAATGAAATACGGGCAAGGCACGAGAGGGGTTTTTTATAACGGCGAAAACCAAAAGACAAGCCTTTCATGGGGCCCTGAAATGGACACGCTGAAAATTAATGGAGCGCCCGCACCGTTTTACGACCCGTTCAAAATTTTTTTTAAGACCGGAGTTACAACGAACAACACCGTTAGTATAGCAGGAGGCGGTAGCAGCTCAAGTTACTTCACTTCTTATTCTTACTTTGACCAGCAAGGCTCGGTCCCGAAAACAGGTTTCAAAAGGCATTCTGTTTTTTCAAAATACACAACCAAAATTTATAAAAACCTTACCAGTACCTTTCAAATCGATTACAGCAATTCAAACAATGACCGGATGCCTGAGGGGTATGCGCTGGAAAACCCAATATGGACTGTTTACGCAGCGCCTGTTTCCTGGAATCCTTTGCCTTACCTGAACCCCGATGGGACACAACGTGTATACAGGTATTCGAGGAACAACCCGTTTTGGGTGCTCAACAATGTGTACAACAAATCTTTGGTGAACAGGTTTATCCCCGTTGCAACTTTGAACTATGCTCCCTTTAAATGGCTAACATTAACAGAAAGGGCAGGCGCAGATATTTATGGTGAACAGGATAAATATAAAGAAGCGCCGAGTTCTGCACTGGCAACACCTGGAACGATCATTGAGCAGAACATTAATTTCCGCCAGTTCAATCATGATTTTATCGTCAATGCAAATAAGGAGTTCGGGAATTTCATAGTTAATTTGCTTTTGGGCAATAACGTGCTTTCCACTTATTCTCAAAATTATTATGAAAGAGGAGTTGGCCTTACCATTAATGGTTTTGACAATATCGGTTCTGCCTCGACCATCACTGCATCTGAATATCATTCCCTGCAACGGAAAGTCGGTTTTTATGCGCAGGCGAATATTGATTATAAAAGACTGTTGATACTTTCCCTGACAGGCAGGTACGATGGAAGCTCTGTGCTGGCGACAAACAAAAGTTTTTATCCTTATGGCTCTGCTGCTGCAAGTTTTATTTTTTCTGAATTGTTACCGGCTGATTTTTCAAGGGTAATGAACTTCGGAAAGCTCCGTGTTTCTTACGCCACTGTGGGAAATGATGGAGTAGGGCCTTATGCGTTATCCACTCCGTATATCACTCCCACATTCAACAATATTACTTTTCCATTCGAAGGGCAAACAGGTTATTTGCTGAGCTCCACACTTGGCAACCCTGGCTTGAAGAACGAAAGGCTGAATGAATATGAAGTTGGGCTTGAAACAAAGTTTTTGAAAGGGCGGATCGGCCTGGAAGCTTCTTATTTCTCTAAAAAAACGATTGATGGCATTATTCCCGGCGTATCGATCGCGCCATCAACCGGCTATACCGGAACAACAGTGAATACGGCCAGCATAGAAAATAAAGGAATTGAGCTGTTGTTGAATGCAACACCTGTAAAATCGAAAGATTTTAACTGGGACCTTACATTCAATTTCAGCCGCATCAGGAACAAAGTGCTTGCTTTATACCCTGGAACAAATCAATTGGGGAATGGGTTCACTCAAATTATTGTGGGGCAGCCTTACGGAGTGAAATATGGTGCAAGATTTAAAAGAACAAGCGATGGGCAGTTGCTGATCGATGCAAATGGTTTGCCGATACGGGATGACCAGGATGGCATTGTAGGAAATATAACGCCTGATTGGCTTGCGGGGCTGAATAACACATTCCGCTACAAAAAGATCAGCCTGAGTTTCTTTTTTGATATGAAGAAAGGGGGCGATATTGAAAATAACGTTGATGGGTATGGCGCATTTTATGGAACAACAAAAGCTTCAGAAAACCGCGCCCCACGAGTGCTAAAAGGGATAAGCATTGTTGATAACAAACCGAATACTGTTACGGCAGACATGCAAACTTATTACCAGAATTTCGGGGGCATGCTGGAAAGCGTGATACAAGATGGCACATACATAAAGTTGCGCACGGTAAGCATTGCATACGACCTGGATAATTCATGGTTTCAGAAAACCCCTGTCAAATCTGCTTCCCTTATTGTTACCGGAAGGAACCTCTGGGTGTATAGCCCTCATTTTACTGGCGGAGATCCAGAGGTCAGCTCATTTGGCTCATCGAATGGCGCACAGGGAATTTATTCTTTTTCAGCCCCGACTTCCAGGTCGGTGAGCTTTACATTAAAAATGAGTTTTTAGAAACACATGAACTTGATTTTCTAAAGCACAAAAACAATAACATGAAAAAAATAATTTCAATTATAGCATGCGCCGGATTACTGCTCAATTCGGCTTGTAAGAAATTTATCGATGTCAATCATGATCCCAATAACCCAACTGATGTGCAGGAAGCATTGATACTTGCCCCGGCTGAGCTGGCAATATCGCACAGTTTATATGGCGGGTATGCCGCTGTGCTTTCGCTCCATTACACACAGGCAGTTGCATTGAACCAAACATTGCCGAATGACGGTACTTATTTTCTAGTAAATTCTCAGATGGACGGAGATTGGGGCAACCTGTACACAACCTGCCTCAACAATCTCCGCATATTAAACGACAAAGCTGAAAAAAACGGCAATTATAATTATTCAGCCATTGCAAAAATACTGAGCGCGTTTTGCCTGGGAACGGGAACTGACCTTTGGGGAGACATGCCTTATTCCAAAGCTTTCCAGGGCGCTTCGGAGTTTACGCCTACTTATGATCCGCAGGAAGATATTTACAAAGACATTCAGGCATTATTGGATAATGCCATTGCTGATATTGGAAAAAATGCCGCGAACCTCCCAGGTTCTGATGATTATATTTATGGAGGAGATATGGGTAAATGGCAAAGGTTTGCATACACATTAAAAGCGCGTTATTATATGCACCTTATCAAGGCGCCTTCATATTCAGCATCAGCACAAGCAGATCTTGCACTTGCTGCACTTCAAAACGGGATGCAATCCAATGATGACGATTTTAAATTCGGTTACCCGGGTACTGCAGGAAATGAAAACCCATGGAACCAAACATTCTTGCCTGGTTCAACATTGGTATTGTCATCTTATGTTGTTGACTCATTAAAGGCGCGCAATGACCCGAGGCTTACAATCATGGTAAGCCCCGCAACAACTCCTGATTCTGCTTATGGCCCTTATCACGGAAGGCAAATAGGCACACAGGATATTGGCAGCCTTGAATCCTATTCTATCCCAGGTCCTTTTTACAGCGCTGCCGGCGCATATAATTATATAGTGAATTATTCGGAAGCCTTGTTCCTGAATGCAGAAGCTACTTTAATAAAATCCGGGGCTAATGCAGCACAGCCTGTTTACCAGGACGCGATCAAATCTCACATGCAAAAATTAGGGGTAAGCGATGCTAATATATCTGCGTATCTTTCTTCACGCGGAATTTTAACCGATAGCAATGCATTACGGAGGATAATAGAAGAAAAATCAATTGCGGATTTTCTTTCCATAGAAAATTATACAGACTGGAGAAGAACAGGGTTCCCGTTACTCAATCCTGTTCCCAATGCCTTACTGCCTTCGATCCCAAGGAGGTTCTTGTATCCTGAAGTGGAAATTATTTCAAACCCCCAACCACAGCAATCGGCAAAGCTTACCGACAGGCTGTGGTGGGATGCACAATAGTTTTTCTATCATACCTGATATTGGTTTAATCGGCAGCATGATCCTTCATGCTGCTTTTTTATTGCTGACGGTATTCGCTGATGTAGCTTTTTGGCGCCTTGCCCATCACTTTCCTGAACACCCTGTTGAAGGTTACCGTGTTGCTGAAACCGGTTTGATATGCGATAGAAGAAATGCTGTCATAATTCCCGGCTATCATTTTTTTGCAAGCTTCGCCAATGCGCACTTCATTTAAGAAAGTAACGAAGGTTTTCAAGGTGTGTTTTTTAAAATACCGGCAGAATGCCTGCGGCGTGAGGTACGCCACTGCTGCGATATCTTCCAGGCTGATGTCATTGGTATAATTTTCCATCGTGTATGTATAAATGTCGTTCATGCGCAACCCCTCTGAATCGGTAATAGCGTATTTATTGGGCTCGGTGGAAAGTGTTTTCCATTTCTTCAGCCCTGACATTAACTGTAATAGCTCTATGAACGCAGCAATGCGCAATGCATTCGAACTGTTTTTGATTTTAATGATCGCTGCTGAAATAACATGCTGATAAGAATGATGGCACTGCCTTCCATTAGCAGATGACGCCACGAACTTTTGCACATTTTTCATTTCAGGCAAACTAAAAAGGGACGACAGTTTCCCTTCAGGATCAAAAAAAACAGTTAGCCCGTGCGCTTGCAATTTTCTTCGCTTATCAAAGTAAGCCGGGTCGCTTTTGAAAATATGCGGTTGGTTTGCCCCAAATAAATACACCTCCCCGGGCTCGAACTTTTGCATATAATTCCCGGCTATTAATGTGCCTTCGCCTTTTATGACCCAGGTAATTTGAATTTCATTGTGCCTGTGCAGGTGCTCATAAAAATGCGGGAGAATATCTTCCTGGACAATCACGGACTGATCGGCTGCAACGGGTATCGTAAATTGAATGACCTTCATTTTACCAATATTCGCTTTGTTTTTTATGTATATAAAGTTAATAGATTAATATCAGTAAATAACTGATTAATTTAGTACTTGGCTTCTTTGCAAATCGAACTAACTTTGAGAGTAGAAAGTACTTCTTTAAAAAATACTAATGAGCTTCATGAATAAATTCTTTTTCCTGCTCAGCATAGCAGCAGCAACAACAATAAGCGTACATGCACAGACTATTCAGCAATTCCAGCCTGTAAAATTTTCTCATGTCAATATTGATGACAGTTTCTGGAAACCTAAAATGGATAAAGTAGCCACCGTTACTATTCCCGTTTGTGTTGACCAGACGGAAGTAAAAACGCCGCGCATACGAAATTTTGAAATAGCTGCGCATTTAAAGAAGGGGAAATTTGAAGGGATATTTTATGACGATTCGGATGTTTACAAAGCACTGGAAGCGATCAGTTATTCTCTTAGCCATAATCCTGACAGTGCGCTGGAAAAAAAAGCAGATGAATGGATTGATATTATTTCGAAAGCACAACTACCGGATGGTTACATCAATACTTATTTTACCCTTACTGGTTTAGATAAGCGGTGGACTGATATGAGCATGCACGAAGATTACAATGGCGGCCACCTGATTGAAGCCGCAGTTGCTTATTATGACGCAACAGGAAAAAGAAAATTATTAGATGTGGCTATCAAATTCGCCAACCATTTTGATTCGCTGTTCGGGCCAGGAAAACGCCATTGGGTAACTGGTCACCAGGAACTGGAGCTCGCCCTGGTAAAATTATACAAGGTAACCAACGATAAGAAATACCTGAACCTGGCCGACTGGTTATTGAGCGAGAGGGGGCATGGGTATGCTTATGGTTACACGTGGACTGATTGGAAAGACACAGCTTATGCACAGGATGTTGTCCCGGTGAGGCAACAACAAAAAATTACTGGTCATGCGGTGCGTGCCATGTATATGTACACAGGAGCTGCAGATGTGGCTGCGCTCACAGGTGACACAGGCTATATTCATGCGATGAAAAGAGTTTGGGACGATGTGGTGCACAGAAATATGTATGTTACCGGAGGCATTGGCTCTTCCGGCGGCAATGAAGGCTTTTCGCAAGATTATGACCTGCCTAATGCTGAAGCTTACTGTGAAACCTGTGCATCGGTAGGAATGGTTTTCTGGAACCAGCGGATGAACCTGCTCACGGGAGAAAGCAAATACGTTGATGTGCTGGAAAGGACATTGTATAACGGGGCGCTTGATGGGATTTCATTAGACGGGGACAGGTTTTTTTATGGCAACCCCCTGGCATCAGTTGGGAAAAATCATCGCAGGGAATGGTTTGGCACAGCATGCTGCCCTGCGAATATTGCACGGCTGCTCGCCTCGCTGGGAAATTATGTTTATGCACATAATGAAAATGGCATTTGGGTGAACTTGTTTATTGGCAGCAGTACCTCTGTTCAAATGGGCAAACAGCAAATTCCTATAAGCATGCGCACCAGCTATCCGTGGGATGGCAATGTGAATATTTCTGTTTCGCCCCAAAAGAAGTCAAAATTCACGCTGCACATACGTATACCGGGTTGGGTAAGAGGAGAAGCTGTGCCAGGAGGCTTATATCATTTTGAAGACACGTCGGCCTCCGGCTATTCCATTAAGTTGAATGGGAAAGATATCCCTTATCAAATAGAAAAAGGTTATGCAGTGATTGACAGGGAATGGAAAAAGGGCGATGGGATAGAAGTGTCATTTCCGATGAAGGTGGAGCGTGTCGTAAGCAGGCCTGAAGTACAGGCGAATAATGACAGGGTAGCGATCCAGCGCGGCCCATTGGTGTATTGCGTGGAAGGAGCGGATAATAATAACGGAGCATGGAATATGATTTTGCCGGAGCGCACACCACTGTCGCCCTTTAGCAAAACGATTGATGCAGAACATGTGGTTGCTCTAAAAGGAGAAGTGCCTTCCTTATTGATAGATACCGATGGCAGTGCAGTGCGAACAATAAAAAGGGAAATGGTGGCCATACCTTATTATGTATGGTGCAATCGTGGGCAAAACGAAATGCAGGTATGGCTCCCCGTTAGCATCAAAAATGTAAAAGTGAATGAATGAGGAGGAATACATTGAACTGGATCGATTATTGAAACATTCAGGCAATTTGTGTTTGTGCTATATTGCAGCCTGAAAAGACTTCTTCATGAATTTCCAAAAGCTGTTTCAGCAATTCACGAAAATAAAAGTAGCAGTGGTGGGCGATGTAATGCTTGACACCTATTGGTGGGGGCATGTGGAACGCATTTCCCCGGAAGCTCCTGTTCCGGTAGTGAGCTTCGACAGGCGCGAGCACCGCATTGGCGGCGCGGCCAATGTGGCACTGAATGCAGCTTCACTTGGCGCACAGGTAAAAGTTTTTTCAGTTATTGGCGATGATGACGATGGTGTTTTATTGCAGGCTTTGATCTCGAAAAATAATATAGACCCATCCTGCCTCTTGAAAAGTAACGCCCGGGTAACTACTAATAAAATGCGCGTCATCAGCCGTAACCAGCAAATGATGCGGCTGGATGCTGAAACTGTAAAAGACCTGTGTGCAGAAGATGAAAAAAGACTGACTGATGCGGTAAAAAAATTTGTTGAGAAAGAAAAGCCTGAAGTGGTGATTTTTGAAGATTATAACAAAGGCGTGCTGACTGAAAATGTAATCAACAAAATTATTTCGGTTTGTCAAAAAAATAATGTGGTTACAGCCGTTGACCCAAAGCGGAAAAATTTTTTCTCATATAAAGGAGTAGACATCTTCAAGCCCAATTTAAAGGAAGTAAAAGAAGGGCTGAGCCTTTTGCTGGATGATATCCATCTGGCTTCGCTAAAAAATATACATGCCCAGTTGTTCCTAAAGCTCCATCATAACATTTCATTCATCACCCTCTCTGAAAAAGGAGTTTTCTACCAGGACGGGAAAAAGGCCACGATCATTTCTTCGCACTTGCGCAATATTGCTGATGTTTCAGGGGCTGGCGACACGGTCATTGCTGTGGCTTCGCTTGTGTATGCCGCCACCAAAGATGTTCATTTAATGGCTGAAGTGGCTAATATTGCCGGAGGCCTGGTTTGTGAAGAAGTGGGAACGGTAGCAATCAATAAAGAAAGGCTCATCAATGAATGTAAGTTGTTGCTGGCTTAAATTTTTATTAAGTGACAGGTGATGGTAGCCCTGGTTATCTTCCGCAGTGCCGGTTTTGTTTTTCATTGGCTGGCTTTACTCATGGGGCTTTTTCCCTTTCGCCATCATCTCCAGCAATTGTTTTTTTCTTTTATCTCTTGTCTCTATTTTTTTTGCAGTATGTAAGCGCCATGCTATTGCGTAGGTATTTGCTTTGTCCAGGGAATCGAAAAATGTTTTTGCTTTTTTGTTTTTCGACAGGGCTTCCAGGAAATCATCAGGCACTTTCATTTCAGCGGGCGGGTCATAGGCTTTTTCCCATCTCCCGTCAGCTTTTGCCTTTTCCATTTCTGCCAGCCCGGGTTGTTTCATTTTTTTGAGATGTGCCAGGCGTTCGGCATGGGCCGTATTTCTTTTCGACCAGATGCTTTTTGCGCCCCTTGGACTGAATTTCCTGAGCCATGATATTTCATCAAAAGATTTTAGCTGCCCGTCAATCCAGCCATAACAAATGGCCTCATCAAGCGCTTCATCATAGCTGATGCTTTTTTCGCCGGAGTTTTTTTTAAAAAGCCTCAGCCAAAAGCCTTTCGTTAGCTTATGATTTTTAGCCAGCCATTTTTCAAAATCTTTTGCATTCCGAAAGGAAATGATTTCCAAATCTGGATTGCCTGCTGGTTTCATCATTGTGTGGTTAAAATATCTTCAAATGTAGTGAGATTATGTGGGCAGGTCAATTGGGCAGAGGCTGCCCTCGAAAATAAAACGTGGAAAAATGCTCCTGTTTATTGATCCCGCCAATGCTCATAAATTTATTTTCTTATATTCGGCAACTCTTTCATCTTTCATTATTGCTGCTCATGACAATCCTCATCGTTTTGGTTTGTATCCTGCTTTTGGTACTGCTCATTACATGGGGAAAAATAAATTCTTTTCTTTCTTTTTTAGTTGTGTCGATGCTTGCAGGCTGGCTCCTTGGCATGCCCCGGGATAAAATTGTCAATTCAGTAGAACATGGTATTGGCGATGTGCTTGGCTCGCTTTCCATAGTGATTTGTGTTGGCGCTATGCTGGGTAAACTGGTAGCAGAAAGCGGGGCTGCACAGGTGATTGCCGGCTCCCTGCAAAAGAAGTTTGGAGAAAAATATATTCAGTGGGCAATCATGTTTACTGGCTTTATTGTAGGCCTTCCTCTTTTTTTTGATGTGAGTTTTGTACTGATGGTGCCGCTTGTTTTCTCCGTAGTGTACCAATATAAACTACCTGCCGTTTACATCGGTATTCCCATGATGGCAGCCATTTCAGTGACACATGGTTTTTTGCCGCCTCATCCGGCGCCCGTTGCATTGGTCTCCGCATTTCATGCCAATATGGGCGTTACTTTATTGTTTGGCATCACCATTGCGGTACCTGCCATTGTGCTGGCAGGCCCCGTATTTTCAAAAACATTAAAAAATATCAAGGCAACACCTTTGCAAACTTTTCTTCCCAAGCATATTCCTGATGAAAAGATGCCGGGCACGGCTAATAGTTTTATTACATCACTGCTACCGGTACTCCTCATCATGTTTTTTACCTTATTGACCTTTGCAGGTACACGTAATGGCAAAACCAATAGCATCCTTTTATTTTGGGGCAATCCCGTAGTAGTCATGATTGTGTCGCTTGCAGTGGCTACCTACTCATTGGGCCTGCGCCAAGGAAGGCACATCAAAGAAATTATGGAGCACTATGCCGATGCAGTAAAAGATATTTCGATGATATTATTGGTTATAGCAGGCGCAGGTGGGTTGAAGCAGGTGTTTGTTGACAGTGGCATTAGCACACAACTGGCAGGTGCACTGCACGCTTTGTCTATTAACCCTTTGGTATTAGGATGGGTGGTTTCGGCAGTCATCAGGGTTTGTGTGGGCTCGGCTACCGTTGCCGGCCTGACTACAGCTGGAATGATCGCCCCGATGATTGCACAGGAACATATCAACCCGAATTTAATGGTCTTGTCAGTAGGCGCCGGGAGCCTTATGTTTTCCCATGTAAATGACGGGGGTTTCTGGATGTTCAAAGAGTATTTCAATATCACCGTGAAGGAAACTTTTTTGTCCTGGTCGCTCATGGAGACAATTATATCTGTGATGGGATTAGCAGGAGTGTTAATTTTGAATTCTATATTTTAAAAACATAAACTATGTCCGCAGACCAAAACTTTATTGACCTCGGCCTGGAATTGCCTCACCCGCCGACGCCAAAAGGGGTGTACAAGCCCGTGCTTATTGATGGCAAACATTGTTATGTCTCAGGACAGGGGCCCTATCTTCCTGATGGCAATTTGATAATGGGTAAAGTGGGCAAAGACCTTACTGCTGATGAGGGCAAGCACGCTGCACAACAGGTTGGGCTAACCATCCTGGCCACATTGAAAGAACAGTTGGGCTCTCTTGATAAAATAAAAAGAGTAATCAAAGTTCTTGGAATGGTAAATGCCGACCCTGAATTTGAAAAACATCCTTATGTTGTCAATGGCTGCAGCGAACTGTTTGCAAAAGTCTGGGGCGAGGAAAATGGCGTTGGTGTAAGAAGCGCGGTGGGCATGGGCTCGCTGCCTAATAATATTTCAGTGGAAATAGAAACATTGTTTGAACTGGAGTAGCAGAAACCGCCAATAGGGATCAAAACCTGATATTGGAGTTTTAAAGTAGCTATTAGGCCTCGAAGGTTTTGAAAAACCTTCAAGCCCTGAAGTGCACTGCAGACTATTTATTATTGCTTTAATTTTTTTTATGATTGATCAAAAAGACCCCTGGCATAGCATCAATAATATTGATGAGGTTGACTCGCCGGCTCTGGTGCTTTATCCACAAAGGGTAAAAGCAAATATTCGCCTGGCACTTGGTATGGTGGGCAATGTGCAACGGCTACGCCCACACGTAAAAACCAATAAATGCGTGGAAACAGTTGTGCTGATGATGGACGAGGGTATTCACAAATTCAAATGTGCTACAATAGCAGAAGCTGAAATGATGGGCATGTGCAAAGCTGATGACGTGTTGCTGGCCTATCAGCCAGTTGGGCCGAAACTGGAACGTTTTACGGCGTTGATAAAAAAGTACCCCAATACCAAATATTCTTGTCTTGCCGATAGTGCGGAAGCAGCAACTGAAATGGCCGCTGTTTTTTCTGGTAACGGGTTAACGATACCAGTTTATCTTGATATTAATGTCGGGCAGAACCGTACCGGTATTTTGCCGGAACATGGGCTTGAACTATATATCCAGTGCTCCACATTGAAAGGCATAAGCCCTGTTGGCCTTCATGTTTACGATGGGCACATACGCGAAACGGATTTTGTCATGCGAAAACAAAAATGCGATGAGTGTTTTGAAAGTGCTGTAAAATTGAAAAACGAAATAATAAAGGCAGGTTTCGCGGAGCCTGTTGTTGTTGCCGGTGGATCTCCTACTTTTTCTATTCATTGTAAAAGGGAGAATGTGGAATGCAGCCCCGGGACTTTTGTGTACTGGGACAAGGGGTATACCGATTTGTGCCCTGAGCAAAATTTTTTGCCGGCTGCATTGGTCATATCCCGCGTTATTTCCTTGCCTGCTGAAAATAAGCTGTGCCTTGATCTTGGCCACAAGTCAGTTGCTGCTGAAAATGAGATCACAAAACGGGTGTTTTTTCTAAATGCACCTGAATTGAAAGCCATTAGCCAAAGCGAAGAGCATTTGGTTGTTGAGGCAGGTGCAGGGCACCGATATAAAGTAGGAGATGTATTGTATGGCATTCCGCTTCATATTTGCCCCACCATAGCATTATATGAAAGGGCAATTGCAATAAATGATCATGTTGCCAATGGCGAGTGGATGACAATTGGCAGGGACAGGAAAATAACTGTATGACCAGGTTTGAAATCAATTGCCTGATCAGCGATATTTGGAAAATAAATAGTAAAGATGGGTTCGTTTCAGATAATAACTTTCGGGGAGCTCCTGCTCAGGCTTCATAGCGCAGCTTCAAAACGTTTTTTGCAAACAGAAGGCTTTGAGGTTTATTATGGCGGCGCGGAGGCGAACGTGAGCGTGCTGTTGGCAAATTTCGGCACAGCGGTCAATTATATTTCCTGTGTCCCTGAAAATGACCTCGCTGTTGCGGGCATCAATCAGCTCAAAAGTTATGGGGTCAGTACTGGAGATGTTTTGCACGGTGGGGATAAGCTTGGCCTTTATTTTACCGAGCCTGGCAATCACATCCGTTCAGCAAGGGTTATTTATGACCGGGCTTGTTCTTCTTTTTCATTTCTGAAACCGGGAATGATAAGCTGGAAGGAAATATTGAAAGGGGCATCGTATTTTCACTGGTCGGGGATTTCGGCAGCAGTTTCGCAAAGTGCGGCCGACGTTTGCGCAGAAGCCATTGCTGTCGCCAGGGAAAATGGTGTTGCCATATCTTCTGATTTCAATTACCGGTCAACACTATGGAAATATGGTAAGCACCCCCGTGAAATGATGCCAGGGCTTCTGGAACATAGTGAAGTTGCAGTTGCTGATCTTGATTCGGCTAATATTTATTATGGCATTGAAACCGATAAAAATGCTTCCTATGAAGAAAGGTTTGCACAATGTTGTAAGGTGCTGCAGCAAAAACTGCCGCTGTTGCAAACACTGGCCATGAGCTTTAGAAAAACAAAGGGCATTAGTCACTTCTACTCAGGGGCGCTTATGCACAAAGGCAAATATTATTTTACGGCAGCTCACGAACTTCCGTTTATTACTGACCAGATAGGCAGTGGCGACGCTTTTACCGGGGGGATATTGTTTGGGCTGATCAATAAATTTGAACCTCAAAAGGTAATCGATTTCGCTGTAGCTTGCGGTGCATTGAAACAAAGCATGCCCGGCGATTGGGCAATTCTCAGCAGGCAAGAGGTTGAACAGTTCATTCAAACCGGCTCATCCGGCCGGATCATCAGATGACAGGACTGGCTTTTTTCTTCATTTATCACAACAGGAAATTAAATTCAAAACTTAATGTTCACTATCGATGCCCATCTTGACCTCAGCATGAACGCCATGGAGTGGAATAGAGATTTGCGGTTGTCCATCACCGAAATACGCGATCGTGAAAAGGGCATGAAGGATAAACCAGGTCGTGGCAAGGGGACAGTGTGCTTCCCCGAGCTACGAAGAGGAAATATTGGATTGGTGGTGGCAACCCAAATTGCGAGGTATGTTGCCCCGGATAACCCATTGCAGGGCTGGCATTCAGCCGAGCAGGCGTGGGCTCAAACACAGGCGCAAAGGGCATGGTATAAGGAAATGGAACGTGCAGGGGAAATATCACAGGTAACCGATTTGAATTCGTTGGAGGCTCACCTGGCATATTGGAATGATGAGCGCCATTCAGAAAAAAAGATAGGTTATATCCTCAGCCTCGAAGGGGCAGATTCCATAGTTGATGTTGAGTACCTTGACACGGCCTATGGATATGGGTTGCGCGCAGTTGGCCCGGCACATTATGGCCCGGGCAGGTATGCAAATGGAACAGACGCTACCGGGAAAATGAGCAGGAATGGTTTAGCCCTTTTAAAAAAAATGGAAGAGCTTAACATCATCCTTGATGCTACTCATTTATGTGATGATGCTTTCTGGCAGGCCCTAGACAATTTTCACGGGCATGTTTGGGCAAGCCATAATAATTGCAGGGCGCTGGTAAACCATAACCGGCAATTCAGTGATGATATGATAAAAGCTTTGGTAAGCAGGGAAGCTGTAATCGGCGCGGCAATGGATGCCTGGATGATAGTGCCGGATTGGGCCCGCGGAAAATCAACGCCACAGCACATGAATTGCAACCTTGATAAGCTGCTTGATCATGTTGACCATATCTGCCAGATTGCAGGCAACACCTTGCATGTGGGAATTGGCTCTGATCTCGACGGCGCATTTGGAAAAGAGCAATCGCCTTTTGATATCGAGACGATAACTGATATTGATAAGATCCCTTCATTATTAAGCAAAAGAAATTATTCTGAAAAAGATATTGAGAATGTCATGCACGGGAACTGGCTGAGATTTTTAAGAAAGGCGTGGAAAGATAATGCGTGACGGTGAATAGTAATTGCTGAATGGTTGTTGAATGTACGAACAATCATAATGGATATGCAGGACAGGTCATGTATCAATGAGAAGATTTGTGAAGAAACTCATTTTGGCTTGGTAATGCAACCCTCCCGATTGTATGAAAAACCGAATTCCATTTCTATGACTTGCAACTTTAGAAAGCAATATTCTTCATTTAATTTTTTTGGCATAGTTATTTCAGATAGTAAAGAGACAAAATCCACTATCATGAAATTGCCTTTCCTTTCCCATCGTTGGATTTTTTTTGTTTCCGGGATTTTAATTCTCAGTTGCAAGAAGGATTCACATGCTATAAATTCAAATGTTAATAATCAGCAGCCCGAAAACGGGTCATGCACAGCTTCCATCGCAGATGCTGAAAAAATAGAAATATTTCCGGCAGATAACCCATGGAACCAGGATATATCTTCCCAGCCAGTTGACCAGAATAGCGACCAGGTTATTGCAAATTTTTCTACTTCAGGCTTGCATGCTGATTTTGGGAGCGGGCTTTGGAATAATGCGCCAATAGGAATTCCCTTTACTGTAGTTTGTGGAAACCAGGGAAAAAGCACCGTTACATTTCGCTCTAATGCTTACGATGGGAATTATGGGGATGAAAGTGATGCAGGGCCTTATGCAATCCCGCTCACTGCTCCGATCGAAGGCAATGGTAACGGCGATGCGCATGTGATTTCTGTTGACAAAGATAATGGCGTTTTGTATGAATTGTATAACGCAAGTGTAAAAGGAAATCATTGGGAAGCCTCTTCCGGAGCAATTTTTGATTTGAAGTCAAATGTGTTGAGGACAGATGGGTGGACTTCTGCAGATGCAGCAGGCCTGCCGATTTTTCCCGGCCTTGTGCGATATGAAGAAGTGCTGAAAGGAACCATTGATCATGCCATTCGTTTTACACTGAGCAGCTCAAACGTAAAACCGGCATATATTTCGCCGGCTCGTCACAAAGTGAACAGCTCAGGCGGGCAATACGCTCTTCCCTTCGGTGCTAAAATCAGGTTGAAAAAAGATTTTGATATCAGCAGTTATCCTGCGCACATACAAGTAATCTTGACTGCTATGAAAAAATATGGATTGATACTTGCCGACATCGGCAGCAATATGTTTATCAGTGGCGCACCTGATGAAAGATGGAATAATGATGAACTGCATCAACTCGGAAATGTTAAAGCATCAGCGTTTGAAGTGGTGAGGTTTGAGTAGGATAGAAGGTGCGGTTCACAAAATCGATTACCCTATGATGTCCCTCCTCTCGTATCATTTATTTCGCTACATATTTGAATGCAGATAATCTTTCAAATTGGTAATTGTTTCTTCATGTGTGCGTATGGTTTCTTTAACGAGGTCGTTTATGGAAACGATACCGATTAGTTTGGCATTGTCGAAAACAGGGAGGTAACGAATATTTTTGTCAGACATTAATTGCATGCAAAAATCAACAGTATCGTAGGGATTCACCCGCGGGAGGTCGTCAGACATGATTTCGGAAACTTTTGTATCTGTCGATGATTTTCCTTTCAGGATCACTTTGCGCGAATAATCTCTTTCGGTCATAATGCCTCTATATTCTTCGCCGTCCATGACCATTACTGAACCTATGTTTTTTTCAGCCATGATCCTCAGCGCTTCGAGCACTGTGGTGCCTGGTGTAACAGTAATGGAAGCAACCCTGCTTGCCTTGTGTTTGAGGATGTCTGCTACTTTTCTCATTTGTCAGTTTTTAATAAAAAATCGTTTACTACTAATTTACAAAATTTCCAAATCCAAACGAATTATTTATTATTTGGAAGATAAAAATATGCGCATTTATTTTGCAGCCGGAGGGATGTCAGAGCGGTTTAATGAGGCGGTCTTGAAAACCGTTGACTGTAACAGGTCCGGGGGTTCGAATCCCTCTCCCTCCGCTGAAATCAAGCCATCAGGATAACGTCTCATCAATAAACCCTGCAAAATCAAACATTTGCAGGGTTTATGTATTTCCGGATTTTGTATATGCGCTGGACGTAAATTGAAAAACTTGCCCCATATATCGAATGATAAGACTGACTAAAATAATCAAAGACCGCGCATTGCCTCAATATTAGTTTATGGTCTTGAACTTTGGAACAGGGCTTTTTTCATGACCTTCTTGCCTCGCCAAGGGGTCTTCACTCAGGTTTCCTTCCAAGGTCCCTCATTATTTTAAAATGTGAAACCACTGCCCCGGTCATGGTCGGAAATTCATTGTAGGCAATTTGATGTTGCAGGCAGGCTTGTTTCACTATCTTGTTTAATGCGGCGTAATGGACATGGCAAATGCGAGGGAACAAATGGTGTTCAACCTGAAAATTCAAACCCCCGACAAGCCAGGAAATGATTTTATTTTTTGTGGCAAAATTAGCAGTAGCCCTTACCTGGTATACAGCCCATTCCTCTTCAATTTTTATGTGATCGCTTTCGGCGGCAAATTCAAATTCGGTATGTTCGACCACGTGGGCCAGCTGAAAAACAATGGAAAGAGTAAATCCCATTACCATATTGAAACTAATGTAACCTAGCGCCCAATTCCGCCAGCCAACAGCCATAACGGGTATGGCAATATAAAAAATGATATACAATATTTTAGAGATCCAAAAAATAAAATGTTCTTTAATATCCATTTTTTGCAGCGGAGTGGAAACCACTTTCATACGGAAATATTTTGTATAATCCATAATGAACACCCACGCTATAGAAGTAATGCAATACACGGCAATCACATACAAATATTGGAACCGGTGTAACGGAAACCACTGCTGTGTTTTGCATTGGCGCATCAACGGGCTTTTGGCAATATCGTCATCAACCCCATCAATATTAGTATAAGTGTGATGGATAATATTGTGCTTAAACTTCCAGATAAATGCGTTGCCGCCAAGTGCGTTCAGTGTAAGCCCCATGATGTCATTGATTCGGCTGTGGCAGGAATAACTTCCATGGCATGCATCATGCATTACATTAAAACCGATGCTTGCAAGCACAAAGCCAAAAAGGCCGCTCAATACCAATCCGACAACAGCAGGCATATTAAACATCAATAAAGAAATATACAGCACGATAGCAGCCGGTATTAAAATCAGTGTTTTCACAAATAGCTTGTTGTTGCCTGTTTTTTCCAAGTTATTTGTTTTGAAATATTCATCTACCGATGATTTTAACGAGTTGTAAAAAACCCGGTGTTTGTTGTTGAAACTTATTTTAGGCATATTATTTTGTCAGGCTGTTATCAAATGCTGGCCAATATAGGGGCGAGATGGTAGAGCGAGAATAACAGCAAGATAGCATTTTGTATATATTTTGTGGCATGAAGTCGGAAAAACAACAAGGGATTAATCCACATAAGATGGAAGAAGAGATGAAAAGCCCACAATGGCAACAAGTGTCATTTCAACAAAAAATAATACCGCTTTTTAAAATTAAAGACTATCTTCGTAAGGATAATTTGAGTCCATAGCTCTTGTAAGTGAATTATAATTTTCTCTCCCAGGCATATTCTTCTTTTACACCTGCTTTTTTCTCAAGTATAATTTTTAAAAGCTTAATTTTTTACCATGAATATTTATGTGTCCAATTTGGGGCTCAACATGCAGGATAATGATTTGAAAAATTTGTTTACTGAATATGGAACAGTGACATCTGCCAAAGTGATCATAGACCGAGAAACAGGCAGGAGCCGTGGCTTTGGATTTGTGGAGATGAGTGACGATAATGCTGCAAAAAAGGCAATTGGGGAACTTGATGGAAAGATGGCAGATGGCCATGCCATCAAGGTAAGTGAAGCCAGGGAAAAAAGGACAAATAACAATTCCTCTTCACGGCGTTGGTAATCTCTGCAGGCCGGGAATTTTATTTTTTTGAAATAGCTGTAAGAAAATTCATAATTAGATGACCATTGAAGTAATTGAAAAGTTCATCCAGGACCAGAGCCGCAAAGGGACTGCTGTAAACATCCATTTTAAAGACCGTAATACAGTTAACGGTATTTTTATTTACAGCAGGGACTATGATGAACTAAAATCAAAAAATCTTTGGCGTGTAGTGCACAGGTCTAGTATTGGAAAATGGAAAGAAAGCCAGGACATAAACCTTACTAGGATTTTTAACGGCATTGCCTTTACGCGCCTTTCCGATGAAAGGTGATCTTGGGCATTTTTTACCTGAGTAACCTTACGTTTATTGCAGTTAATCCCTTAGGCCCTTTTTCAATTTCAAAGCTTACTTTGTTTTGCGCTTTTACCGGTTCTTCCAAACCGCTTATGTGAAAAAAAATATTTTGCTGGGTAGCCCTGTCTTTGATAAAACCAAAGCCTTTTCCTTCATTAAAGGACATCACAATACCTTTATGCAAATTGGTTTCTTTTTCCCTGTCTTCCAGTTTAGGAGTTCCAATTTGTATATTTTCCAGTTTAATTTTTTCGCTCTTTCTTGGGTCAGGCGGAGTATCAGACAGGTTGCCATTTTCATCCATATAGGCAAGCATGCTGTCAAAACTTTTTGATTCCTTTGCTTTTTCTTTTCGCTCCTGCCTGCGTTCTTCTTTTTGTTTTTTGATTTGTTGCTTTTTCTTTTCTCTTTCTTTTTTATTCCATGTTTCAGCCATGTTGATGTTTTTTACATTAAGAAATTTTATGACCAACTACGTTGCAACAGCCCTGAACAAATGATTTTTAAGACACTTTTATTGGCAACGGATCATGGATTAATGATTCTGTATTCGTTTCGAAAGAAATGATGAGCAATTGGAGATGTAAAGGAAGAATAGGGCAGTTGTAAAAATAATTCAATTACAAAACAAAATGACTCAAATCATTTTGTGAAGATACGTTTTATCATAGAACATGGAGCCCTATTTGAACATTGTACGGTTGTTTTGCAAATTAATTAGAAAATACAATCAATTAAATCTATCTTTGTATCTCTTAATGTTATTACGCTCTCTGTTTGTGAAGAACTCTTCCTCAAATACTGTGATGTGCTAACGTAAGGCAGATAATGTATCAGCTTATTTCTGATAGCCTTATCAAAAAAATTAAAAATTTAACGTGTCATTTAAAGATTTACAGCTCATTGAGCCGATTTTGGCTGCACTGAGCAAAGAAGGGTATACTGCCCCGACCCAGATTCAGCAGCAATCAATCCCATTTATTTTGCAGGGGAAAGACTTACTAGGCCATGCACAAACCGGAACAGGCAAAACTGCGGCTTTCGCTATTCCTATACTGCAAATGATGCATAGTCAATTAAGCGAACAGCCTGCCCACCAGGGCATACAGGCATTAATCCTGACCCCTACCCGCGAACTGGCAATACAAATTGGCGAAAGCATTAAAGCCTATGGCCGCTTTCTTCCTTTCAAACATGAGGTTATTTTTGGCGGGGTGCCTCAATTTCACCAGGTGCATGCCATCAGGCGGGGAGTAGATATACTCGTAGCTACACCAGGGCGGCTACTTGATTTGCTGAAACAAAATGTTGTTCATTTGAACAACATCAAATATTTTGTATTGGATGAGGCCGATCGCATGCTGGATATGGGATTTGTCCATGATGTAAAACGAATCATTGCCAGGCTCCCCATAAAAAAACAAACATTGTTTTTTTCTGCGACCATGCCAATGGAAATAAAACAGCTTGCAAGCACCTTATTAAACAATCCGGTTAAGGTGGAAGTAAATCCCGTTTCTTCTACAACAGAAATGGTCCAGCAACAAGTGTATTATGTTGAAAAAATGAAAAAACTGGACTTGCTTGTGTATCTGTTGAAAGACGAAAGCATTAAAACCATGCTGGTGTTTATTCAAATGAAACATCATGCAGATAAGTTGGCAAAACAACTGAACAACATAGGCATCCCAACTGAAGCGATGCATGGGAACAAATTACAGAACGTTAGGCAACGGGCATTGCATAATTTTAAGACGCATAAAACACGGGTACTTGTAGCAACTGATATTGCTGCACGTGGTATTGATATTGACGAGCTTACTCATGTTCTTAATTACGATTTGCCGAATGTTCCTGAAACATATGTGCACCGTATTGGCCGGACTGGCAGGGCCGGGGCGAAGGGACTGGCAATTTCATTTTGTGATTGGAGTGAAAAAAGTTTTTTAAACGATATTCAGCAATTAATAAGAAAACCAATACCTGTTATCAAGGGCCATCCCTTTGATAACAGCCTGATGCACGCAGAGGCTGCAGAAGTGCCACGAAACTTATCGCTTAATCGCATGCGCAGGGGGGGCAAAAGAAATAGAACATTTATGCAAGCCTAAATCATCTGGCATAGCGAGATCTGTTAAAAGAATGTCTATTGCCGATCAATTTGCATGTGTCTCAAAAGATTGAAATGTCACATACTCCTTCTAACAATAGAAGGGAAGCATCATTATTGAGAGATAAGAGCTCAGTTTGCCGCTTGGCATCAATTGTACTTTTACTCAAATGACGAATTATGGTCGCAGTGAAATGCATAAAAAAATTACGGAAATCGTTAACCACGCTGGAGATCAATATTTAATTTAGCTATTTTCAATCTTTAAGTGGGGTTGCTTGGTTCCTTTTTGCCTGCAAGGCTAAAAGAAGGTACTGGAAAAGCCTCGCTATGATTCATATACCTTATTCACAAAGATTTAATGCGTCAGTTCCTTTTGTGCTGAATTGTACCAGGTTTACTTTGTTGGCGCTATTATAGTGGAGCACAAGCGTTCCATACGACATTTCATAAGCGTCCCACTTCGTGTCTTTGATTTTTACATTGCCAAAGTATTTGAACAAGCTGCCTCTTGCAGCGCCCATTAGGGGTATGCTCAGCCTTCCTTTGAACGCTGGGCCAATTTCCACGTATTGCCTTTTTAAATAGAATTTTATATCTCTGTCTTTGAACAACAGGGCGCTGCCGCACTGGCTATTATCCTGTTCTTCGCTGGTAAAGCATGGGAATTTTTCTTTAATTTCTTCAGGCGTGAAATTAGGCCGAACATTGTCTACTGTGCCATTGAGAATATCTACCGAAAATGGGCCGCACACTGGTTTTGTTTTAAGCTGTGCGTTTGCAGTAACAGCAATACCAGAAAAAATTGCGGCTATAAGCATGGTCTTTTTCATAAAAATGTTATTGAGCTATTATTTACCAGCAAAATCCTTGCTAAAAATAAAAATTTAAAGAATTGGCGATAAATAATGAGCAGGCTTAAGAGGCTGCTTAAAAATGATTGTTGGAATAACCAGCAGGGCCAATCTTTTCCAAAGCTTATACTGGATTACAAGCCTTGGAAAAGTTGAACCATGTAATGATAGGGGGAAATAAGCGTTGGTCAATAAAATGCCGGCTTAACGATATTTTACGCTGCTCAAGTAATGTTGGGGTTGTCTATACTTTCGGTTTTAAGCATGAGCGGTTTGTCAAAAAAATAAACGATAAGGCCAATGGCTAGTATGCCAAGGCCATACAGGCTTTCTTTCGGCCTTCCTATAAAAGTGAAGATAAGTACCCAGATATTGAAAGCTAAAAAAATGATTTGCAGCACAGGTTTCAATGGGCTTTTGAAGGCCCCTTTTTTATTTTTTTTGATGGCCAGGCTGGTGGCAACGGTTAATGATGACATTAATGTCAGCACAAAGCCTGCATACAAAAAAACCTGTTCAAACTTTCCCGAAAGGGCCAGTGCCACGCTTATAAAAACATGCACCCACACTGCTGCAACAGGAATATCGTGTTTGTTCCGTTTCGCCAATGGCTGCCACAACTTGTGTTCTTTTGCCATTGCCCAGGTAACTCGTGGCCCCACCCACAGGTACGAGCTCACCGTGGCTACCAATTGAAGTGCAATAAATATGCTTACCCACTTTCCACCTGTCAGCCCAAGCAAATTTTTGAAAGAAATAAAGGTCACGTCTTCATTTCCTTTCAGTTCACCAACTGTTGCGTTTTTCAAAAGTACATACTGGAGCAGGATGTAGGTGACAGATACAAATAAGGTGCTTATGATCAGTGAGCGCGGAATGTTTTTTTCAGGCTTGTCAATTTCTTCGCTTACGTATGCTGCAGCGTTCCATCCGGTGTATGCAAAAGAAACATAAACCATCGAAACGGCAAACCCCGGTGTAATTATTTCATGTTGCCAGGTGCTGCTAAAATTGACTGCATTAGAAGTGCCGCCCCCGATAGTGAACCCCATCACTATCAGGCAAACAATAAAAAGCACTTTAATAATGGTCGAAACATTCTGGAACCTGCTGCTGTGCCTGATGGTGAAGCTGTGCATTAGCCCAATAAGAACAATTACCAAAACCGCTAGCCATACATTGTTCTGCAGGCCAAACGGTGAAAGATATTTTGTGAATGCCATCGCAGCCAATGCAACAGGAGCTGAAAACCCAACAGTGAGCCCCGCCCAGGCCGATAAATAGCCCAGCAGGGGGTGGAACAAACGCGACAGAAAGATGTAGTCGCCGCCTGATTCGGGGAAATTAGTGCCCAGCTCGGCATACGCAAAAGCGCCAAACAAGGAAAGCAGCCCGCCTGCCAGCCACAGCAATAAAATGGTCCAGGTATTTTGAACCGATGACAACTGAAGCCCCACACTGGTGAAAACCCCGGTGCCGATCATGTTTGCAATAACAATAGCCCCTGCAGTGTAGATGCCAATTTTCTTTTTCAACAATAGCGCTTTAATGGTACAATATCGTTAAATTATTTATAGCAATTCAATTTGACGGCCGCTGCTCTTCTTTTTTTTGGCCATGTTGCTTTTGGCTCGGCAAGTAATGATTGCAAGAGTAACAAGAACTGAGAAATAGTTTTCGGGCAATGCATATAAAATATGCTACCTTACAATTTAAAAGTATTCAGCACAAAAGCTAAGAATTATATTATGTGGGTTAACCTGATCGACTCTGTTTATTTCACCATTCTTTATCCTGTTACCTTAACAGCTTTCGTGATGATCGGGTATTTTATTACCCGAAAACAATATATTGCTAAAAATAAACCGTGGAAGGCTTCTGGCATAGAGACTTCTGTGATTGCCATTTTTGCTTTGTTGCTTTCATTTACCTTCCTGTCTTCCAATAACTCAATGAAAGCACGCACAGCTTTGATGCATGAAACAAGCAATGCATCGGCAAACCTTCGCAGGATGAGCCTTTTGACCGATGACCCTGTCAAAACGGCAACTAAAGAATATTTAATAAACTATCTTGAAATAATGCGTGATTTCAGGGCCCGTTATTTGCAGGGCGAAGACCGCCTTGTTAACGACGTTGAAGCCGTAAATGGAAGCTATCTTACCAGGCTCACTTCGTTAAGCAAGCTTAATCCGGCAGATAGGGAAGACGTGCAGCGATTAATGCCTTATTTCAATGCGTTGAATTCGCATTTTTATCAGATACTCAGCTCGTATAATGAGCGCACGCCCCGGCTAATAATTACCCTGCTTATTGTTTCTTCATGGCTTATTGGCATGTTAGTGGGCTTTATGAATGGGTTCCATGCAAGAAGGCATTACTTGGTGCCCTTTATTTTTATTGTGTTGGTAACGTGGAGCATCCAGGCCATCCGGGATTTGGATAACCCGTATAACGGTGTTATACAACCGAAATTCGATGATCTCGGGAAACAGCGGGAGATATTGATACATAGTACAAGGTGATACTGAAGAAATAAAATATAAGTAGCCCTTGTTCATGCTAAATTCAATTTTAAAAAATTTCTTAAGTAAATTGCATTTTATTTAAAATGAATTATTATGGCAATTCCAATTGGTACCAAAGCCCCGGCGTTTAAATTATTCAATACCGAAAAAAAAGAGGTTTCGTTAGCGGATTTTTCCGGGAAAATTTTAGTGATCAATTTTTTCCCTGCGGCATTTACAGGCGTTTGCACGGAACAGCTTTGCACAAACAGAGATGAGCTCAGCTTTTATAACACAATCGGCGCTGCTGTGGTTGGCATTTCTGTTGATATGCCCTTTTCCTTGAAAGTTTTTAAAGATCAAAACAACATCAATTACGACCTGCTTTCAGATTTCAATAAGGTTGCCATACATGAATATGAAATGTACCATTGCAATTTTGCCATGGGCATAAAAGGTGTTGCAAAAAGAGGTGTGGTAGTGGTTGACACGAAAGGTGTAGTGACTTATGCTGAAGAAACAGCGAACCCGGGCACACAGGTAAATTTTGCAGCGCTGAAAGATGCCTTGAACAAATTAAAATAAGTTGTTATTAACGAAGCCTAAGCAACAGGATACCTTTTTCATAAAAGACTGTTTAATAATGTTGCTATCGCCCTGAGTAAAAATTACAGGCTTTAGAACCATCTGTAAACAAAAACGCTGTGTGCAGCACAACGTTTTTGTTTTTTTCCGGAATGTCTTTTTTGCTTATTTGTCCCACCACAAGTGGTCAGTAAGCAAAACTGTCGGTACATTTTTGCCATTCCTCGACAGTTCATTGCTCGGGTAGTTCATTCTTCTTATAAAATTGCTGAGCAATGCGCCATAAGGCAACGCAAAGCCCTTATAGGCATAATCCATCCTGCGCATGTCATCCCATGTTACCGGGCTTAAAAAGCAGGCCAAATATTTTTCTTTCATGATCAATGCAAGGGTGAGGTTAGCTGCGCCAACAGCTACATTTGGATCAGTTGAATAACGTTGAATAGCGGAGTCGGCAACGTTTAGTTTGTGCATGTGGGCTTTAATGCCATCCAGATAGGCGTTATAGGCATCTGTGTTGTTGTTGGCTCTGAAATCAGCTTCAGCTTCCATGAATTTTGCTTCAGCGTAAGTAGCAATTTGCAGCGGCGCTGTTTGGGTGGAATACCAGGTGTCTTCATCAAGATAGCATTCTTCGTGTTGGGTGCCGGTGCCAATTCTGCCTTTGCCATTGAGTGTTCCCCGGTAGTCTCCGTATTTTGTGGTGTCAGTGATCAGTGGTAGCCTGGGGTCAAAAACACCATAGGTATCACCGTTAGTAGCATCTATAAAATAGGAAGAAAGCCATCCGTCAAGATTTAACCCGGCATTGGCGATTGCCACGGAGCCCCAGGGGTTAGGGTTCACGTTGGCGACATAAGCGGAAACCTGTGCATCATCGCTATTCGCTGCATAGCCCGATGAAAGCTCAGCCAATACAGCAGATGCGCTGTAGCTTGAAGTTTTAGATACCAAAGTCAATAACCTTGCTTTTAGCATATGCGCTGTTTTTATCCATGAAGAAGCGTTGCCCCCATGAATAAAATCACTGCTTTGATCGAGCTCGCCAGGCGCATCGGGTTGCTGCAAAGCAACAATGCCTTGATTGAGCAATGCCATGCATGTATCATAAATAGATTGCTGGTCATCATATTTGGGCGTAAGATTTGTTACCCCTAAAAAGGCTTGCGAGTAAGGGATATTGCCCCACATATTGCTCGCTGTGTTTAAGTGGAGTGCCATTAAAATATCAGCAACCCCCACATAAGCGTTTAATCCTTTTTCGGCACCGAATTTTTTCATATCGTACAAATCGGTCATTACATTGTAAAAGCCATCCCATGTACCGCTGGCATCAATGTTGTCGTACACATCTCTCGCATCGGCAGGGTTTGGACCCGCTAAATATTGAACATAATAGGAAGTGATATTGCTTGCATTAAAAATATCAATCGCTGTCATGTATGTCGTGTTCGCTAATAAGCCTGTAATGGGAGGCTCTTCGGCAGCATTCGGGTTTTGATTGATATCGAGATATTTTTGGCAACCCGCCATAAGCAAGGTTGAAAAAACTGTTACAGAAATATAAAAAATTTTTTTTGTCATGATAATGCATTTTAAAATCCAACATTTAAAGTAAGGACATAACTGCGCAATGCCGGGTAACTGAACCCTGCGAAACCATTAATACTGCTGGATGCAGGAGTGGAGCTCGATTCAGGGTCAAAACCTTTGTACTTGGTAAAGAGCAGCAGGTTGTTGCCTGTTAATGCGAGGTTGATTGTTTTGATAAATGTGCGTGATAAAATGTTTGATGGCAGTTTATAAGAAAATGTTGCAGACCTCAACCTTATCCAAGATGCATTCTCTACAAAGTTTTCAGCAATGCCGCGATACACTGCACGGTAATATCCTGCAGAGCCGTAATTTACCCCATCGGGGCCAACGCCTTGTCCCAGCCAAACTGCTTTTGTGTTCTTGCTACCGTCAGCAAGCACACCATTGAATGTTACTACATCATTTCGGTTAAGCGTGATTTTTGATTCTCCAAATGCCGCAAGGAAATTGCTGAACTGATCATATTTCTGCAGCCCCTGCCTTGTGTCCCACAGGAAATACAAAGTCCAGTTTTTATAACTGAAAGTGTTGCCTATGCTGCCGATCCATTTGGGGTATGAGTTGCCCAAAATTTTCTGATCAGAATATGGCGTAAGGACAGGAAACCCATTGCTGCCGATTAAAAGTGGTTTGCTTTTATCTGAACGGTTCGGGTCCTTATCATCCTGGTACCGTGTCCATGGCGTGCCGTAAATATTGCCAACTGATTCGCCTGGAACATATTTCATAGTAACCGTTGCGTGAGAATAGCCATACTGGCTGCCTATAACTATTTCCTGCAATCCGGGGTAAATTGATATTACTTTATTTCTGTTTGCGGAAATATTTACAAAAATATCCCAGCTAAAGTCTTTTGCTTTAATTGCATTTCCTCTTAATGAAAGTTCAACGCCCCTGTTCCTTATTTCACCGGCATTCAGGGTAACGGAAGTGAACCCGCTTGTTGAAGTGACCGCTACGGGGATAATAAGGTCCTTGCTGTTTGACTGGTACCATGTAAAATTCAGGCCAAAACGGTTTTGCAAAAAGCTGAAGTCGGTGCCTGCTTCGAAGGTGGTTGTTCTTTCAGGCTTTAGCGTTGCAATGCCTGCAGCATCATTTCTGCTCCACCCGATTACGCCATTGATTGGTTGGTTGAGCACCGGGCTTGTAGTGTATCCTGGCGAGTACACAACACTTGTGCTGTAAGGGGGGGCATCTTTTCCTATTTGTGCAAGCGAAGCTCTTAATTTGCCATAGCTTACCCATTCAGGGAGATGGAGCTGTTGAGTGAAAATATAACTGAGGCTTGCTGAAGGATAAAAGAACGACCGGTTATTTTTTTCGAGAGAGGAGGTCCAGTCATTTCTTCCGGTAAGTGTTAAATATAAAAAATTATCATAGCCCAGTGTAAGGTCCCCGTATGCGCCGATAATGCGATAGTTGGTGATATTTTGGGAAGTGCTTACCTGCTTGGCATTGCTTAAATTGAACAGGTTGTAGACATCGAGGTTATTACCTTCAACTGATGTAATATTAATGCTTCTGTCGAGCACATCATTGCCAAGGCGCAGGGTTGTCTGGAATTTATCAGCCCAGGTATGGTCGAGCGTTAGCAGGAAGTTGGAATTGATTTGCCTGTAATTGATTTGGTATTGATGCACAAAACCAAGCCCGTTGTCTGCCGCTACGATTTCTCCAGGCACGCCTTTTGGCCCGGGTGCAGTTGCGGTCCTCGCATCACCATACCCATCCATGCCAACAAGGTAAGTTGCTGTTAACCATTTTAGGGGAGTGTATACAAAATTCACATTGCCGATAATGTGGTCTACCTTCGAGGCATATTTGTTGGTAGCAGCGTAATAAATTGGGTTGCCGTTGCCATATGTTTTCTCTGTTCCATCGGGCTTCACATAATCTCTCACATCATAGCGTGGCGCCCAATAAATCAGTTCTTCATTAAAGCGGTCTGCATCATAAAAGTTCCCGTTCGTGTTTGCATAATAAATGGAAGTGCCCATTTTAAACTGATCGCTGAATTTGAGTTGCCCGTTTATTCTTGCAGTAATATTTTGGTACCACGTAAAGGGGATCAGCCCATTTTGTTTGAAATAGGAAAGAGAGGACGAAAATGTTGCTTTGTCGGTACCGCCAGAAAATGTAATGGCATTCCGGTATTGGTGCCCTGTGCCATAAGCTCTTTTCCAATTGTTCCATAATTGTGCTGGATGATTGGGGTCAACAGTTCTTGCCTGCTCTACCGTAGGCCCCCATGCCGGCCAAAAGCTGGTTGAATCATAATTAGAGAGCTTCCCTCCAAATCCCATGGTATATTTCAACTGTAATTCAGGATATTTATCAACGTTGTCCATACTGTAGCTCGATGAAAAATGAACCTGCAGGTTACCTGCTTTTGCTGATTTTGTTGTGATCACCACAACGCCATTGGCACCCCGCAAACCATAAAGAGCAGTAGCAGCACCTCCTCTTAAAATGTTAACGGTTTCTATATCTTCCGGGTTGATATCAGAAATCCGGTTTGCCATTTGAGTGCCTCTGTTGCCATCTGTTCCGACAGTGTAGGTGCTGTTGTCAACAGGCAATCCGTCAATAACAAAAAGTGGCTGGTTGTCTTTATCTGGATTCAAAGAGTTTATGCCCCTGATCAAAATGCTTGCGCCCTGGCCCGGGCCACCCCCTGCGCTGGAAATAGTTACGCCGGCAACCTTGCCTTGTAGTGCATTGATTAAATTAGGTTGCTGCGATTGGGCGAGCTGTGCCCCGGTAACAGTCTGCGAAGCATAGCCAATCGTCCTCACTTCCCGCTTAATGCCCAATGCGGTCACTACAACATCATTTAGCTTTGAATTATCTTCTTTTAATTGAAAGTTCACTTCCTGTTCTTCATTTTCATTCACCTCTATTTCTCTTATTTCAGTTTGATAGCCGATTGCCGAAACCTGCACCCTGTATCTGCCCCCTTTTAGCGCGTTGATGGTGAAGCTGCCATCTGCACTGGCGGCCGCTCCTTTTCGCAAACCTGCAATGACTACTGATGCATTGGCAAGAGGCTCTCCTTTTTCATTTGTGATTTTTCCTTTGATCCCACCTGCAAAAACAATAGTCGCATTATCCGGCCCGTTGCTGGCAGCTACCTGTTTCGTTTCTTTTTTTACTTTTTTGATGATGATATTACTGTTCAACTGCTCATACCCCAGATCCGTGTTAAAAAGAAGGTCGACGAGCAACTTTGCGACAGGAATATCGGTTGCGTTATAACTGATACTGCTGTAGCCTGCGATATCGTTTGTTTTATAAGTGAAAGATAATTTGGTAAGAGACTCGATGATATGGAAGCTTTGCTTTAAGCTGGCATTTTTTAATTGCACCGATACGGTCAGCTTATTGAGGTCCTGGCTTTTGCTGCCGCCAGCTATCAACAGGGTATTTAAGGTCAGAAATATGGATAGCGTTGAGATTTTCATAAGTAGCACTTTTATTTTTGCTAAAGAAGGGAGCCGGCAAAATCCTGAATTGACGGAAAATACAACCCTGCTAAGCTTTTTCTCACATAAATTCATAGCTTTGATTGTTTTGAAATTCGTAAATGGAATTTAAAGCACTGAACCGTTCCCAGCCTCTAACTGGAGCGGTTCTTATAATTTATTTATGTTGGTGGCGATATATCCATAAGCATTTTTTTTAATTGAAATTTTGGTTACTGTATAATATATGTGCCCTTAGATTCTGTAAGGTTAGTGTCCGTCAGCCTACATAATATTCCCAGAGCTTCTTCCACTCCGATTTCCCTTCCAAAAGAAGTGGTAATTTTTAAATTGCTGATATTTTCATCTTTCACATGGATAGTTACATTGTATACCCGCTCCATATCGGACACCACATCTTCAAAAACTTCATCGTCATAAGCCATTTTCCCTTGCTGCCAGGCTGCTACATCTGTTGCTGAGATATTTTTTGGGGCTATTTTCCCGCTTATGCTATTCACTTTTAGCTGCTGCCCTTTGATTAAAGTAGCAAGCAATTTATTATCTCTGCTCACTTTCACCTTTCCCCTGCTCACAGCAACGATAATGTTCTTATGCCCGGGATATGCTTTTATGTTAAAAGCTGTTCCCAGTACGGTGGTAGATATGTCGCCGGTATGAATAATAAATGGAACCTTATCTGCATGTTTCACATCAAAATAGGCTTCGCCTGAAAGGGACACTTCTCTTTTTCCCTGCGAGAATTTTTCCGGGTATTCTAAAGTGCTGCTGGCATTCAGCCATACTTGTGTGCTATCTGGCAACAAAAGATATTTGTATTCTGATCGTTCAGTAGTTTTTTTCGAAAGATGAGGGGGCTGCAATGAATTTTTCCCATTGGAGATGATGGCCTTGTTCCATAACAAGGCGGGAACTATAATAAGTAGGATACTGCCCGCTATCCCCGCAATGCTTTTAATGATAGCCCTCCCAGGTTCCCTTTCGGGTTTCTCCAACGGGGATGTCCTGGCAGCATGCCTTAAAATAAGGTTGCCTTCCTCATCAACATAGCTCAAGAGGGAAGATTGGTCTTTAACCGATGCGTACACTTCTTTAATTAGCTTTTTCAATGGCTCATCATGTTCCGACAGGCGGACATAATTTAAAAATTCTTCCATCTCCTGTTTTGAGCAGGTATTGTCGACATATTTTTGAAAAAGAAATTTTAGCCTTTCTTCCATACAAAAGATTCCTCTTAATCAAGTAGACGAAGCAGACAGTCAATATTCCTATTCAAACGGGAAAGAAATTAAAAAAAAGTTCTACTCATGTGGCTGAAGAAGGCCCTGATGGATTTTACAGCAGTCGACAATTGATTTTTTACGGTGTGCCTGGATATCTTCAAATGGTCAGCAATTTCCTGGTAGTTGAGGTCTTTTTCCCGGTTCAATTTGTAAATCAACTTTCGCTGAGGCGGGAGCCTGTCAATTGCCTTAGATAGGATATCATTATATTCTTTGATGGAAATAGCAGCATCAATTTCATCAGGCAGTTGTGTGATTTTTTCCCAAAGGGCATTCCGCAAGCGGGTAGTTGCCGCTGTTTTGCGCAGATAATCGATTACTTTGTTTTGCGCAAGGGTGAAGAGCCAGGCTTCTATATTTTTAATTTCATGGATATTATCGTGACCTTCCCAAAGCTTAAGAAAGACTTCCTGCACAATGTCCTTTGCCTGCTGGTCTGATTTCGTGAGCCGAAAAGCAAGAATATATAAGGAATGGGCGTGCTCATTGAAAATATCGGCAAAGGCCATTTCAATAGAATGCTCATTTCTGTCAGCAGCAAGATGCATGGTTAGCGTTGATTATAATTACAATTTACTTCAAAAAGGTGAACCTTGATTTTAAAACGGGGAAATTTTATAAATGGGGCAGGAACTTTTTAATTCAATTGATATTGGGCCATATTTTGTATCGGCAGGCTTTTGATCGCCCCTGTTCAAGCTTCTGCACTGTGGTGGCAGAACTTGCGTATTTTACAGTATATTAATATGCTTATAGTTTAGCCTGCTGATTTTTGTGCCGATCAGCTTTTCAACTTGTCAACCCATCATGCGTGAACCAGCAGGGAAACTGCTTTCCACAAAGTAAAGATGCTGGTGAATATCACCATAGAGCCAACCAGCACGAACATTGTTTTCATTGGCAATTTTCCTACAAGCCTTGCCGCGACCGGAGCGGCAAGGATACCGCCTGCGATCAGCCCAATCACATCAAAAACTGGTATGTGCCGCAGCAAAATAAAAAATGTGATGGCGCTGGCAAGTACCACAAAAAACTCAGCGAGACAAACGGAACCCACTACATAGCGCGGGTGCTTCCTTTTCGAAATGAGGGTGCTGGTAACAAGCGCCCCCCAGCCGCCACCTGCAAATGCGTCCATAAAGCCGCCTGCTGAAGCAAGCCACCCTGCGCCTTTTATCTTGTCTGATTTTTTATTTTTTCTGAAAGCTTTGCGGATAATGTAATAGCCAAGGTAGATGGTATAAAATGAAAGAGGCACACGCACATAAGCGGCGTATTGCTTTCCAAAATAGGCTAATGTAGCCCCGATAACAGCGCCAATGATGCCTGGGATAACAAGCGTTTTGAATAATTTTTTGTTGATGTTCCCGAAACGATGATGGCTGTACCCTGAAACGCCGCTTGAAAAAACCCTGGCAGAATGAACACGGCTGCTCACGATGGCAGGGTTTACTCCGGTTGCCAATAAGAATGTGGTTGAAATAGTTCCATAGCCCATGCCCAGTGAACCATCTGCCATCTGGGCAAGAAATCCGGTAAGCAGCATAAGCAGGAAAGACCTGGTATCAATGTAATCGGGAACTGAGCGGATAGCCCCGAAAATTCTTTCGAAAGGGACAAAAGATAAAATGGCATGGCCGATAATCATGAACACAAATGCAAACAGGCACCATTTTACAATCAATTGCCATTTTTTTTGTGCAGGCACCGCAGGCCTTTCCAAAACAGCCTGCTTTGCTGCAAGCACCTTGGTAATGTCATTAAGCCTGCTGACTTTTTCGGAAAAATCGCCATCGAGGCTTTTGCGGATGGATTCCATATTGTGCAGCACTTCATCAATTTCATCGGGCATCATATCATTCAATGTCTCTTTAATGCGCTTTGCTATTGTTGGAGATTTTCCATTTGTTGAGATTGCAATTTTCAGGTTCCCTTTTTTTACAACGGAACCGAGATAAAAATCACAAAGGCCAGGCTTGTCTGCAACATTAATAAGCTTGTTGTTTTGCCTGGCGTCTTTCCAGATTTGTTCGCTGGTTGTTTCATTGTCCACTGCTGATATGATGATGTCGCAATCGCGCAAATCAGAAAACTGGTATGGCCTTTCGACAAGGGTTATGTTATCAAAATTTCGAGCCAGGGCTTTAATTTCAGCATTAATGTGGGAAGCGATTAATTTGACAGATGTGGCTGGAGCGTTTTGTAGTACCGCATTCATTTTTTCCAGGCCAATATTCCCCCCGCCGATAATGAGCAGCCGAAGATTCTCCAGTTTTAGAAAAACAGGGAATAGCGTGTTGGTGGCTGCATTTGCCGGCATTGGTCTTTCGAAATTCATTATAGGGCTCAAATGTACATTAAATTATTTATCCTATTAAAATTGTAGACTAAATTAAAAGGCCAGTTGTAATTGTGCAGAAAACAGGTCATTGTTTATGTTTGCGCTTTCGGTTCGTATGGAGTAATTCACTTGTAGCTTAGCCCACACATTGAAAAAATAGTTCAACCCGAAGACGTAGTAAACCGAAGTGTTATTATCTGCTTTGTTCTTAGCGAGATCAGGTGTATAGCTGTCATACCTGAAAACCCCCTGCAAGCGTTTGTTCCATAAATAATAACTTGCCTGCGCATACCATCCTTCATGCACAATAGGATCTTGGTTCCCTTCCCAGCCTTTGATGTATTCGGTTTTAAGTGAAATCAAATCCAGGTTCAAAGCGGCCTCAAACCCCCATCTGGTGCGAACCTGGCTTTTTGTGGTTGTTGAAATGAATTTGTCGTAACCGTTATAGTATGATGCGCCGATATTCAACATTTTTAACGGGTGCACTACCAGCCGTGCTGCAATATCTTTTGACGAATTATTATCCATTGCATTAATACCGGCGCCATTGAGAAGGGCGAGATAATAATCTGCAAAGCGCCAGTCCTTTATTTTTATAAGGTTACCGGCGATCTGTAAGCCAAGATCCCTGCCATTTTGGTTGCCAATGGAATCTATTAACCCGTTGGAAGCATCTCCTTTCCTCGCAACCAGTGCGCTGACTACCTGCGAGCGGTCAATGGTTTCAAGAGATCTGTCTTGGTTGAGGTTTTCTTGCGAGAAGGGCACAGTAAATTGGCCTGCAGTAATTTTCAGAAAAGAGAAAGGTTTATAGCTGATGAACGCATCAAATAGGGAAGGGGATATCAGGCTTCCCCCGGTTTGGGCGGATCCGCTTGGGCCATTTGCTCCTGCAAAATCAGCCAGCAGACGGTATGCCCATTTTGCAGAGAAGTTTCCCTGCAAATCCAGTCGTGCCCTCCTGATAGCGAACCCGCTTGTTATGCCTTGCTGCTGATAATGTTGATAACGGACTTGCGTATAACCGCTTAAGCGGAGCAACCTGTTTGGGTTGGACGGGAAAGAGTCCTGGTCTGTGTTGCTGTGGCCGGCACTGAATGCCTTTTTCAGCCACCCTGTTCCTGATTTGACAACTGTTTCCTTGCTCTTCAGGATATCTTGCAGGTCTTCTGCAGTTTGCGCACTGGCCGCCACTGAAAAGGCAGCAGGTGTAATCAAAAACAATAAGTAATATTTCATGCTGTTGGCCTATAAATTTACTTGGATGAAAAATTAATGGCGTACTAAAAGTAACCAGTTCCATAGCACAACCGGAACTGGCAAATCAGGTATCAATCAGGCAAAAATAATAATATCCTACTAAATTAATAGACTTTTATTTTTTACTTAATAGCGGATATCGGGATAACCAAATAGGCAGGTAGCATTAATGCTTTTGTGTTAACTGACTGACTGTAGTTAGTGAAGGAATTTTCTTTCACTGGCCAATTGCAGGGTGGCAATTTATTGATGCGGCCTGGGCAGGACTGGTTTTGGCTTGTTGTTGGAGTTTCAATATTTTTTCAAGTAAAGAATAATGTTGGCAAATAAACTTTGTTAGAAAGATTGTTGAGCTGAAGAGATGAGCAGAAAATGAAAACCGTTGAAGTTGTCAATGCTTTTAGCCTGCTTTTTAATGAAAAAACAACAGCTGCCATTCAATGCTTGCAATGCTTAGGGATTTGTTAAAAGATTTTTAAGCCATGCTTTTTGAATACCCAAAAAATGTAATCTATCAAAATAATAGACTATTTTTTAGATAGGTTCAATTAATGTTTGCAGTTTATTTCGGAAGCCTTATTTTTGTAAACTCTACAAAAATAGTAGAGATTACTAAGGGCCGCATTCTTTACCAACATAAACAAACATGCAAAGCTTCAGGACCGAGTTGGAGAACCCTCTCGTTGAAAAGGATATTATTGAACTGGAAAAAAAGATCAGGGAATTCAGGCAAGGGGAAGTCCCTGAAGAAAAATTCCGTAGCCTCCGGCTGGCAAGAGGCATTTACGGTCAGCGCCAACAGGGCGTTCAGATGGTGCGCATTAAACTGCCCTATGGCAAAATGACTTTTGCTCAATGGAAAAGAATTGCAGATGTGTCTGACGAATTTTCCAATGGCAACCTGCATCTCACGACAAGGCAGGACATCCAGATCCATTTCGTGAGCTTAAACCGCACTCCTGAATTGTGGGGCCTGCTGGCCGAAGACGACATCACCATCCGCGAAGCTTGCGGCAATACGGTAAGAAACGTAACAGCATCTGATATTGCCGGCATTGACATTGACGAGCCGTTCGATGTAACTCCTTACGCACATGCTGTTTTTGAATATCTTTTGCGCAAGCCTTTTTGCCAGGAGATGGGACGCAAATTTAAAATTGCTTTTTCCAGTAGCGAGAAAGATACAGCATTGGTTTTTATGCATGACCTTGGCGCCATTCCGCGAATCAAAGAAATCAATGGTCAACAAATAAGAGGTTTTAAAGTGGTAATAGGAGGCGGGTTAGGGGCACAGCCACATCTTGCCATTACTGCACACGAGTTTTTAGAAGAAGATTTCTTATTGCCCTATATCGAAGCAGTATTGCGCGTTTTCGACAGATATGGTGAACGCAGCAGCAGGCATAAAGCCAGAATGAAATTTTTGCTTCAACAGATCGGGATTGAAAAATTTACTGAATTGGTTAAAGATGAACAAAAAGCTGTGGCCGAAAAAATAATTAAGATTGATACGGACAGGTTTGAACTGGTTGATTTGCCAAACGGAATTTTGCCAGGTACTAAAATTCAAATAAAAAATAAATTGAACTTTGAAGCTTGGAAAAAAACAAACGTGCGCAAACAAAAGCAAGAGGGATACTACATTGTTTATGTTCGCGTTCCCAATGGAAACATTAGTTCTGGCGCCAGCAGGAGATTGATTGAAAAATTGCGGCCTGTTATTGCAAACGACATTCGTGTAACCATTAGCCAGAATTTACAATTCAGGTTTGTAAAGGAAGAGCACTTGGAATATATCTATAGCTTGCTGGAATCGGAAAATTTTGCTGCCGCAGGCATTGACAGTGCTGCAGATATTGTTTCCTGCCCGGGCACGGATACCTGCAACCTCGGGATTTCGAACAGCACTGAATTAGCATTGGTATTGGCCCGCGTGATTGAAGACGAGTTCCCTGAATTCTTGCAGCGAGATGACATCGCCATAAGGATCAGCGGTTGCATGAACTCATGCGGCCAGCATGGCATCGGTACCATCGGCTTCCATGGTTCGTCTATGAAAGTAAATGGCAAAGTATTGCCTGCCGTACAGGTGCTGATTGGTGGCGGCAAGCTTGGCGGCGGAGAAGGGCGAATTTCAAACAAAGTAATTAAGCTCCCAAGCAAACGAGGGCCTGAAATATTACGTTATTTGTTAAACGATTTCCTTGCTAATAAAAATGAAAACCAAAACTATCTTGATTATACTTTTGAAAAAGGCGAAAGGTATTTTTATGATTTGCTGAAACCACTTGCAGATGCAACCACGCTGGCAGATGAAGATTTTATAGACTGGGGGCATGAAGAAAAATTTGCTACAGCAATAGGAGTAGGAGAGTGTGCAGGTGTTATGATCGATTTGGTGGCAACGCTGATTTTGGAAGCAGATGAAAAACTATCGCTTGCGGAAGAAAACATTCAAAATAATGTATGGTCAGACGGGATTTACCAGGCGTATGCATCTTTTATCCATGCAGCAAAAGCATTGTTGTTAAATCATTCTGTGCAGTGCAACACACAAACCGGAATATTAAAAGACTTCGATATTCACTTTACTGAAAAGGGATTGTATAATGGATCTGCAAGTTTCAAAGAAATGGTTTTGCAGATCAACCAGAACGAACCTTCGCAAGAATTTGCTGTTGAGTACCTGGAACAGGCGAAAGCTTTTAATACTTATGCACATGCATTCCGGGAGCAGTTGGTGAATAATTGAGAATCGTTAAGTTGAGAAATAATAAGAAGATTGTGGATAAACCATTTGCTTGATGAATTTATCTTAGACTCGTGATAATGCAGCCCCTGTTTTCACAACCGCCTTAAAATAGTTTTCTTTGCTACTACTGTTCTCAAGCCACTGAAATTGTTTGTGCAATGCTGCTACTTTCCCGATGATGATCAATGTAGGTGAAGCATAACTGCTGTTCCCGAATTTTTCCGCGTAGTCATATACGTTACATTCATATACGTTCTGCAATGGCGTTGTTGCCTGCTCGATAACTGCAATATGTTTATCGCTACTGATTTTGCTTTCAATCAATTTTTCGATTAATAAATCAGTTGTATCCGACGACATATAAAAAACAAGGGTATCGTTAGTTGTTGCTAAATCTTTCCAAATTTCATCTTTAATGACCTCCATTTTATAGTAGGTTAGAAAACGAACTGCTGTTGCATGACCTCTTGCTGTTAACGGGATGCCTGCATAGGCAGCAGCGCCAAGAGCTGCAGTTACCCCAGGAATAATCTCATATTCGATATGGTTCGCCACCAACGCCTGCAATTCATCCAGCACATTAGAGAAAATGGAAACATCGCCACCTTTCAAACGCACAACGAGGTTGCCTTGTAGTGCGTAGTCGACAATGATCTCGTTGATGGTTGATTGGGGTGTAGAAGCGCCTTTCCTGCATTGTTTGCCAACATGAAGAACTTGTGCTTCTTTGTTTACAAATTCGTCCAAAATAACAGGGCTAACCAGCCTGTCGGTTATTACCACATCTGCCTTTTGCAAATAGCGCATAACTTTTAATGTTAATAGTTCCGGGTCGCCTGGGCCAGCTCCTGCAAGTATCACTTTGCCTTTGTGTTGGATGGCTTTTTTCATCAGTCTATTTCTTAAGTAGGTTAATTGCTAAAAAAATTATTGTATCATGCAAGCCCCAACAGTAACATTGCTTGTTTCATCTATCAATATTGCACCGCCATTCGCTCTTAATTCTTTGTAAGAATCACAGGCGAGAGGCGAAGCCGTTTTGATTGTGGCTTTCACGATGTCATTCAAACCGGCCTGTTGTGCTTCAAAGTTTTTATCCAGCGTGTTCACATCCAATTTGTATTCAATTGATTTCACTACAATTTTCACAGTGCGGCTATTGATCTGCAATAAATATTTATTCCCGCGTAATAAAGGTTTATTATCCATCCAGCATAACAGCACTTGCAGCTCTTGTGCAACAACCGGTTTGTTTTCATTTTTCACAATCACGTCACCTCTACTAATATCAATATCGTCTTCCAGTTGAATGATCACACTTTGTTGTGCAAACGCTTCCTCCATCTGCTTTCCATTAATTTCAATGGTTTTGATCCTGCTCTTCAATCCTGAAGGCAGCACTGTAATGTCATCTCCTTTTTTATAAATACCGCTGATTACTTTGCCTGCATATCCGCGATAGTCATGCAGTTCTTCTGTTTGCGGGCGTATCACGTATTGCACGGGCAATCGTGCATGTGTGAGATTGACATCATTTTCTATTTCAATATTTTCCAGAAAATCTAATAGTGTGCCTCCATCAAACCAATTCAGGTTCTCAGAGTTGTCAACAATATTATCTCCTTTCAATGCGCTGATCGGAAAATAAGCAACGTCCTTCAGTTCCAGTGTTTTCGCGATTTCTGCATAGTCGATAACGATATTATTGAACACATCTTGCGAATATTCAACTAAATCCATTTTGTTGATGGCAACCACTACGTGCGGGATATTCAGCAAAGATGCAATGATTGAATGCCGGCGTGTTTGCTCCACAATGCCATGCCGTGCATCAACTAAAATAATAATAAGGTTTGCATTCGAGGCGCCGGTCACCATGTTGCGTGTGTACTGAATATGTCCTGGTGCATCAGCGATAATGAATTTGCGTTTCGGCGTTGAAAAATATTTGTATGCAATATCAATCGTAATTCCCTGCTCGCGTTCTGCCCGCAAACCATCAGTAAGCAGTGCAAGGTCAATCTCACCATCTTCTTTGTTGCGGCTCTGGCGCTCAAGCGCTTCAAGCTGATCAATTAAAATATTTTTGCTGTCATAAAGCAGGCGCCCGATAAGCGTGCTTTTGCCGTCATCTACGCTCCCTGCTGTTATGAAACGTAATAAATCCATTTTGATTTACGATTTTTGATTTACGATATACGATTTCTGAATTTCGTACAGTCATTATCAATTTATAATTCTTAATTATTAATTGTTTTCTTTTTTGTTAGTCAGCATTTGTTCTCTCCTCAACATCCTTGCTGCCTGTCCCGCAGGATTGCGGGATCGCACTCTTGTACTGTTGATATGCTATTCAACTCCGGTTTCACAATCGGTAACAACATTCATTTTAATTCATCATTCTCCGGTCTGAAGACCGGAGCTAGTCGAAATCATCGTCACAATTTATCATTCACGATTCACCATTGACCATTCATCAACTCGCACATCATTTCCTCAAAATTCTATTAATCCCAAAAATCTTGGTTCAGACAAGATTAGAAATACCCGTTCTTCTTCCGGTCTTCCATTGCTGCTTCCGAAACTTTATCATCAATTCTGGTTTCTCCCCGTTCACTTGTTTTTGTTGCTGTAATTTCTTTGATGATTTCATCCACAGTCGATGCTGATGATCCAACAGCAGCAGTGCAGGTCATGTCACCAACAGTGCGGTAGCGCACTGCTTTTCGAACCACTGTATCTTTTTCATCGAGGCGGATAAATGCTGATACAGCAACAAGCTGCCCTTCGTGTTCAATCACGTCGCGTTCATGAGAAAAATAAATAGAAGGCAGCTCTATATTTTCTCTTCGAATATAATTCCATACATCAAGCTCGGTCCAGTTGCTAATCGGGAATGCCCGAACGTTTTCTCCTTTATGGATTTTGCCATTGTAAATATTCCAAAGTTCGGGCCGTTGCAGCTTCGGGTCCCACTGGCCGAATTCGTCACGTACGGAAAAAATCCTTTCTTTTGCTCTTGCTTTTTCTTCATCTCTTCTTCCGCCACCAATGCAGCAGTCAAATTGAAATTTTTCAATTGTATCCAACAATGTAAAAGTCTGCAATTGGTTCCTGCTTGCGAATTTTCCTTTTGGCTCGGTTAGTTTCTTTTCCCTGATGGTGTCTTCGACTTTGCTGATGACCAGTTTCTCGCCTATTTTGTTGGAAAGTTTATCTCTGAAGGCAAGTGCTTCAGGAAAATTATGACCGGTATCGATGTGTACCAAAGGAAAGGGAAATTTACCGGGGCGGAATGCTTTTAATGCCAGGTGCACCATCGTAATCGAATCTTTGCCGCCACTGAAAAGCAATGCCGGTTTTTCAAACTGGCCTGCTACTTCGCGAAGAATGTGTATTGCTTCTGACTCAAGCTGATCAAGATAGTCTTGTTTGTAATTGCCCATTCTGAATTATATTTTGGATCTGGGATAGGAGACGGAGGATAAAATCCCGTCACATCAATGTTCCTATTCATTCAATGTTTTCAATTCTTAGCATGCTCATGCAGGCCGCATTCTTTTTTACCAGCCTCTTCCCACCACCATCTTCCCGCACGAAAATCTTCACCGGGCCTGATGGCTCTTGTACATGGGGCACAACCGATGCTTACAAAACCACGGTCGTGCAGGGCATTATAAGGAACATCGTGTTCATTGATGTAATTTCTTACATCTTGCGCTGTCCATAAAAGCAGCGGGTGATATTTGATGATCTTATTTCCTTCGTCCCATTCAATTCGCTGAAGATTTTTTCTTTCAGGAGAATGTTCGGCCCGCAGCCCGGTAATCCAGATGCTGTTCCCTGCTAAAGCTCTTTTTAATGGCTCTACTTTTCGGATGTAACAGCATTGCTTCCTGTTTTCAATCGATTCGTAAAAGGAATTCGGCCCTTTTTCATTGATAAAGTGTTCCAGTACCAAAGCATTGGGGTAATATGCTTTGATACGGGTGTTGTATTTTTCATTGGTTGTGCTCCAAACGGAATAGGTTTCTCCAAATAACCTGCCGGTATCTAACGTGAATATCGAAATGGGAAGGTTGTTGGATAGAATGGCATGTGCAATGACCTGGTCCTCTGCGCTGAAGCTTGATGAAAATGTAACTTTCCCAGGGAACTCGGTAGCCAGCCATGCTATTGAGTCGCTTATGTTTAGTCTACTTATTTTGTAGGTTATTTGATTTATGTCTTTTTCAGTTGCAGTATCCATTTTTAGAAAATAGTTAACAAAAACATGAACCTGAAGGGGGATTTACCCGTTACAGCCGTTACTAAACGGGTAACTATAGTTTATAAGCTTTTGTAGCGAAAGTTCCATTGCATTAAAAGTCTACCAACCTGATGGACAAAAGTAATCTACGATGGCCAATAAAAAAAATTTTTTGACATTTTTCAACAACCTTCGCCCATGATGAAATTTTGATTTGAGCCAGGGCCTATTTTATACCGTGGTTTTAGTTTTCTTCAACGGCAGGAACATGGCCTGGTGAAGTTTTGTGCCTGGCAAACCCTGAATTTCATGCTAACGGGCTTGTTATATGGGCGAATTGAATTACTTTTATGTAGTTGGTCTATAAGTATTTTGCATCTTGCCTGATAAAACGGATTGTGGTAAATGAACTGACTTTTGAAGATTGAATCGCCAAATCAAAACTTGTGAACAGATTATTTAAAGCCAAAAGGTTTTATTTCCTTCTTATTATTTGCCTTTTATCAATGACCGGGCAAGCCCAGGATAGTTATGTTGACAGCCTGGAGGGATGGCTGAAAGGGCATCACAAAATCGACTCTCAATACATCGTAACACTGCACCGCATCAGCTACCGGTTGAACGAATCGGATGTCAAAAAATCATTTTCCTATTATGAGCGTGTAGCAGAATTAAGCGACAGCCTGCATTTTAAGTATGGCCAGTCTCTTGCGCAAATTAATTTGGGGCTTCTTCTTTATAGTTCCGGGAACCTTAATGCCAGCAATGCGGCTTATTTCAGGGCTATTGATTTAGCCGATTCCTGTCACGCAGTTCGACTGAAAGCGGTTTGCTACAATAATATCGGTGAGAACTTTAAAATAATGGGCGAATACAACAAGTGCAGGCAGTATGCAAAACAAGCGGTAGCAATAAATAAGCCAATAGGGGCTTTGCGCGGGGTTGCCATCAATTATGAGCTGCTCCACGAATGTGCATTTCAGGAAAGCTTGTATAATGAATCCCTGAGCTACTTGATGGAGGGGCTGCCTTATGCATTAAAAAGCAATGAAAATTATGTATTGTCTCAATATTACGTAGGCTTTGGGAAATTGCATGCCATAAATAATGAAATGGATTCGGCTTCATTTTATTTTTCAAAAGCCATGAAATCGGCAAAGGAAGAAGGCGATTTGCGGAACCAATTTCAGGCCTACCTTGCTGAAGCAGGATATCTTAAAAAACTTAGCATAGATAAGAAAATAAAGCTGCTTGATACCGCATTGGAAATTGCCAGGAACACTACGTACCTTGAAGGCATCTCTAATGCATCGCGGGAGCTGTCGTCAGCTTATGACGAAAAACGAAATAAAGACTCTTCGCTTTTCTATTACCGGATTTACAGGTCAACAGCTGACTCAATGTTCTCGGAAAATAACAGGCGCAATGTAGTGCTGAAAGAGGCGGAATGGATGCTTAGCCGAAAAGAACTGGAAAACAATAACCTTAAAGAGCTGGCAAGGCTCCAGGAAGAAGAAATTGGCATAAAGAATACCCTGTTGATTGTTTCAATCATTTCTTTTTTGTTTATCCTGGTCATTGTCTTTTTTATTAACCGGTCTGTTCAGCTTAAAAAGAAAAGAGAAGAAGCTGCATTCAAACAAAAGGTTGCTGAAACGCAGATGCAGGCTTTACGGGCACAGATGAACCCTCATTTTATTTTCAATAATTTTAACAGTATTGAAAATTTTTTAATCAATAATGATAAACAAACTGCAAGCAAATATTTTAGCAAATTAGGTGCGTTGGTGAACATTATGCTGGACAACAGCAATAAAGAATTTATTCCTATTTCAAAAAATAAGATCGCGCTTGAATTATACATTGAATTGCAGCAACTGAGGTACCGGAACAAATTTTCTTACAATATCAGCTTTGAAAAAAAGCTGTTAAGCGAAGATTTTAATGTGCCGCCCCTGCTTGTTCAGCCCTATATTGAAAACGCCATCGTGAACAGCATTGCTCCCAGCGATAAAAAAGACCTTGAGCTTTCTGTAAAGGCCAAATTTGATAACGGCTATGTTGTTTATATTATACGCGACAATGGCATCGGCAGGGAAAAACTGAATGGGGCATTGCACCAGGGGGTAAATGAAATGGGCAATGAGATTGATGTGGTAGGGGAAAGGATCAGCATTTTAAACAGGCAATGGCAGGTAAAGGGCGATGTTTCAGTAACTGATTTATATGACAACTACGGAAAGCCCGATGGCACAAAAGTAGAAGTGAAGATTAAGCTGGTAGCATAATGTAAAGCCGCTTCCTCTGAGGCGGCTTTACATTATGCCCCGGCAGATTAGTGTCTCTTCCTGCGCAAAATACTCCCGGTTACGCATTCCTGTTGATGCAGTTCAGGTCTTCGAATGCCATTTCCAGGCGCCTGATAAAATTTTCTTCTCCTTTGCGCAACCATGCCCGCGGGTCGTAATATTTTTTGTTTGGCTTGTCTGGCCCTTCGGGGTTGCCGAGCTGGCCATGCAGATAGGCTTCGTTCTTGGTATAATAATTCAATACGCCTTCCCAGAAAGCCCATTGCATATCCGTGTCGATGTTCATTTTGATGGCGCCATAATTGATCGCTTCGCGTATCTGGTGCTGCGGTGAACCGCTTCCTCCGTGAAAAACAAAATATACCGGCTTGGGCTTTGTCTTCATTTCTTTTTCAATATACACCTGGCTGTTGTGCAGAATAACAGGGCGAAGTTCTACATTTCCCGGGCTGTACACCCCATGCACATTGCCAAAGGCAGCAGCAACACTGAACAATTTCCCTACCTGGCTTAGTTGCTGGTAAGCGAAAGCCACATGCTGCGGCTGTGTGTATAGTTTTTCGTTTTCTATCCCGCTATTGTCCACGCCGTCTTCTTCGCCACCGGTAACGCCGAGCTCAATTTCAATCGCCATCCCAAGCGGCGCCATACGCTTGAAAAACTCAACTGAAGTATGGATGTTTTCTTCAATCGGTTCCTCTGAAAGATCAAGCATGTGCGAGCTATATAAAGGCTGGCCTTTTTCCTTATAAAACTGTTCGCCTGCATCAATAAGCCCATTTACCCAGGGGAGCCATTTTTTAGCAGCGTGGTCGGTATGCACGATAACCGGCACGCCATAATATTTTGCCACATTGTGAATATGAAGTGCTCCTGAAACACCACCTGAAATATTGGCTTGCAGGCTATCGTTCGGCATTCCTTTGCCGGCAAAAAATTGCGCTCCTCCATTTGAGAATTGGACGATAACCGGAGAATTCACCTTTGCAGCTGTTTCCAGCACGGCATTGATGGTGTTGGTGCTGATGCAGTTTACTGCAGGCAGCGCGAACCCATTGTCTTTGGCATCGTTGTACAATGCTTCCAGTTCTTCGCCGAACAATACCCCGGCTTTGTATTTTTTCATGTTGTCAAAACTTTATTTTAGGTTGTAAATATACTGTTAGTTTCAATTTATCAATGGCAGGCAGGTTATTGATGTTTCCCGAAGAAGCTGGCGAAGCTACTGATTTTTTTGATTATGGAGGAAATAGCGGCAATACTGTTTAACAGCCCGATGCGATCTGTATATCTAATATCTATAATTTGAAAGCTGCTAAACGGAGACAAATCACAAAAGAGTATTCAGAGCGATTTTTTGAGGCTTCGCGGCCAGGCATGATCAATCTTCAAATTTCCCGATATGCTTTTGGATCAGCGCCAAATTTTTCTGCAGGGTTTGTTTCAATTGCCTTTTTACCAATTGCCCCATTGATTTGCTCTTCATAAAAATAGGGGCATGAAAATATTGGCTCAGTTCAGCTTTTAATTGGCCAAGTTTTTCCTGGCTGCTGATTTTATCTTTGGCCATAATATTCAGCAATTCCATCAACCGGAACCTTGCCGATGCCACACGAAAAGCCATCATCGTTCTTTCTTCTGTTTGGTATTGCTCGATGGAATCTTTGTTGAGGTATTCCATGCACAATTCAACGAAAGCCAAGTTCTCTTTAAAGAATTGTGGGAGGTATAAGTTTTTCCTTCCCTCATAGCTCTGCTGATCAAAATCAATAGCGCGGATGCGGTATTGGAAATCTTCAATATCAGGGGTAATGTCCACTACGAAATTATACGAGCGCATGTCGCCAAGCAGCCGGACAAAACAGCGTTCATTGAATTTCACGAATTCTTTGGCCAATCTAATTTTGTTGATATTGTCATTGAGGTAATGCTGAATGAACACATCGCCGGGGATCCCGGGGATATGTTCTTCTACCAAAGTGTTGTTGTGCGTGAGGTAGGTGATGCGGTTAGGCGAGAGCAGATGTTCAAGCTCCAGCCCATAAATGCGGGAGGCATCTGCCAGCTTAATATAGTAATGATCGTAATTGTCATTGTATTTGTTCACAATGCGTATGCGGAAAGGGTTGGAATTGGCAAAGCTGCAGTAATCGATCCTGGCCACATCGAGGTGCTTGGTGAAAGTAAGGTCCCCTTCGGTTTTTAGAATGGCATAAATTTTTATAAGCCCTTCACGAATAAAATCCCAGTGCCGCATATCGTATACCACTGTTTCCCATAAGGTGGCTTTGCCATTCTTGTCGAGCAGCGGAACAGAAGACATGAAATGGATAAGGTCTCTGTAAGCCACAGGCAGCTTCACTTCGTGGCCATGTTTTTTCAGATAGGAGCGAAGGTGGTCCTGCACCGGAAAAATCGGTTTCTTCCTGGATGGCTTATTTGCCTCATCCGGTTGTAATGCCTTTTGCTCTTCAATAAAACTCATGAAATGAAATTACAATTAATTGCGGATGGGGATACAATTCTTTATTGCGATTTCAAATACCCGATCATAGAGCCGCTGTTGTAATTCGCCATGCCTTCGATTTTCTTTACCAGTTTTCCATTGCGGTCAATGATAACAGTTGTTGGCACTGTCCTGCTCATGATGGAGGCTGGTATTTCTCCCCGGGGTATGTAAACAGGCAAGTCAAAATTGTGGTCTTTTAAAAATGCAGAAGATTTGCCCAGGTTCCGGTCAACATCTGCCATAATAAAAACAATATTGGTATCGGATTGCAGCTTTTTGTGCAGGGAATTGATGGTGGGCATTTCTGCAATGCATGGCGGGCACCATGTGGCCCAGAAATTTATAAAAACAGTTTTCCCTATTAATCGATCAGTAGAAATGGTTTCGCCGGACGAATTAAAAAAAACAAGGGCGGGGGCAATGCGGGCCGGGCTTTCGTCTTTTTTGATATTCACGTTAAAAAGCCCGGTATAAAGCAATTTGTTCAACAGCCATCCCCTGGCAGGGGGGCTGAACAGCAGCAACAATAAAATCCCGGAGAAGAGGATGTTGAGGCCATGTTTTTTTATGATCGACATCATGCTCATCGCCACAATTTAAACAGGCAGGCCCAAATGGCGAAGTTAAATTTATCAATGGCTTTCAGCACAGGCCCCGTAGCAGGAACAGCACAAATAATTGCCGGTTGCCCTATTTTCAGCGAACATTCGTATTTTTAAGATAAGTATTTGCTGATGCAATATGTTTAAGGCCTCATGGCCTTGCAAATGCCCAATAACCATCAACTGTTTTATGGCTCTTGCCAACATCAAGCTAAAGTATTGTATCGAGCCATTGACCTGGGCGGTGGCCTTAATGATGTTGTTCTTTATGGACACATCAAAAGAAGGCGTTTCCTTTTGTGTTTTCAGGATGATGGGTTTTAAGTCCTGTATGGGCTGTGGCATCGGGCATGCTATCCATGATGTGCTGCATTTCCATTTTCGCGAGTCGCTGAATGAGCATATATTAGGGATCCCTGCTACTTTGATTATTTTGTACAATATCACTAAATCTTTTTTTCAACCCAAATTTAAAACGACCTGACATGGACCAACAACAAATGTTTATGATGCTGCCCGGCCTGCAGCCAGGTGAGCTGGTGATGATCCAAAACCTTTTAAAGGATATGACTGAAAGCCAGCAGCAGCATTTTTTTACCCTGTACCAGGGAAAGCGAAAAGACAAACAAACCATGCTGATATTAACATTGCTTGGCTTTTTGGGCATTGCGGGAATTCAGCGTTTTATCATCGGCGAAACCGGGATGGGCATATTGTATTTGCTAACAGGGGGCTTATGCTGTATTGGCACCATAATCGATTTGGTGAACCTTGATGATATGGTGTCTAAATTTAATCAACGGCAGGCCATGGAAGCTGCCAATATGGTGAAGATAATGGGATAGCCAGTGCAGGTAACCCGGAACCTGTCTTCTTTGCAATGCAGATGCCCTGGTTTAAGTTTTTTTATTTAAAAACCGGGGGCCTATAAGTTGTATTTTATTAGCAGAGAAAAAAGATGCTGCAAATTTGAAAACGCATTGAGCAAGTGACAATGGTGTAAAATGATAACAGAAAAAACATTTGCAAACCTGGCGCTTTCCTTTCCAGGCACCGAACAATGCCCACACTTCGAGCGTATAGGTTTTAAGGTGACCAAAAAAAAGATGTACGCAACCTATCTTGCCAAAAACAATAGTGCCAATATTTTTTTAACACCAGCAGAGCAAGCGGTTTTTTGTAAAATAGATAAAAATATTTATCCCGTGCCTAATAAATGGGGAGTTAAAGGAGCAACTACTTTTGATCTCAACGTTGTTCCCATAGAAATAGTAAGAGAGGCGCTATGGTCAGCTTATAACCTGGTATTAGGCCCCGGAAAGAAATTGAACCGAATTCAATAATAGAGAAAAGTACCTGATGGCTGGAGTGAAAAGGTTAAAATGAAAATTGAACCAAACAAGGTGCGTTAGCATTAAAGCAATTTTAATGACAAAAGCACATACAAAAGCGGCACCTGTTGATAAAGATGTTGAAACATATCACAGGTCGTTGTCACTGGCAGAAAAAGCAATTTGCGAATTGCTGGCTGAAAAAATCAGCATCATCCTGCCAGGTGCAGAAAAAAAAGTGTGGCATGGGCATCCCGTTTGGTTTTTAGAAGGAAACCCAATTGTAGGTTACGACAAACAAAAGGATTGTATCCGCATCTTGTTCTGGAGCGGCCAGTCCTTTGAAGAGCCAGGACTGCATCCGGAAGGGAAATTCAAGGCTGCAGAGGCACGATATGCTGATGTAAAAGAAATCAATACAAAAGATTTAGAGCGCTGGCTGCAAAAGTCGAAGACCATTCAATGGGATTACAAGAACATCATTAAGAGAAAAGGCATGTTGGAAAGACTCGATTAAAAAAATCGCCTTAATAACAAACCTACACAATATGGACCGCCGTTTATTCCTGCAGTTTCCCCTGGCAGCACCTGCACTGGTTGCAGGTGCACAAAAAATAAAAAATCAAAAACCTGGGAAGGGGTTTGCCGTCAGGTCGGGGAAAGACCATTATGATGAAGAGCTGCTGCTCATGGGGGGCAGGTTCGATTGCAAAATATCTTCAAAGGATACCAATGGCGCACTATGCATATATGACACTTACCGCCAGGAAAAAGGCGGGCCTGCATTGCACCTTCATCACCACCAGGACGAATGGTTTTATGTGATCAAAGGAGAATTTTTGATGAAAGTAGGAAATGATGAATTTACCCTGGGCCCTGGCGATTCAGCATTTGGCCCGAGGAAAATACCACATGCTTTTGCTAAGATAAGTGAAGGCGATGCGCAGATGCTGGTGCTTTTCCAACCTGCAGGCAGCATGGAAGATTTTTTTAAACAAATGAGCAGGCTGGGGAAAGGTGTTCCTAAAGACCAGCAGGAAAAACTAAAAGCGCTCTGGCGATCTCATGGGATGGAAATTGTTGGGCCGCCTTTAAAATTTTAGAAGTTGTTAATCTTAAAATTTTTGCTGTTGCCTGACCTTGCTTTGTGAGAATGTATTAACTATGCCAATAGCAGGTTATTGCAGGAATAGTTTGAAGAAGATTGTATGCCCATAATTGTGATTTTCCCCTATGCCCTCGGCGGTTAGCACCTGGGTGCCGCTTATCTGGAGCTGTAAATTTTGCAAACACAGATAAGATTATGTGGGTAGTACAACAGAAGGCCTAAATCATTCTTTATTTCTTTTTTTCGTGGTATTTTTTTGTTGTACAAATATATTTTTGAAATAGGTCATTGCTATTTGAACAACATCCTGGTTGCCAGAAAAGTTCACAGCAAAAAATAAAGTTGCTTAGGCGGAATTCCGGGAGAAATTCACGCTATATTTATTTTGCCGGTAAAATAAATTTTTCTTCTATGATCCCCGGAACAAAACTTAATGCAGTAAAATATGCATTGAAGGAAGCCTTTGGGACTGATGAATTCAGCGGGATAAAGCAGGTAACCATCGGCCTTTCATCGGCGCTTATTTTTCGAATCACTGTAAAAGAGCGGCCATACCTGTTGCGCGTTATTATGCGCGATGATGCGATGGCCGACCCCTCTCATTACTTTGACAACATGAAACTTGCTGCGAATGCCGGGATTGCTCCAAGGATTTTATACCTGTCAACTGCTGACAGGATTTCCATCACCGATTTCATTAATGCAGCGCCATTTCCTTTGGGCAGGGCAAAAACGATGTTGCCGGCACTGCTGAAAAGATTGCATTCATTGCCCAGGTTCCCCTTTCGGCTAAATTATATTGACACGATGGATGTTTACGCACAAAAAATTCGGGCAGAGAAAATTCTTCCCCGGGCAATAAGCGATGAGCTGTTCGATGTTTATTCACGCGCTAAAAATGCTTATCCGATCAGTAGTGAAGATATGGTTTCATGCCACAATGACCTTAAGCCGGAAAACATCATTTTTGACGGGGAAAGGCCATGGCTGGTTGATTGGGAAGCGGCTTTTTTGAATGACCGGTATCTTGACCTTGCAGTGGTGGCCAACTTTGTTATCAGGAAAGGCGAGGATGAGGCCGATTTCCTCAAAAATTATTTTGGCAGCGAGGCCGGAGGATATCATTGTGCACGCCTTTTCCTTATGCGGCAATTGCTGCACATGGCGTATGTGTCAATGTTCATATCCATCACTCACAAACCAGGCGCCCCATTTGAATGGAATGAAAACCAACCTGGCTTTAGGGAATTTCATGACCAGATGTGGAACGGGGCAATCAATCTGGCAGAGCGGGAAGCGAAAATGCAATATGCGCTTGTTCATATCCGACAGCTTTTGGACAATGCCGGGAGCAGCCGGGTGGACGATGCAGTCAAAGTGGTTTCGGCTTATAACAGGAAATAAGGCTCAGCCTATTTTTCGACTAAGCGTTAACGTTAGCCATGCATGCACAGAAAATATTATCGGTTCCTCCACCACTTCACTGCCTGCCATGCCAGCTCAGCGCTGAGCAATGCGCCGATGGCGAAAGCTGCTGGCAAAAACTTTTTTTCTTCAGATATTAATGCCCCGGATAGTGCAATCGAATAAACGGACACCGGCAGCATATACACCACAACAAGTGCCCATGTTGGCAAGGGTACCCGGAAGGGCCTTTTTTCTGCAGGAGCTTTTATGCGCAGCACGATCAGCGTCGCAAATTCCAGGAACAGTGCAGTGCCGTACAGCGTTACATCAATGATAATAAGCTCTTCAAATGACCAGAGTATCATGAAGCTGATTACCATTGCGCAAACTATAATTGAGATGTGCGGCGTGTTGTATTTCGGGTGCAATGACTTTAATTTTTTTGGCAGGAAACCATCCTGGGCCATCACTTCGGGCACGCGTGATATGGACAGCAGCACTGATGAAAAAAGCCCAAGTGCGCCGGCCATTCCCCCAATCGCAATAAGGCTGCCCAGCCATTTGCCACCCGCCATCACTCCTAATGCAGGATATCCTTCATCATTGAGCATTTTTGCACCGATATGAAAACGCAAAGTAGCATACACGGTCATTACGTAAATGCACATCACTGCTGCAAAGGCAATCAGTGTCGATTTTAGGTAACTGCGCACCGGTTTGTCCACTTCTTCAGCATAAGTGGTGGCATTGTCCCACCCAAAAAAATTCCACATCACCGTGTATAGTGCCAGCCCCAGCGATGAAAATGGAATGCCTTTTAATGAAGGAGAAGGCAACATAAACTGCCCATGGCCATGAAACGCAAGAATGAACAAGATGATAAAAGGCGTGATCACAAAAAAGCTCAGCAGCAGGGTGGCCTTTCCCACCGGAGAAATACCGAGTATATTCAGTATTGCGCCAGACCATACAATGGCCAGGCAGACTGGTATTTTAAATGCGCCAAGCTGGGGGAAGAAAAAAGAAAGATATTCTACAAACAGCACAGGGTAAATGGCGAGGTCAACGAATGTATAGAGCCAGGTCCACCAGCCCTCATAAAAACCAAAGCGTTTTCCCAATGCCCTTTTCACCCATTGGTAGTAGCCGCCTGTTAGTGGCATCATGCTGTTCAGTTCCAGGACCGTGAGTATGGCCGGGATATCCCACAGTATCGGCGTAATGATGAGCAATAACAGTATTCCGCGTTCGCCCGCATAACCGAGCAACGGTTCAAGCCCGAACGGGCCGCCGGATACGGTGAAGAAAATAACTGCAGCCAATGCCAGCACATGCAGTTTTTTATTTTTTTTTATTGTGTTCCTTATCATTAAAAGCACTGTTGCAGGTACCTACAAAAAAAAATAATAAATCTGAATAAACCGCAAGGATGGTTGTATTTTTCAGGAGAAAGAGGCGAGGGGCTGAAAGCTGCATATACAAACCCGGTTAAAACAATGTTGACATGCTCCTTCATGCCCTGCATAGAATATTGATTTTTTTAGTTGATAACTTTGTCATAACAGTATGGAACAATCAAAACAGCATTGGGAGAAAATATACAGCACCAAGCAGCCAAATGAAGTAAGCTGGGCACAGGAAGTGCCGCAGATTTCTCTGGATCTTATTCATGCTGTTCATCCTGGTAAGAAAGCAAAGATTATTGATGTTGGCGGAGGCGACAGCAAACTGGCTGATTTTTTAATTGACGAAGGTTTTGAAGACATTACTGTGCTTGACATTAGCGAAGCCGCATTGCAAAGAGCTAAAAAAAGGATTGGAGATAGATCTGCACATATTACCTGGGTAGTTAGCGACATTGTTGATTTTGAGCCTGCAACTGCTTACGATATTTGGCACGACCGCGCAGCATTTCATTTTTTGACAACAGCGGCTCGAATCCAAAAATACCTCTCCATTGCCCGGAAAGCGGTTAAGAAAGAGGGTGTGGCCATTATAGGCACATTCAGCGAGAACGGCCCAAAAAAATGTAGCGGGTTGGAAATAAAACAATACAATGAAGAAGCATTATTGAAAGCCATGCAAGATGGCTTTGAAAGGATAAATTGCACGACGGAGGATCACCGCACCCCATTCAATACCATACAAAATTTTTTGTTCTGCAGTTTTAGAAGGTTGTGAGCTGGTTTTACGATATGCCTCAGCGTTATGAGCCTATCTTCCCTGAAAGAATATCTTGAAGCAAAGCTTTAGTCGGGCTTGATGGGAAGGCACTCATGGATCAGGCTGCCTATTTTTTCTACCAGGCTGTTTTTGCGCGTATCGCTTTCCCATGATTCTCCGGTATAAGTGATGATCCCGAAGTACACATCATTCAGCGTGACCTGGAATGTGCGTGGGCTGGAGCTGAATTTTTTTAAAGGGCTTATCTCGCAAACGTATTGCTTGCCGTTAAATTCAAAGGGTATTGAAAATGGGGTAAGTTCCACAACTATCTCAAACGCAAAACGCATACCATTATGATATTTCTTGGCATCCGATTTTTTGTAATAGTATAATTACATTGCGTTTCCTAGTAAGTTCACGATAATGGGGGGGCAATACATCCTCAGCCCAATAATAATGAGTTGCAATAAAGTCTTCTAAATACCATCTGATCTATTTTTTTGCGGAAAACAAAGTCCATGGATAAGCGGTCATGTTCATTAAGTATTTCGACATCCATGAATATTCGGGGTGTAGTTTGTAAAATTTTTCACCGATAAAATCCTGCCCGCAAGGATGCCCCCTTCTTGCCCATAATTGCATGTTTGCTGCAAGCGCTGCTGTAGTAACTTTTCCCTGAACAGCGCCCATGGGGTAATATGGTTTCAGGTCCCATTCTGAGCAGCCCTTCGGGTCTTCGTCAATATGCCCGCAAATGACACAACGGTTATTTGCATTTTTGTTTTGCAAAGCATCCACATGATCTTCTTCTACTTTCTTGCCGGCTTCAGCATCCAGTTTGCCTTTCAGGTCAACCCCAACCAATTGTTCCATGCGTTTTTTTCTTGCATTGGGCGAGGTGGTGGGGTCATTCACATTAAATGTGGTTTCTTCCCTGATCAGTTTCGGGTCGCTCGGGAAATTGGAGCCGATCATTGCAGTGTCCCTGCTTCTCCATACACGATAATCTTTTAACCCCAATTCAAGCTTGGCAACTTCATTCGCTTTGGTGTCACCGATTAGCCAGTCGTTGGCGTAGCCGCCGTTGTTGCCGGCAGTAAAAATTTTTATTGCATCATCAATGCTGTTTGCATATTGCGAAACTTTGCGTGCCCGCTCGAACTCGGGGATGCCGGTCGAATCAAAAAGATAAAACTGGGTAATGGTTGTTTCGGTAATTAAAATCCCGTTATCTGAAATGGCAAAATCATCGCCGCTGTGAATATAACCGGGCATGCAATCCATTAAAATATGGTGGCCCTTATCAGGAACGATATCTGCAATCACGTTCCAGTGCTGGCCTACAAGATAAGAAGTCCAGTTATTGTGCCCCATCACAATCTTCCCGTCTTTGGTATAGCTGCCCGTTGCAATGAATGCGCTGCAGTTGCCCGGGGCTTTGTTCATGGCGCTTCCAGGTTTTGCAATATTGTCAAGCATCGGAACATAATAATAGGCCAGTTCTTCCTGGGCATTCAATGCAGTAATATCCAGGCTGTCGTACTCTAAATTTTTGGCATGCAGCCCTTCCACAATACCATTGATCTCGTCTTTGTATTCACGGTCAAGCTTATCCCATAAAAAGTTCCTGGCTGCCTGGCGATAAAACTGCCAGTTCCTGTGCGTTTCATGGTCAAGGTAATAAGCCAGTGATTGGATGTTTGTGTCAATATCGTTAGCTAACAAATAGCCATGCTGATAACCGATATCAGAAGGCAGCCCTTCCAGGTGCACGTATATCCAGCCATTTTTGTTTTCTCGTGATGCTTTGGCTAACCTGTCTTTTTTTTCTTCTTTGTTTTGAGGTTGTGAACAACTGTATAAAATAATAACAAAAGCATTGAAGGCGATAAGCAGCTTTCTCATTGTATTTGATTTTGCTAATGAAAATTGGCTTTTGAAGTTACGCAAAAAAATCGCGAATTGTTCAAAAGCCAATGTGGGAACGCAGAAAAAACGGGACAGAGAACTGTTATAAGCTCTGGCTCTCAAAGTTTATAAATTCATCTTTCAGGCGGTCGAAAGATTTCCGGTAGCCCTGGTACCGGCTTTCTATTTCATAATGGTTATCCGATTCCATTTCTTCACGGCTAAGTTTAAGCCCGCCCCTTGATTCGGCAGCAAGCTTCATTTTGCTCAGGTGCATCTGGTGGCGCAATTCATCTATCTCATTCCTTAGATCAGAAAACTGCATCTTGAACTTGCTTACCCTGCCCTGTATTTCAGGTTCCATTTTCCTGTTCTTTATTTCCTGCAGGTAATCATTGAATATGCGCAGCACGGTAATGTCCTGGTTAAGTTCAGATATCCAAAGCCTGTAATGCAAATGCAGTCCCATTATTGAAGGTATTGACAGCATAACAATCATTTTGTATAAAGTTAATAATTTGTTCAACACAACAGAACAAATTATGCTGCCGTTTCAAAATTTTTTTATGATGCGGCGTTCCTGGTATTGCATGATGGTTCCGGTAAAATATTTCTTTTGTATATTCATACACTTTTTTAAAAAAAATGTTTACAACTATGGAGAAGAAATTTTTTCAATTGTTGGTATTAACGGCCACCTTCTTTTTTTTAAAGCCCAATAGCCCGCTGATGGCGCAGGAACATTTTGCGCTGGAAGGGAGATGGGACATGGCCCTGCACGTTAATGGCAACGACCTCCCTTCATGGCTGGAGGTACAGCATTCGGGCTTGCGCACGCTGGTGGGAAGATATGTGGGGGCAGGTGGCAGCGCAAGGCCAATATCCAAAGTAAATTTTCAGGATGATAAAATGAGCTTTTCTATCCCGCCGCAATGGGAAAGCACCAATGGAGACATTTCATTTGAAGGGACATTGCAGGGCGATAGCTTAACGGGCACAGGCATTGCCAGTGATGGGTCGGGCTTCACCTGGAGCGCACATCGTGCGCCATTGTTGGAACGTGCATCAAAACCGGTTTGGGGAGCGCCTGCGAGGCTTTTTGACGGAAAGGGCCTGAAAGGATGGCATGCCCTCGGAAAAAACCAATGGATAGTGGAAAATGGGATTTTGCGCAGCCCGCATTCGGGCGCTAACCTGGTAACTGACCGTGTTTTTAATGATTTCAAATTGCATATCGAGTTTCGGTATCCAAAGGAAAGCAATAGCGGTGTTTACCTGCGCGGCCGTTATGAAGTGCAGGTGGAAGACAGCAAGGGCAAACAGCCTGCGGTTGGCCTGCTCGGGGCTGTTTACGGGTTTATTGCCCCAAGTTCCATGCCGGCAAAAAACGCCGGCGAATGGCAGTCGTATGACATTACGTTGACCGGGCGGATGGTAACCGTTGTGCTCAATGGGGTAACGGTGATCTGTAACCGTGAAATCCCGGGCATTACCGGGGGCGCTATCAATAGCAACGAAGGAGAGCCCGGCCCGATCCTGATCCAGGGCGACCATGGCCCTATTGATTACAGGAACATTATTATTACCCCGGCAAAATAGTTCGTGGGAAATTCACCGGGATGGTTGTTAAAGGCCTGGCAGCACAGGTTTCGGAGAAAGTTAAATGCCTGAAAACTGTTCACAATGGAAAATGAAATTAAAGTCGTAGAATTATTCGCTGGTGTTGGGGGCTTTCGTTTAGGGCTTGAAGGCTGGCATGGAAAATCTGCGTCATCAGGGTATAAAAAAAAATTCAAATCTCCTTACAGGGTGGTTTGGAGCAACCAATGGGAGCCATCAACAAAGACCCAGCACGCCTCTTTGGTTTATGAAAACCGCTTTGGAAGAGTTGGTCATTGAAATGAAGACATTGCACAAGTGGATGTCCTTAAAATTCCTGACCATGATTTATTGGTGGGCGGATTTCCATGTCAAGATTATTCCGTTGCAACAACATTAAAAAATTCGAAAGGACTAATTGGCAAAAAAGGCGTTCTATGGTGGAGCATTCACAAGATACTTTCAGAGAAGAAGAAAAAGCCTAAATATTTGTTGCTTGAAAACGTTGATAGGCTTTTGATTTCTCCTTCTGGACAACGAGGAAGAGACTTTGCAATTATCTTACAAAGTTTAAACGAGCTTGGCTATGCAGTTGAGTGGAGAGTTATAAATGCAGCCGATTTTGGTATGCCACAGAGGCGAAGAAGGATTTTCATTTTGGCATATCTCCAAGAAACTAATATTTATGAAAGTTTAAAAGAAATTACACCAACTGAATGGATTTTAGAAGAAGGAACAATGGCAGAAGCTTTTCCTGTAACATCAGGAAACACAATATTCACAACAGAATTTAAACTCAAAGGAGATGTGGTTTCAATTTCTAAAAAATTCAATAAAGGCGGAACAACAGGACTTTTTGAAAATACAGGAGTAATGATTAACGGCTTGGTTACAACCCTAAAAACAAAACCAAGCTATGAGGGTAAATTCACGATTTTGAGGGACCTAATTCAAAAGGAAGAAGTAACATCAGAATTTTATATTGACAAAAACAATCTTGATAAATGGATGTATTTAAAAGGCCCGAAAAAAGAAATGCGAACAAACGCCGAGGGTTTTGAATATAACTATAGTGAAGGCGGAATGATATTCCCTGATTCGTTAGACAAGCCTTCAAGAACAATTATAACCGGCGAAGGAGGAAAATCTCCATCAAGATTTAAACACGTTATTCAAACCCCAAAAGGTTACAGAAGGCTTTCATCAGTTGAACTTGAGCGTTTAAATATGTTTCCGGACAACCATACAAAACTTGAAGGAATGTCAGGCACAAAAAGGGCGTTTTTTATGGGTAACGCATTAGTTGTCGGAGTAATCGAAAAAATAGGAATTGCTTTAAATCGAAAAATCGCGAATGAAGCTGCCTTACAATCCTAAAGATAAAAAGTCAGTAATTGATTATGCTAAGTTGCTCAGGGGAAAAACTTTGAGACAAATTTGCTGCCCTCACATTTTAGAACACAATTACACAGGCAAAGGTAATTTCGGGCAAATGCTTGAGAAGTTTTATTTCGGTTATGACCCTAATTCCAAATCAGGAGCAGATTTTTTTGAAATTGGAATGGAGCTAAAAACCTCTCCTTTAAAGCAATTAAGAAATAATGAATATCGGCCAAAAGAAAGATTGGTATTAAACATAATCACTCTCTTAGCACCAAGCCAACATACCAAGACAGCCGACAACGAAACAGATGACAAAACAGAAGGGTGAAGTGTTAACATCGGTTTGGCGTTATGGCTGTTTGATGCGAAATGCTGAGCCCTTTTGCTAAATCCGGCTTCCAAATGCACTGCCGAATGGAAAACTGTGGCCTTTTCGCTTTATTGAAAATAAGTTTTCCTGTATGCTTTAATTGCCTTTTTTAAATGATTATTGGAACAACCCGCAGGCCTTGTCTTTTCCAAAGCGCATGCCTGGCAACAAAATTGATCATCCAATTACAGGCTTTGGAAAAACAGGCCACTGTGTATGAAATTCCTGTATTCTTTTTTAGAGCGCTTCCGATGGGGCATTAATTTAACATTCTCTGCTACCTGTTTTTTTCTCTTTTAGTTAATTTTAAACACGGAAGTATTCCCATTACATGATAAACCTGAAGGGCATGAAAGCCATTTTATTTCTCTTTCTTTTTTTGCACTTCACAAATGCCTATCAAATGCCTGTTGCATGGCAGTTGGTGAAAGAAGAGAACGGCATCAGGTTGTACAGCAGGCCATCACGGCAATCAAAATTCAACGATATCAGGATTGAGGCTGATTTGGCGGGAACGCTTTCTCAAATTGCTGCGATACTTGCTGATGCAGGGCGCTATACCGATTGGGCTTATGCCATCAAAACAAGCACCATCGTAAAAAAAATAAATAGCGATGATTTTATTTATTATTCAGTGATCGATGTGCCATGGCCGGGAAGCGACAGGGATTTTTATGCCCATTGTAAAATTTATTATGATTCGGCTACGCATAATTTAAGGGTGGTTTCTGAAAGCCTCAGGAACTACATGCCTGAAAAAAAGAACATTGTTCGCGTTCCCTTGTCAAAGGCCACATGGGACATCAGGGCGATGTCCCGCAACAGGATCCATCTTGAATATGTGCTCGAACTGGACCCGGGCGGTAATGTGCCGGCATGGCTGATGAACCTTTTTTCAACAAAAGGCCCCCTGCAAACTTTTGAGAACCTGAAACAAAAATTGAAGAAATAAAGAAACATACTTTCCATAACAGCGCCGGATAAGTAAAGCGCATTCTGTTGTTTTCCCGGCCATAAAACCCTGCCAGCCCAAATTAGGCTGTTGGGCACAAGCGAGCTCAGCTTGATTAGTGTCATCATATTTGCTGATTGCCCTCAATATGTTTTTTTTGTTGTTGTTTAAATTTGGTTTCAAATTCTTTTTATGTCAAATCTTTTTAATGGCGAAGTAGCCATCATTACAGGAGGGGGCTCGGGCATTGGCGCGGCAACGGCAATTTTGTTTGCAAAGAACGGCGCCAAAGTAGTGGTGAGCGATGTGGATGAAAAACATGGCAATGCCGTGGCCCAGCAAATAAAACAAAACGGTGGCGAAGCTTTTTTTGTAAAAGCCGATGTAAGCAGGCCGGCAGATTGTGAGCGCCTGGTGAGCGAAACTTTGCATGTTTATGGCGGGCTTGACATTGCTTTCAATAATGCAGGCATTGGGGGAGAAAGCAACCCGGTTGCAGACATGAGCATTGACGGATGGGATCATATTATTGCTGTTAACCTCAGCAGTGTCTTTTATTGTATGAAATACGAAATAGCAGCGATGCTTAAAAAAGGGAAAGGCGCTATTGTAAATATGTCGTCTATTCTTGGCGCTGTTGGTTTTGCTAATTCGCCTGGGTATGTTGCTGCAAAACATGGGGTCATAGGCATAACAAAAAATGCAGCGTTAGAATACAGCGCCAAAGGGATACGCATCAATGCGGTCGGCCCTGCATTTATCAACACGCCATTGCTCACCAATGCCGGCATTGTTGGCGATGTGAAAAAAGCACTCGTGCAGTTGCACCCTATTGGCCGTTTTGGGGAAGCGGAAGAAATAGCTGAGCTGGTGGTTTGGCTCAGTTCAGGCAAGGCTTCCTTTGTTACAGGGTCATACTATCCGGCAGATGGCGCATACCTGGCACAATAAGGCTTTGGCTTTCTGCCGTCAATGGGTTTTGTTTCAGTTTTGACAATGAAGCAACGGTTGGCCTTTGGCTTTTCATGATCTACATTGACTATGGTTGCAGTAGAACAGCTTTTTTGGCTTTGATATAGCACTTGACAATAAATTAAAACACACATATGAATTTCACGAACATATCGCAGCTTGGCACAGAGCACTTCGAATGGCTAAATAAACTGGATTTTTATAAAGATGATTTGATTGTGCTTGATAAAAGGCTGGCAGAGGTTGCGTCGAAGAACTCTGGCGCAAGTGCAAGGGCAGGCATTGAACATTTCCAGAACCAGTTCATTATTCAAAAGAACAACATTGATGAACTGAAACACCGTATCAACGAGAATGCGCACCGGGTATCTGTAGAGGCTAAAGAACATGGGGGGCATGTGAGCGCCGAGAGCGTTGCCCGGTACAAGAGCACCGAAGATCAGATACATGCTTTTGAAAAAGTGATGAATGCGCTGCGGCAGGAATTTCAGGGTTATTTAGCAAAATGGATGTGAATGGCTGATGTGGGCTGCCTCAGTTCAGGGCCAAACATAAAAAGCGTTTTATAAATGGCTTTTTGAAAACCTGGCTCCAAACGCTAATGCACAACCGAAACCGAAGCGGCTTCGTTTTCGAAGCCGGGCGGGGGCAATTATTGGCAATTCCGTAACTTGAGCCTGAATTAAACGGTTTGATCATGGAGCCTTCTACCCGCAGGGAATTCCTGCAATCTTCCGCCATATTGCTTACTTCAGTGATGATCTCCCCTTCTTTCAAAGCTGTTGGCTACAAGCCCCGCTTATCTTTTTCTACACTTGGCTGCCCCGATTGGGAATTTAGCAAGATCATTGATTTTGCCGCAGCTAACCATTACGAAGGGATTGAGGCCCGCGGTATAAAGCGAGAGCTATACCTGCCTAAATGTAATGAATTCAGCAGTGCTGAAAACATCAAAACCACCATGCAGATGATGGAAGATAAAGGCCTGAAATTTTCAGACCTCGGCTCTTCAGCAGCCATGCATTTTCCTGAAGGCGCTGAAAGAGAGAAAAACATCGATGAAGGGAAACGTTTTATTGATCTTGCCCAACAGCTTGAATGCCCATTCGTCAGGGTGTTCCCGAATATTTTCCCTAAAGGCCAGGAAAAGAATGCCACGCTTGACCTGATTGCAAAAGGATTGCTGACGCTTGGCGATTATGCAAAAGGAAGCAAGGTAACCGTGCTGGTGGAATCTCATGGAGACCTGGTGCATGTCGATGACCTGGAAAAAGTAATGAAGTTGGCCGAAAACCAGCACACCGGCATGGTGTGGGATATTGTGAACATGTGGGGCATTACCAAAGCGCCTCCCGGGAAGGCTTACGATCGTTTAAGAAAATACATCAGGCACACGCACATCAAAGATGCAAAGAGCAAAGATGGGAAAATGAGCTATGTTTTTTTAGGTGACGGCGACACCCCGGTTTTTGAAGGGATCGATGCTTTGGCCAAGGGTGGATACAATGGTTATTTCAGTTTTGAGTGGGAAAAGATGTGGCACCCGGAAATTGCAGAACCAGAACTGGCAATTGCGGATTTCTCAAAAAAAATGATTGCGCACTTTAATAAGAGATGAGATTTGAAAAATGAAAAGGCAAAAAGGGGATGCCAATCAAAATTTTATTGCGCACTGGCATTCTCCGCCCCGTATTCCTTATCTCCCATCAAGCTGTTTTTAAAAATAATATTTTATGCCAGGCGATACATTATTAATTAACAACAAGGCAAAAGATCAGCATACTTACGATGCCATTATTGTCGGATCAGGCATTACCGGCGGGTGGGCTGCCAAAGAACTTTGTGAAAAAGGGTTAAAAGTGCTGTTGCTTGAGCGCGGCAGCAATGTTGTTCACCCGGAGTATCCAACAGCAACAAAGGACCCATGGGAGTTTAGCCACCGCCTGCATTTGACACAGGAAGACAAAAAAAGAAATTATGTGCAGAGCAGGCACTGGTCGTTCAGGGAAGACAATAAACATTTTTATATCAACGACAGCGAAAACCCTTATGAAGAAATAAAACGGTTCGACTGGATAAGGGGGGATATTGTTGGTGGGCGGTCTCTGTTATGGTCAAGAGCGTGTTATCGCTGGAGCGACCTGGATTTTGAAGCCAACCTTAAAGATGGTATCGGCATAGACTGGCCGATCAGGTATAAAGATATCGCTCCATGGTACGATTACGTGGAGTCATTTATAGGTGTCAGTGGAAATGCAGATGGCATCCCGCATTTGCCCGACGGTGTTTTTCAACCCGCTTTCCAGATGAATGCAGTTGAAAAATACTTTAAACAGGAAATCGAAAAGAAATATACTGACCGGAAAGTGATTATGGGCCGCACGGCCAACCTCACAAAACCGGTCAAAGGAAGAGGGCAGTGCCAGGCAAGAGACCTCTGTCACCGGGGATGCCCGTATGGCGCTTATTTCAGTACCAATGCCAGCACCATGCCTGCAGCATTTGCAACAGGGAATTTTACCCTGAGGCCGCATTCGCTCGTGAACAGGGTGTTGTATGATGAGCAAAAGCAAAAAGCAGTAGGAGTTGAAGTAATTGACATGGCAACCAATCGGACCATTGAATATTATTCAAAAATCATTTTCCTGAATGCCGCAACGGTTGCTACTGCTTCCATATTGCTGAATTCAACTTCAGCAAGGTTCCCGAATGGTTTGGGCAATGGCAGCGACCAGGTGGGCAGGAACCTGATGGATCATCATAAAGGAATTTCAGCATCTGCTACTGTGGAAGGATTTGAAGACAGTTATTATTTTGGGCGAAGGCCGACTGCCGCTTTTATACCACGGTTCAGGAACCTGGCAAAAAAAGATGCAGCTTTCCAGCGCGGTTATTTTGTTGGGGCAAGTGCTTACAGGCCAAGGCAGGCCGGGAATAGCGAGATCGGGGAACCGCTGAAAGGTGCCATCTGTGTGCCCGGGCCATGGGTGATGGGTTTGTACACTTTTGGCGAGTGCCTCCCCTATGCAGATAACCGCATTTCGCTTGACCATAATAAAAAAGACAAATGGGGAAGGCCACTGGTAGCTGTTGACTGCGAGTTTAAGGAAAATGAAAAACTGATGAACAAAGACAGCGAAGCCGCTGTGCATGAAATGCTGGAAGCCGCCGGGTTTAGGGACGTTCATGTCAGCAACAGCATGTCATTTCCCGGGAATGCCAACCATGAAATGGGCACGGCGAGAATGGGCAGGGACGCAAAGACTTCAGTGCTGAATGCTTTTAATCAAATGCATGAAGCAAAAAATGTTTTTATTACAGATGGCTCTTGCATGACCTCATCTAACTGCGTCAACCCATCGCTTACCTATATGGCGCTTACCGCGAGGGCATGCGATCATGCAGTGAAAGAAATGAAAAAGATGAATATCTGATCAGCCCGCGTTCAATATAATTTACTGGCCCGCTGCCGGCTGCACCCATATTACCACCGATCCGTCATGTTGCAATTCGTAATGAATTGCTGTAGGCATTTTTTTGGGGCTGAATGTAACTGACCTGTTGCTGATATTGACATATCCCGATTTTTTCAGTGCGTTGATGATTTGCGCTTTGGTGCTTTGCATTTCAGCATCCGGGTCGGCATCAAAGTTTATCCTGATTAATGTGCGCTTATCGGGAAATGCGCTTTTGAAATTAGCAATATTGGTTTCATTTGCATCACGGGGAATGATGCCATATTTTGGTGCAGTAGCTTTGCTGTTGTCTGCGACATTTGCAGGAATCAGCCCTTCGTCATCAGCAGGTTTGATTTCTTTTTTTGCTGTTGGTATTTCGGTTTTTTGAGTAGCAGCGCTAACCTCATTTCCTGTTTTCTTCTCCATTGCTTTCCCTGTTTCCGCAACCTTTCCGCCAGGTGCATTTATTTTTCCGGCAGTTTCGCTTACAGCTGCACCGGCATTTTTTGTTTCTGTCTTAATAGCTCCTTTGTCATTGCCTGCTTTCGCTGTTTTTTTTTCTAATGGGTTAGTCGCTTTTTCGGGAACACCCGCCTGGGGATTTTTTTTCGATGTTGATGTGGTGTCGTTGAGGGCTGGGGCGCTGCTGGTTGAATCAACTGGATTTTTTAGTGTATCGGCAGGCTTCTGCTTGTCTTCGTTTGCGCAGGAAGCTGCCAGAAGACCAATTGCAAAGATGTACATTGAAATATTTTTTGTGGACATGATATGAAAGATTTATTGCAAAGTAAAAAACCTCATGTCTAAAACGAAATGGGGCTAATGAAATTGTTCCCGGTAACATTTTCAAAGATCAAGGCTTTGGAAATGTTTGATTAATTAATTTTGGTCACCGCATGATCAAAAACATATCTTCTTTTATCAGGATCAAACCTGCGCTGGCAGTAGGTTTCCTGTTTTCCGTATCGAGCCTGCTGTTTGGCATTTGGGTGGCTGCGATCCCGGAAATCAAATTCAAATTGGGTTTTACTGATGGGAGCCTTGGCCTGTCGCTGCTGCTTTCCCCGCTTGGGGCCATTACTGGTATGCTGCTTTCGACGAGGGTTTTCAGCAAAATTGCCGTAGGCAGGTGGATGATGACCGGTTACACCATGGTCTGTGTGATCATGGTTTTGCAAATTAATGCAGTGAGCCGCCCGATGTTTTGGGCCTGCCTGTATTGTTATGGCCTTTTCAGTTTCTGGAATGGCGTTTCTTCAAACGCAACGGTAAACATTTTGGAAAAAAAATACAGCCGTTTTATGATGAGCACCTGCCATGGCATGTATAGCTTAGGTGGTGCAGTGAGCGCGGGCATTGCAGCATTGTTGTTCGCATTGCGGGTTCCTTCGGGCATACAGATCACGATCATTGCCTGCATAATTATTGTTGTTATTATTTCAAACAGGAAAACTTTGTTGGGCAATACCGATATCATCCATTCAAGGTCAGGTTTTCAGTTGCCATCGCTTGCTATACTGGGCATTTCTTTTATCTGCATGGTAAGTTTTATGGCCGAAGGTTGCGTGGCAGACTGGAGCGCTATTTATTTTAAAGAATCGTTGAATGCGCCAAAAGCCTTGGTGAGCCTCGGCTACGCGGGTTTTTCGATAGCCATGACCGTTGGAAGGCTGAATGGGGATTCGCTGATTGGAAAAATAGGCGGCAAAAAAATTGTGATCTCAGGATGCATGCTTGCTGCTGCAGGTTTTGCTGTGGTAGTGTCAGCGCCTGCAATTTCAATGGCTATTTTGGGCTATATGATGATCGGCTTTGGGTGCTGCTGTATTGTGCCAGTCTTGTTCAGCGCTTCTGCCAATATTCCCGGCGTAAGCACTGTCGAAGGTTTTGCCATGGTAACCACTGGCGGGCTCATAGGGTTCCTGACCGGCCCTTCTGTGATTGGCTTTATTTCTGAAAAGGCAAACCTGTCCAAAGCTTTGTCGCTACTTATTGTGATGGAGCTCGCTGCTGCATTTGTTGCATGGCAAAACAAATTTTTAGTGAAAAGAAGTTTTTCAATCGAAAATGAAATGCCCTTTGACGAACAGATTTATTGAGCAAGAAATGCAAAGGTATGGTGCAGGGCAAGAGGCCCAAGACTAATGATATGCTGCCATCAGCGTGTGGATTAAAATGGTAATGTACTGAAAAATAGTTGGTGGTTATTTGAGCTAAAATTCTTTTATTGCGATTGTTAATCTGAAGAGGAAGCGGGCCCTGCTGGAGAGCAACCTGCCAGTAATAA
>JAFEAJ010000007.1:0-17276 GCA_018266455.1 Bacteroidota bacterium
CAACTATTTTTCAGTACATTACCAGAAAAATGAAATCGCAACAAGGATACCTGAGCGGGTAATCTCTTCTTTATATTCCTACCATGCACTGCATAAAGGATGCCAGGTGGTCATCACAGCAGGTTTTTCGAACCAGGGATTTGGGAAAAAAATATTAAACAATATCGAAGGCGCTGTATTCAGGTAGCACCCGCCTCGTAAATTTATTGTCCGGGCTGTTTCAGGAACGGCCTCAACAGGTCTATTGGCACAGGGAATATGGTTGTTGAGTTTTTTTCAGTCGCAATTTCCCTCAATGTCTGAAGATAGCGCAAGGTGATTGCGCTTGATTCGTTCGATAAAACTTTGGCAGCATCAGCTAAGCGTTGGGCCGCCTGGAACTCACCTTCCGCTGCGATGATCTTGCTGCGGCGCTCGCGCTCGGCTTCAGCTTGTTTTGCCATGGCCCGCTGCATTTCCTGTGGCAGGTCTATTTGTTTCACTTCCACGTTGGTTACTTTTACGCCCCAGGGCTCAGTATTGGCATCAATGATCTGCTGCAGCTTGTGGTTGATTTTTTCGCGCTGTGAAAGCAAATCATCCAGCTCTGATTGGCCAAGCACGCTGCGCAGGGTGGTCTGTGAAAATTGAGATGTGGCTATCAGGTAATTTTCGACCCCTATGATTGCTTTTTCGGGCTCAACTACCCGAAGGTAAACGACAGCGTTTACTTTTACGGACACATTATCCTGCGTGATGATGTCCTGCGAGGGCACATCCATCACCACAGTGCGCAGGCTCACCTTCACCATTTTGTCAATAACAGGCACAAGGAAAATCAGTCCAGGGCCTTTTACCCCGTTATTGCTGGTAAGCCGGCCCAGCCTGAACACCACGCCTCTCTCATATTCGCGCAAAATACGGATGGAGTTTGCAAGAACAAGCACAACAAAAAGGATGATGACGATGGTGTAGACAGGGACCTGTTCCATAAATTATGATTAAGTGTTTACGAATTTAATTTCTCTACATAAAGCCTGAGGCCCTTCATTTCTTTTATCCTCGCCTTCTCGCCCTGGCTGATCGGGCCCGTCAAAGATTCCGCATTCCATATTTCTCCATTTACCATAACAGTGCCTGAAGGGTTAAGCGTTGCAATTACCTCGCAAACCATGTCGGCAAGTGCATCGGCCCCTGTTTGTATTTTATTGCGTTGTGCCCGGATCCCCATCCCGATCACAAATAGAAAGAACAAAAGCGTTATGCCAACAGCGCTGAGGATAACGGCAATGGATATGCGTTCAAAATTCAGGGATGCAGTTGGGCGAATGAGCATCAGCGAGCCCAGCAATAAAGAAGCGGCTCCTCCAATGGTGAGGATGCCATGGCTCGCGATTTTTATCTCCAGCAGAAAAAGGACAATCCCGAAAGCAATCAGCGCCAGCCCCGCATAATTCAAGGGCATGGCCTGGAAAGAATAAAAAGCAAGAATGATCGCGATTCCCCCAACAACTCCTGGCAATATAGCCCCGGGATTATAAAATTCGAACAATATGCCAAAGATGCCAAGCATCATCAGGATATAAGCAATATTCGGGTCGCTGATGAGATTGAGCAGCTTTTCAATGCTGTTCATGCTGTACCATTTTATAATAGCCGATTTTGTGCGCAGCGTTTTAGCGCCATCCGAAGTCTGTGCTGTCATCCCATCCAGCTTATCCAGCAGGTCTTTGTCATTTGTCGCAATGATATCGATCAGTTTTTTATTGAGCGCTTCGTTTTCCGTAATGGAAACACTTCTGCTCACTACATCTTCTGCCCATTGAATGTCACGGCCTCTTTTTTGGGCAATGCTCCTCAAAAATGCAGACGCATCGTTGATCATCTTTTCGTTCATCACCGAATCAGCCGACCCGTTGAGCACTACCGGGTGCGCTGCACCGATATTTGTGCCGGGGGCCATGGCCACCACATTTGAAGCCATGGCCACAAAAACACCTGCAGAGCCTGCATGCGCTCCTGCCGGGGAAATGTACACCACAACAGGAATGTCGGATTGAAGCAGGTCCCTAACAATCGATCTTGTCGATTCCAGCAATCCCCCGGGTGTGTTAAGGTGAATGATAAAGCAGGCCGCATTTTCTTTCTGTGCCTTTTCAAGGCTGTTATGGATGAAATCAGCAGAAGCAGGATTAATGGTGCCATCAATTTTTATGGCAACGGCAGTTTGCGCCAAAATCCCGCCTGGCAAAAAAAGAAAGAAGCAATATCGTAACACGTGCTTCATGATACATGCTTGCTTGATGCAAGCTAAAATCAGTTGCAAGTTACGGAATTAGCGCCTATTGACGGCTGTTGATGCCAGTATATGCGGGCAGTAACAAAATGTTTCAGGGGGTTTTTTGTTTTCGCAGCCTGCCATGCAGCTATTATTTATGAGGCGCCTTCCGGAAAATAATTTTACTGAAGAGTGTGATTTTTTGTTTGTTCCTGCTAATCATAATAAGGATTATCTTTCATCAAAGGATGGCAGCAGACAAAGAATCTTTTTTACAATTGATCAAAGAAAATAAGGGGATTATTTTCAAGATATGCAATTCTTATTGTCATAATAAAAGCGATAGGGAAGACCTTGCCCAGGAAATTATTTATCAGCTATGGAGATCAGGAAAAAGCTTTGATGCAAGCTATAAATTTTCTACTTGGATGTACCGGGTTGCATTGAATACGGCCATTTCCTTTTATAGAAATGAAAAAAGAATAAAGGAGAAGGTTTCTTTTCATGAGCATATTACAGATGTTGAAGACGACACGAAGGCAAGCATTACCGAAGAGAAAATAAACTTGCTGCAGCAGTTCATTAATGAACTTAAAGAATTGGACAAGGCATTGATGATACTTTATCTTGAAGAAAAGAATTATGCAGAAATTGCTGGTGTGCTTGGCATTACCGAAACCAATGTGGCTACCAAAATAAGCCGGATAAAAGAAAAACTGAAACAAAAATTTTTAATGACAAATGAGTAACCAATGGAAGACATTGAATTGAAAAACATCTGGAAAGAATATGATAGAAAAATAAATGAAGCCAAATTGTTGAATATGCAATCCTGGGCATTAGCCTTTCGAACATTTGAATACATGCAGGCGGCAAAAGCGAAATCAAAATTGAATGCATTGCGCGGCTTGAAAAAATGGATGGTTTTTGCCGGTATATTGTGGATAGCCTTTCTTTTGTTCCTTATCCTCAACTCGCTTTCCTTTTCAAATGTCTTTTTTTTGTCTTCTCTTTCTGCAATTGTTGTTTTTAATGTTATTGCAGTTGCAGCATATGTCCGCCATGTGGTGCTCATTAATGAAATTGATAACAGCGAGAGCCTGATAGAAGCGCAACAGAAAATGGCAAAACTCCAGTCGTCGACGCTTCAAATAGCCCGCATTCTTTTTTTACAGGCGCCTTTTTATACAACTTTTTTCTGGAGCCAGAAAATGATTGCTGGGAACTGGGCTGCATTTTTGCTGGTTTCTCTTCCCGTAACCTTGTTTTTTATTTTGCTCTCGGTTTGGCTTTATCAAAACATCAAATTAACGAATGCAGATAAAAAGTGGTTTAAAATCCTTTTTAGCAGCAGGGAGTGGACATCAGTAATAAAAGCGATCCAATTCATGAATGAAATTGAAGCATTTAAAAAGGAATCGTTATAAATTAGTGTTGGCGAAGGCTGTTTTAAGTCATTGCGCTCTTCAGCATTTGATATAATCCCTCTTTTTCAAAAAGTACGCGGCCAAGTTTCAGGTCGTTCCAGCCTTCCCTTAGTTTATAAGTGAACACCGGGATGCCGTTTTCCAGCTTGCAATCGATAGAGCATGTTGTGATTTTATTGGCTTTTATTTCTTCCATTTGCCTGAGCTGGTGCAAGTGCGTTGAAATTAAAAACAGGGAACCGGAGAATTTGTTGAGCCCACTGATGGTGGCAGCACTGATCTCCAACGCATCTTCAATATTGGTGCCCCTGAACAATTCATCAAAAACGGCAAAACATTTTGCTTTTTTCCCTGCATCTGTTACCACGTTTTTCAAAATAGCAACTTCCGACATAAAATGGCTATACCCGCTCACGATGCTGTCGGTAAGGTTTATGGCTACGGAAATGCTGTCATAGAAGGGAATTACGGCTTTTGATGCGGGCACGGCCAATCCTGCATGAGCAAGGTAAACGCAAATGCTCACAGATTTCAGCAAAGTGGATTTGCCGGACATGTTTGGGCCGGTTAATAATATTACCGGAGTTTGTGCTGCGAGATTATTCTTTACAGGGTTTTTTAAAACCGGGTGATAAAAGTTTTCCAATTCAAATTTGCTGTCATCAAATTCCGGGAAAACAAATCCTTTTAAGGAAATATAGCTGCTGATCGAAAGATAGGCTTCGAACAAAAACCAGCGCCTCCAGAACTGCGCCAATTCCCCATTCGCTGCTTTTTTCGTGACCAACATCATCAGTTCTACAATGTGTTTGATGCGGAATTTCTTTTTGATGAAAGCGGTTTCATAACGGCCCAAATCAAAATCCGAAAAAATTTTTTTTATCTCTTCAAGCTCTGCGGCATAAGTTTTCGGAAAAACACTCATGTCGAGTTTTGAGATGTAATCTTTATTGACAGCGTAAAAAAGCCGAACCATCAAAATGAGCTTGCCCCTTTTTTGTTCCCTGGCTTTTTCGGAGAACATGAATTTCATTTTTAGCTTCCAGGCAGAAATAGAACCGATAAAAAAGTTGTCGAGGAATTCGTAAATGTCAGTAAGGTTGAAGCGGTAATAAGAATAATTTTTCAGTATTTCATGATTGGCGATAAAGCCTTTTAACAACTGTTGCCGCTCGAGCACATCTTCTTTTGAGCCAAGGGTTTTAGCCAGGATATTGCTGACTTCTTTGCTGGAATAGTCATTGTGTGTCAAATCGAACAGGGGCCTTATTTCCTGGTCTATATGTAAGTCCTCAGTGTTGCTTGTTGGCATAGTACATGCAATCGTTTAGCTGAAAGTACTACATTCCTGCTGATTATTGCGCCTGTATTTCCCTCATGCACATTGCATCAGCCGGAGAGCAGCTAAGCTTGCCAGGTTAATAAAAAACTTATGCAGTGTCATAACCTGATTAATAATAAATTTGTTGCAAAACAATTTCAATGGCTAATAAAACATTGTTGATACATCCTTCGGACAACATCGAAGTTGCACTTGTGAACCTGCACAAAGATGAAACCGTTAGAAGCAAGGGGAATGAATTTGCGCTGAAAGAAAGCATCCCTGCAAAACACAAATTCGCAATAGCGGATATCCGGGAAGGAGGTGATGTTATCATGTACGGAGTGCTGGTGGGCCGAGCAATGAAATTTATTCCTCAGGGCGGATTGATAAGCACAGGCAATACTAAACATGCAGCAAATAATTATAAACTTGGTGAAAGAAAGACAGCGTGGCACAAACCTGATATTGCAAAATGGGCCAACCGGAGTTTTATGGGATATCACCGGCATGATGGTTCTGTCGGCACATCCAACCACTGGCTGGTGATACCGATGGTTTTTTGCGAGAACAAGAATGTAGCCGTGCTGGAAGAAGCATTTATGAAAGCGCTTGGTTATAAGCCTAAGCAGTCTCCTTACCAGGCATTTGTGGAAAAATTGGTGAAGATGCGGTCTTCGTCTAAAAATGAGGAAGATATTTTGTCGGTTGATGTGATACTGGAAGAAGACAATGAACATGACCAAAAGATTTTTCCGAATATTGATGGGATCAGGTTTTTGAACCACACGCTTGGTTGCGGTGGTACACGGCAGGATGCGCAGGCGCTCTGCGGCCTACTGGCTGGTTATATCACCCATTCAAACACCGGCGGGGCAACAATATTGAGCCTTGGCTGCCAGAATGCGCAGGTGGCTTTATTGATGGACGAAATTAAAAAAAGAGACAAGAATTTTTCCAAACCATTGTATGTGCTTGAACAGCAAAAAATAGGCAATGAGCAAAAAATGTTGCATGAGGCCATCAAAAAAACTTTTGCAGGACTAATGGCAGCTAATAAAAATGTGCGCATGCCTGCGCCTTTGAACAAATTGTGCATTGGGCTGGAATGCGGCGGCAGTGATGGTTTCTCTGGCATTTCCGCTAATCCGGCTGTTGGTTATACGTCTGATATTTTAGTTGCGCTTGGTGGCTCGGTGATACTGTCTGAGTTTCCCGAGCTCTGTGGTGTCGAACAGGAACTTAGCGACCGTTGTGCGGATGAAGCTACTGCCAATCGTTTTATGGAGCTGATGAATACTTATAATAAAAAAGCAGAATTGCTGGGCTCCGGTTTTTATGCAAACCCTTCGCCAGGAAACATTAAAGATGGATTAATAACCGATGCCATCAAAAGTGCAGGAGCTGCAAAAAAAGGAGGAACATCGCCGGTTACTGATGTGCTCGACTATCCTGAAAAAGTTACAAAGCCCGGGCTGAATTTGTTATGTACTCCGGGCAGTGATGTGGAATCAACTACCGCCGAAGTAGGATCGGGGGCAAATATTGTCTTGTTCACTACCGGGCTTGGCACCCCTACCGGCAATCCCATTGCTCCGGTGATCAAACTTTCCACCAACACCCCTTTGTATGAAAAAATGAAAGACATTATTGACATCGACACAGGAGACATCATTGCCGGGAAAGAAACCATTCAGGAGGCCGGTGAAAGGATTCTTGAATACATTATCAAAGTGGCCAGTGGTGAACTGAAAGCTAAAGCTGATGCGCACAACCATGATGATTTCATTCCCTGGAAAAGAGGGATTTCATTGTGATTTGTTTCATACAACAATATACGTGAGCTCATGACCACGGAAGCCATTTTTTTAATTGAGCCTTTTGTTCCGGTGGCGAAAAAAATGTTTATCGTTAATTTTTTCCAAAGCTTCAAGACTTTATAGGACCTGCGGAACAAAATATCATAATGTGCTGATCATTTCCAAATCTTCTTCTTCAACGGATTCGATAGAAGCACGGTGAGCAATGGCTTTTCGCCCAAAAGTAAAAGCAGAAAGGGCGGTAATTGCACAACATGCCATAACACCGGTCATGGGCAGGGCAGTGTGGTTCTGCAAAAAACTTACCAATGCGGTTGAACATGCGCCGATGCCCATTTGTATGGCTCCCATCAAAGCCGATGCGCTACCGGCATTGTGCCCGAATGGCGCCAAAGAGAGTGCTGATGAATTTGGGAAAGTGAAACCCTGGCAGCATAGAAAAATAAATATTAAGAAAATAGTGCTGAACAATTCGTTGAGGTGGAAAAGTGCAAGCAAAAAAAGCGTGATGCCTGTGAGGCTCTGGCAAAACAGTGCTGCTTTGATAATTTGTTCGCTTTGGTAGGCGCGAAGCATTAACGTGTTGAGCTGGCTTGAGCCGATCAGCCCCATTGCGATCAGTGCAAATATCCATCCATATTGTTTTTCGGAGACTTTGAAGATTTCCATGAACACATAAGGAGAGCCGCCAATGTAAGCATATAAGCCTGATGCTGCAATTGCCCCTGTAAAAGCATAGGTGTAAAACTGGGGGTGTTTCATGACACTCCAGAAATTGCTTAATATCCGTTTTGGTTTTAGAGAAAAATTAGGGTTAGGTTTTTTGCTTTCAGGCAATAAAAAGTAAATGCCAAATAAAATGACCACGTTAACAATAATCAGCATCACGAAAACATAGCGCCATCCTAAAACTGCCGTGACATAGCCCCCAAAGGTGGGCGCAATGATCGGCGATACAGCTACTACCAGCATCAGTGCAGAAAATATTTTTGCGTTGTCCTTCACTTCAAACAAGTCTCGGACCACGGCACGCGCAGCAACCATGCCCGCGCAGCCGCCAAGAGCCTGCAATAACCTTAATACGATCAATGCCTCTACTGATGAGGCCAATGCACAACCTGCCGAAGCTATAAGATAGGCAAACAGCCCGAAGTATAATGGCCTTTTCCTGCCGAACCTTTCGAGCAGCGGGCCATATAACAACTGCCCAACAGAGATGCCAATAAAAAAACTGGATAAAGAAAGCGAAACGTCCGCTATTGTTGCATGCAGTCCTTTCGCGATGTCTGGAAAAGCTGGCAGGTACATGTCAATGGAAAAAGGCCCGATTGCTGACAGCAGGCCAAGTATGAGAATGAGGTAGAACTTATTTTTAAGCGTGTCGGTCATAGGTCTGTAAAATTAAGCAAGAGCAGCGAAGTGCCGGGCATGAGCAGAAAGACATAAACGGAAAGTTTTGGGCATTCCGGTTTCATATTATTTTTCTTTTCTTAATATCGCCATTAAAATCCGAGGGACAGAGGCCTTCCTGTCATCGTCAAAATATTCGTTCACATCAACCAGTTCCAGCCCAAATTTTTTAGCTGTTTGCGTGAAGTCTGAAACATGATGTATAAAGCATGGGACAACCTGCATCCCGGTTTCCGTTTCAAACCGCGCTTTCGAACCGGAATACTGTTTGAATGGGTGCAGTTCACCAATATAGATATGCCCTCCCGTGCTCAGCACATTAGATGCATTTTCGAAAACATGATCCAGGTTTTCGATATGCTCCAGCACCAGGCTGAACGTAATGAGGTCATATTTTCCTTCAGCGAAATGCCAGGCTGCATTAATATCGGCTTTTCTGAAGGCGACATGGGGAGAATTTATTTTTTGTTTGGCTTTCGCAAGCATTGCATCAGAAAAATCGATTGCTGTTAAATGCCTGGCTTTCTTTGCCAGCCATTCGGTGTTTTTCCCTGTTCCACAACCGATTTCAAGACATGTGGCAAAAAAAATATTTTCGAGCACTTTCCTAAGCACAATGGCTTCAAGGTCTCTTGTTTTGTTGTTGTTGCTGTCGTACTGAGAGGACCAATTGTCGTATCCGGTTTGTATATCCATATCATTCAAGAATTTGTTTCATTTTATACCCAATAGCGAACCTCCTGGCATAGATCAGGCGATATCCGCCAGCATCAAAAAGATATTTATACGCCGAAGTTCGCCCTTCGGTATTGATGCGGGCGCCCAGCCAGGCCAGGCCCAGGTTCCACCGGGTGGCATTATAACCTGCGGCCAGCCTGAAGATGTAATTCCCCCATGCTCCAATTTTAGTGCCCCTGCTATTGCCTATCTCACGCGAATAACTGTAATTGAGCCCCAGGTTAAATGAACCGAGCACAAAATAGTTATGAGCAATTACTAACAGGTATGCATATCCTAAGCTTGGGCCGATTTCAAAAAGGTGAAACTTCCTGATGCCTTGCTTTGCAAAGCTGGAATCAGTGAGGCTTGGAATAAAAGCGCTGTCGCCATTTGCGGCAACATAGCATGCTTCTGCGCCTATAAGAAAAGATCCCGCCGATTTCTTCTGCCAGGCATTTTGTGAAAGCGCAGCGCCATAGGAGAACTTTTTGTCGTTCAGCACGCGGTAAACACCAAGGCCAACAATTTGTGTGCCCAGGTCGCGACGAATATAGTATCCCTCACCATTAGCTTTTCCTATGCCCTGGGGCGAAAGGTAATATCCTCTGCTAAAGCTTGCCACGGCATCTATCGTCCATTTTCTTTTGTATAAGCGAAGCTGGAGGTCCGTAAAATCGGTCCTTCCTTTTCTGTCTTCTGATTTGAGGAAGTTCAAGCCCCTTGAATAGCTGAAAGAGAGCGAACGGTAAGTAAAACCGGCACCAAGGCTGGGCACTGTGTTAGCATGGTAGCTCATGCTTTTTAGATCGATACCGGGCACCAGTTTCAATACCGAATATTTCCTGGAAAGATATGCCCGCACTATAATAGCGCCTTGGTAAGATTTATAATATGTAGTGTCATGATCGGGCAGATGGCTTTGTGCCGATGCGGATGCAAAAAAAACCGGGCAGGTTAGAATAGATAGGAAGGTTCTTTTCATGTTTCAATTTAGCAAATTCCTTTGTATTGGAACATTGAATTGCGCCAAATTAAAAAGAGGTTATTCCAAAATAATTGTCAGTGGGGCAGCCTTCTTATGGTTTGTATCTTTTCAACAATCAGTTCCAGCTTGTCTTCTGTGAGGTCATTTTTTACGAGGTAATCGAAAGCCCCATTTTCCATAGCAATGATGGGAATATGTATTTCTTCCTGTCCGGATATGAATACGACAAAAGAATCAGGGCTGTTTTTTTTTATTTCAGCCAACACATCAAAACCATTCATGGGCTTCATATAATGATCCAAAAGGATAAGGTCGGGTTGCAGGACCAGGCTGTTTATGCAATCCTTTCCATTGTCAAAAAGATAAATGTCCTTTAAGCCGATATTCTTTAAATGGTAATGGATCAGTTGAAGGCAAAAGGGGTCATCATCAACAAGGAAGGTGCAAAAAGGATAATCTTGGCTCATGATGGCTTGTATTTTGGCGCTCTCTTTTTGACAGGGCACTATTTGTACTGAACGAAATTAAACTGTTTTTAGTGTGGATCAGGGATAACCAGGTCTTCCATACAAGCTGCCTTGCGTGTTTTTACCTGGCTTATTGGTAATTCAACGAAGGGCACCTCAAATTTATGCTTGATTGACTATGAAAATTTGAAATGTGCCGTAACGAATAACCATGCAGGCAATGCAGTTATATCATAAAATGGTTGCAGATCCGTTTACATAGCCGGGCCTTTCTTTTACAGGTAAAAAAGTTTATTTATTTTTAAAAGGCAGCATCAATAAATTAATAATTCAATATCAGTTCAATTATGAAAATCAGGTATTTCTTTCTGGCCATCCTTATTTCGGTATCAAGCCTTCTCTCATTGCATGCTCAAAAATATATTCCTGAAATAAAAACCGGCACGTTGTTCCAATATCAATTTAAAGGAACTGATGGCGGTATTTTAGTAGTCAATGGTGCAATTACCTCAACGGATAAGGGCAGTCTTGCATTTGTTGATACCCTGAAATTCAACAATAAGTTTCAGGTATACAAGACTGTTATTTCAAAAACTGCCATGGAAAGGGGCAACAGGATGAAGCCTCCGACCGAACAGCCCGTTTCCGTGCAGCACGGTACAGCGTTGTTTGTGTTGTCGGATGACAAGACCGATCATTGCTTCTCTCGCCAGTTTCTGCGAAACATCAAGGAAAAGAAATCAGCCAGCTATGGCGGGATCACGTATGAGGCCAAAGATGTGCCCCCGGCAGAAGCTTTCAAACTAAACGGGAAAGAAGTAGATGCTGTTTATATTGTATCCTCCAACGGCCAAAAAAAATTCTGGGTCCTCGATAACCCAATATGCCCGCTCATCTTAAAATCGAGCAGCGAGAACATCGATGCAGTGCTTACGGGCATTCAATAGTTTTTGTTGAGCCCGGCCTTGAAAATTGGGTTGGGCTTCCCGCCCACATGTATGGCTGATATCATGGTGCACACTTCCCATTTTCTTGCAATCCCACAAGATCAATTTACAACCGGTTTATGTTGCCATAATAGCGGATCGATTTTTAATTGTATCTTAAATTTTCATTTTATCAAAACATGCCGGGTCCTTCTTCTTCGAAAAAAAAACTTGGTTTATGGGCTGCTACTTCATTAGTTGTAGGCAATATGATTGGCGCTGGTATTTTCATGATGCCATCAGCGCTGGCTGCTTTTGGGAGCATCAGTTTACTGGGATGGGTATTTTCTGCTGCAGGAGCTTTTTTGATGGCTCTGGTTTTCAGCAGCCTCTCTAAGAAACTTCCGGGTATTAACGGTGGCCCTTATGCGTACACAAAAGCAGGGTTTGGCGATTTTATGGGTTTTCTTGTAGCATGGGGATATTGGATATCCATCTGGTGCACCAATGCAGCCATCGCCGTTTCTTTTGTGAGCGCCCTTAGTACTTTTTTCCCGATACTTCATGGCGCACATGCTGTGAATGGTGCTGCCGCAGTTGTTACGGGCCTTGCTGCCATCTGGTTCTTAACGTGGGTCAATACAAGAGAAATTGTTGCTTCAGGCAATATGCAATTGCTGACCACTATATTGAAACTCCTCCCTCTGGTTGCCGTTGCGGTAGGCGGGCTATTTTTCATCAATGCAAAAAATTTTACCCCTTTCAACATTAGCGGGCAACCAACATTTTCAGCAATAACTGCTACTGCGGCCATGACATTGTTTGCATTCCTGGGCATAGAATGCGCTACCATTCCGGCTGGCAATGTTCATGATCCGGGAAAAACAATCCCACGGGCAACCATGTTAGGCACGATCATTACTGCCCTGGTTTATATATTGGGGACTGTCAGCGTGCTGGGCATAATACCGTCAGTAAGCTTGCAGAATTCAGTGACTCCGTTTGCCGATGCCGCTACAATAATTTTTGGCAGCCATGCACAATATTGGGTAAGCGCAGGTATTGCGATCGCAGCTTTTGGAGCATTGAATGGATGGATATTGATACAGGGGCAGATCCCCTCAGCCATTGCTAAGGACAAGTTATTTCCAGGCGTTTTTGGGAAAGAAAACAAGCGCGGGGCCCCGGCAAATGGCATTGTGATTGGCAGCATACTGGTGTCCATCATCATGGTGATGAATTATACCAAAGGCCTGGTCGAGCAATTCAAATTCCTCATGCTGCTTTCCACTTTGACTTCTCTTGTGCCTTATCTTTTTTCCATGGCTGCATACATCGTCGTTGTAACGCGACAAAAAAATATTGGCAACAAAAAGCGCTTTGCGCCTATCGTCATTTCATTTTTGGCATTTGTCTTTGCCTTCTGGGCTATTGCGGGAGCAGGGGAAGAAATTGTGTATTGGGGATTCCTGTTGCTAATGGCAGGAGTGCCATTTTATGTATGGATTATTTTCAGGAGAGGCGATGGTTGATTTTTCTGCAAAGAATATTTTGCGATTTGATGAACCTGTTATTGGATGAGGACTGATGATTGACAAACCATCGTCAACAAGTATCCCCGATCGAAGATTTCCACCTTCAGCAACATTTTCGCCATTCCTTATTTATGTACTATATATCCTGCATGGCCAATCAGCTTGTTCATTCAGTTGTTAACAACTTCTTTTTTCTAAAATAAAATCTCATTTACATTTGCACTGATTTTGGTTCACGCATAAAAAAGTGATTAAAAGGGAAGTCCGGTGCAAATCCGGCGCTATCCCCGTAGCTGTAAGCTCTTTATCAGTCTGCCGTTAACATGCGCATCCCCGAAACCCGGGTTTCATGATGGGCTAAGATCTTGGCCCTGCAAGCTGTTAACTGTAAACTGGCCTGTTCATTCTTCAAACCACTGTTCCGCGCACTGCGGGATGGGAAGGCAATGAGCAGGGAGCGAGCCAGAAGACCTGCCAGCATCATTCACAACATTTAACAGCTTTCGGGTGAAAAGCATGGAGTGTAAAGTGCTTCGGCAGTTTATATTTCAACATTTATCTTTTCCGAAGGCTCATTCACCTAACCTGTACAAAAGCAGGAACAAAAAAAATCAGAATGAGCAAAAAAAACCTCGCAATCATCGCTGCGTTGCTCGCAGGCAAGTTCTTATTTGCACAACAAGACAGCACAAGCACCAAACAATTGGATGAAGTGGTGGTCACTGCCACAAAATATCCTATCAAACAAAGCCTTACCGGCAAAGTCCTTGACGTGATCACCAAGGAGCAGTTACAAAAATGTGAAGGAAAAACAATTGGAGAGCTGCTGAATTATCAGGCAGGCATCACCGTTAACAGTGCAGCAGGCCCGCTGGGATCTACCCAGTATCTTTTCATGCAGGGCGCCAGCGCAGGAAGAACAGTAATACTCATAGACGGGATCCCGGCTTACGACCCATCAGGAACAGTGCCTGTTTTTGACCTGAACCTTATCAGCGTCGATGCAATTGAAAGAATAGAAATTTTAAAGGGAAGCCAGTCTACGTTATATGGAAGCGATGCCGTTGCCGGTGTCATCAACATCATCACTAAAAAAGGCCATGGCAAACCCTTTAATGCCAATGCTAATGTTTCCGGAGGCAGCTATGGCACGTATAAAGTTGCACTTGGCGCCAGCGGGCAAATGCACAATACTTCTTATAATATTCAATACACTAAATTAAAAAGTGATGGCTTTTCTTCAGCATTCGACTCAACAGGCAAACAGCATTTTGATAATGATGGCTTTAACGAAAATACAGTGCTGGCAAAATTGACCCAAAAAATAAATGATGCGTTTCAACTGAAGGCGAGCTTTCAATACAACGAATACAAGGCCGACCTTGATAAAGGAGCATTTACTGATGACAAAAACTATACTGCAAAAAGCAATAACACCATTGCAGGCATCGGCGCCGACTACCAGGCCGGGAAAGCAATTGTACATTTCAATTACAATTTCAATAGCGTGAAGCGGGTTTATCTTGACGACTCGGTAGCAGGCATTAACCCCAATTACAGTTACGGCGCTTACACGGGCACATCGCATTATGCTGAGCTTTATGCCAACATCCCTCTCGCTAAAAAGCTCGATATACTCGTAGGGACGGATTACAGAAAACAGCTCAACGACCAGCATTATCTTTCCATCAGCCAGTATGGCCTTTATGAAACGGGCCTTTCAAAAGATAGCGCAAAGATCAACCAATATGCAGGCTATGTCTCAGTTGTGCTAAAAAATGTGCATGGCCTGAGCGCTGAACTGGGCGGCAGATATAATTATTTTTCAAGCTATGGGAGTGTGTTCACCTACTCTTTCAGCCCCTCTTACCTGATCAATGACAAGCTGAAATTCTTTGCCAACATTGCTTCTGGTTTCCAGTCGCCTACATTGTACGAGCTGTATTCCGAATACAGGAGCCCTAACGGTAACCTTCAACCGGAGAGATCTACCAGTTTTGAGGGTGGCATGCAGTGGTCAACAAAAATTTTTAACACGCGGGCATTATATTTCTCGAGGAGCATTAATAACAACATTGTTTTTTATACAGACGCTAATTACAACAGCTACTATATTAACCAGGACATGCAAAAGGACCATGGTTTGGAACTGGAGGCATCAGCAGCAGCAGGTATTTGGCAGATCTCAGCTAATTACACTTATGTTACCGGGAAAACAGAAACGATGGTAAACGGCAAAGACACGAGCTACAATAATCTTTACCGGAGGCCTAAGAACAGTTTTAATTTTGTTGCAGGGCTGCAGGCTACAAAAAAATTGTTTTTTGATGCTTCGCTGCATGCGGTGGGCAGCAGGCTTGAATTCGTTTACGGCTCGGCCCCGGTTACGCTCGCCGCTTATTATACCATTGACTTTTATGCTGAGTACAAAATCAGCAATAAAATTAAATGGTATGCAGACCTGAAAAACATTACCAATCAGCAATATTTCGACCAGCTGGGCTATAACAGCAGGCGATTTAATTTCATGGCAGGAGCAATGCTCAGGCTTTAAATTTTATCTATGCAAAAACACGAAGAAAAACGCTGCCCCAGGTGCCATGCAAAATTTGAATGCAAGGTCGGCAATGTTGCCAACTGCCAGTGCTCGGGAATTGCTTTTTCAGTTGAAGAAAAAGCATTCCTCGAGGAAAGATATAACGACTGCCTTTGCAGGAACTGTTTGTTGGAACTGAAACAGCGCTATGTCTTTTTTAAAGAAAAGTATTTATACAATGCATAATTGCAAAAGGCCAGCCATTGGATGGTCACGTGCGCTGCACATTGCAGAATAAAATTGCTTTAGCACAAGCGAGCGTAGCAAGATAGTTAATGGCTGCAGTTCAGCTCAGTTCATACATAACAAGCATTATACTATATGATACAAGCCTATATGAACTGGAGTGGCGGAAAAGATTCGGCATTGTGCCTGCATGAAGCGTTTGTTTCCGGTCAATTCTACATTTCACATTTGCTGACCAGCGTGAACAGTGTTCACGGCAGGGTATCGATGCACGGAGTGCGAAAAAGTTTGCTCGAAGCGCAGGCAAATGCAATTGGTATTCCACTGGCTACTATTGACCTGCCGGAGCAGCCCGGCATGGAAGAATATGAAACGGCAATGATGCGAAAAGCAAATGAGCTGAAGAAATATGGCTGTACACATGCCCTGTTCGGCGACATTTTCCTGGAAGACCTGAAAGCATATCGCGAAAAGAAATTAAGTGAAGCAGGGATTGATTGTATTTTCCCGCTTTGGAAAAAAAACACCAGGGCGCTTATACGAGAATTTATTGACCTCGGCTTTAAAGCCATAATTGTTTGTGTGAATGAAAAATGGTTAGATAAAAGTTTTTGCGGGAGAATAATCGATAAAAATTTTTTGGATGACTTGCCTGGTGGCGTGGACCCATGTGGAGAGAATGGCGAATTTCATTCTTTTGTGTTTGAAGCCCCTGTCTTTAAGGCGCCTATAGCTTTCAAGAGAGGGGATATCGTATATAAAAAATACAAAGGGCCTGGAAATGGCGAACCTGGAACCGGTTTTTATTTCTGCGATTTGCTGCCTGCCTGAATTCGCCTGTGGCTGATAGCAAACCACAATTGCATTCTCCGCCGGTGCCATTTCATTTAGTCCGTTTATATTTGCGGCCAAACATGTTTCATGAAACTGAATGAACTGATCACGGTAACGTTCACCTTGTTTGCCGTAATTGATATATTGGGCTCTGTGCCTTTGTTGGTTTCGCTAAAAGCAAAACTTGGGGGCATCAATGCATGGAAAGCCACACTGATTTCTGGTGGGTTGATGATATTGTTTCTGTATGTCGGCCAACAGTTCCTGAACATGCTTGGGGTAGATGTTCATTCATTTGCAGTTGGCGGCTCCATACTTATTTTTATCCTGGGCCTGGAAATGGTGCTGGGCATCGAATTTTTCAAAGGCGATAAAAATGCCAGGGCCAGCACAGCAGTGCCCATTGCCTTCCCGCTGATTGCCGGCTCGGGGACGCTCACTACCATCATGTCGTTGAAAGCGGCCTATAATGAGCTCACAATACTGGTTGCCATACTAATCAACCTGGTTATTGTGTATGTTGTGGTCAGGTCGCTAGACCTGTTAGAAAGATTATTGGGCCCTGCAGGAATGATTGCTGTAAGAAAATTTTTTGGCGTAATATTGCTGGCCATAGCGGTAAAAATATTTACTGCCAATGCAAGCATGATGCTGAAGCCGTGAGGCGTTTGAGGCAAACAGCCTGCAGCTTGTTGATCCTAATGGTTGTCGTTAATTTAAAAAGAAAAACTGCAGACAGAGAACCTGGCTGTTGTTCGAAATATGGTCCCGTAGTTCAATGGATAGAATAGA
>JAFEAJ010000007.1:17293-55504 GCA_018266455.1 Bacteroidota bacterium
GATACAGGTTCGATTCCTGTCGGGACTACCCAACCGGAAAGACATGAAAGATCATCGTCTTTCCGGTTTTTTATTTGGCACAAGTTTGAATTTTTTAAATCCTTTTTTGTTCCATTATAGCGATACAATCTTTCAAGATTAGTAACCAAACCGGCTTTTTAAGGGCTGGCTATTTAATAAGGGGCAATAAAGAGAACAAGTGCTGTTTTTTAAAGCACATTTTTGTCAGCTTATTGTACTTGACTTCTTTTCCTGCTCCTCGCGTATATGGTTTGCCTGAAGTTCATGCAGTCTTTTTTTGCCATAGGCCATTCTCGATATCACTACAAAAAGAACGGGCACGATAAAAATAGCAAGGCCTGTGGCGGCAATCATGCCTCCCATTACTGTATAGCCAATGGTATTTCGGGCAACGGAACTTGCGCCTGTTGCCAGCACAAGCGGAAGCACGCCCAATATGAATGCAATAGAGGTCATTAAAATCGGGCGAAGGCGGAGCTTCACCGCATCGAGCGTAGCGGGGATGACGGCAATCCCCCTGTCTACCCTTTCTTTGGCGAACTCAACTATAAGTATGGCATTTTTTGCCGACAGGCCGATTAATGTTATCAGGCCGATCTGGGCATATACATTATTAGACAACCTTGGCACCAGGGTAAGGGCCGCGATCGCTCCAAGCACGCCAATGGGCACCGCCAGCAACACGGAGAAGGGCACCGCAAAGCTTTCATATAATGCAGCAAGAAAGAGGAAAACGAACACAACAGACAACACAAAAATATAGATGGCACTCGACCCCGATTTTATTTCCTGCAGGCTAAGCCCCGAAAATTCATAACCGTAGCCTTCAGGCAAAACTTTTTCTGCAGTTCTCTTCAGCGCCTCAATGGCCTGGCCGCTGCTAAATCCCTGCCGGGCGTTCCCATCGACCTCCGCGCTCCGGTAAAGATTAAAATGCGAAATGAGCGGAGCGGTTTCTGTTATTTTATAATTCACAACCGTGCTGAGGGGCACCATTTGCCCTGATGAATTTTTTACATAATACTGGCCGATATTTTTAATATCGCTCCTGAAGTTGGTATCCGCTTGGGCAACTACATAAAAGTTCCTTCCGTAAATGGTAAGCTGGTTAATGTAGGTGCTGCCCATGTACATTTGCATGGTACTGTATACATCGTTAAGATTGAGGCCAAGCTTTTTGCACTTTTCCCTGTCAACATCCACTTCGTAACCTGGTGTGTGCGCAGAGAAGAAAGTAAATGCGCCGGCTATTTCAGGTTGTTTATTTGCTTCGGCAACAAAGTTGTTCACTACTTTTTCAAAAGTTTTGATATCATCGTTCGATTGGCGCTGCTCGATCTGGATGCTGAAGCCGCCGGCGTTCCCAAGCCCCGGAATGGCAGGAGGCTGTATGACCACTATTTTTGCTTCTTTGATGGCAGATAGCCGTTTGTTTAATTCAGCAATGATCCCTTCTAATTGTTCCGACTTATTTTTCCGCTCATCCCATGGTTTTAATTGGGTGAATACAGTGCCTGCATTTGATTTAGAGCCGAAGGTAAGTGCGTTCAGCCCACCGACTGCTGCATAATGGCCAACACCAGGAACACTGCTGATGATTTTCATCATGCTGTCCAGCACGTTCAGGCTTCTTGCAGTTGAAGCGGCTTCTGGTATTTCGTACGTGATGTACACGCGGCCTTCATCTTCAATTGGTAAAAAACCTGTCGGTTTGGCCTTGAACAACAGGATATCTCCAACTATAATGCAGGTCAGTAGAATGATGACCAGCGGGGCTTTGCTGATCCAGCCTTTCACGCCCAAAGTATAATTTAAGTTCAACTTTCGGTAGCCCTCATTGAACCAATAAAAGAATTTATTGAGGCCCCTCGACTTTTTATCAATGTGCTGTGGCTTTAGCATTAAAGAGCAGAGCGCAGGAGTGAGCGATAACGCTAAAAATGCGGAAAGCAAAACAGAAATGGCAATGGTGATGGCAAATTGCTGGTATAACCTTCCCACAATACCAGGGATAAAACCAACAGGCACGAACACAGCTGCTAATATAAGGGCAATGGCAATAACAGGGCCGGTAATATCTTTTAAAGCTTTTGCCGTTGCTTCTTTCGCGGGGATATGCTCTGAATCGATGTAATGCTGCACTGCTTCTACCACAACAATGGCATCGTCTACTACAATGCCGATGGCAAGCACAAAACCGAACATGGTAAGGGTGTTGATGGTAAAACCCAGCGGTATGAAAAAGATAAATGTGCCAACAATAGAAACTGGTATGGCCAGTACAGGTATCAAAGTAGAGCGCCAGTTCTGAAGAAACAGGAACACTACGAAAGTTACCAGCGACAGCGCTATTAATAATGTCTTTACCACGTCATCAATAGAAACTTTTACTACTGATACGGATTCGAACGGCACCCTGTAAGCCACATCTGCAGGGAAATATTTTTTCATATCCTCCATCGTTTTATAGACGCCTTCTGCAGTGGCGAGCGCATTGCTGCCAGGAGCCTGGTAAACCAACAGGAAGGAAGATCGCTGGCCGTCGACAAAGGAGTTGGAGGTATAACTTACTTTCCCGAGCTGGACCCTTGCAACATCCTTGAGGTGCACGATTGAATTCTGGGCAGGGTTTGCGCGCACAACAATATCTTCAAAGTCCTTTACTTTGGTCAGCCTGCTATTTGTGAACACGGTAAATTCAAATGCTGCCGATGGGCTTTGTGGGGGCGAGGCCACTGCACCTGCGGCTATCTGAAGGTTTTGCTCATTGATGGCATTCTGCACATCACTTGCAGCCAGCCCAAGCTGAGCAAGCTTGTCAGGTTGCAGCCAAATGCGCATGCTAAAATTATCTGCACGATTGATCACATCGCCCACTCCTTGTACGCGCAACAACTGATCGCGCACATAGATATTCGTGTAATTATCCATGAAAGGAATGGAATGCGTTCCCTTCGGTGAGTACATGGCAACAATCATCAAGATGCTTGGATTGCGTTTTAATGTGGTGATGCCTAAACGCTGAACCTGTGTTGGTAAGGCAGGGGTGGCAATGCCTACGCGGTTTTGGATATCGAGCGCTACTATGTTAGGGTCTGCGCCAATATCTAATGTGGCTGTGATGCTGCTCTGCCCGTTGTTGGCGCTATTGCTTTGTAAATATGCAATGCCGGGCGCTCCGTTCACCTGGGTTTCAATAGCTGTGGTGGTGGTCTGCTCAACAGTTTGGGCATCCGCACCGGTAAAGTTGGCTGATATTGAAACGGTGGGCGGGGTAATGTTTGGGTATTGGCTCACTGGCATATTCACAATGGCCAGCGTGCCTACCATTAATATTACAATCGATATCACAATGGCAGTGACAGGTCTTCTGAGAAAAATATTTGTTGACTGCATAATTTTTTTTAATGTGCCCAGCGGCATTGCTGCGATTAGCATCATTGCGCGCCCTTCATCAGTGATCTATTCCATCGAGCACCACCTGGCCACAAGGAGGCTGCTGAGTTTAACAGGCCGCCATAGGAACTTTGCTAATGGTTGCCATTAGTCAAGCCTTCAACCGCCACGCCGGCCCTTATTTGTTTTTTGGCATCCCCACCTGGACATCTGCGCTGTCCCTTAATTTTTGCACTCCTTCAGTTACTACATCATCTCCTATTTCAAGCCCGTTTTTCACAACTACCTTATCGTTTATCCTTGTGCCAAGCGTTATTTTGTGCTGCATCGCTTTATTCCCTTTAACAACAAAAGCAAAATATTCACCAAGTTGCTCCACCACCGCTTTATAGGGGATCAACATGCTGTTCTGCCCTGCATCGTTCTGTACGCGAACATTACAAGTGATGCCGGCCCGCAATACCTGTTTTGGGTCGGGGAATACCAATCTTGCCTTAATGGTGCCAGTTTCAGGATCAACCGCCCGGTCCAGCAAGCTAAGGTGGCCTGGATAATTATATATCAGCCCGCCAGGTAATACCAGCATGAACGTGGAATCTTTTGGAGTTTGTTTTTTGTTCAATAATTCAGTAAAACGGCTGATTTGTGTTTGGTCAACCGAAAAGTCAACAGCCATGGGATCATCAGTAGACACAGTATTCAACAGGCTTTGGCCGGGAGTCACCGCCGTTCCCATCTTTACCTGCGATATGCCAATTGTTCCGCTAAAAGGAGCGTAAATGACTGAATACTTTAAGCTGGTCTGCACACTGTTTACATTTGCCTTCGCAGCATCTGCCTGCATTTTAGCCGACTGAAGATCGGCAATGGCATGATCGAGTGTCTGTTTGGCAATGGCATCTTTTTGCGCAAGCTCGGTATAGCGGTCTGCATCCTGCTGTGCTTTGGCCTCATTTGATTTTGCCACGTTCAGGTTTGCAATGGATTGTTCATATTGTGCTTTGTATTGCTGCTGGTCAATTTCATAAAGCTTCTGGCCTTTTGTTACATGCTGCCCGTCTTTAAAAAATATTCCTGTGATGTACCCGGAGACCTGCGGCCTGATATCCACCTGGTTCAACGGGATAACTGTTGCCGGGAATTCATCATAATAAGTGGCATTGCCTTCCTTGACGGCATAAACGGTCACAGGGGTAGGTGGCAGCGACCGTTGCTGTTGCGGTTTGTTGCCGCATGAGGGCGCGATTAATGATGCGATCATCACATATCCTGCCGGCCAAAGGTTTTTTATCATAGCAAAAAAATATTTTCGGTTAATCGTTGCTGTTAGTTTATTTTTTATTTCTGAACCGGGCAAAGCCAGCACGAAGATTCTATGCACGGATTAAGAAAAGAACATAAAACCTCCTTTTCCACAACGCAGCTTAATATTGCACGGTGCCTAATGCTTTCTGCACATCCAGCCTGCTGCTGAGCACCTGGTACAGTGTGTTGGTAAGGTTCAATTGAGCATTCCTCAAATCCGTTTCTGCGGTGATCACATCAAGGTAGGTTTTTACTCCTGCCCGATATTGCAGTTCAAGTGTGCTGTACACGTCCCTTGCGAGCTCAACATTTTCTTTCAGCAAAGAATAGTCATTCAAATATCCTTTGTACGCAGCAAGCGCCTGAGCATATTCAGTATTGATGGTATTCTTAAGTGCGGCAATATCCCAATCTGCACGGGCTACATACAATTCCGCGGCCCTGATGTTTTGGGTCCGTTTTGTTCCCTGGAAAATGGGCAGGGACAATTGAATACCCGCATACGAAACCGGGAAATTGTTGTTATACAATTTCGAAAACTCATCGTTCAAATAAGAGGGGTTATAGGTCGCAAATGCTGACACGCTCGGCAGGTAGCTCCATTTTTGGTATTTGAGGTTTGCCACCTGTAGCTTTTTCTGTGTTTCCAGCAACTGGTACTCGATGCGGTTAGTATAATTTATTGCCTGGTTTGTATCAATCAGCGCTTCCTGTTCCATTGCGGCACTGTCATATTGCAGTTGCAAATCGTTTTCTGCAGGGTAGCCCATAAGTGTTTTTAAAGCGCTTCGTTTTGCTTTCAGCAATTCTGTTTCAGATTTTTTTTGCGCTTTGGAATTGTTGAGCGAGATGGCTGCGCGTTTATAATCGGTTTTATCTACAATGCCGCCCAGGTACTGGTTATATGAATCTTTCAAGCTCCTTTCGAGGCGCACAATGTCTTCATTGAGCAAATCAATTTGTTTCTCTGTAAGCAGCACATCATAGAATGCTTTGCTCACATTGACTGCGACAGTAATTTTATCATTAACGGTTGTTTGCCTGATTTGTTTACGTACATCATTGGCTGATTGTGCTGCCAGTAATGCATCGCGGTTAAAAATATTTTGAGTTGCGCCTAAAGCAACGGATGAGGTATTATATGTGCCGATATGAGTTACATTGCCATTGAAAATTACAGAGGTAAGCTGAAAATTGTTCTGATAATTTGCTGTGAGGTTGATTTGCGGGAACCAGTCTGCCAACTTGCTTTTTATTTGGTGTTCAGTGATCTGTTCATCGATCAGGGCCTGTTGCACAAGAGGAAAATGTTTAATGGCATACTGCACACAATTTTGCAAAGTAGCGTTTTGCAATAATGAATCATTTGTTTTTTGGGAAAAAGAAAAAAAAGATAAGACAATAAAGCCGCTGCTGAAGAATAGCCTGTAAAATGTTTTCTTCATATTGATTAATGAGTTTGCATAACCAGTTTCCCTGCAAAAAGTTCAGAAATGGTAGAAAACAGTAAATAACGCTTTTGCCCATTCCTCAAGCCTTCTCACATTTCTCCGGTAGTCATTGGCCAATATTTTTAAAATTGGAATACAAATATATGCACCAATCAATTGAAGATAAACAGCTTTTTTATCAGCTTTCCAGTCTTTTTGTTTACGGGCTGGGGCTTTGTTGAGGTATCGGTGAAATCCCTGTACGGTTATTTTATCATGGTACGTAAAACACATGCTGGGGAAGGGTTTTGCAAGAAGTGGCGATTTGAGCAGGTTTGTTGTTCAGGAGGCTTTAATTAAAGTGGCGGCAAGGTTAATCAATTGATTTTTTGGGCGAACGGGTGAATGATAAATGATGGATGGTAAATAAAGATTTTGGGTAGGTCTCATCAGCTTATTATTATAGCCAAACATTTTTATGCCACATATTTTTAACTATTAGGCTTGATATAGGAAAATGTTTTTAAAAGACAATTTTATTGAAGGCGCCCTACATTATAAAAATCTGGCAATTGCTGGCCGCCTGGTTTGAATAATATGGCCTTATTTGTTTCCTTCCTCCGTTACTATAATTTTGTTCAACTAATGGGGAGCTTTGTTCTTTAAATTATTTAATGATGCATTTGCTTTGCCTGATATTGATGCCGGGCATAAAAATGGTTTGATAGAGAATAAAAATTGTATGCAACTAAACGTGCGAATTTTAACAACCCGGGGCATCAATTTTGTTGGACAGCAAAATGATAACGAAAAAAGATTTGCACAGGCTAATGGCAGGGGTGTTTTATAAGCACGTGCCTGCTCATTTCACATCCATTTGCGCATCAATTATTTTTTTGATGTTCAGATAAATTTCTTTGATGTCTTCATCAATAAAAAACTTTTTTATAAAAAACAGGGCTGCATAATTCCTTTCGTTATCAACATAAGGCCAGGTGCCAAAAAATCCCGGGCTTGTCAGTACGGTGCTGTTGCCATTTTTATCTGTTTGTTGTATCCATTCGCCACAAGCATAGTTGAAACCACCAGCACCTTTTGGTGCATATTTTATCATGGCTAAACTGGTTTGCGGTTTTTGCATAGCCTCTACAGATTTCTTACTGAGGATTTGCCTGCCTTGATAAGCACCTTTGCCCAATATCATTTCAAGAAAATGCATATAATCGTTTGCTGTTGATTTTGCCCCGCCTGAAGGGCTTACCAGCTCTCCTTTGCCAAAACTGGTATTGTACATTTCTAAAGGCTGGGCAATCCTTTCCTGGAAAAGGGTTTCAAAACTTTTATGACTGATGGCCTCGAGCACTCTTCCCGCTATGCTTAGGCCTATGCTGCTATAACGGAACTCGGTGCCGGGCTGTGCTGACATGTTTTTGTTTTTTGCAAAATCATTGACCTGTGCTTCAAGCGAAGGATAATTGTTTTCATCGAGCATGGTAAAAAGGTTAAGTGGCTTGGACTCTATGCCCGTGGTATGTGAAAGACAATTTTTTATTTTAATATTCCCTTTCCCGTACCGCGTGAATATCGGCAAAAATTTCCCAATGGTATCTTCAAGCGACAACTTGCCGTCATCCACAAAAGTCATTACCAGCGCTGCGCTTAGCCATTTGCTGCACGAGGCAATGGGGATTACTTTATCTGCGGCCATGTTGCCGATTTGTTCCTGATACAACATCTTTCCGTCTTTCCAGATCATTGCGCAAATATTGCCGCCTAATTTTTTTTTATGGTCTTCCAGTTGCCTGGTCACTTCAGAAAAATGATATTGTGAAAATGAAGCCTGAAGAAAACCCAAAAGAAAAGCAAGCGGCAAAAGAATCCCGACAATCTTTTTTTTCATCTTTATTCTTTACAGTTTGAACTAAGCCGGCTGTTTATCGCCTCTTTGATCTGAACATAAAACTGCTTATTCAGTGCTTCCCTTGGTTTTTCCACAATCAATACCGCTGCGTAGCCCCTGCATTTGTCAATAAAAGGATATACTCCAAGAAAGTTATTGCAACTGATCACATTGCCAGACCCGTCGCCATTGATGTCTTCGATCCATGCGCCAAGCCCATAGTGAAATCCTTCAGTCATTTTTGGGGTATACTTGACCGGTAGCTGGGCAAATTGGGCTTTTCCCATTTCATTCACTGCATTCTCGCTCAATATTTTTTTGCCTTCGAAAACGCCTTTGTTCAGCAGCATTGACAGGAAATTGATATAGTCAGATGCGGTTGAATGCGCACCGCCGGATGGGTTTATGGCACCGCCTTCATCATTGCTAAAACTGGTCCCCCTCATTTTAAGCGGCCTTAAAACCTTTTCCTGCATAAGCCTGTCGAAACTTTTTTTGGTGATTACTTCCAGCACCCTTCCTGCAATATTAGGCCCCATATCGCTGTAATAAAATTCAGTGCCCGGGTTGGCCTGGATTTCTTTTTTGGCATAAGCGTTCACATCGTCTTCAAGGCTTTCATGCTTGCTTTTGTCGAAGATTCTTCCGATGCCGGCATCAGCATGGATCCCGGTGGTATTGGTAATGCAATTTCGAACAGTGATATAATTTTTCATATATTTTCCGAACAAAGGAATGTACCTGCTTACTTTATCTTCCAGCGAAATTTTCCCCTCATCAACAAAAGTCATAACCAGTGCTGCTGTCATCCAGTTGCCCGCATTGTAAATCGGCGCCTGGCTTTTTGAGGTGAAATCAGCAGTTTGTTTTTGATAAATGATCTTCCCGTCTTTCCACACCAGCAGTGCAAAATTTTTCCCCAGCTCTTTTTCATTTTGTTTTAAGAGCGCATCAAGATCGGTGAAACTATATTGCGAAAAAGAGCTCAGACATAATAGCAGCATAACTGCTATATGGCTGCATTGCCGACAGAAGCGCTTAGCTATTAATGACATATTAGCAAGATTGTTTTTTTGGATTGCAATTTGCAAACCCAATATTATTCATTAAAACAGCATCAACAACAGGTTAAATGACCGATTGTTAACCAGCAGGCTGTTTGTAATAATTAACGTAAAGCTATGAATTTAAACAATTTTACAATTAAAGCACAGGAGGCGGTTGCCCAGTCGCAACAAATTGCCTTTAATAATGCAAATGCTAATATCGAAACAGAACATGTCCTGAAAGCGCTGCTTTCTGACAAGGACTCTTCTGTTGAATTTTTGCTGAAAAAAAACAATGTTAATACAAACTTCCTTGAACAGAAATTGGAAGAAAGCATTGCCAGGCTTCCGAAAGTGAGCGGGGCTGACCCGGCGCAATCTATAAGCCGTGATGCGAACAATGCCATATTGCGTGCCGGGGCTGATTTGAAAAAATTCGGGGACGAATTTGTGAGCGTTGAACATTTGCTCATTGCACTTGTTCAAGGCAACGATAACACGGCTAAATTATTGAAAGACGCAGGCGCTACCGAAAAGGGCCTGGTAGCTGCTGTTAAGGAATTGCGCAAAGGGGGAACGGTTTCTTCGCAGACTTCAGAAGCCCAGTTCAATGCATTGAACAAATATGCAAAGAACCTGAATGAACTTGCCAAGCAGGGCAAGCTCGATCCCGTTATTGGCAGAGATGAAGAAATCAGGAGAACATTGCACATTCTTTCGCGCCGCTCAAAGAACAACCCGATTTTAGTAGGGGAGCCAGGGGTTGGCAAAACAGCCATCGCCGAAGGTTTGGCGCATAGGATAGTTAACGGGGATGTGCCGGAAAATTTGAAATCAAAAATTATATATGCATTGGATATGGGCCTGCTGATTGCAGGCGCCAAGTACAAAGGCGAATTTGAAGAAAGGCTGAAAGGGGTGGTAAAAGAAGTTGCCGGCAGCGATGGGGAAATCATTTTATTTATAGATGAGATACACACGCTTGTTGGCGCAGGCGGCGGTGAAGGCGCTATGGATGCCGCAAATATCTTAAAACCCGCGTTGGCCCGTGGGGAATTGAGGGCGATTGGCGCCACGACACTCAATGAATACCAGAAATTTTTTGAAAAAGACAAGGCCCTGGAAAGGCGCTTTCAGAAAGTGATGATCGATGAGCCAAATGAAGAAGACGCGATATCTATCCTGCGCGGGCTGAAAGACAGGTATGAAACGCACCACCATGTGCGCATCAAGGACGAAGCAATAATCGCTGCGGTTGAATTGTCGCACCGGTATATTACCGACAGGTTCTTGCCTGATAAGGCAATAGACCTGATTGACGAGAGCGCGGCCAAGCTCAGGTTAGAAATGAATTCCATGCCGGAAGAACTGGATAAGCTGGAAAGGAATATCCGCCAGATGGAAATTGAAAGAGAAGCTATCAAAAGAGAAAATGATGACGAGAAACTACGTGAGTTGAGCGCAGAAATAGGCAACCTGAGCGTGGAAAGAGATACCTTAAAAGCCAAATGGAAGCAGGAAAAGGAATTGGTGGAGAAAGTGCAGAACTCAAAAGCCGAAATTGAAAATTTGAAGCTGGCCGCGGAAAAAGCAGAAAGGGAGGGAGAATATGGAAAAGTTGCAGAAATCAGGTATGGCAAGATAAAAGAACAGGAAAAAATAATTGACGAATATTCGCGCCAATTAGCGGCCATCAGCGAGAATTCGCGCCTGATGAAAGAAGAAGTAGATGCGGAAGACATTGCTGAAGCAGTTGCTAAATCAACAGGCATTCCCGTTGCGAAGATGCTTCAAAGCGAGAAAGAAAAATTACTGAACCTTGAAGATGAACTGCACAAAAAGGTAGTGGGCCAGGATGAAGCAATAACTGCAGTGGCAGATGCCATTCGCAGGAGCCGTGCAGGCCTGCAGGACCCTAAAAAACCCATCGGCTCATTCATTTTCCTTGGCACTACGGGTGTTGGCAAAACAGAACTGGCAAAAGCCCTTGCTGCATACCTTTTCGATGATGAGGGCATGATGACGCGCATTGACATGAGCGAATATCAGGAAAAACATTCTGTGAGCAGGCTGGTAGGTGCTCCTCCGGGATATGTTGGTTACGATGAGGGCGGGCAATTGACCGAAGCCGTAAGAAGGAAGCCCTATAGCGTTGTGCTGCTTGATGAAATCGAAAAAGCGCACCCGGATGTGTTCAATATTTTGTTGCAGGTGCTTGATGACGGCAGGCTTACAGATAATAAAGGCAGGGTGGTGAATTTTAAGAACACAATCATCATCATGACGAGCAATATGGGGAGCGCTGTTATCCAGGAAAATTTTGAAAAGATCAATGAAAAGAACCGTGATGAAATTGTAGAAGCAACAAAAATTGAAGTGATGAATTTGTTGAAACAAACCATCAGGCCAGAATTCCTGAACAGGGTTGATGAAGTCATCATGTTCCAGCCTTTGTTAAAAGGCGAAATCCGCGGCATTATTCAAATTCAGTTGAACTCCTTGAAAGATATTGTGGCCAAAAATGGTATTACATTGGATTTCAGTGAATATGCAATTGACTACCTTGCTGAAAACGGGTTTGACCCGCAATTTGGGGCCAGGCCGCTTAAGCGTTTGATACAGAAAGAGATAGTAAACCAGTTGAGCAAGAAGATATTATCTGGCAACATCGATAAAAACCATCCGGTTTTGGTTGACGTTTTTGATGGCACGGTCGTTTTCAGGAATGAACCCGCTGCCCAGGAAAACCGTTCATCAAACGGGACCAAGAAGAAAGTCGCTCATTAAAGATTTTTGTATTATCATTGCGAACCAAAAAAACAGAAAATTGTTTTCAGATATATAGAAATAAAGATATGCCGCCAAAACCAAAAGAAATAATCGAAATAATACCAACAAAACAAATTTTTGTAGGGGATCCCAAAGCTTCAGTGACTTTGATGGAATATGGGGATTATGAAAGTGAAGCTTGTGCTAAAGCCAATGAAGTAGTAAAGCAATTGCTGGAAAATTTCAAAGGAAAAATAAAATTCAATTTCAGGCATTTTCCCCTCACAAAAATCCATCAGCGCAGTTTAAAAGCGGCCGAGGCATCGGTAGCAGCAGCACAGGAAGGAAAGTTTTGGGAAATGCATAATATTCTTTTTGCAAACAGGAGGGCTTTAGGCACAACAAGCCTGAAACTGCATTCCCTTGAAGCTGGCATTGCCAGTAAAAAATTTCTCGATGACCTTGTTAACGCTACTTTTGGCTGGCAGGTACAGGGCGATTTAAAAGAAGGCATTGACAAGGGGGTAAAAGATGTGCCTGCATTCTTCATCAATGGAGAATTATTCACAGGCAAGCCCACTTACGATAATCTTAGTAAAGCAATCAGCGCTGCACTGAGGCATTCCAAAAGGAAAACAGCTACAAAGCAGAGAGCCTGATTTGAGTTATAGTTCAATTGTTTTTTGCGGGAGCCCTGGAAAACGGGCTTTCGTTATTTTAAGGATCTGCTTGCGGTATTGTAAGGATATATTTCCAGGGCCTTTTCCAGGCAGTCCATCGCGGCATGTAATGAGCCTGAATTCAGCACATAAGCCAGCCGGACTTCATTCTTGCCCAATCCTTCCGTTCCATAAAAACCAGTAGCCGGAGCAAGCATCACCGTTTGATTGTTGTAAGAAAAAGATTCAAGCAGCCATTGTGCGAACTTGTCAGCATCATCTATTGGCAGTCTAGCAATAGCGTAAAAGGCGCCACCCGGGTTTGGACAAAACACCCCGGGCATTTTGTTCAGCCTGCTCACCAGGAGGTCTCTTCGTTTCAGGTATTCTGCTTTTGTAGCGCTGAAATAATCATCGGGCAAGTCTACTGCGGCTTCCCCGAGGATTTGTGCAAATGAAGGAGGGCTTAACCTTGCCTGTGCAAATTTCATGGCAGTGTCATAAATAGATTTATTTCTTGTTATCAAAGATCCAATCCTTCCCCCGCATGCGCTATAGCGCTTTGAAATAGTATCCATCAAAACAACATTGTCATCAGCTCCTTTTAAATTCATAGCGCTGAAATGTTCGCCGCCATAACAAAATTCACGATAAGCTTCATCCGAAAAAAGATAGAGGCCATGCTTCTTGATAATTCCTTTCAGCACTTCCATTTCTTCTTTGCTATATAAATAACCTGTTGGGTTGTTGGGATTGCAGATAACAATTGCTTTTGTTTTTGGGGTTATTGCTTTTTCAAATTCTTCGAGGGGGGGCAAGGCAAAACCCGTTTCAATATAGGAGGTGATGGGCTTGACTACCACTCCTGCTGCTACCGCAAAGCCATTATAGTTGGCATAAAAAGGTTCTGGGATAATGACTTCGTCGCCAGGATCAAGACAGCTCATGAACCCAAACAGGATGGCCTCTGACCCCCCTGTGGTAATTATTATTTGGGAATAGTCTACATCAATGCCTGCTTTCTTATAGTACTGCACTAATTTTCTGCGGTAGCTTTCATTTCCGGCGCTATGGCTGTATTCCAATATTTTAAAATCGGAGTTCTTTACTGCATCAAGCGCTGCTTTAGGTGTTTCTATATCCGGCTGGCCAATGTTCAAATGATAAACTGTAATTCCCTTTTTTTTGGCAGCCTCTGCAAATGGCACCAGCTTCCTGATGGGAGAGGATGGCATGATATTTCCCCTGTGGCTGATTTTTAACATGAAGCAAAAATATGTTCTTCTATCCAATCTGGTACCTACAGCAGCATGCCATGTAATAAAAAACCCCAAAGCATTGCTTCGGGGATCCTAAGTTGATATGATAAGAGAATAAAACCCTAAGTTAAAGACTGGATTTACCTGGTTTGGGTTGCTTGTCCTTCTCGGCTTCATATTTGGCAAAAGCATCTGCTGTAAGCACTTCGCCAGTTATCCGCAGTTGCAAGGGCATATCAATGCCAGCAACTTTTACGGTAATTGTTTTGTTGAAAGGGCCTGCTGCTGCTGCATTGAACCCTGCAGTAATTTTATTGTTTTCGCCTTTAGCAATCGGCGCTTCTGGTTTTACCGGCGTTGTACAGCCGCAAGAGGGAATTGCAGATTCAATAACGACTGGGGCACTGCTGGTATTTTGAAACTCGAAATTGTGGGTAACAGGGGCTCCTTGTTTTATTTTGCCAAAATCCCAGCTCATTTCTTTGAATTTCACAACATCCTCAGCTTTCTTTTGCTGGGCAAAAAGGGTTGCTGATAAGGCAATAACACTGAGAAACAATAATGCTTTTTTCATGTGTATTAGTTTATTTGCTTTAATAATTGGACAGATAAATTTTCAGGAGCCGAAGTTACGGGAGATTTGTAAACCTCACCGGTGATGGTCAATGTTTTTGTTTGATGGCTATTATAAAAAATAGTAACAGTTTTATGAAAAGGCCCTTCGCCGTATGCATTATAGCCTACTTTAATAACCGCTGTTGCACCGGCAGCAATAGGTTCTTTGCTCCATTCAGGGGTAGTGCAGCCGCAGGAGGCTTGCACATTCTCAAGCACCAAAGGGCCAGTGCCTGTATTGACTATCTCAAAGACATGGGTAGCGGGCCTCCCTTGAGGGATGCTACCAAAATCGTGCTTTGGTTCTTTCAATAATAAAACGTCAGGAGCTTTTGCGCTGTCGGATATGGCAACTGTTGCTGGGGGGGCCTGTGCATGCACTGTTAGCCCAATAACCGTCAAGCAATAGGATATGAAAAGCTTTTTCATTGATAGCGCAATTATTATAACAAATAAAATTACAAACTAAACGCAGTTTTTTATAATAAATTTTGACTGTCGGTTTTTTTTAACATTCATTATCCTTCAGGCTGTTGTTCCACAGATAATCCTATTTTTGCCTGTATGGAAAATCTCTCTCCTGGCGAACTGATGTCTCATGAGAAAGTAACGTTCGATAATTTCAGGAATGAAGTGCTGAACGATTACCGGCTGGCTTTCGAAAGCCGTGAGGCAAGCCTCTTGGGCAGGAAGGAAGTCCTCACTGGGAAAGCTAAATTTGGCATATTTGGAGATGGCAAGGAAGTGCCGCAGGTTGCCCTTGCAAAATTTTTCAGGACAGGTGATTTTTATGCCGGATACTATCGTGATCAGACCCTGGCTTTTGCTGCCGGGATTGCCACGGTCGAAGAGTTTTTTTCCCAACTTTATGCTGATCCCGATGTGCGCAATGACCCCCATAGTGCAGGCAGGCAAATGAACTCACATTTTGCTACTCCCTTTATTGATGCAGATGGGGAGATACTTGATCTTGTTAATAGAAAAAATTTCACAGCCGGGCTTGCTCCAACTGCAGCTCAAATGCCCAGGGCGCTCGGGTTGGCTTATGCATCCAAAGTTTTTAGGGATGTGGGCCTGCTGCGCCAATTCCCATCTCTGTCGAATAATGGTGACGAAGTTTGTTTTTGTACCATTGGCGATGCTTCCACAAGCGAAGGGCAGTTTTGGGAGACAGTGAATGCGGCCGGCGTGCTCCAGGTGCCGCTTGCTATTTTTGTTTGGGATGATGGTTATGGCATTTCGGTGCCAAAAAAATTCCAAACTACAAAAGGCTCTATCTCCGAGGTGCTGAAGGGCTTTCAAAAAACCCCAAATACCAACGGGATAGATATTTATAAGGCAAAGGGATGGGATTATGCCGGCATGTGCGAATTGTTTGAAGCGGCAATCCAAAAAATCAGGATGACTCATGTCCCTGCATTATTCCATATCGAAGAAGTTACTCAGCCCCAGGGGCATTCTACTTCGGGTAGCCATGAGCGTTATAAGCCGCCAGAACGCCTTGAGTGGGAAAGAAAATGGGATGGCATAAAGATAATGAGAGAATGGATGCTGGATAATGCGTTGGCCAGCGAAGAGGAATTGGAAGATATAGAAACGGCCGCAAAGGAGCTTGTAAGACAAAGCAAGGTTTCAGCATGGGAAAAATATCAGCTTCCGATAAAGCAGCAGGTAACTAAATCAATAAGCCTGCTTGACCAGCTTCCCACAGGTTCGCACGAAGATGCCGAGGCATTGAAGGAAATATTGTCGGAATTATCATCCAACAAAGAACCCAACCGGAGAGATGTGTTAGAGGCCTTGCACCAGTCCATGTTGATCGTTAGAGATGACAAAAATAGTGCTCCTGTAAAAAAATATTACCACGAGCTTTTGGCAGAAAGCAGGCCGTTATATAATTCGCTTTTGTATCACGAGGGCCGAAATAGCCCTTTGCGGCAAAGTGCAGCGGAGGCAGAATTTGACGAGCATTCTCCTGTTGTCAATGGGTATGAAATATTGAACAGGTATTTCGATGAGCTTTTTTCTTCGAACCCAAAAGTGATTGCCTTTGGTGAAGACCTTGGAAAGATAGGGGACGTGAACCAGGGATTTGCCGGGCTGCAAATGAAACATGGCGTTGGGCGGATTTTTGATACAGGGATACGTGAAATGACGGTAATAGGGCAGGGCATAGGCCTGGCTATGCGTGGCCTCCGGCCAATCGCTGAGATCCAATACCTCGATTACCTGCTCTATGCTATTCAAACTTTGAGCGATGACCTTGCTTCTCTGCAATACCGCACTGCCGGGAAACAAACCGCCCCACTTATAGTGCGCACACGCGGCCACCGGCTGGAAGGCATCTGGCACAGTGGTTCTCCAATGGGCATGATATTGGGCTCACTTCGGGGCCTGCACGTTTGTGTGCCCCGCAACATGGTGCAGGCCGTGGGCATGTACAACACCTTGCTTAAGGGTGTAGACCCTGCGTTAGTAATAGAATGCTTAAATGGTTATCGGCTGAAAGAAAAACTGCCCTCTAATATTTTAGGATATACTGTACCGTTAGGTATCCCGGAAGTGATTCGTGAAGGCGAAGACGTGACCATTGTTTCTTATGGCTCTACTTTAAGGATTGTTCAGCAAGCGGCAGCAGCTTTGGAAAAGATTGGCATTTCATGTGAAATAGCGGATGTGCAGACCCTTTTGCCATTCGATATTGATCACAAGATCCTCGGCTCGCTTAAAAAAACCAACCGGATTTTATTTGTTGATGAAGATGTGCCGGGCGGCGCAGCAGCTTATATGTTCAACAAAGTGATGGAAGAGCAAGGCGGCTATAAATGGCTCGATGTTGCGCCAAGGACAATCACCGGCGAAGCACACCGGCCGGCATACGCCAGCGATGGCGACTATTTCAGTAAGCCTAATGCTGAAGAAATAATTGATGCGGTGAGAGAAATGATGAGAGAATGACCCCTGCATCATCAGTCTAAAAATTTTGCTTTTACCTTAGGGCCTGGGGCCAGGCATGATTGTTTTTTCCCAAACCATTTGTAGCGGTTCCTTGCAATGAAATTATAAACGCCATCGCGAATGAATTTTGGAACAATGATGAATGCATATAATAACTTCCATCCACCGCTTAAATATTTCATCATCCTCAATGCGCCGCATGAGCGGGTGTATAATTTATCGCCTTCAACAAGCATAAATGAATTGAATGTATCAGCAGGCAGTTTGAATTTCTTTAGGTATTCCTGCCCAGCTTTGCCTTGCAACGAGCCAAATAAGAACTGATTTTTTTTATCGTGCTTAAGAATAAACTGAATGCTGCTGCTGCACAGGTTGCAAACGCCATCGAACAGCACAATTTTTTTTTCACCTCTCATTAGCTGTAAAGTTAGGCAATAAAAAACCTGCAACAGTAGCAGCTGCAGGTTTTTCAAAACGATGGTGTATTGTTCTATTTTAAATTGTGAAATACTTTCTGCACATCGTCATCCTGTTCTAGTTTATCCACCAATTTTAGAACTTCTTCAGCCTGGTTTTCCGAAAGCTCTAAAGTGTTGGATGGGATCCATTCTACTTCTGCGCTGATTGGCGCGATCTTTTTTTCTTCCAGTGCTTTTTGCATGTTGCCAAAATCGTTGAAGGCTGTTCTTAATATTAAAATAGGCTCCTTGTTTTCTCCTGTTCCTTCGCCCATTTCTTCAAGGCCAGAATCTATCAGCTCAAATTCCAGTTCTTCCTGGTTTAAGCCTTCAGGTTTTAGCTTGAACACGCCCATTTTTTTGAACTGAAAGCTCACGCTTCCGCTGGTGCCCATATTGCCATTTCCTTTTGTGAAATAGCTGCGCAAGTTAGCAACAGTCCGTGTTGGGTTATCGGTTGCGGTTTCAACGAGCACGGCCACCCCATGTGGCGCATATCCTTCATATAAAATTTCTTCATAGTTCTCCATCTCTTTGCCGGCTGCTCTTTTGATCGCAGCTTCCACGCGGTCTTTTGGCATGTTCACGCTCTTTGCATTCTGAAAGCAACGGCGCAACGCAGGATTGGTGTTTGGGTCAGGGCCACCGGCTTTCACGGCAATGGCTATCTCTTTTCCGATACGGGTAAATTGTTTGGCCATCCTGTCCCAGCGGGCAAACATCGTGTGCTTCCTTACTTCAAAAATCCTTCCCATGTTTTGTTTGTTGTTTGAGCTTGTGGTTTGTAGCCCTCAAGCCCATCTTTCATTATAAAAATAAAGCCTTCAACTTTTGTCGGGCAGCAAAATTAGCTCAAGTGAAGCAAATAAAAAACCGCCCGAAGGCGGTTGGTTTTTATTTTTTATCAAACTTTTCACTCGTCGGAAGTATTTCTCCTGGTATTTTTAGTTTGCTGTATTTTTTGCTGTAGCTAAAATAGATGATCAATCCGATTATCATCCATACAAAAGCGCTGAGCAAAGTTTCGTTCGGCAGGCCCACAATCATGGCGGTGCAGACGATCATCCCGAGTATCGGCACAACAGGCACCCAGGGTGTTCTGAATGGGCGTGTTAGGTTAGGTTCTTTCTTCCTCAAAATGATTATCCCCAAACAAACCAGCACAAAAGCAAATAAAGTTCCGATAGAAGTTAAATCGCCGGCCACGCTCACGGGCACAAAAGCGCCGAACAATCCAACAAAAAGAAAAAGCACAATATTGCTTTTATAGGGAGTGCGGAATTTAGGATGCAGGTCGCTGAAAATTTTCGGGAGCAGCCCATCTGTTGACATGGTATAAAACACCCGCGATTGCCCCATCAGCATTACCAGTATCACGGAAGAAAACCCGAGCAGGATGGCAAAGGAAACAAGTTTGGCCAGCCAGCCATAGTGCATATAGGTTTCAATAGCATAAGCAACAGATGCTTCTTTTCCGGCTTTTACAAAATCGGTATAAGGCGCAACGCCGGTAAGTACCCACGAAAAAAGAATATATAAAACAGTGCAAACTATTAATGAGCCCAAAATGCCAAGCGGCATATCGCGCTTGGGGTTTTTTGCTTCCTGGGCTGTGGTGGAAACTGCATCAAACCCGATGAAGGCAAAAAACACAATGCCTGCTCCGGTTAGCACTCCCCCCCATCCGTGCCGAAAGAAATCAGCATAAGAATAAGGTTGCCCGTTCATCTGAACTGCCGGTGGCGCATCAGCCGGAATTAAATATGGCGTGTGATTGGCATGGTTAATAAAACCCCAGCCAATAGCAATAAACACAATTACGATGGTTACTTTAATGATCACAATAATCATATTCACACGGGCAGATTCCTGGGTGCCCTTAATAAGCAATAGCGAAAGAAGCAGCAATATAAATAGTGCCGGCACATTCATAATGCCGTGGTGCATTACGCCGGCCGCATCTTGCAACGATTCGAAAGGAGAGTGGCACCACTCGTATGGGATACTTTTCCCAACTAAAATATTCAAATACTCGCTCCACGAAATGGAAACGGTTGCCGCGCCAAGCGCATATTCGAGCACCAGGGCCCAGCCAATTACCCATGCCACTAACTCGCCCATTGTTGCATACGCATAAGTGTAGGCGCTGCCGGCAATGGGGATCATGGAAGAAAATTCTGCATAGCACAATCCGGCAAATGCGCAACCAACCGCTGCTATAATAAATGAAATGGTAACAGCAGGCCCGGCATGCTCACCGGCAGCGGCAGCAGTCCTCACAAACAGCCCTGCCCCGATAATCGCCCCGATCCCGAGGGCAACCAGGTTACCGGCATTGAGCGTTTTCTTTAGTCCTTTTCCTGAATCTTCTGCCTGTGCCAGAAGAGTTGCAATAGATTTTTTGGCAAATAAACTCATACTTTGTGAATTGTATTATAGCAGTAGTTTTGATATGGCTCGTAAAATAAGCAAATAATTGATACGCGGCTTATTTCTTTTGTATTGCGCGGGGTTTTAGCCACAACTTTGCTGGCCAATATAGGGGTTGGTGCCTGATTGAAATATTTGTGAACAGGAACATTTGCGACGAAAGTTTTGCCAAGTCAATAATTTTCGATTTTTTGCAGCATCGTTAACTGAGCTTATGAGGAAAATTAGTTTAACATCATGGATCATTATTGCAATGATTGCAGGCATAGCAATAGGGCTGCTCTTCCATTTTAATGCTCCTGAAAAATGGATTGCAAGTTTTTCCGATGCAATGTCGCTGCTCACAGAGGTCTTTCTTCGATTAATAAAAATGATTATCGCGCCGCTTGTTTTCTCGACACTGGTAGTCGGCATTGCTAAGCTTGGGGACATTAAGTCTGTGGGACGGATCGGAGGGAAGACGCTGTTGTGGTTTATGAGCATGTCATTGCTGTCGTTGGTTTTGGGGCTCGTTATAATGAACATCCTGAAACTGGGCCACAGCATTAACCTGCCTTTGCCTGATGCAGCGGCAAAGCCTACAGTTGATCAGTCTTCGCTTTCTTTTAAGAATTTTGTGGAGCACGTTTTCCCTGAAAGCATTATCCAGGCAATGGCTTCCAACCAGATATTACAGATTGTTGCATTCTCTGTTTTTTTCGGGATAGCAACTGCAGCCATAGGGGAGCAGGGAAAAATCATCACCAAAGCCCTTGATGCGGTTGCCCATGTTGTTTTAAAGATGACTGGCTATGTGATGAAGCTTGCGCCTGCGGCAGCATTTGCCGCCATTGCCGCTATTGTGGCTATAAAAGGGCCTGATCTTTTGTTTGCTTATGGAAAGCTCATCATTAGCTTTTATGCTGGTATCATTTGTTTGTGGGGCCTTCTTATATTGATCTCTTCGCTATTTATCGGGAAGCGCGCCATCGAGCTCATTAGCCGCGTGAAAGCGGCCGTGCTGCTGGCTTTTAGCACTGCGAGCTCGGAATCTGCATTCCCGCAATTGCTCACAGCGCTTGAAGAATTCGGATGCCCTAATAAAATCGTGAGTTTTGTACTGCCACTTGGCTATTCTTTTAATTTGGACGGGAGCATGCTGTATATGACTTTTGCGTCTTTATTTATTGCGCAGGCTTACGGTATGCACATGTCAGTAACGCAACAAATATCCATGTTGCTGGTTTTAATGCTCACGAGCAAAGGCATTGCAGGAGTGCCAAGGGCTTCTTTGGTGGTCATTGCCGGAACATTATCAATGTTCAATATCCCTCAACAAGGGCTTTTGCTATTGCTTGGCATTGACCAGGTCTTGGATATGGCAAGAAGCGCCACCAATGTAGTGGGCAATAGCCTGGCCACAGCAGTGGTAAGCAAAATGGAAGGCGCAATCCCAAAAAAGGGTTCTTAAACAAGCTATAAAGCATTATGGAATTATTGACGGTTACGTTTAAAGATTTGCTGAACCCTGAATTTTACATCAATAACGGTGGTTTGTGGGTAATGCTTTTTATTGTGTTTGCAGAAACGGGATTAATGGTCGGCTTTTTTCTTCCAGGCGACAGCCTTTTGTTTGTTGCGGGCATATTCAGTCCAAAATTGGTAGACAAACTTATTCCCGGGGGAACGGGCAGCGATTTTGCGGATTTACTGATATTGCTTTTGCTCGTTTCTGCATGCGGCATATTGGGCAATATTTTAGGCTATTGGTTCGGCAAAAAAAGCGGCCCCTTCCTGTTTCACCGGAAGGATAATTTTTTGTTCAAGAAAAGATATTTATTCGATGCCAAAGAATTTTATGACAAACATGGCGGGCAGGCCATTGTGTTTGCCCGGTTTGTGCCCATTGTAAGGACTTTTGCGCCCATCATTGCAGGTATTGTTCAGATGGATAAGAAGAAGTTCCTATTTTATAATATTATTGGCTGCATTGCATGGGTGTTCAGCATGTTGTTTGCCGGTCACTATCTTGATAAGCTCTTCGTCAGGAAATTTCATTTTGACCTAAAAAAGCATCTTGAAGTAATTGTGCTGATAATCGTGTTGGTCACCACTTTGCCGGTATTGTACAAATTATTTTTTGGTAAAAGAAAAAGCTCCTCTGGCAGGAAGCCTTCATGAAAAATGGCCATGCGCATGCAACAAAAAGTTCACTCTGTCTTTAACCTCGCCGTCATTGTTGGCGCGCTGGGCTATTTTGTGGATATCTATGACCTGCTGTTGTTCAGCATTATCCGTGTCCCTTCTTTAAAATCATTAGGCCTCGATGAAGCAGCAATCGCAAGGGAAGGATTGAACATTATTAATATTCAAATGCTCGGGCTGCTCATCGGTGGCATTATCTGGGGAATTCTTGGAGATAAGAAAGGCAGATTAAAAGTTTTGTTTGCTACCATTTTACTGTATTCCATCGGCAATATTGCCAACGGGTTTGTAACTAACGTGCACCAATATGCGCTGGTGCGGTTTATTTCCGGCGTTGGTTTGGCGGGAGAACTTGGGGCAGGCATTACGCTGGTAAGCGAACTGCTGCCAAAAGAAAAAAGAGGCATCGGCGCTTCTATTATTTCCGGCGTTGGTGTTATCGGCGCAGTTGCTGCTTTTTTTGTGAAAGAAAAATTTGACTGGCGCACTTGTTATTTTATTGGGGGAGGATTGGGCATTGCATTATTGCTGTTGCGTGCCGGGGTCCTTGAATCGGGGATGTATAAAGATATTAAGCACCAGAAAATTTCAAAAGGAAATTTTTTTATGCTTTTCACTGATCTTAGCAGGCTGAGAAAATATGTTGCCACCATACTAATAGGATTGCCTGTCTGGTATATAATCGGCATTTTAATCACATTTTCAAAAGAGTTTGGCGCGAAGATGGATGTGCGGGGAACTGTTGACCCCGGGAAAGCAGTGATGTATTGTTATGCGGCTATTTCCATCGGTAATTTTCTCGCGGGTTATTTAAGCCAGTGGCTGCAAAGCCGGAAAAAAGTAGTGTATCTGTATTACTTTGTTAGCATCGCGGGGCTTATTTGGTTTTTCGATCTTCATCATGCGGGTGTAAACCAGGTTTATCTTGTATCCATTGTGCTTGGTATCGGGGGTGGGTTTTGGACAACATTTGTAACCATGGCGGCAGAACAATTCGGTACCAATATTCGGGCAACTGTTACCACCACTGCGCCGAATATGGTTCGCGGCTCACTCATTCCCATTTCTTTATTGTTCGTAGCCCTTCAGCCATTGACAGGTTATGTGCGCAGCGGCTGGATTACAGGCATTGTGGTAATGCTGATTTCTTTTGTCGCTTTGTATTTTGTGGAGGAAACGTATAACAAGGATTTGAATTATTTGGAAGAATAAGGCAAGATTTTGGATGGGATGTTTTTTTAAAAAATTATTAATGCATCGACATCTTCACGTTCTTCCTGGGCTGGTTTCCGGCTTTTCCCTCATTTTTGCAGAATGAAATTTCTCATTATCCGGTTTTCATCTATTGGCGATATTGTTTTAACAACGCCCGTAGCCCGCTGTTTGAAGAAACAGATAGCTACAGCAGAAGTGCATTACCTTACCAAAGCGGCTTATAAAGACATTTTAGCTGCCAATCCTTATATCGATAAGACCCACCTGCTGGAAGACAGCCTGGATGCAGTTGTTGAAAAATTGAAAAAGGAAGATTTTGATTATGTGATTGACCTGCATCATAACCTCCGCACACTAAGAGTTAAGCGTGGGCTTAAGAAGCATGCATTTTCATTCAACAAGCTGAATATCGAAAAATGGTTGTTGACTGCTTTGAAAATAAATAGGCTGCCTGCTGCGCATATTGTTGACCGTTATTTGCAAACGGTAGAGAGCTTTGGAGTGAAAAATGATGGCGCCGGGCTTGACTATTTCATTCCTGGAAATGAATTGGTGAAAGAAAGCGATATCCCGGCATCGCACCATGCGGGCTATATTGGGATTGTTATTGGGGCAGCTTATTTCACCAAGCGTTTTCCTGTGCATAAGCTGAAAGCGCTTTGCGCTTCGCTCCGTCACCCGGTTATTTTACTGGGCGGGCCGGAAGACAAAATACATGGCGATGAGGTAGCTTCGTCAGACAAAGTGAAAATTTATAATGCCTGCGGGAAATTTAGCTTAAACGAATCTGCTGACCTGGTGCGCCGGGCCAAACTGATCATCTCCAACGACACTGGCCTGATGCATGTAGCTGCCGCATTTAAACGTCCGGTAATTTCTTTATGGGGCAACACGGTGCCTGAATTTGGCATGTACCCTTATTATGGCGAAAATTTTGCCCGCGCTTCGGCTTCAGGGCCTGCCACGAATAAATCCCTTTTTGATATGATGGAGATTAAAAGCCTTTCATGCAGGCCATGCTCGAAAATCGGGTATAAGAAATGCCCTAAAGGACATTTCAAATGCATGGAGCAAATAGATGTGAATGAACTTGAACAGAAAATATATGAAAAGATAAATGGATGGCAATAGCCAATGCCCAATACTTCCTTATTCATTTATTTGATATGCTTTCCTGTCCATTCACCATCGCTGGAAAACAAGTTGTAGCCTTCATTAGAATCAGAACAGAGAAAATTTCCTGTCCAGGAGCCTTGAAGCGAAAACTCGTTGAAGGTGTCAGTTGCAGAACTTTTTACAAAATAGCCAACCCATTCACCGTTTGCATTAAATGATAATAAAACATTTTGGCAGGCAATCGATATGAACCCAACCAGCTTATCGTCCTTGTCAAATAAAAAATTACCTGACCAGTTTGCATTTTTAGGGTTCAGCGAGGTGGAGAACATGGGGTTCAATACCTGGTAAGTTACCGGATTGAAAGAGGGATTGAACATTGGGCTGATAGCCCGGTTTTTTGAAGGATCCAATGACTCATTGTGTGCCGGGTTGATGTTCCAGTTATCTTTTGGGTTGATGGAAGAATTTAAGGATGGGTTTATTTTATTGTTGTGGGTGGGGCTCAGGTTATAATCAATTAAGGGATTGTGTTTTTGAAGGCCTGTCTGGCAAAACGATGTGTGGGCTGTATAAATCAAAACTACTGAAAGTAAAATTATCCTTTTCATTCTTTTGTGATTTTTAAGAAAGCGTCTTTTAAGGATAAAATTGGAACTGATAGGAGATAATAGATTTTAGGCGGTCATTCAATCAGGAGGGCTAATAGGTGGCAGCCGGGATAAAGATAGTGTGCTTTTTCTAAATTTGCAAAGAGCTGCGCTTTAAGCAACCCCCAGGAAAAAAGCCGGCCAAAATTTGCTTGCCGGCTTTTCTTTTACTTTTCATTGATCATATTAATATACGTTAAGCGTCTTCAGCACGTCATTCATATTGCGCACGGCATCTGCGCTTTTATTAAACAGCGCCTGTTCTTCGGCATTTAGCTTAAAATCTACAATTTCTTCCCACCCGTTTTTGCCAATAACCACTGGAACGCCGATGCAAATGTCTTTTTGCCCATATTCCCCATCAACTGCAACACAACAGCTGATCAGCTTTTTTTCGTCCCTTACAATGCTCTCAACAAGCGATGCGCCTGCTGCTCCCGGCGCATACCATGCCGAAGTGCCTATTAATTTAGTAAGCGTAGCGCCGCCAACCATGGTGTCTGCCACTATTTGCTTTTGTTTTTCTTCGCTTAAAAGTGAGGAAACTGGCGTGCTGTTCCATGTTGCGTAGCGTATCAGCGGTATCATGGTGGTATCACCATGCCCGCCAACTACCACAGCGTTCAGGTCGGCAGGGCTTGCGCCAAGGTGCCGGCTTAGCTGATACTTGAAGCGGGCGCTGTCTAATGCGCCGCCCATCCCAATGATCCTGTTTTTTGGCAATCCGGTAGCCTTTAGTGCCAGGTAGGTCATCGTATCCATCGGGTTGCTGATGATGAGGAGGATGGCATTGGGCGAATGCTTTAAAATATTTTCTGCAACACCTTTTACGATGCCTGCATTTGTGCCGATCAGCTCTTCGCGGGTCATGCCGGGTTTTCTTGGGAGGCCTGAAGTAATCACCACCACTTCACTTCCTGCGGTTCTTGAATAATCGTTTGTGCTGCCGGTAATTTTTGTGTCAAACCCCAAAAGAGCAGCCGTCTGCATCATGTCCTGCGCTTTCCCTTCTGCAAGGCCTTCTTTAATATCGAGCAGTACCAATTCAGTTGCCAGTTCTTTGCGGGCAATATTATCAGCACATGTTGCGCCAACTGCGCCTGCGCCTACAACCGTTACTTTCATCAGAAAAATATTTAGATTGAAAAAATTATTTCGCAGCAAAAGTAGTTGACAGCAAGGTTCTTTCCAAAAGGAGATGCCAGGTTTGAGGTCCTGTTTGTAGTTGCGTGGTTAAAACCAGATGAGACAGGGGCATTCATTTGCCTGAGAGGCTGCCATTGTAGCAACAGCAGCTCTTCGCATATCGCTTGGAGCTTCCTATTCACTATCTTTGCAGGTAAAATATTGCTCATGTTTGATACCATTGAAAGCGCAATTGATGATATAAAAAAAGGGAAGCTTATCATTGTGGTGGACGATGAAGACCGCGAAAATGAAGGCGATTTTATTACAGCGGCAGCTAATGCCACCCCTGAAGTGATCAATTTCATGAGCAAGCATGGCCGCGGGCTAATTTGTGCGCCGATGGTAGAAGAAAGATGCAATGAGCTTGGGCTTGAGCTGATGGTGAACAACAATACGGCTCTTCATGAAACTGCATTTACTGTTTCTGTTGATTTGCTTGGTCATGGATGCACAACAGGAATTTCCGCACACGACCGCGCAAAAACGGTTCAGGCTTTCATCAACAGAAAAACTAAGCCTGAAGACCTTGGCAGGCCAGGCCACGTATTCCCATTGAAGGCCAAGGCTGGTGGAGTGTTGAGAAGGGCTGGCCACACAGAAGCCACAATTGACCTGGCAAGGCTGGCAGGTTTTGATCCGGTGGGGGTTCTGGTCGAGATCATGAATGAAGATGGTTCTATGGCAAGGCTGCCCCAGCTCCAGGAAATTGCCAAACGGTTTGACTTTAAAGTGGTATCAATCAAAGAGCTGATCGAATACCGGTTAAAAACAGATTCTTTGATTGAAGAAATCGTCCGGGTGGATATGCCTACAAAATATGGCCATTTCAAGCTGATTGCATTCAGGGAAAAAAATACCGCCAATGAGCACCTTGCACTGATAAAAGGCGAATGGAAAAAAGAGGAGCCGGTGCTGGTTCGTGTGCATTCTTCCTGTTTCACAGGCGATATCCTGGGTTCGCTGCGCTGCGATTGCGGCGATCAGTTGCACAAAGCGATGCAGATGGTGGAGCAGAATGGTTCGGGGGTGATTTTATATATGAACCAGGAAGGCAGAGGGATTGGCCTTGTTAATAAACTGAAAGCCTATCAACTGCAGGAAAGTGGCCTGGATACTGTAGAAGCCAACCTTCACCTGGGATTTCCGATGGATAAAAGAGATTATGGGATTGGCGCACAAATTCTTCGTTATCTTGGGATCACTAAACTTAGGCTAATGAGCAATAACCCAAAAAAGAGGTCAGGGTTATCAGGTTATGGCCTTGAAATTTTCGAAACCATCCCAATAGAAATTGAGCCTAACCCGCACAACGAAAAATACCTGGCCACAAAAAGAGACAAACTCGGTCATCAGATTTTGAAAACCAAAGGACCGGCATACAAGACTGAGAAGTAAATTAAACGCTCACGGAGCTTTGACCAATTTGTTGTTTCATGGCTGGGAGCCATCTGGCGATGGTGGGGCAGGAGGCTGGGCCTTTGGCACTTCTTTTTTCTTTTTTCTGAACAATTCATCGATCCTGTCGAAACTTCTTCTATAAGAAATGCTGGTGCCTGAGCGGTTTGCTGTCCGGTTAGCCGTGGAGAGGTAATTATAAGAATCACGATAAAAAACGCTTACAGAAAGCCGCCCATCCTGCGTGATCTTGTATTCCATGTTTATGTCTGGAAGGAACTGGAATGATGATGCAGCAGCCTGTTGTGCGCTGAGGCCGATATCCAGGGCGCTCCCAAAAGTAAAAGTCAGGCGTTCATTCAAAAAGCTTCTTGCAACGGAGAGGTTAACGCTTGTTCTGTCATACATCAGCTTCGACTGGTCGACATTCCCATTCAAATAAGCGCTGCCGTTATAAAAATTCGTATTCAGGTTAAGCCTCAGGTTATTGTTGTTAAAAACTTTTCTGAAGATATTAGAAAACTGGTGGGACAATTCAGACGAAATAAAACCAGAAATGCTATTCACAAATACTCCCGTGAAGGCGGTTGTGGCATCAAATGCTGTATTAGTAATCGACATTGGCCCGAAACTATTGAACACCAGCAGGAACGAAACCTGCTTGTTCAGCTCATTCGGGTCGGATTGGATCAGGTCCAATAACAAAGAAGCATACATGTCGTTTTTTAACGGGCTATTCTGCGGAAGTTCAATTTTAAACTCGATATGTGGCTGGGTTAATTTTTGTGTTAGGTTGGCAATTACATTAATGGGGCCACGGTAACCTGCTAATTCGGAAGTATTGCCAAATGCTTTTCCTACTGAAGAGTTATTGTAGGCAAGGTCATTAAAACTTATATTTTCTGCCTGGTAAAGCGCTTCAATATTGATGTCGGCATTGTAGGGGTCTCCCCTCCATTGAATATAGTTGTCGCCCCCTTCACTAAATACAAAAGGTTTTCGGATGAACGACTGGAAAGTAAAGTTGTAGCTGCCTTTATCAATTTCATACCTTCCTGTAATGCTCAGGTCTTCTGTTGTGCCCACCCGCATCTGGATGTTGCCGTGGCCGTTTGCTTTAATGATGTCACCGGTCAAAGGATCAACGATGACATAAACATTTGCATAGTTGTTTGCGGTAATATCAAGTACAACGGTAAGGTTAGTGGCTTTGTGATCATATTGCTGATGCATTTCTTTCCCGTACACCTTCCACACCAAAAAATCTGCATCGGCACTTTCCCTTGCAGTGTTCATTGGTAAAAAAATATCTGAACTGTCTGTAGGCTCTCCATGTATTTCCATCAACATGTTTTCATTAGGCCCTTTTAACGTCATGCTTGCACGGCCAATGACCCTGCCATAAAACTGGTTGTTGTCTGATGCCTTTGTATTTAGCAGCATCAGCTTGTTGGTATTAATTACAAAGTCATAGGCCAGGTCATTAAAAGCATGGTGCATTAGCCTTCCACGTGTCAGTTGACCCACATTGCCAAGGCTGTCCCTGATCTGGCAGTTGCCGAAATCGATATATCCGTCTCGAAAAGCTACATTAGCAGAAGGTATCCAATAAGTACACTGTGTATAGTTTACATGCAGTTTTCCCTCTCGCAGTTTGATATCGCCAAGATATTTTAGATTATCCCCAGGCCCCACAATTCTAAGATTGCCTGTGGCAAACCCCTTTACATCTCCAAAAACGGAATTGAGGTATTTTTCAAGCAAGTCGATTTTTGTATCGACCATGTTTGTTGTTATGTCAATAGGGGCTGTTCCTCTATTGCTGTCTAGTGTATTGAATATGCCTTTAATGTCAAAGTGATAATCTTTGTTATCGGAATTGACATGGGCGTTGACCAGCCCGGTAGTTTTGTTATACCCGGCATCAATGGCAAGATTTCCTATTGAGTCATTATCAAGGCGAAACTGTTCGGCGCGCCCTCCAAAATTGAAACCTAATTGTTTGGTCAACGGATTTGTTATTTCGCCCGACCCTGTTAGCACGCCTTCTAACCTGTTGCTTTTTACAAAGTATTGTGTAAAATCGCCGATATTGATTTTTTTGAGGTCAAGGCGGACATCGTTCCATTTTCCTGAAGAAGAAGGATGGGTGGTGATGTGGATCTGTTGGTCGTCGCTATATACCAGCAGCGAGTTTGTTGTTATTATATTATTATCGATTGAAAATTCGCCATTTTTCTGGATTGCCCATTTTTTCCCGTTCACATCAAAAGCAGAAGAATTGAATTTGATATGAAAGCCGGTTTGCGATGTTTTGACCTGTGCATCAATGTTAGCGGAGTTCAATGTCTGGTTGGCGCTGGTGTTGATTTTGATGTCAGATAAATCATTCGAAGAACGGAGCTGCAGGCGAGTTTTGGGAAAGTGGAGGCTGTCGCTAACGAATACATCAGCAATATCAGTTTGCAGCAAAAGGCTGTCGTAGTTGCCATTGCCTTTTACATTAGTGTTTAAAAACGAGAAATTTTTAAAGCCAAATTGTGGGATGTTCGCATTTACGTCAAGCAGGTTGTTTGAGGTGTTGATGCGCCCGCTAATGGTGGTGTTGTTGAACCCGCTCAGGTCTTTATCTATAAAACTGATATAATCGTCAACTTTTCTTGTTGTGAGCACAAAGCTGAAATTCTGGTCTGACGCAAGTTTGCCTTTAACAGGCTTGATGTAAGCAGGGTAATATTTGTTCAGGAAGGCCTGTATGGCATTGGGCAGGTCGTGAATAGAAAATTCGCCTGCAATGGCCCCGTCAAATTCATTGCTTAGGACAATAATAGATTTGTTGTTGTCTGCGACGCTCGATTCAAGAGTGAGGGAATCAAATGAAATGCGCTGCCCCTTTTTATAAATGGATGCTTCATATACCCGGGCATCGCCAACAAAATTATCAATGTTGTCTCCGGTAAAATTGAATCGCAGTTTCCCTGCGAACTCCACGCTGTCCTGTGTCAAGTTGATCTTCTTTAAATCTGTCCGGCCTATTTCTGCGCTAAGGTCAAACTTAGGTTGCTTGCCGCTAAAATCGACAAGGCCAATCATTTTTGCATCCAGGCTTGGGTCCTGTGAGATCAACTGGCCATTGAATTTCTTTTTTGCAATTGAGCCATTCACTATAATATTCTGGTAATTGTAGTGGCTGAATTCGAGCCTTTCTACTTTTCCATCGAGCACAGCATTTAATGTATTTGCAGCTAAGCCAGTTCCTTCGACTTTCCCGGTGAAAGCCACTTTACCAAGGCTAGTGACATCTAAAAATTGTCCTATATCGAAATCTGCGGTGCTGATATTGCCTGAATAAACGGTTGGCTTTTTGCCAGGAAATTTCATGTTGACATCGGTAACCACTGTTCCCAGGTTTGTTTCAATAATGCCATTGGTTACAAAATCCTTCAGGAATCCGGTGAACGAACCTGTAAAACGAAAACGGTCAATCCTGTCGAAGCGCGGGGAATGGATTTGCTTCAGTTGGGGGATCAGTGTGGAAGCGTCTGCATAATTGGTCCTGAAATCATTGGACCTGAATTCGATGAAGGTATTGTCAATATCAGGCAGGCCTTTTAAATGAATATCTCCATTGAGCAATGTGTTTTTCCCGGCTTCCAAAATCATCTGGGTGCCTTTCAGGTTCTTAACGGGGCCTTTGATGATGCCGGTTATGTGGATTTTCCTGTTCCAGTCTTTTAATTCAGGTGCAAAAAAACCAATATCATCGCTATCAATATAGGTGTCAGAAAAATCTCCTTCCATATTGATCTTGTCTTCATACTCCGACATGTCATCAAAACTTTTAAAGCGCATAGCATAGAAGTTCCTGATACGGCTCTTTCCTGTCTGCAGGTCCATTTTATGAAATTCCATGGCTTCAGGGAAAAATTTAATGGATGCCGTAAGCTTTTTTACTTCGAAGCCACTTCGCTCTTTTGTGCTCAATGCCAGTTGGGCCGTAACCGTATCCTGCCGTAGCACGACATTTTTGAAATTGCCGTTCACTGCATAAAAAAGGATGTGCGTGCCGTCAAAATATTTTGATGGCTGAAGGCCATCGGCCTTGAAATCTTTAAAAGCCCCATTGGTTAAAATGATTTGTTTAGCGGAGATGTTCCAGCCTGCCGGGTTCAATCGAAGGTGAAGCGGGTCATTTATATAAACTTCATCTGTGTCAATCAAGGGCGGCCTGCGCCCTTCATAATTGATGATTGCGAATTCAAGTTTTGCGAGCTCGATCAAATTGATATTGGCTGTTTTTTTGGCCAGGTCGAAGGTTTCTGCATCCATCTGCATTGAACCAAGGCGCACATCAAAATCTTCACCACGCCATTCATCATGTTTTACAAAGTGAATGTTGGAAAGGGATAATTTTTTCAGGTCCAGTTCAATGTTTTTTGTTGTGCCTGGTTTTTTAGGGCCGGAAAAAAAATCTGCTAAAAACTGGTAGTTCCATACCGAGTCTTTTCTTTGAAGCTTGATGGTCGCATCATTGATCCCGATATATTGCAACTGCGCTTTATCTTTTCTGAAAAACCAATCTGTTATCTGTACTTTCAGCCCGCCGGCGTATAGGATGGTATCTTTATTCTTGTCTTGCAGCAGGATGTTTCCCAAAGTCATTTTATTGAAAAGAGAAAAGTCAACGTGGCCGATGCTGACAGTTGTGCCAAGGCTTTTGGACAGCTTATTGGTAGCCTGCCTTACCAGCCAGGTTTGCACAGAAGGCAATTGGATCATTAGCCAGGCCAAAATGAGGAAGAGCACATTGGTCAGGCCTGAAGCCAGGGTAAGTGTTCTTAGGAAAAGCGTGAGGGACACGAGGAAGAAGAGGCCAAATAAAACCGATTTTTGAGTAGTGGCTTCGGATAACAACCATAACGTCAAAATCAGCAACACAAATGTGAGGACAGCCCGTAGGGATATTTTGATCAGCTTTTTCAGTGGTTGGAATTAGATTGCAAAAATAGGCATTCGCTAATGTTGAGCAAATTCAATACCAAAGCGGATTATCGGCCTGAAACTGAAATGTTTTATTTGGAATTAACAGGCAGTTGGCAAAGTGAAGCCTAAGCTTTGGGTATTACTAAACCCGGATTTTGGAGTAGGCTTATCCGGCAAGGCGTAGTGGCAGGGCTGCATTCTTGGTATTTGCGAACAAGCCATCATGCCATTGCCCTCGTTTTTAGCTGTGCAGGCAGCTTTAATACCCGTTGGATGTATTGTTGCCAATTTGCTTGTCCAGCCAGGCAGGAACTGTATTCTTGCGTTGCTATAATGGTCTTCAACAGAATTGATCCGGTTTCGGCCTGCCCAAAAGTTTTATGTCTTCATCTCTTTTTCATACCCTTCGTCTGGTAATAAATTATTCCCGTCTGCTGCAGCAGTAGCCAGCTCATCGCACCGGTTATTGTGTGGGTTGTCGGCGTGCCCCTTCACCCAAATAAATTTTATCTTGTTTTTTTGGGCAAGTTCATGATAGCACAGCCACAGGTCTTTGTTTTTTTTCCCTCCTTTGAAATTCGTGGCAATCCAGTTGTTCAGCCAGCCTTGTTCAACAGCCTTCACCACATATTGGCTGTCGGAATAAATTGTAATGTTCAACCCGTTTTTTTTTAGCGCTTCCAGGCCGGCAATAACCGCCATCAGCTCCATCCTGTTGTTGGTCGTATGCCTGTAGCCGGCTGACAATTCTTTTTTTATATTTCCCCACATTAGTATTGTTCCGTAGCCGCCTGCGCCCGGGTTGCCTCGTGATGCGCCATCAGTGTACATAATAAGATGATTGTTTTGCAAGGGCGTTATCTAAATTAAAAAATTAAAAAAACAAGATCGAATGAGCGAAGTAACCTGGAATAGACAAATGCTTCATTAAACCTGTATCACGCCTGTCTTGAACTCTTTTATCTCCGTATTGTGGCTGGCAGCTTTCAGCCCTTCGGCAATCATTTTCCTCGTATCGGCAGGATCAATAATCGCGTCTATCCATAAACGTGAGGCAGCGTAATAAGGAGTCGTTTGCCGGTCGTACCTTCCTTTTATTTCATCCAGCAAATTTTTCTCCTCCTCTGCCGTCGGTGTTTTGCCCTCTGCTTTAAGCGATGCCATTTGTATCTGCAATAATGTTTTTGCAGCCTGTTCTCCTCCCATAACGGCAATTTTGGCAGTAGGCCAGGCAAATATAAAACGAGGGTCATACGCTTTCCCGCACATCGCATAATTTCCCGCGCCATACGAGTTGCCGATAATGATGGTGATTTTTGGTACCACTGAATTGGCCACTGCATTCACCAGTTTTGCCCCGTCTTTAATGATCCCGGCATGTTCGCTGCGGCTGCCTACCATAAAGCCGGTTACATCCTGCAAGAAAACCAGTGGTATTTTTTTCTGGTTACAATTCATAATGAAACGGGCAGCTTTGTCAGCGCTGTCATTATAGATGACACCGCCCATTTGCATTTCTCCCTTTTTGCTTTTTACTATTTTTCGCTGGTTGGCAACAATGCCCACGGCCCATCCTTCAATGCGGGCATAGCCGCATAAAATGGTTTTGCCATAATCTTCTTTGAATTGTTCAAATGCCGATTTATCGACGATGCGCTCAATAATATCAAGCATATCATAAGCTTTGGCTGCATCAGCGGGAATAATGCTGTATAAATCATTTGCATTCTTTCCCGGCGGTAACGGTGAAGTGTGATCAAAAACAGGCTCTTTATGATGCCCGAGCCTGCTCATGATTTTTTTGATTTGTTCAAGGCATTCTTCTTCTGTTTTGAACTTGTAATCTGCAATGCCTGAGATTTCAGTATGGGTTACAGCTCCCCCTAACTGCTCATTACCGATGTCTTCCCCAATGGCTGCCTTTACCAGGTAGGAGCCAGCTAAAAAAATCGATCCGTTGCCTTCGACCATTAAGGTCTCATCGCTCATAATTGGCAAATAAGCCCCGCCTGCCACACATGCGCCCATCACGGCAGCTAGCTGTGTAATGCCCATGGCGCTCATTTGCGCATTGTTGCGGAAGATGCGGCCAAAATGTTCTTTATCCGGGAAGATCTCGTCCTGCATTGGCAAAAAAACACCAGCACTGTCAACGAGGTAAATAATGGGCAATTTATTTTCCATCGCAATTTCCTGCATGCGCAAATTCTTTTTTCCTGTAACCGGGAACCAGGCCCCCGCTTTTACGGTTTGGTCGTTGGCAACCATCACGCACTGGTGCCCGCTTACATAGCCGAGGCCTGCCACGGTGCCCCCAGCCGGGCATCCCCCGTATTCTTCATACATTTCATACCCGGCAAACGCGCCAATTTCAATAAATGCGGAATCTTTATCAATAAGGTAGTTGATCCTTTCGCGTGCAGTAAGCTTGTTGCGCTCTTTTTGTTTTTCAACGGATCTTTTTCCGCCGCCCTGCATGATCTTATCAAGCCTTGTGCGAAGCTGGCTGAGCAACATTCTCATGGTATCATCATTCCTGTTGAATTCGAGGTTCATTGTGGTTGTTATTGCGTGCAATTTAAGCGTTTCGCCGCCTCTGCCCAACCGTTGCGGGGAAGATCGCTTAAATAGTATGTGGCGCAGTTGAATAAATAGCCGGCTGGCATCATATAAGCAGATGCTATTAAATTTGCAGTTTACCTGCGATTTCTGCACTGGCTTTAAATCAACGAGCATGGCAAAAAAGAAAAGCTGGATAGCCCTTATCGTTATTGATGTACTTATTAAAATAGTATCTTTTTTCCCGGGTGTAGTGGAGCAATATTATTCTACCGGGGCTTACCCTTATATATCCGGGTCCCTGAGATTGCTTTTTGGCTGGGCCCCCTTTAGCATTGGCGATGTTTTTTATGCTGCGGTTATCATTTATCTTATCGCAAAGTTTATTTCTTTTTTCAAAAAAGTTTTTAAGCGGGCCGTTGATAAGAAATGTATTTTTTTGGTGCTTAAACAAGTTGCTTTTATAACACTGGCAATTTATGCGGTATTTAATTTGCTGTGGGGGCTAAACTATAACCGAAGGGGCATTGCCTATCAATTGAACTTGAATGTCCGGCCGTATTCCGCAGAAGAGCTTCAACATGTTTTGCAAATTATTGTGGGACGGCTGAATACAATTGATTCGATGGCCAGGCTGCACAGGGACGAATTAAAAACAAAGCACATCCTGTTCAGCAAAAGCATTGATGCATATAGAAAACTATCCGCCGACAATGCTATTTTCACCTATACATCACCGTCAGTAAAACCTTCTGTTTTCAGTTATGCTGGCGATTACCTGGGCTTCACCGGTTATTACAATCCTTTTTCCGGCGAAGCGCAGGTGAACACAACTGTACCGGTGTTTGTTCAGCCTTTTACTACTTGCCATGAAATAGGCCACCAGCTTGGCTTTGCTAAAGAGAACGAAGCAAATTTTGCCGGGTACCTTTCAGCAAAAGCATCGGGAGACCCTGCCTTCCGGTATTCTGTCTATTTTGATTTGTATATGTATGCCGCAAAACAATTGTACCTGCTCGATTCCACGAAGCTTGTGCCGCTGCGCGAAAGTTTGCGGCCTTCTATACGAAAGGATTACAGGGACCTGAGGGCGTTCTACAGAAAATATGAAAACCCCTTCGAGCCGGTTATTAACAGGCTTTATGGAAACTATTTAAAAGCCAACCAGCAGCCACAGGGCATGATGAGCTATGATGAAGTGATCGCATGGCTGATTGCCTATTATAAAAAATACGGGAAAGAGGCTGTTTGATTGCGGAATATGCAAACGGCTCAAATGTTCAATGCGGTTGTTAAAACCCCTGGTATTGTTACATTGGCAATTAAAACGAATTTTTCCACATCATGCTCTCTACCGGTTTGTTGATCTGCCCGCTGTATTTGGCGTCTTTCTTTTGATTGTATTTCACTTCAATTTCTCCGTCAACAGGGAAATAAATGAGCTGGCCAACGGGCATCCCCCTGTACACTTTCACAGGTTGTTTCACTGAAATTTCAAGCGTCCAGTTCCCGCAAAAACCAACATCGCCTTTCCCGGCAGTGGCATGTATATCGATCCCAAGCCGGCCTGTGGAAGACTTGCCCTCAAGAAAAGGCACGTGGGCGTGGGTTTCTGTATATTCTTCGGTTACGCCAAGATAAAAGATGTGCGGGTATAAGACGAAGCCGTCAGCAGGGATTTCAAAATAATTGATCAGGTTATGCTTTTTGGCATCCAGGATATGGTCATTATAAGTGGCGAGCCATTTTCCCAAATGCACATCATACGAATTGCTGCCGAGGCATTCCCTTTTGTAAGGCTGAATTTTGATTGTGCCTTTTTCGATTTCCGAAAGAATTTTTTTGTCAGATAAAATCATTTCCTTTTCTCCGTTTATTTATTGAATTTGCACAGCGCCGACAGTGGCGAATATCGCATTTCGCATGTTATCATGCCATTATTTTATCAACATAATATTAACGAACACACCAGGCTTGCCATCTGGCAAATTGCAGAAGACGAAGGATTTTTTCTGGAAAAAGTGCCCCATCACCGGGATATCACCCATCCGCACAAAAGGCTGCAGCACCTGGCGGGCAGGTATTTGCTGCCCTTATTGTTCAGCGATTTTCCATTGGAAGAAATAATGATCGCAGATACCAGGAAACCTTTCTTGCCCAATGAAAAATACCATTTTTCCATTTCGCACTGCGGGCAATTTGCCGCAGCAATTGCAAGCAGCAAAAACAGGGTAGGGGCTGATATTGAAATGATCGCAACACGCATTCAGCGCATCGCCCATAAATTTTTAAATGAAACAGAAAAGAATTTTTTTAATGAGGACTATAAGGCTTTTCTTGATCAATGGAGCTTAAAAGATAAAGTGTATACTGAATACTTGACCATGATGTGGAGCGCGAAGGAGGCCATTTATAAATGGCATGGCAATGGGGGCGTTGATTTTAGGAAAAATATACAGCTGTTGAAATTCACGAACATCAATCACGAACAGGAAATCAGCCTTCCTTTTGTTTTTGCCAAAGAAGACATCGTTTCGCTATCGGTGAATACGAAAATTTTTGATGAAATGGTGCTGGCATGGATAATAAGCTAATAGGGTATGCGCTCCAGGACCTTTGGAAGAAACCCAGGTATCGAATTTTAGCCAGGCTGTAAAAGATTGTTTCAATATGGA
>JAFEAJ010000008.1 GCA_018266455.1 Bacteroidota bacterium
CACGTCCTGGTACTTCGGCGGCTGCGGGCTCTTGGGCACCACCTTGATGATCTCGCCGGTCTCCTTGTTGAACAGGCCCGGCGCGTGCCACACCGTGGCGTTGCCGCCCTCAGCCGGACCGTAGCCCTTGCCCTTGACGGTGATCGTGTGGAGGATCTTCGGGCCGGGGATGTCCTTTAGGTCGCGCAGCACTTTCACCAGGCGATCCACGTCGTGGCCATCCACCGGGCCGAAGTAGCGGAACTTGAGGCTCTCGAACAGGTTGCTCTGCTTGAGCAAGGCGGCCTTCACCGCGTTCTCGACCTTCTGCGCGATGGCCTGCGCGTTGGGTCCGAACTTGCTGATCTTCCCGAGCAGCTTCCACACATCGTCCTTCACCTTGTTATAGGTGTGGCTGGTGGTGATGTCGGTGAGGTATTCCTTCAGCGCACCGACGTTCGGGTCGATGCTCATGCAATTGTCGTTCAGCACGATCAGCAAATCAGCATCTGAAACACCTGCATGGTTCATGCCTTCAAAAGCAAGCCCTGCTGTCAGGGCGCCATCACCAATTATGGCTACGGCTTTTCGGTCTTTTTCCTCCTTGTATTTTGCGGCCATCGCCATGCCAAGCGCTGCGCTGATGGAAGTTGATGAATGCCCTACACCAAACGCATCATATTCGCTTTCGCTCCGTTTAGGGAAACCGCTTAGCCCTTTGTATTTCCTGTTCGTGATAAAATTATCCCTGCGGCCAGTCAAAATTTTATGGCCATAAGCCTGGTGGCCAACATCCCAGACGAGCTGGTCATAAGGGGCGTTAAAAATATAATGAAGGGCGACGGTTAGCTCAACCACGCCCAGGCTGGCCCCAAAGTGGCCGCCATGGATGCTTACCACATCAATAATGAACTGGCGCAGTTCGTTGGTCAATTGCTGTAATTCCTCCCTGTTCAGCTTTTTAAGGTCAACTGGGGAATTGATGGTTTTCAGCAATGGGCCCGGGGCAATTTCTATCATTGAATTGTGTTAAAAGGCAAAAATACAACTTAATCGGCGTAGAATAACAACGTCATGCAAGGCCGGATATTCGCATTGTTTTAAATTTATCCCATCTTTATTTTAGCTGCTTTCTATAATTGTTTATTCTTGCAAATGCATTTTATTATTTGAACCGATAAGCGGCTTATTTTGTCCATTAGTCCAAAATCGGATTGATTGGCAATCGGGAAAATTTAGTTTTGCTGAATTCAGCACAATGCCTAAAAGCAATACAAAATATTATTGGTGGTGCCAGGTTGGCGGGTGGGGCTCAATAGCCCTGATCATGATTTTTGTTTCTTCAATTTCAGACCAGAAAGTGCCGGCAAAATTACTGGCACAACAGCTTGGCCTCATTGTGCTGTCAGGAATTTTTGTTACCCATTTATTCCGTTTGGCAATACGGAAGTTCAATTGGCTGATGTTGCCTATTGAAAAAGCATTCCCTAAATTGATTATAGGCGTTTTAGTGGTTTGCACTGTTGAGGCCCTGATCAGGATAGGGATAGTCAGCTTCTTCAACCTGTCGATTTCAAAACAAAAATTTAATTTCCCTCAAAGGTTGTTTGCTTCTACACTTGAGAATGGTTTCTTTATTATTCCCTGGACGCTTATTTATTATTTCTACCATTACATTGAAAAAAGCCGGAAACAGCAATTGGACACCTTAAAGCTCGAGTCGCTGGTTAAAGCACTTGAACTGAAAACCATCAAATCGCACATCAACCCGCATTTTATTTTTAATGCCCTGAACAGCATCAGGGCGCTGATTGATGAAAACCCCAGCCGGGCAAGAACGGCTATTACAGAGCTGAGCAATATCCTGCGCAGCAGCATGCAGGCCGAAAAGCTGGAAACGGTGACTTTTGAAAAAGAGCTGAATATCGTGAAAGACTATCTCGCTCTTGAACACATCAGGTTTGAAGACAGGCTCCAGATCGAATATGAAATAGATGAAGAAACCCTTAACCAGCCCATTCCGCCAATGATGCTGCAAACTTTAGTTGAGAATGCCATTAAACACGGGATCAGCAAACAACTTAAAGGGGGGCAAGTAAAAATCATTTCTGATTTCAAGGGGCAATACCATGAATTGGTGATACAGAATTCGGGCAGGCTAAATGGCACATTGACAGCAGATGGTTTTGGGCTGGAAAGCACCAGGAACCGCTTACAGCTTGTATTCGGGCCGAAAGCCAGTTTTGACATTCGCGAGGTGGGCAGTTCAATGGTTGAGGCAGTGGTGATCATCCCTGCAGAAGGCGCAAAAGCCGTATGATTTTTTTTAAAAAATAATTTGTTTATAATATAAACTAATTTATATTTGAAATAAATTTATGAATCGTGAAAAAGATGCTGGCCATTTTGATGTTGGTTGGGGTTTATTATAAACTAAGCGCACAAATAATCATCAGCGGAAAAATAAAAGACACAAAAGGCCATCCTGTTGCGGGCGCCAGCATCTCTTTAAAAAGCACTTATGACGGGGCAACTTCTGATTCCGCCGGCGCATATTACTTCAGCACCAATGAAAAAGGCGAACAGGTTTTCGCAGTTACCTGTGTTGGCTATAATGCCTTTGAACAAAAAATAGCAATTGGGAAAGACCCTATAAAAATAGATGTAAGCGTGAAAGAGCAATTGAGCGAGCTTAAAGCAGTGACAATTACAGCCGGCACATTCGCCGCTGGAGATTCCAAACGGGGTGCTGTTTTAAGCTCTCTTGATGTGGCCACAACAGCCGGTTCAAATGCCGATATAACTGCTGCTTTAAAAACTTTGCCGGGCGCACAACAAGTGGGCGAACAGGAAGGGCTATTTGTTCGCGGCGGCGCAGGTTATGAAGCAAAACAATATATTGATGGCACACTCGTGAACAACCCTTATTACAGCAGCGTACCTGATATTGCTCAGCGTGGCCGCTTTTCTCCTTTTTTATTCAAGGGAACAGTTTTCAGCACCGGCGGGTACTCCGCATTATACGGGCAGGCATTGTCCTCTGTTGTGCTGCTTGAATCGATAGACCTGCCTGAAAAATCGGAAATAGATGCCACGATCTCGCCACTGGTTATTGGGGCAGGCACGCAGCAACTGGCTAAAGACAAGAAATATTCCTGGGGCGCCAGCTATAATTATGTGAATGTTGGCCCCTACTTTTCATTGGTAAAACAAACACCGGATTATTTTAAACTGCCCCAATTTCATAGCGGCGATGCCAATTTCCGGATCAAAACCAAAAACGGTGGCATGATCAAATATTATACCACCTTCAGTTATAGCCAGCTTGGATTGAGAAGGCCTGATATAGATAGCGCCTATTATAAAAATGCTTTCGGGCTAACAAACCACAATTGGTACAACAATCTTAGCTGGCGCGAGCATTTGTCTAATGGGTGGAAAATGAACTTAGCCGCTGGCTATAGCACAAACAATGATGATATTTTGCAACAGGTGCAGGGCCAAAATAACAAGCCTTTGCAGTTTGATTATCCTGCCGCATGGTGGATGCAGGCAAAGAATTTTACATTGACGAACAGGCAAGACCTCTCACAGGTCAAAGCAGTGTTTGAAAAAAAATTAGGCGGGATTAGTTACCTGAGGTTTGGGAGTGAATACCAGTACGCTTACAATAGTACATTGTTCAATGATACGCTGCATAAGTTTTCTGATAACTATATGGCATTGTTTGCAGAGTCAGATATCTATATTACCAATGAACTTGCCGCACAACTGGGCTTGCGCTTCGAAAATTCTTCTATTCTCGGAAAAGCTGACCTGGCGCCACGTGTTTCATTGGCTTATAAAACGGGGGAACATGCACAAATTTCAGCAGCATATGGCATATTCTATCAAAAGCCTGAAAACGCGCAATTGATGTACACTACTAATCTTGGTTATACAAAAGCTGCTCATTATATCATCAATTACCAGAAAATGACAAGGGACCAGGTTTTGCGTATTGAAGCGTATTATAAAAAATACGATAATCTTGTCGAAATGGCCCCACTTAGCTACAATTATTATTCTTACAATAATAACGGTGATGGATATGCAAAAGGTGTTGAATTGTTCTGGAGAGATAAAAAAACATTTAAAAACTTTGACTATTGGATCAGTTATTCTTATTTGGATACAAAAAGGCAATTCCTAAATTACCCGATGCAACTAATGCCGACTTTTGCAGCGAAGCACACGGCTTCAATTGTTGCCAAAAGGTTTTTTACAGATATAAAAATGGGCGCTAACCTAACTTATAGCTTTGCAACAGGAAGACCTTATTACAATTTCATGATCGATAACGCCAAATTTTTTATTGCTGACCAGGGAATGACCAAAGATTATCACAGCCTGAACTTTAGTGCCGAGTATGTTCCGAGCGTGGGAAAGAAAAATGCAAGAACATTTGTCGTGCTGTTTGCCAGCGTAACCAACCTGCTTGGGTATAACCCGGTATATGGATACAATTATTCCTATAGCGGGCTGGTGAAACAGCCGATAGAGCCACCTGCCAAAAGATTTTATTTTATCGGCTGCTTTTTAAGCTGGGGAGTTGACAGGAGCCAGGATGCGATCAATAATAACCTTTAGGTATCAAAAATTAAAACAGATCAAATTATTAGCCATTTTAAAAAATAAAATTTTAGTCATGAAAAAAACAATTTTAGCGTTCGCTTTATTGGTTGCAATAACCGCAAATGCACAGAATGAAAAGTATGTAACGGTGATGCAAAAAAATATTGTATTAATGGATTCTGCAAAATCAACACAGGATTTTCAAAGCGCGGCCAATGCTTTTGAAAGGGTTGGTGATGCAGAAAAAACACAATGGCTGCCTTATTATTACGCCGGCCTGGCATTGGCAAGGGCAGGCTGGATAGATAAAAACCTTGATAAGGATGCAAATTCTGCCAAAATAAATGCACTGTGTGATAAGGCGGAAGCCATTGAGAAAAATGCTGAGATATGCACCATCCGTAACATGGCTGCAACCCAGCAAATGCTGGTAGACCCGCAAACACGCTGGCAGACTTATGGACAGTCGGCAAGTGCAGCACTTGAAGAAGGTATAAAATTGGACCCGAATAATCCTCGTTTATATTATTTGCAAGGCATGAATGTTTTCGGTACACCCGAAGCATACGGAGGCGGCAAAAAAAATGCAAAACCTATTTTTGAAAAAGCAGTTGAGCTGTTCAAAAGCTTTCAGGCAAAGCCGTTGTACCCAAATTGGGGGCAAAATGAAGCGGCAAGAATGCTTGCTCAATGCCAGTAAGAATAAATTTTTTTTGTGAGCAGCGCAAACCGCGTTGCTTGTTCTATTTAATAAATTGCTATTTATGAAAAATCAGGAAAATGAATTTTCGCCGGAGCAAAGCCTAAAGCTCATCACATCCATGATTGAGACAACAAAAAATTCAATCTGCGATAACAGCATCTACTTTTTGTTGTGGGGATGGGGAATTTTGATTGCATGTGCCGTCCAATATTATATGAAGGCAATTCTCAACAACCCAAACAATGGCATGGCATGGCTTATTATTCCCGTGTTGGTAGTGTTGCAGATTTTTTTGGTTTTTAAAAGAAGAGGCAAAGCAAAAGTGAAAACTTTTATCAGTGATGCCAGCGCTTATTTGTGGACTGCAATTGGGTTTGCTTACTTAGCAATGGCTTTTATTTTCGCAAAAACCGGTTGGGAGTATTGTTCTTCATTTTATATTATCCTTTATGGGATGGGCACTTTTGTTTCCGGCCAGTTCATAAAATTTCGTCCTTTAATAATTGGTGGAATTATATGTTTGCCATTGGCAATAGCTGCTGTGTATGTCGATTTTGATTCACGCATCCTTATTCTTGGGCTCTCCATTTTAGTAAGCTATATTATCCCCGGGCATTTGTTGAGAGCAAAATATAAAAAACAAAACCTGGTGAATGTTTAAAGAACTTGATCCGATATTGCATTCGCAGCTTCGACTGGCTGTTGTCTCCCTCCTTCTCAGTGTAAAAGAAGCGGAATTTACTTTCATCAGGGAAAAAACAAATTCAACTGCAGGAAATTTAAGCGTACAGATCAATAAGCTGAAAGAGGCGGGTTATATTGAGGTGCTGAAACAATTTAAAGACAATTATCCACAAACCATTTGCAAGATTGCCCCCCAGGGCATTAAGGCTTTTGAGGCCTATGTGAAAAACCTCCAGTCTTACCTGACCATAAAAAAATAAACCCTCCCGTTGGGGAGGGGGCTTTTCTACCTCTGTTTTTGAACCGTCAAATATTTTTAGCTTTTAATCAGTTGCATCACCATTCTTTCATTGCTGTTCACGATAATCTCAAGTTTGTAATTCCCAGGCCTTAATTTGCTTGTGCCTGCCAGGCTAAAAATGTTATTGCCTTCGCCTGCTTTTGCAGTTTTCTTCATCACTTCATTGCCGCTGTTATCGTTAATTTTCATTACTACAAAAGAATTTTCTTTCAATTGCACATTCACCTGGATGTCGTTAATGGCAGGGTCTGGTGTAACGCTAATGGATGCGACGCTATGCGTTTCGTACATTCTTACGATCAGCACTTTTGAATAAGAAATATTATCTCTTTCTACCTGCTGCAACCGGTAGTACAAATCATTTTTCCTGGCAACAGATGCTTTGATATTGTCGTCAAATGAGTATGAGCGGGCAGGAATGTCATTAGCGCTCACTTCGCCCACTTTTTCAAAATTCTCCCCGTCTATGCTCCTTTCGATGTTGAAATGCCCTCCCACTCTTGTTCCGGCGAGGTTCCAGTGCAGGGATACCGTTCTACTTGAAAACTCAGCGTTAAAACTAACCAGGTGCTCAGCAAGCCACATGTTTTTCTTTTCTTTATCAGGTGCGTTCGCCTTAACGGGATGAAAAATAGCGCTTTTGTTGTTGATGTTTGCGAAAATAGCAGTAGTTGCCAATGCAATAATGGCTTGTGCCAGCAAAATACTCTTAAGATGTTGTCTCATTTTGAAAGTTTCAAAAATTAAGAAATGGGTAACAGCATTAAGGGTATATCAACGGGAAAGAAATTCGAAGGATGGGATGGATATAATCAGTTAGTTTTGGCTCTCATGGAAAAACGCGATATCATTCAGGCAGAATGCCTCGTTCATTTAAATTTAAGACCAGCTTAGGATTCCGGGATTTGGTTGCAGGAAGAAGATCATTTCCTGCCGTTTGGAATTATCAGAGGATGATAAGCCAAAAATAAAAAATAAAATTAGATTTTGCAACAGTTCTATGAAAATTTTTTTTCTCTCATTTTTAACCTTTTAGAAAGAAAACTGTTGATTGGATAGAAAGCCAGGGAAAGTTTTGCCGGTAAATTGTGCCATAATTCGCACAACATAATATGTCTGCTATCAAAGTATCCAATCTCTGTAAACATTTCAACGAACTTACAGCCGTCGATGGCCTTTCATTTTCTGTGAACGAAGGCGATGTATATGGGTTTCTCGGGCAAAATGGCGCAGGGAAATCAACTACCATCAGGATGCTGCTTACCCTGATTGAGCCTTCTGATGGCGAGATTGAAATTTTCGGCCTCAACCTACACTCTCATAGGAAAGAAATTTTGCGTAAGACGGGAGCTGTAATTGAAAGGCCCGATTTATACAAATACCTTACTGCCTTCGAAAATATTTCTCTGTTTGCGCAGATGAGCGGTATCAGGCTTTCCAGGAAAGAACTGATGGATCGTTTGGAGCAGGTGGGCCTTTCTGAAAGGGCACATGGCAAAGTAAATACCTTTTCGCTTGGGATGAAACAACGTTTAGGCATCTCCATTGCGTTGGTAAACGACCCCCAGCTTGTTGTTCTTGATGAACCAGCCAATGGCCTCGATCCGCAGGGCATTGCTGACATAAGGAACCTGATTTTGCACTTGAGCAATCATGAAGGCCGCACTGTTCTTGTGTCATCGCACCTGCTCAGTGAAATTGAGCTGATTGCTAACCGCATGCTGATCATTGACCATGGGAAGAAAATGGTAGAAGGGAGCGTGCAGGAACTGTTCAAAACACCCGAAATGATTGTGGAGTTTCAGGCGGTAAATGCTGATAAGGCAATGACTATTATCTCTGAGTCGTCATGGCAAAAATTTTTCAGCAAACGACAAGAAGACACATTGACATTTAAGCTGGACAGAAAAGACATTCCTGCATTGAATAACTATTTTGTTGAAAAGGAGATAGGTGTCTTATCAATCAGGCCGGTTCATTCTCTTGAAAATTATTTTTTATCATTGACAAGCAGTGCCCAGCATGTGGAAGCTTTTAAAAATTGAATTGTTCAAGATATTTAAAAGGCCAAGGACCTATATAAGCTTTGGCGCTATTGCTGCCATGATCCTCATCATCCAGTTGGGATTAAAGTTTGATGGAAAGTCATACCTGCAATTATTAATGAGCGGCATTTCAGACTCTTTTTATGTTCCTTACGATATGATATTGAACGGTTACCTTGTTGCATTTGTGATCCTGAATACTTTGTTGATACAGGTGCCTTTGTTGATTGCGCTTGTGGCAGGTGATGCGGTTGCCGGAGAAGCCAATATGGGCACATTGAGGCTCCTGGTAACCAAGCCGGTGAGCAGAACGGAATTGATGCTGGCAAAATTTTTTGCCTCCGTTGTATATACTGTTTTGCTGCTGATTTGGATGGCGCTGCTGGCTTTGTGCTTAAGCATGCTTTTTTTCGGCACAAACGATATGCTGGTGGTCCGCAACGATGTAATGGAACAAATCAGCCGTAATGATGTGTTATGGCGGTATATTGCTGCATTCGGTTACGCATCAGTTGCATTGAGCACTGTTGCGGCATTGGCATTTTTTTTATCAGTTTTTGCAGAAAATTCAATTGGCCCTATAGTGTCAACTATAAGTATTGTTGTGGTGCTTACTATCTTATCTGAAATGAAGATCCCTTTGTATGATGACACGGTAAAACCATATCTTTTCACTTCGCACATGCTGGCATGGAAAGGTTTTTTTTATTCGAAGGCTAATGGTAACGGCCAGGCGATTGCCGGATCTGTGGAAAACATGCCTGCAATATTGCGGAGCTTAGGTGTATTATTAGCGTATATGATTGCCTTTGTTACATCTGCTATAATTGTTTTCAGAAGAAAAGATATCCTCAGCTAAAAATTTGAAGCATGAAGAAGAAAAAATGGTTCATAATTTTGCTTTACTTTTTTTTATGTGTAACCGGTTTTGGCCAGGATGCTGCCTCGCTTCTGCAAAAAGTAAAAGAAAAGCTGGGTAAAATAAACGATTACCGGGCCACAGGGATTATGAAAACAGAGGCAAGCTTTTTGAAAGTCCCGGAGGCCAATGTTACCATCTATTACAAAAGGCCTGACAAGCTTAAAATCAAGAATGAAAAGGGCATTTCCCTCGTCCCGAAAGGAGCGCTAAGTATTAGCCTGAGCAATTTGCTTAAAGGAAATTATACGGTGATTGACGCAGGGGCCCGGGCTGTACAAAACGATAAATTAAAAATCATTAAGCTTTTGCCGCTTGATGAAAACCCCGATATTGTACTTTCTACTTTGTATATTGATGCGAACAAAGCACTGGTCACAAAAGCCATTACCACCACAAAAGACAATGGAACTTATGAAGTGGATTTGAGCTATGGGAAATATATTGCTTATGCGCTGCCTGATAAAGCAGTATTCACTTTTAACACTAAGGATTACAAACTGCCGGAAGGGGTAACTTTTGATTATGATGACGGCACAAAGAAGAAAACGAAAAGTGCGGTTAGTGCCAATAAAGGAAAAGTGGAAATCGATTATTCTTCTTACTCTATCAACCAGGGATTACCTGATGGGGTGTTCAAATAGTTTGCACATTGAGTATAAAAAGGGCTGCTTATCGGTTTTGCCCAAAAATCTTATTTGTATGGCACCATTTATGGGAAATCATAGAAGCAACCTTATGGCCCTTCCGTTTCTTCAATCTTTTCATCCACAGCATTTGCTAAGATAGCAGGAGTAACTTTTTTCATCGGGTTTTTTCTGTTCTCTTCATATTCGTTGCGCTGGTTGATGATGTCAATACATGCATATATAGAAGCAATGAAGGAGCTTGCATCTGCTTTGTTTTTTCCGGCAATGTCAAAGGCTGTGCCATGATCGGGCGAAGTGCGTACCCCGGGGAGCCCGGCAGTATAGTTCACGCCTTCGCCAATTGCCAGTGATTTAAATGGTATCAACCCCTGGTCGTGGTACATGGCCAGCACGGCATCAAATTTTTGTTGCTGTCCACGGGCGAAAAATGCATCTGCGCTGTATGGCCCCAAAACCAGCATGCTGTGTTTTGCTTCTTTGATTGCCGGTTTAATAATTTCTTCTTCTTCTTTTCCGATCAGGCCTTCGTCGCCAGCATGTGGGTTAAGCCCAAGCACAGCAATTTTAGGTTTGTCGATGCCAAAATCCTTCATCAGGCTGTCTTTTAAAATACTCAGTTTTGAAACAATGGCTTCCCGTGTAATGCGCGTTGCCACTTCACTGATGGGAACATGCTCCGTTACCAAACCAACCCTGAAATTTTCTGCAGCCATCAGCATCAGCACATCATTCACTCCAAACACATGTTTCAAATAAGGAGTGTGGCCGGTGAAGTTGAAATTGTTCGACTGCGTGTTTTTTTTATGGATAGGTGCGGTAACAAGCCCCTGGATTTTTTTGTTTTTCAATGCTTCTGCAGCAGCGGTCAATGATTTTACCGCATAAGCGCCGCCAGTGTCGGTCAATTGCCCCGGAACAATTGCCACTTCATCTTCCCAACAATTAAAAATATTTACCTGTTTATGGCTGACCCTGTTGAAATCTTTCGCGCTCTGGTAATTGAAATTGATTTCAGGCACTGATTTCCTGTAGAAATTGATTACTTTATTTGACGCAAAGACTACTGGTGTGCAAAGTTCAAGCAACCGATGGTCGCTAAAAGTTTTAATGATCAGTTCAATGCCAATCCCATTCAGGTCGCCTGTAGTAATGCCGATAAGCGGTCGTTGCGGTTGCATGCTCATTCCAAAACAATTTATAGCCTGTAAAAGTACAATAATTATCCTTGAGCCAGCGAAACCTTAATATGAAAGTTTTTTGTTGTATTGCCGATATTCTTTTGCTGCTTAACATTGTTGTCCGCCTGTGCCTGCACATGCGGGGATCACAACCCTTTTTATCGGGGCAATATTCTCGAGCTTGTGCTTTCTTATTTAGAGGCTGCTATTCATTCCTCAAAATAGATCCGTTTAACTCTTTGCGAAACGCCCGTTAATATTTCGTAAGGAATGGTGTTAGCCCACTTTGCTACCTGCTGAACGGGCAGCATTTTCCCGAAAACAATCACTTCATCTCCTTCATGCACGTCGGGAATGCCGGTGATATCGATCATGGTCATGTCCATACAAACACTGCCTATTACCGGAGCCAGCCTGCCGTTCACCAGCATTTTTCCTGCGCCATTGCCCATGCTCCTCGGATAGCCATCAGCATAGCCGATGCAAACTGTAGCAATGGTTGTTTTTCCGACTGAAATGCCTTTTCGGTTATAACCTACCGTTACTCCATTATCCAAATGTTTTATTTGGGCAATAGTGGATTTCAATGTTGATACCTCCTGTAAATTAATTTTATTTGAATTGCCGCTGTCAATTCCATACAGGCCGATACCGAGCCTCACCATGTCGAATTCCAATTGAGGGTGGCGGATAATTGCCGCAGTGTTGGCAATATGCCTGACGAAATGATAATCCAGGGATGCCTGGATCTTATCGGCTGCTTGCAAAAATATCGCAGCCTGTTGTTTTGTGAAGGCATCCTGTTGCATTTCTTCACTGGCGGCCAGGTGGCTGAACACGCTTTGAATTTTGAAAGCGCTTTTTTTGACTGCTTCTATAAGTTCATGCAAATTGCCAATGTCAAAGCCCAGCCTGTTCATGCCCGTTTCAAGCTCAATATGCACCGGAAATTGGTTCACTCCTTCTTTCTTTAAAAAATAATCGAATAGTTGCAGCAAACGGAACGAATAGATGACCGGTTCAAGATGGTATTGCAGCAGTGCATCGAATGCACTGCTCTCTGGATTCATTACCATGATGGGCAGGCTGATGCCAGACTTCCGTAACTCAATGCCTTCATCTGCATAGGCAACAGCAAGGTAATCTGCTTTATAAAACTGCAACAGGTTAGCTATTTCGTAGCTTCCGCCCCCGTAAGAAAAAGCTTTTACCATCGCCATTATTTTAGTAGAAGGTTGCAGTAGTTTCTGGTATTCCTTGAAGTTTGAAGCCATGGCGCTGAGGTCAATTTCCATGACCGTTTGATGTATTTGTTTGGACAATAGCCGGTCAATGGCCTCGAATTCAAAAATGCGTGCGCCTTTCAGCAAAATGGTCTCATCATGAAAATGGACCTGGTGAAAATTTTTTTTGAACAATTCTGTAGTTGGGAAAAAAACAGCCTCGCTGACCTGCTCAAAAGCTGCTTTGTTCGCATGCATCTTTTCGCCAATGCCTATCAGCCTGCTTACTTTTTTATGGCGCAGCAATTGTGCGATTTCTTTATACAGTTCAACTTCCTTTTTCCCGCTCTGCAGGATGTCAGACAGGATGACTGTTCTTTTTTTATGCTGCTGCTGCTGTAGCATAAAATCAAGCGCAATTCTCAATGAGCTGATATCGGCGCTATAGCTGTCGTTTATGACTGAACAATTGTTGATGCCGGTTTTTAGCTCAAGCCGCATTGGGATATGCGACAATCGTTGTAGCCTGTTTTGTATAACATTTATAGGAAAATTCAGGTGAAGCATTGCGCATGCACAGGTAATTGCATTTTCAACAGAAGCATCGTCTGAAAATGGAATATTCAGTTCAAAATCTTTTTGGTTATAATGACACAAAACAGACTTGCTGTTGCGCCCACTGTTTATTTTTTTTATGTACAGCTTTGCTGTTTTATTTTTCCCCCAACTGAACAGTTTGTCTTTGTCAATTTTTTTTGCAGAGTTTAAAATATAGCTATCGTCAGTATTGCAAATGACAATCGAGCTTTTTTTGAACAAAGAAAACTTTTCTTCCGTTTTTTGTTCAATGTTTTCAAAGCCTTCGCTGTGTGCTTCACCAATATTGGTTAGAATGCCAATAGTGGGCTGAATAATTTTTTGCAGGTTTTTCATTTCGCCAGGCAGTGAAATGCCCGCCTCAAAAATAGCCAGGTTATTCGCGGCGTTCATTTGCCAGATACTTAAGGGCACGCCAATTTGTGAGTTATAACTTCTTGGGCTGCGCACAATGTTAAAATCGTCTTCCAGCAATTGGTTCAGCCATTCTTTCACTATTGTCTTGCCGTTGCTGCCCGTGATACCAATTACAGGAATGTGAAACTGGTTGCGGTGAAATGTTGCCAGTTGATGTAACGCATGCAAGCTGTTTTTGACCTGGATGATGTTTGCGTTGATGTAACGTGCAACATCAATCTTGTGGAATACTACAAAATTCCGAGCGCCGCGTTGGTAAAGCTCTTCCAGAAAATGGTGGCCGCTTCGCCTTTGCCCTTTTAATGCAAAGAACAATGTAGTTGATGGAAACATCAGCCTGCGACTGTCCGTAAGCAAATGTTCTATTTCGTCATTGTTTGCTTTTTGCAAAAAAGAACCGCCGATAATGCTGCAAATATGGTCAATGTGGTAATACAAATGAATGTGGGATGGTGAATGGTGAACGGTGAATGGCGGATGAGCAATTCGGTATTAATTGTTTTTTGATGCCGCCTCCACGTTGCCCAATAAGATGATAGCCGCACAAGTGGGCGGCGCATGTAAAGTTCAATAGTAGCTGTGCAACCTGGAACATTATTAACAAAATTAAGGTTAAGGGGCTGTCTAAAAATGATTATTGGAACAACCAGCAGGCTTGGTCTTTTCCAAAGCTCATACAGGACTACCCAATTTATTATCAATTACAAGCTTTGGAAAAGTTGAACTGCTGTTATATAAAATTCTTGAAATCATTTTTAGGCAGCTTTTAAGGGGCAAGTTATTGTTTCGGATTTTTAATCGCTGAATATGCCATGGCCGAACCAATGCAAACCACGATCACTAACAGCGAAACATATACGGGCAAAGTTATCTTAAACATTTCAATGAGCATCTTGGCCCCGATAAAAACAAGCACCATAGCTATGCCCTGGGGCAGGTATTTGAATTTATTAACAGCGCCACGCAGTAAAAAGAACAATGAGCGCAGGCCAAGGACGGCGAAAATATTTGAAGTGTAGATCACCAGCCTGTCCTGTGTGATGCCAAAAACAGCAGGTATCGAATCAATGGCAAAAATAACATCAGTTGTAGCCAGCAAAATGATAACCACAAAAATGCTGGTGTACATTTTTTTGCCATTTTGCATAATGGTAAGCTTGCCATTGCCATCGGAAGAAGTGAGCGGGAAAAAACGCTTCAGGAATTTATAGGCCTTGTTGTCTTCCAGGTTTACTTCTGCATCATGCTTTGAAAAATACATGGTGATGCCGGTATAAACCAGAATGGCTCCGAACAGGTACAGCAGCCAGTGAAATTGGTTTACCAGCGCCACGCCTACAGTAATGAAAATGATACGGAGAATGACAGCCATCAAAATGCCTATAAGCAAAACACGGCCATAAAATTTTTCACTTACACCAAAAAAGGAAAAAATCAGGATGAAAACAAAGATATTGTCAATGCTCAGGCTCCATTCCATCAGGTAAGCGCTGATGTATTCAACGGCAGATTTGTGGCCTTTTTCATACCACAAAAAGCCAAAAAAGGCCAATGCAAGGCAAACCCAGAAAACAGTTTGCCACAATGCTTTTTGAATGGTAACACTTGCTCCTTTTCTGCTGAGCAGGCCTAAGTCAAAAATGAGCGCAAGCATTAAAATAATCCCGAAAATCAGGTAAGTCAGTTGCGATGGGTCCATAGGTAAAGATAAATAATAGCAGGGAGTTGGAGGCAAACGCCAGTGCCTGGCTATTCAGTATATTTTTTTTTCCTGATAAGCTGATAAACAAAGCCTGCAATTATGACCAACAGCAATGGCACAACAACATTAATGAATTGCCAAAGTGTTCTTTCATCGTCAACTTTTTTGGGGTCCAGCAGGCGCAGCGTAAAATCTTTTGCGCGGGTTTCCAAAATGCCTGAATTGCTGGTAAGGTAATCAATGCAGTTTTGAGCAAAATCCTGATTGGCGAAAGTGTAGTTGATGTCTTTATTGTACCCCATCGGCAAGGGGCCGCGTTGCGCAACATCATTCATGAAAATTTCTGCGCTGCCGCACACTATGATTTTTGATTCTTTTTCTGCAATCGGCAAAAAAGGTTCTTTATAAATATTGGCCAGCGTATCGGCCATGCCCGATGAAATGCGGTTGGCAAACAGGGAATGAAATTTCCCTTCCAGCAAAACTGCTGCTGGAATATAAGGCCGATTGAAGACCTTTGGATCATTAGCCACTTTTACACTTTCAAAACTTATTATGGCAGGGGTGCCGATTATTCTTCCATTCGCTGAGGTTTGCAACAGCACTGTTTTTTTGATGCCATTTGCTTTAACCGTGTCAACCGAGTTGGTGAATTTGGCATAAACCGGATCGAGGTTTTTGGAAATGGGGCTGGTAAGGCTTCCGTTCAGCAAAGGGAAATAAGGCCATTGCAATAACTGCATTTGTGGTTTGTCGCCCTGCATGCCAACTACGAAATTCAGGGAAGCGCATTGCATGTCCTGAACCAGGTCCTGGTTAATCCGCGCCCCATATTTAAAAAGCAAATCATCAAGGTTCAGCCCGCGGTCGTAAGCAATGGTTTCCTGGTCAGCTTTCAGGCTGTCCATTTCAGCGCGCAAGTTATCGATCATGAAAATGATATTGCCACCGTGCATGGCATATTGATCCAGCTTAAGCTTTTCTGCATCGGTAAATTTATTGTTGGGCTTGACAATAATTACCGCACTAAATTGCTGCGGAACAGTTGGCACGCTGTCGAGCCTGAATATGCCAAAATTGTAGTTTTTCCTAAGCCCTTCGATCAGGTTGTACACGCTGAAGTCGAGGGGTTCGCCATTGCCCAGTACATAAGCGATGGCAGGCACATGCTTTTGGGTAACTTTGTCAATGGCATTTGCAAATTTGTATTCAAGCAATGCCTCGGCATTATTATACAAAGCATTTTCATCGGTGTTGCTTGCTCCTTTTAATAAGTTGACAGGGAATATTCTTTCCTTATATTTTATTACAGCGCCCGGCAATACAAATCGCTCGCTTTGCTCCTCTCCTTTTTTTGATTGCGCTACCTGTGTCATCTGCTGGATGCCCATCTTATTTAATGAATCGACCAGGGCTTGTTTTGCAGAATCATCCAGGCTGGTCAGCGGGTCAAAAAAGCGAAAGTGGATTTTTCCATTGGAATATTCCTGGAATTCCTGCAGCAATTCTTCCGTGCCCTTTGCTAATTTTTTAATCCCAGCTTTCAGGTCTCCCTTCAGGTATACATCAACGTTAACATCGCCATCAAGGTTTTTTAATAGCTTTTTTGTAGGCTCACTGAGCGTGTACCTTTTTTCTTTTGTCAGGTCTATCCGGTAATGAAATTGGGCTGCAATGAAATTGGCCCCAACAATCGCGATCAGCAAATAGAGCCACCAGAATTTAGATGAGGTGAGTTTGTCCATTTTGGTCAGCGCTTTGATAGGTTACGGTTAGTGAATGCCAGGAAGAAAAAAATAATGCTGAAAAAATACACCAGGTCCCTTGTATCTACAATGCCGCGGCTGATGCTCCGGTAATGAAAGTCGATACCCAGCATTTCAATATAATAATCTGCTCCTGCTGCAAATGAAGGGATATTGCTGATGGCATTGAAGCCGCTATAAATTAAAAAGCAAAAAAAAGCTGATGCAATAAATGCGATAACTGCATTATTGGTAAAACTGCTGCAGCAAATGCCGATGGCTACAAACACGGCGGCTAAAAAAAACAGGCCGATGTAGGAACCTATAGAAGCGCCAACATCGATCCCGTTTTGGGCAGCCAAATGCTGTATAGAAAAGAAATAAACTATTGTAGGGAGCAAGGCGATTGCTACAACGATCAAGCTTGCCAAGTATTTCCCGGAAACAATTTGCCATTTTGTTAAAGGCTTGGTTTGCAATATCTCGAAAGTGCCTGCCCTAAACTCGTCCGAAAAGCTGCGCATGGTAATAGAGGGGATAAGAAGGAGGAGTATCCAGGGGGCGAGCTCAAAAAAATTAGATAGCGTGGCATAACCAAAGTCGAAAATATTGGTCCCGGGAAAAACAAACAACAACAACCCGTTCATCAGTAAAAAAACGATAATTGCAATGTAACCCGTTAGGCTGCTGAAGAATTGCCTGAGTTCCTTTTTACATACTGCCCACATGGCCACGAAAATAAGTGATATAATGTTTTGATGGATATTCTTGGCCGAAATCAATTTTTAATGAATGGGCAATGATTTTCACATGGCCTTTGACAAAGGCCCGAGGCTGTCTGAGAAAAAGGACATTTTTACTGAATAAATTGCGATAAAATATTTTCTAAAGAATTTTTTTTAACAAAGCTTTTTCACCTATATTCGCCCCTCATTTATCCGCTCACCTTGCTTCTGAAAAAAAGATATTAGTTAGGTATAAAAATATTTTACCGAAACCAACTGCATAAAATCCCGCAACAGCGGGGTTTTTTATTTACAATAAGGCATTTGTCATTGTTGCTTTAAAAGAGATTGGCCGATAGGCAGTAGCCCGTTCAAATAAAATTGGTTATTGCAGCATCATCAAATAGGATGGGGCTGTGCATTTTTCTGTTGTGGGCTTGTTAAACAGAAAAACTTTCACCGCAGGCGCAGGTGCGTGAGGCATTGGGGTTATTGAAGTAAAGCCCCTTTCCGTTCAGGCCATCGGAAAATTCAAGTGTGGTGTTTACTAAATATAAAAAGCTTTTTAAATCGGTCACCACTTTTATGCCGTTATCTTCAAAAACCTGGTCGTGCGGTTGTGGCATGCTGTCAAAATCAAGTTTTCGTTCTCCGCAGAGTGTCCTTTCAAGGCTTCTGTGCGCTTGCCAAGGCACCTGCGGGAGGATGGCAAAATAGGGCACATTCGGGCATTATCGTTATGTTTGGGCAAGCAACGAGGCGCAAGGCTGGGACATGCCCCCCACACTCAGGTAGTTTGTTGTAAAGAATAGTAAAGAATGTTACTCGGCGCATGGCTGTGCCTGCGCCGCTTTTTTTTGTAGCTTGCAGCTACGATTGAAACGGCAAGCATTTGTAATTAATTCAGACACAGCCTGCAGTGGAAGAAGGGCGTAGGCACAGCCATACGCCCAGTGAGTTATAAAGTTCTTGTTTAATAAAAAAACACCCCTCATATTGCGCCCAACATAGTAAGCCATTACTTGTTTGTGTCCGCCCTGAGTGCCTATATGCCTTTGTTGATTTTACTCTAATTTAATCCTTTTTGCAATGATATGAGCGTCTCGCTTGTTGTAATAAGAAACTCAATTATAATTACTGATTTGCCATTCGACTATCTTTGCAGCATGACTGATGCGGCAAACGATTTACAAACCCGATGGTGGAACCTGGAAGCCACGCTGGCAGAACGTTTTGGAAAAAAGCCCGATATGGAAGCCATTTTATTTTTAATCGGGATACAGGAACTCGGCGACATCAGGAATAAGTTTACTAAAGAACAGAAACAGGACCTGATGCATATTGCTGTATGTAGTTTGTTTGCTCAAAGCGGTTATTATGAATTAGAAAAGGTGGATGAAGAGGGTTGGCCTCATTTTAAACAGCTAAAGTCATTGCCAGCCATGACCATGACCGAACAGGAAAATTTCCTGAAAGACCACGTGCTGCTATACTTCGAGCGCATTGATTTTTAAAAGGGCCTTTCGGTAATAGAAGGATGATGAGGGGATCTGATAATATTTCACATAAACTTTCAGGCAATACAGGATATGCGCAAAACTTCCATCCCAATTTTTTTTCTTTTCATGCTGATGTATTCTTGTAACCCGAAATTAGCAGGCGGGCTACGAAAAAATGATCTTGGAAAAGATGTGGAAATAATAACTGATAAAGGAACAATGATCATCCATTTGTCTGACTCTGCCCCGCTTCACCGTAACAATTTTTTGAAACTGGTTAAACAAGGGTATTATGACAGCATGTTGTTTCACCGAGTAATAAAAAATTTTATGATACAAAGTGGCGACCCCAACAGCAAGCATGCTGCCCCAGGTGAGCTATTAGGGGATGGTGGGCCAGCCTACACCATACCTGCCGAGTTCAGTGAAAGTTTATTTCATCACAAAGGTGTCATTGCTGCTGCAAGAGAAGGAGATGATGTGAACCCTAAAAAGGCCAGTAGCGGGAGCCAGTTTTATATTGTTGAGGGCAAAAAATTCACAGAAGAAACATTTGAAAAAGCAGCACAAAGAGCAGGCAGGAAAATCACGCCAGAGCAAAAAGAAGTATATATGGCCCGGGGCGGCACGCCCCACCTGGATGGGAATTATACCGTTTTTGGGGAAATTGTCCAAGGGCTTGATGTTATCGACTCCATCGCCTGGGTTAAAACAGATGGCAACGACAGGCCTGTTAATGACGTGCATATCATAAAAGCGAAGCTGATAAAAAGGAACAAATAAATCTTTCACATCGCTAAATATCTAATGCCTTTTTGTAATCTTTGCAACAAAATTTTTTATTATGAATTTTCCCGGAAACCTGCGTTATACGAAAGATCATGAATGGTTAAAAATAGAAAGCGGCGATATTGCCACAATAGGCATTACTGATTTTGCCCAGAATGAACTTGGCGATATCGTTTATGTGGAAATTGAAACCATCGGGCAATCCTTGTCTGCCGAATCTGTATTCGGTACTGTAGAAGCAGTGAAAACAGTTTCCGATTTATACCTCCCCGTTGATGCCACTATTATTGAATTGAACCCGGCTCTTGCAAATTCGCCTGAGCTGGTCAATTCCGACCCCTATGGTAAGGGCTGGATGGTAAAAATCAAATTAAGCAATCCGTCAGATGTTGAAAAGCTAATGGATGCGGCAGCCTACCAGGCTACCGTAAGCTGATCAGCAAAAAGATAAATAAGTTTTAGAGGCCAACACAAGCAAAAACTTAAACCAGGGAGAGACCGGGGTTCGAGTTGGCATATCGTAACTGTTCGGCGCAAGCACATAGTTAGGGAAGGAATAATGCATCGGCTGCGCCCACCTGCTTCTTTGGAGAAGCTTCCAGAATCTTCATTCATTAAAAAAAATTGGCGGCAGTTTAGTTTCTTTCCACATGGGCCTTTTAACACACATACGAGCATTGTTAAACAAAATATATGTGCCGGTTTTATGGACATTAGTGGTCATTACCCTGCTTTGTCTGCCAGGCACGGTGCTCCCGGAAGAACAGGGTTTTAGCATCCCCTACTTTGATAAGTTCATTCATACAACCCTTTTCGGGGGGCTTGTGTTTTTTTGGTGCCTCTATTTAAGTTCAAAAACATACTCATTAAAGAAAAAATTGCTCCTGTTTTTTATATTTTTTCTCGCTTCCAGCATGCTTGGGATAGGGCTTGAATTTGTACAGAAATGCTGCATACCGCTACGCGATTTTTCAAAGGGGGATATCATTGCCGATCTGATTGGGGCAGGTTTTGGTTATGGCCTCAGCAATTATTTGTTTATTGAAGAAAACATCGCCCACTGAGCAAGCATGCCATCCTGTGTTCCCAATTTTCAAATCTTTAGCTCAATTTGAAATTGCAAGCCTAAATTCAAAGGTTTGCAAAACATTAAAAATCCATTGTGGAATTATTGATTGCATTGTCAAAATGTATTTTATTGACAAAAACCGGTAAAATTTGAGCGTTTGCTCCAAAAATTAAGCCCCTGTGGAAACAGGGGCCGTAACCAAAACTAACTGCTTATGAGAAAATTGACTGCTTTGTGAGAGTCAATAGAAAAGACTAATTGTATTAACGCAAAACAGATGCCAATAGTATGAACGCCTGTTAATAAACGTTTAAAAGAGCTTCATTTTTAATTGCTGTACAAATATACGATGTAAAATTATTAAACGCGCCCCCCTTTTGGGGGGTATAACAATTTTTTAGCAATGCTCAAAGATCTTATATTAATATAAAGACGATAGAGAAAAGAAAAAGTTTACCCGGGTATCGTTAAAAAAATCAAAAACCACTATTCTGAACAATGCAATGGTTTAGGGCCAGGCCATCTCAGCAAAACAATCATACGTTGCCAAACAAGCCTTTTAATTTGTCCATAATGCCCCCGGCAGCGCCTTGGTTAAGGGTTCCAAGCAGTCCCTGAAGCCCGCCCTGTTGGCCACTGGCAAGATGGCTTAATATGCCTTCTATGTTAAAGCTGCTGTCATTGGGATCATTTGTTTTGTGCACAAGATTTTGAATAACATTTGGGATAAGGCCACCGGCGATTCCGGTTGCCTGGCTTTGGCCAAGCCCGAATTTGTCCATTAAAGTTTGAACAAAGTTGCCAGAGATATTTTGGACTGCAGGATGGGATGCCACATTGCTCCCCTGGCTTTGCAACAAGCTAAGCACATCCTGGATTTTCCCTTGCGAAACCATATCTTTCAGGCCGCTTACAATGGAATTGCCAGCTTCTGCTACAGCAGCTTCGTTCTGGTTATTTGGTATTGCAGGATTGTTGATAATGGCTTCTCCGGCATGTTGCTTAATAAGATCAATAAGATTGTCTAACATAATAAAAATTTTTTGGCAATGTACGACTTACTGTTGTTGTGGCTGAAAAAAAAGCGGGTTTTGGTTTTTCCTCTATGAAAACGGCAAGTGCCTAAAAACATGTTCAAGCATTTATAGGCCTTCCTTTTTGACAAAACAGCTCATCCTTCATTAATTCTGCCTTGCCATTTTCTCAGCATTTTCTGCAAACTGCAGTGCATCTATAAACTCCTGGATATTGCCGTTCAATACCTCATCCAGGTTATAAACAGTCAGCCCGATCCGATGGTCAGTAACCCTGCCCTGAGGAAAATTATAAGTTCTGATTTTTGCACTCCTGTCGCCTGTGCTCACCAAACTTTTTCGTTGCCTGGCAATTTCTTCTTCCTGTTTGCGCACCTGTTCTTCATACAATTTTGTACGAAGCATTTGCATTGCTTTTTCACGGTTGCCCAATTGCGTCCTTTCCGTTTGGCAAACTACTACTGTGCCAGTGGGGATATGGGTCAAAAAAACTTTTGTTTCTACTTTGTTCACGTTCTGCCCACCTGCGCCGCCGCTTCTCGCTGTTTCCATTTTGACATCGCTTTCTTTTAGCTCCATATCCACTTCTTCGGCTTCAGGCATTACTGCTACTGTTGCTGCGCTGGTGTGCACACGGCCGCTTTGCTCTGTATCGGGAACACGCTGCACGCGGTGAACACCGCTTTCGAACTTCAGAGTGCCATATACATCATCGCCAACCACCTCTACCTGAACCTCTTTATAGCCCCCTACTGTACCTTCGCTCTCACTAAGGACAGCTGTTTTCCATCCCTTCTTCTCACAATATTTGATGTACATGCGAAGCAGGTCTCCGGCAAACAGGCTGGCTTCATCGCCACCTGTACCTGCACGAACTTCAAGTATTGCATTCTTTTCATCCTGCGGATCCTTGGGTATCAGCAATTGCCTGATGGCCGCTTCCATTTTTTCTTTCTGATCATCGAGTTGCGGCGCTTCTGCTTTTGCCAGCTCTTTCAGTTCCGCATCTTCGCCATTCAGCGCTTCTTTGTAAAAGCTAATGTCATCAAGCAGTTTTTTATAATCCTGATGGCTTTTCACAATCTTTTCCAGGCTCCTGTATTCCTTGCTCATAGCAGTAAATTTTCGATTGTCGTTGACAATCGCAGGGTTGCTCAATGCAACGCTTAACTCATCGAACCTGGCCTTAATGGCTTCCAGCTTATCTAACATAGTTTAGTTACTTTTATGAGCCACCTGATAGTGAATGGCTAATGGCAGCATGCTTGAAAATGGCTACGGTCATTGCGCTCAAATATCAACTATTGTCATTATCCATTATCAAAAGGCTTGCAAATTTAAATGTTTCAACATTCAAATGGCTTATAGAAAATTTAAAGCTGATTTTTTGTTCACAGGCTTAGAAATGCTTGATCAGGGCCACATATTGGTTACTGATGAAAAAGGCATTATCCAGGCGACAATCCCTTTGCAGGAAGCCGGTGAAGACATTGAAAACTTACATGGCATTATTTCCCCCGGTTTTGTGAACTGCCATTGCCACCTGGAGCTCTCTCACCTGAAAGGATCAATCCCCGAAAAAATCGGCCTGGTTGATTTTTTATTGTCAGTAATCAAGCAAAGAAATTCTCCGGCAGATGTTATTCTGCAGGCCATTTCAGAAGGAGAAAGAGAAATGAAAGAAAATGGCATTGTTGCTGTCGGGGACATTTGCAATACAACAAATACGCTTGATCAGAAAATCAAGGGAAATTTACAATATCATAACTTTATTGAAACCATGGGCTTTCCTGAAGCCATTGCTGAGCAAAGGTTCCAGGATAGCTATGAAATGTTCAGCCACTTCAGTGCCCAATCTTTATTGCCCGCCAGATCCTGTTCCATTGTTCCCCACGCCCCTTATTCAGTTTCAAAGAAATTGTTTGAGCTGATTGCAAATTTCCCCGGTAACAACCTGCTCACTATCCATAACCAGGAATGCGAAGAAGAAAATATTTTTTTTGAATCGGGAAACGGAGATTTTAAGAGACTGTACAAATCCCTTGGTATCGACATTTCTTTTTTTAAGCCCTCCGGGAAAAGAAGCCTTGAAAGCTATTTGCCCCATTTTCATAATAGCCAGGCACTGATTTTAGTGCACAATGTAACGACGAATGCGGAAGACCTGGAAGCCCTTAAAGGCCGGGTGCATGATGACAGAAACCCAACAACACAAACTATAAACTCATATTGTTGCCTTTGCCCGAATGCCAATGAATATATTTCCGGTATGCTTCCCGACATTGATTTGCTGATAAAAAACAATTGCAGGATCGTTGTTGGTACAGACAGCCTTGCCTCCAATCATCAGCTCAATATTTTGGAAGAATTGAAAACCATCCAAAAAAAGTTCCCGCATATCAAAACAAAAACATTGCTGCAATGGGCAACTATAAATGGAAGCCATGCTTTGCAGGTTGACAAAACAACCGGGAGCTTTGAAAAAGGGAAAAAACCAGGAGTAGTACTGATTGACAACGTTGATAATGGGAAACTAACCTTACGATCTGAAGCAAAAAGGATATTGTAATAATTTAAAGAAGTGCTGAATAAGCCCCCTGGTCCCTAACTGCCAAAGGGAAATTTCAGTTCCGGCCCACATCTCAGGCAAGCAGTTCCTGCAAAACAGGCAATGACCTCATCTTGCCAAAATCCTGGATATGCAAGGCTAAAAAATCCTGGCAAGCATTCAATAACAACTTTCTTGTTTCTTTATTCAGTCCGATTTCATCCAATTCTTCGGGTTGCATGGTTTTTAGCAACTGTGAGGTGGCAAAACTTAGTTTCTCGTCCAGGTAATAATTATGCATGGGCCTCTCGCTCACAAAAAAGCCTTCCTGCAAATCAAGAATGGCATTCTTTTCAGAATAATTGTCGTCTATCCGCAAACCAAAAAAAGAAGCAAGATGCAAAGAAAAATACAAGGGATAATTAGCAAGAATGACACCTGAGCTTTCGTCCATTTTAATAAATGCATCTTCCACAAAGTAAAACAGCTCACTGTTCGCTTCGGGCTGTTTCAGGCATTTTTGAAAAAGCTCGACCATAAAAAGCGCTACCGAATTCTTTACCACATCAAAAAAAATACTTTTGTACACACAACTCCATTTGAATTCTTTTATCCGCTGCAGGTTTTTTAGTTCATTATAATATGCTTCCATTTCAAGAATAGCGGCTGGCTGGAACAGGTTTGCTTTGCCCATTCTTTTTTTTGATGAGACACGAACCCCATTTACAAGATAGGATTGCCTGCCAAACAACTCAGTATAAATATCAACAATCAAACTGGTTTCGCCATACTTAACGGTTCGCAGCACAATGCCTTTTGTTTTATGAACAGGAGCCATTCCTTACATTAATTTTGTGCAGGCAAAGTTAGCAGAAAGCAAAAAGCGGCTAAAAAGACGTTTAAATTGGCTTTCTTTGCGGTGCAAATAAATTTATATTCAAGTAAATCATTATGTGGGAACGCATCGCTCATTTTGTTCTTAAAAACCGCATCCAATTATTATCAGTACTGGCCGTAGCTACTGGTTTTATGGCTTATCATGCATCGAAGGTGCAATTGAGCTATGAGTTTACCAAAGCCATTCCAACTAACAACCCCAAATACGCTGCCTACCAGGACTTCAAAAAAAAATTTGGGGACGATGGCAACCTGATGCTGATGGGCTTGCAAACTGACAGCTTATTCAATAAAGATGTTTTTAACGACTATATCGCATTAAGTGAAAAGCTAAGAAAGATGAAGGGCGTTGAAACCGTTATCAGCATTCCTGCTGCAAGCAACCTGGTTAAACAAGACAGCTCAGAAAAATTAAAAGCGGCGCCTATTTTTCCAGACAGGGTTTTAACACAAAGCGAAATTGATAGTGGCAAGAAAATATTCTTCAGCCTGCCATTTTATAATGGGCTTCTTTATAACCGCCAAACGGGCGTTTACCTGCTGGCGATCAATGTGAATAAAGACATTATGAACACCGCTGAAAGAAACACCGTAGTGAGCGCACTTACTTCTCCATGTATGGAATTTGGCAGGAAACACAATATGGAAGTGTACCTAAGCGGAAGCCCGCTCATCCGCACCAATATGGCGACAAGAGTTGCGACAGAAACAAAATGGTTCCTGGCCGGGTTTGTACTGCTTTCTGCTTTTATTCTTTTTTTATTTTTCAGGAGCTTCGGCACTATGCTGCTTTCCGTTACAGTTGTGGTTATTGGGGTAGTGTTCAGTTTGGGAAGCATTCACTGGTTCGGCTATAAAATAACTTTATTAAATGCGCTGATCCCACCACTGCTTGTGGTAATTGGTGTACCGAACTGCATTTACTTCCTCAATAAATATCATTCTTCGTTTAAGGATACGCGTGATAAAAAAACGGCGCTTATTGAAATGATCGGGCGCATGGGCATTGTTACCTTGTTCTGCAATATTGCGGCAGGCATCGGTTTTGGCGTGTTTGCGCTCACCAAAAGTGCTATCTTGAAAGAGTTTGGTATTGTGGCAGGCATCAACATCATGTTGCTGTTTTTTATTTCATTTATATTGATCCCGGTGGTGTTAAGCTATTTGCCAGAACCGAAATTAAGGCACATGCGCTACCTGGAAAATAAATGGCTCACGGCAGTGCTGGATAAGCTTGAAATGTGGTCGCTGCATCATCAGAAGTTGATTTATTCCATCACATTTTTTGTGCTGGTGCTCTCTGTTCTAGGTATTTTTCGCTTGCGCTCTGAAGCTTTTATTGTTGACGATTTGCCGAAGACAGATAAAATTTATACTGACCTGAAATTCTTTGAAAAAAATTTTCATGGGGTAATGCCTTTGGAAATCGTAATTGATACCAAAAGAAAAAATGGTTTAAAAATCAATCCGCTGCAGACATTCGAACGGATTGATTCTCTCTCAAAATATATTGCCAAAAACCCCGATATGGCCAAGCCTTTGTCGATTGTGGAAGGTTTGAAATTTGCACGACAGGCTTATTACGATGGCGACAGCAGTAGTTATGGCCTGCCCAACCAGTTCGATCTGGCTTTTCTTGCCCCCTATTTGAGCGCAAAAACAAACAACAGCAGCGGAAAGAAAAACGGCTTAATGAAACTGGTCAATTCTTTTATAGACAGCAATAGCGAAGAAACAAGGATCAGTGTGAACATGGCCGATGTAGGCACTATGAAACTGCCTGGGATCTTGAATGATATTGAATCAAAATCAAAACAAATTTTCGACTCATCGAAGTATACCATCCAGCTCACGGGCAGCAGCGTTACTTTTTTAGAAGGGGGCATTTTTATTATCAATGGGTTAAGAGACAGCATTGCCTGGGCATTCGTGCTCATTGCAGCCTGTATGCTTTACCTGTTTCGGTCTTTTAGGATTTTGTTGTGCTCGCTCATCCCAAATACTATCCCACTTATCATTACCGCTGGCGTAATGGGATGGACAGGCGTTCCACTAAAACCATCAACAGTGCTGGTTTTCAGCATTGCATTAGGCATCGCCATCGACATCACCATACGTTTTCTGGTAAACTACAAGCAGGAACTTTCGTTGGGGAATGCCAATGAAACCCAAACCGTAATTGCAACCATTCACAGCACAGGCATCAGCATTATTTATACTTCTATGGTGCTGATAATAGGTTTCGCTATTTTCTGTTTCAGCAATTTTGGTGGAACAAAATCATTAGGGTGGCTCACATCGCTCACTTTAGTGATGGCTACACTTACCAATTTAATTTTTCTTCCCGCACTGCTTATTACATTGGCAAAGAAGAAGAATACCTAACCCAATGATTTTGATGATTCATCTGGTTTCCTGATTTTAATGCCGATCAGGCATTCGCTGAATAAGATTATTTCAGCACCTCCTGTAATTTTTTTTCAAGCGCTGCGCCACGGAGTTCCTGGCCAATTATTTTCCCTTCCGGATCGATCAGCACATTGAAGGGGATCCCTTCAAATTTATATACCTCAACCGCTTTGCTGCTCCAGTATTTCAGGTCACTTACCTGGTTCCAGGCGAGGCCATCGTCTTTGATAGCCTGTTGCCAGGCATCTTTGTCCTTATCGAGCGATACGCCAAGTATAGCAAAATTTTTATTCTTGAATTTATTATATGCCTTTACCACATTAGGGTTCTCTGCACGGCAAGGCCCGCACCAGCTTGCCCAAAAATCAACCAAAACATACTTCCCCCTGAAAGAAGAGAGCGGCATAATTTTTCCGTTCGCATCTGGCAAATCAAGTTCAGGCGCCTGCTGGCCAACCCATGAAGCAGAAGCACTTTGTTGCTGCGACTGTTGCTGTGCCATCGCTTTTTGCAAATCGTAATTTTTCTTGATGTCGCTAAGCACATCATTCCCCGGGAACTTTTTCACTGCCGTATTCAATGCAGACTCAAATTCTTCCTGCGAAAAGCTGCGGGATGCCCAGCTTACTGCCAACCCGCTTACCGTGCCGTTTTGGCTGTTCTTCAAGAAAAGCCTGAGATAATCGTTCAGCTTTTCAACATCATTGTTTTTTTTGGTAGTGGCCGCAATGACCAGGCTGTCAGGCGCGCTTGCTTTTTTAAGGCTGTCAATATTTGCAAAATCCTGGCCAACCTGATAATTATTCTGGCCGAAATCTTTGATCAGCCTTTGTAGCCCTTTGGTTGCATCTGAGCCTTCTACGGTATAAAAATCATCTCGTGCGCCAAGATCTGTATTGATGGTAATATCAGGAGCATCATTCACAACCGGTATTGCTAAAAGGTTATCGCCAAAAACCAATTCGTAAACACCTTCTTTTTTTGCTTTCCCGGTAAGATGAAAAGTATTGCTGCTGCCCATCAGCATTGCGGAATCAACAGCCAGGGGGTTTTGCTCTTTTCCATAATACACTTCTACCAAAAAAACCTTCCCCGAAACTTTTCCGTCAGCAGATGCCGAAAACAATTTATCAGCATTTTTATAAGTGCCTGACACAGTAAATTTTCCTCCACCTTTTTGCTTGCATGAATATGACATCATTAGTGCAATGCCAACTGTCAACAACAAAATTTTCTTCATCTGGATTCGCTTTATTTTTTAGAGTTTTATTTCAGTTTTCCAGCTTTTCGAGCAACAGCTTGCTGGTGATTTTCGGATCAGCTTTTCCTTTCGATATCTTTTTTACTTCGCCCACAAACAAGCCTATCAGCCCTTTTTTCCCTTTTTTATATTCAATTACTTTTTCCGGCATAGAAGCAAGAGCTTGTTCAACCCATTGCATCATTTCATCAGTGTCGGCACTTTGCAAGAGATTTAGCTTGCCGGCAACCTGGGCAGGATCTGCATTGCCATCTTTTAACAGCACAGGAAAGATTTTTGATGAAGCAACAGAAAAGCTTAGCTTATTCTCGTCTATCAACAAAATCAGTTGAGCCAAAGTTTTAGGGAGTACCGGAAAATCTTTTATAGAAATCCCTTTTTCGTTCAGGTAAGATTTTACAGGGCCTATTAACCAGTTAGATGCTGCCTTATAATTTTTTGTTTCCTTTATCAGGGATTCGAAATAGCCGACGGTTTCTTTATCATCACAAATTACCCTTGCATCATATTCCGGCAAATGCAATTCTTGTTTGTATTTCGCAACCAACGCTTCCGGCATCGCCGGAATTGTTTTGCGCACATTTTCCAAAAACGCATCGGTAATATTGAATGGGGGCAAATCGGGGTCGGGGAAATAACGGTAATCATTTGCTTCTTCTTTTGTTCGCAGTGCAAATGTAGTTCCATTGTTCGCATCAAAGCTCCTGGTTTGCTGCACAATGGCTTTCCCATTTTCAATAAGCTCAATCATCCTGCCAGCTTCATATTCGATGGCGTGCTTCACATTGCGTATAGAATTCAAATTCTTCACTTCTACCTTTGTGCCCAGCCTGTGTTCCCCCTTTTTCCTTACCGAAATGTTGGCATCACAGCGCATGCTGCCCTCTTCCATATTCCCATCGCACACTTCAAGATAGCGCAACATCTTGCGCAGCTCAGTAAGGTAAGCATAAGCCTCATCGCCACTGCGCAGATCTGGCTCGGTCACTATTTCAATTAAGGGAACACCGGCCCGGTTATAATCAACACAAGTGTAATCAGTGCCAGCATCATGCAGGCTCTTGCCCGCATCTTCTTCCAGGTGTATCCTGTTAAGCGCAATATTTTTTTCTCCATCAGCAGTTTTTATGCTCACATAACCTCCCTTGCAAATGGGCGTGGTATGCTGAGAAATCTGGTAGCCCTTTGGCAAATCGGGATAGAAATAATTTTTGCGGGCAAAATAATTGTGCCTTTCAATTTCACAATGACAGGCGATGCCTGTCTTCACCGCATATTCCACCGCTTTCCTGTTCAGTTTGGGCAAAGTGCCCGGGTGGCCAAGCGTTATCGGGCTAACGTGTGTGTTGGGCTCACTCCCAAATACGGCACTGTCTCCACAGAACAGTTTGGTTTTGGTGAGCAGTTGCGCATGCACCTCAAGGCCGATTACTATTTCATATAATTCCCTGTTATCTGGCATTCGTAATTTAATTGGCTGGCAGCAGCCCTTTTTTCATCATTGTTGCGCCACTCACTTGTACTGTTGATGTGCTATTCGCCAGCACCTCACAAACGGCAAAAATAATCTATTCATCATTAATTACTGCCGCAAATTGACTTTGTTCCGCACAGGAACTGCTGCTAGACAATTTTTAACATTTGTTCATTGATGTACTTTATGCAAACAAATAAAAAAGCTGCCTTCCGGCAGCTTTTCGCATGTTAGCTTAGCTAAAATTATAAATCCGCTGTTTTTAAATTTTTAAGCACTTTTACTTCCACTTCTTTCGATTTGCCCTCGCGGGAAAAATTGATTTTAAAGGAAGTTTTACTTCTGCTCTCGCGTGCAATGTTTGCAAGCCCATCGGCACTGTTTACTGCTTTGCCGTCAAATTGAGTAATGATATCTCCCTCCCGGATGCCGGCTTTGTAGGCAGGCGATCCTTCATCCACACCCAGCACTTTTGCTCCTTTGCCATCTTCGGTGTCCTGGGCTTTGATGCCCAGCTTTGGCCTGTCGCTATTCCGAAAAAAATCATCATAGTCACGTGGCGTATACAACCTGTACAGGTTTGACAGCGACTTCAAATCCATGTCTGGCATCCGGAAGTTATAAGCATGCTCGAAATCCATAACATTTCGCTTGCCCAATGTAGCCGTGGCCTTTTGTTCTTTACCGTCCCGCATAAAGGTAACCGTTACCTTGTCCCCTGGTTTGAATGCGCCAATGGCTTTTGTCAAATCAGCCGGGCCGCCAATTTTTGTATCGTTTACCATAGTAATAACATCATCTTCTTTCAATCCGGCTTTGCCGGCACTGCTTTCATTGGCAACCTGAGTAATTTTCGCCCCCTTCCCATCCGTTCCTTCAGACACTACGCCTAAAAATGCAAGGTTGCTGCGCACAGGCAGGTTATCGTTATAGGATAGGCCCCTCCTGAAAGGAGAAATCGCGATACCAGGGCTTTCACCAGGAGCTGCCAGCGAAAATGCATCATCATCCATGTTGCGGATTGCCTTCTTTTCAACAACCACATCATTGTTGTCATACTCATCGGCCGGCTTGCCGTTGATAAACATTTTCCCGTCTTTCATTTCAACAGTTATCTTAAAGTCCTTATCGTTCTTTTTCCTGATAACAATTTCTTGTTCATTATTTACTTTGGCCACGCCATCAGCAGAAGCGGGCGGAGCCGGCAGCTCCTGTGCAAACCCATTCGAACACAGGAAAAAAGCCAGCGCGGCCATACCGGTCGTTTTCAATACATATTGTTTCATCGTTACTAATTTTGAGTGGTTAAATTATCTACGTTAATCTTCGTATATCAAATATAGCAGTTTTTTTGAAATACGAAAACCTTCGGAAATGTTAAAACAAGAAGGCAAAACGAAAAAGAGGAAGGCCTGTAGAAACTACAAACATGCTAACCAGCCTTACGGGCTTGTTATCTTTACCAGCTTTGGGTTATAATTATAATAATGCTTTTACCTGTTCGATGATTGCATGCAAATTGCCGGCATCCTGACCGCCTGCAGTAGCCAGTGTTTTTTGCCCGCCGCCGCCTCCTTTTATAATAGGGGCCACATGCTCCTTAATGATCTTATTGGCATCGAGGTTTTTGGCTGCAGCCACATTATCAGCAATGCAGACTGCTGCAAACGGCTTGCCGCCTATGTTTGCACAAAGCACCACTACAAAATCCCGCAAATGGTTTTTAAGGTCGAAGCAAAGCTTTTTAAGGGCATCGGCTGAAGAGACTTCCACAATATGGCCGATAAAATTGATTTGGTTAATGATTTCATCTTTTTGCAACAACTCATTTCGTATCACAATGAGTTGCCTTGCTTCTAAGCGTTCAATGTGCTTTTTTAATTCCTCATTTTCTGACAATAAACTATCAATTGATTTTCCGAGATCTTTGGGGTTCTTCAGAGATTCGCGCACTGCACGAATTTGAGCAAATCCTTCATTAACAAAATCCTCAGCGGCTTTTCCGCTTATCGCTTCAATTCTGCGGACACCTGCTGCCACAGCGGCCTCATGTGTTATTTTGAAAAAGCCCAGTTCGCCTGTTGCGCCAACATGCGTTCCGCCGCAAAGCTCGATGGAGTAATCAGGATCAATGATAACTACCCGCACAACATCCCCATATTTTTCCCCGAACAAAGCCATGGCGCCAAGTTCCAGCGCTTCCTGTTTAGGCATTTGTTTAATAACGACAGGGATATTTTCGCGAATCTTCTCATTCACCAAGGCTTCAGCTTTAGCAAGCTCTTCATCAGTAAGTTTTGCAAAATGAGAGAAATCGAAGCGCAGGTGCTCATCGTTCACCAGCGAGCCTTTTTGCGCTACATGAGTGCCGAGGACCTTCCTCAATGCAGCATGCAACAAATGTGTTGCCGAGTGATGCGCTTTTATTCTTGCTCTTCTGGGTTCATCAACTTTAGCAATAACGTAGTTTGTGCTATCCCCGGAAAATTTATCCAGATAATGAATGATCAGGTCATTTTCTTTTTTTGTATCAATAACGTTTATTTGTTCTCCCCCAAAGTCCAGTATACCTGTATCACCTACCTGCCCGCCGCTTTCAGCATAAAAAGGTGTTTCATCCAGCACAACATGATAAAGCTCTTTCCCCTTGGCATTAACTTTCCGGTACTGTTTAACCGCCGTACTTGTTTCTAAATTATTATACCCCACAAACTTTGCCGGCTCGTTGTCCAGTATTATCCAATCGCCTGCATCAATAGCAGTTGCTGCTCGGGAGCGTGCCTTTTGTTTTTTCATTTCAGCGTTGAAGCCTTCTTCGTCCACTATTAATCCTTTTTCACCTGCTATTAACTTTGTTAAGTCCAATGGAAAGCCGTAAGTGTCATAAAGTTCAAAAGCAATATTGCCAGGAAGTATAAAAGCGTTTTTCTCCCCCTTCAGAAAAAGAGGCAATCCTTCTAAAGACACAAACATTTCCACACGCAATAAACCATTAGCCAAGGTCCTTAAAAAACTCTCTTCCTCTTCCTTAATCACCTTCCCAACAAAATCTTTCTGTTTTTCCAATTCAGGAAAAACATTTTCAAATTGTTTTGCTAATAATGGAACCAACTGGAATAATAATGGGTGCTTATAATCTAAATAAGAATAATAATAACGCACGGCACGGCGAAGGATTCGGCGAATAACATAACCAGCTCCCGTATTAGATGGCAATTGCCCATCAGCAATACAAAATGAAATAGCCCGAACGTGGTCGGCAATTACACGAAAAGCAATATCCTGTTTGCTATCAGTATTTGTATATTTCTGCCCTGTTATCCTTTCTACCTCGGCAATTGTTCCTGTAAACAAATCCGTATCATAATTGCTTAGCTTGCCCTGCAAGACACGCACTAATCTTTCCAGGCCCATGCCGGTATCAACATGCTTTGCGGGCAACGGTTCCAGCGAGCCATCTTTTGACCTGTTGAACTGAATGAACACATTGTTCCAGATTTCCATCACCATGCCCGTGTCGTCATTATTCACGAAAGCATGCCCATCGTTCTTTGCTTCGGGCCTCGTGTCGTAATGTATTTCGGTACATGGGCCGCATGGGCCGGTGTCGCCCATTTCCCAAAAATTATCTCTTTTATTGCCAGGCAAAATACGGTCTTCACTTATCCATTTTTTCCATTCGCCGAAGGCTTCATCGTCTTTTGGCAGGCCTTCTTTTTCATCGCCTTCAAAAACGGTAACGTATAACCGGTTTTGGTCCAGTTTATACACTTTGGTCAGCAATTCCCAGCTCCAGGCAATCGCTTCTTTTTTAAAATAATCGCCAAAGCTCCAGTTGCCGAGCATCTCGAACATGGTGTGGTGGTAAGTATCTACGCCAACTTCTTCCAGGTCATTGTGCTTGCCGCTGACGCGAAGACATTTTTGGGTGTCAGCCACGCGAGGGCTGGGCGGTTTTTTATTGCCCAAAAAATAATCTTTGAACTGGTTCATGCCCGCATTTGTGAACAATAAGGAAGGGTCGTTTTTGATTACAATAGGCGCAGAGGGCACAACCACATGCCCTTTCGATTGAAAGAATTCCAGGAATTTATTTCTTATGTCAGCGCTTGTCATCATATCAATTTTTTTGGGGCGGGTTTGTTATTGCCAATTTTAACACCCTACCTGAGTTTTATTTGCCTTAAATTTTGCGCGTATGGCCTATATTTGCCAATAGCGCATTTTGCATTTGCTTTTGCAGAGCTCAATAGCAGCAATAATGAGGAAAGGATTGCGACGCAACGTTGCTCAACCGGAGTTGCTGAAGCCGGTAACCGAAAAATCAAATTGCATGCGGAGCGAGCTTTGAAAAGCGCAGCAAATGTACGCCAATTAAGGTTCTGTACGTTACTGATAAAGGCCAGGGCCGCCTGCTTCAGCAATGAAAAAGATCAAATACTTTTATAATACCAATACGCTCCGCTACGAAAAACTGGAGACGCCGCTCCGCATCAAACTTTTGCGTGTGTTGGGGTTTATATCTGCAGCGCTCGTGACTGCGCTTATTATTGTTTCCCTTGCTTATAAATATTTCCCCTCTGCCAACGAAAAAAGGCTGGCACAGCGCAACGAAGCGCTAAAAGACAATTACTATACCCTGGATGATAAGATAAAGCAGTTGCAGGCCCAGATGAAGGAACTGGAAAAGCGCGACAACCACGTGTACCGTGAAATTTTTGAAGCCAGCCCCATACCTGACAGTGCCAGGGCAAAGGCAATGCAACAACAGAAAGAAATACAACTGGTGCAGTCCATGGATCAGGACAACCTGGAGACATCCATAGCCAAAACGCTAAGTACACTGGAAGCCCGCATAGCTTCACAGGACAAATCGTACACCCAGATCGAAGGCTTTATTAAAAACAAGGAGCAACTGCTGTCCTGCACGCCTGCCATACAACCGGTGAGCAACAAAGACCTGAGCAGGATCGCATCGGGCTTTGGCTACCGCATTGACCCGGTTTATAAAACCACCAAGTTCCACGCCGGGCTTGATTTTGCAGCGCCCCAGGGCACCCCAATTTATGCCACGGCCAATGGCACTGTCGAAAGCTCGGGCAATACCGGGAATGGTTATGGCAACAATGTGGTCATTAACAATGGCTATGGTTACGAAACGCTGTTTGGCCACATGTTCCGCATTAAAGTGCGCGCAGGGCAAAAAGTAAAACGCGGTGAAGTTATCGGCTGGGTGGGCAGCACCGGCAAGAGCACCGGGCCTCATTGCCATTATGAAGTGCACAGAAATGGCGATCCGGTTGATCCCGTTTATTATTTTTATAACGACATTACACCCGAGCAATATGAGCGCCTGCTGAAACTGGCCGCATCAAGCAACCAGAGCTTTGATTAAAGGTGGAAGGAATTGTTTCCACTTTGAAGTTTAATTTTCGTTATGGATCTCCACACCGTAAGCCTTAAACCACCCACCTTCTTTGCGTGGTTTTACTCAAATTTTTCCACAGCAATATTTATTGAATCTTCCGGTTTTGAACAATCGTATCTTTACGAATCGGAATAATTTTTGCAAGACCAATCATCATGAAAACATTGTCTCAAATAGCTTTTGATTTTGCTGTTGATACGGCTCAACCGCTGCAGCCAACTGCACCTGCTGCAAATGATGAGCTTCCGGTAAATGTGGGCGTACGGATCAAAGCGCTAAAGCCAAGCACAGTTGAACCTGTTAAAGAAGTTGAAGTGGCAGTAAAGCTGGCAAAAGTAAAAGAACAGGCGAAAAATAAAATCAAATCAACCCGTGGCAGGAAATCCATTAAACAAACCGAAGCTGAAGCAGACCTGATCAATATACCTGAAGACGAAGAACTTTTCAAGAAACAATATTACAGCATTGGCGAAGTAGCGGAAATGTTCCGGGTGAACCACTCCCTGCTAAGATATTGGGAAAACGAGTTCGATGTCATACAGCCGCGCAAAAACAGGAAAGGCGACAGGCATTTCAGGCCGGTTGATATAAAAAACTTGCACCTCATTTATCACTTGCTGCGCCAGCGAAAGTACACCATTGAAGGCGCTAAAGATTTCCTGAAAAAAAACAAGAAGGCCGAAGAAAGGTTCATGGCCATCCAAAAACTTCAGCAGGTAAAGGGGTTTTTGCTGGAGCTGAAAGCTAACTTGTGAAGAACTATTGCCCAATTTTACTTTTCCATGGTTTCCTAAGGTAATTTATTTCAATATTTTTTCTTCGACTATCTTCTCATAAACATTTTTTTTCTGGTTAACCATACCATGGTTCACGAAAAATGCAGGCTCAGACAGGTTTTAACATTGAGGCAGCACGGCAAACATCAACAGGAATGGGCTACCGGCGAGTGGAATTTGTTATTTACTTTTTGTTCAAAAAAGAAAAGAAAGTAAGTGCTCCCGATTTATACCCTAATGTTTCCTTTTTCTTTCAACCTATCTGACACAAGTATGCAAAGCGCGCAATGAGCGAGAGGCACTCGTGCCATTGTAAAAATAAAGAAGGCACAAGTACGCCAACGCTCAAGGCCCACTGCTGGCAAGCCCATGCCCTTAATAAAACATGCGGAAATTAATTACATAACCACAACTGATTTTTTAGCCTATCTTATCAAATACAATTGCCTCGTGAAATCAGGCAACCCTGGTCTATTTTTTCTCCAATGGCTTCCACAGGAATTTTAAAACAGGCTTTCAAAAAGCAAAAGCGAACAAGTCGCATTCATATTATGTTAATGATAAGGTTACCGACATTTGATTTTCGATTTTTCAATAAATATTTAATAATTATGAAACGGAGCTTCTTCACATTATCTGCTCTGGCCTTCTTGTTCTTTGAAGTGTCCTGCAGCCAACCCAAACAGCAAAACGACGCTTCTTCATCTTCTACTCCCGACACCGTGTTGTCCCTGAACAATGGCGCCAAGTGGATAGTTGATTCGATAACAGTCGGAAATTATGTGAGCCTGCGAACCATGACAAATATGTTCGCAGTGGCTCCTTACCCTTCTTTAGCTAATTATCAGGTTTATGGCACTGATATGAGCAAAGGCCTGAATAAAATGCTGGGCGAGTGCAAAATGAAAGGCGCAGACCATGAAGCGCTGCACAAATGGTTAGCGCCCATCATTGAACAAAGCAATCAATTAAAAAATATTGCAGATACCCTTGAAGCAAGGGTAGCCTTTAATGCGGTTCATAAAAGGGTAGATGTGTTCTATGACTATTTTGTAACAGCACAATGATGATAATATAGATCAAGAATCCTTCTGTGGAAGGTTGGGTGCCGGGGCTGCATTTAGCCAGCGCCCTGCATGATCCATTGTTGTGGTGTAGCTAACACACATCGATACACACAGCAAATAACAATGGCGAATTGAAAAATGAAGGGGCTTGGGGAAAATTAAATAGCCTGATCAGCGGAGGGGAAGGGATTCGAACCCTTGATAGGATTTCTCCTATACACACTTTCCAGGCGTGCCAGTTCAACCACTCCTGCACCCCTCCTGAAGGGCAGCAAAAATACAGCTTATATTCAGTTGCCGAATATTTTTTCTGCATTAGCTGTTGTGACCTTAGCCACATCACTTAGGGTCATGTTTTTTATTTCAGCCAGCTTCTCAGCTATGTATACCAGGTAGCTGCTTTCGTTTCTTTTTCCGCGAAAGGGAACAGGTGCTAAATAAGGCGCGTCTGTTTCAAGCACTATATATTCAAGGCCTATATTTTTCAGCACTTCAGGCAAAAAAGATTTTTTATAAGTGACCGTTCCGCCAATGCCAATATAAAATCCTAAGCCAATAATTTCTTTTGCATCTTCAATGTCTCCCGAGAAGCAATGGAAGATGCCTTTCAGTTTCCCGTTCTGATGTTGCTTTACTGCACCAATACTTTCCTTCATTGAATTACGGGAATGTATCACGATCGGCAAATCATGCTGTAACGCCCATTCCATTTGCTGATGGAACGCTTCATATTGCTGGTCATCAAAATTCCTGTCCCAATAAAAATCAAGCCCAATTTCTCCTATTGCAGCAAATTTTCTTTTTTCTAAAAGCTCATTTACAACTTTCATTTCGTCTTTGAAATTTCCTTTTACAGAACAGGGATGAAGGCCAATCATTGCAAAGCACTTGCCTGGGTATTTTTTTTCCAACCCAACCATGGCTTGCAGCGTAGAGCTATCGATGGCCGGCAAATAAAATTTCTCCACACCGGCATCAACAGCCCTTTCAATAGCACCGCCAATATCGTTTTCAAACTCTTCTGCATATAAATGGCAATGTGTGTCAATAAATCTCATTGGGTTTATTTTTAAAATAGGGCAATCAGTTCCGCAAAAACATCCAAATTATCGTGATATTTCGCAATAAATACCGTAAAAATCACATAAAATAAATTATGTAAAAAAAGAAAAATCAATGAGTTTTTGAAATTACTTTTTTATTAATTAAAAAAAGCTCTACCTTTAAACCAGTTTTCATAGGGTACGGATTAAAAACGGGCCAGGGTGTCTACCCAGGCCCAATTCATTTAAGGCCAGTTCGTTATTGTTTTTGTCGAAAATTTTTCAGAAGGAGCGGCAATTGCTTAGCTGATCACTTCAAATTCAAACCCATTCTCTTTAAAAAAAAATAAAGTTTGCGTCAAGGCAACTTTCATCCTGTGAAATGCTTTTTCGCTGTCATGAAAAACAATAATGGAATTTTTTTTTGCATTTTTCAAGACATTCTTTGCGCATTGACGGGCAGAAATTTTTTTATCGAAATCAGCGCTTAACACATCCCACATAATTATTTTGAACCCTGCTTTTTGCAAACATGAAACCTGGAAACGCTTTATGCGGCCATAAGGCGGGCGAAAAAGATTGGAGTCGATGTATTTTTTTGCCCGGGCTATGTTATTAATATATTCTTCATCGCTCACCCTCCACCCATTCAAATGATCATGCGTGTGATTGCCCACACGGTGGCCTTCTTCCAGGATCCTTTTGTACACTTCAGGATATTGAGCTACATTTTTTCCTATGCAAAAAAAAGTTGCTTTTGCATTTTGCTTCTTCAGCTCATCAAGAACGAAAGGGGTTGCTTCGGGGTGCGGCCCGTCATCAAAACTGAGGTACATTTTTTTTCCCTGCGAAGGCATATCCCAAACACATGAAGAATAGATCCTTTTCAGGAGCCAGGGGGTTTTGACCAAATAGAACATGCTGCAAATTTCGGTACACCAGGCCGGAAATCAGTAGGTGTAGATATGTATAATTTCCTTTCCTTCTTTAAAAATCTTCCCATGCCTGCTAACAAATTCTTCCTGGCTTTTTTTATCGGTCAGTATCTTGTCCATATACTTCATCACTTTATCATTAGGCAACCTGACCGGCCCTCCAAACAAAAGCGCTTCATCAATATATCCCCGCAACAGCGCCGGCAATTGACCATTAAACAAATTTACCGCTGCAAAAATATCACAGCCTAAGATGGCGCTGTCTGAAACGCAAACGATCCCAACCACAGAAGTGTCTGCATTTTTGAATTTTTGAATGAAATAATTAAAATAGTCATCGCCTAAATGAACCTGTTCATGCTGTTTTTCTCTTCTCCTTTTTTCTCTTTTGCTTTCTCCTTTCGGTTCTCTTTGAGACAAATAAGCCATTGATTTGCTGTTGACATGCCCGCGTTCCAACTGGTAATCGATCTCCCGCCATATCTGCACCTGGTTTTTTGAGCTGTCAAGCACTTTTCTTAAATGGCTGTTGGCAAATCCCCTATATTCGAATGGCTCTTCTTTGTCGCTCCACCTGTCTTCTTCCACGCACATTACAGGAATATATTGGTCCTTGTTCGATGGCCGCAGAATCGTATCATGCATAACCATCCTGTCCTGCCTGCCTCCTGAAATGATTTCCCCGGAGCCTACGTATATGGCGCTATCAGAGTTGTTATTGATCCGCAGCCAATGCACGTTTTCGGTGGAGGCTGTCCCTCTTTCTGTAATTTTTGCAATCCCCTTTTTGATCGCATCGCTCAGCGACATCACTTTAGGGATGCCAATTATCCCTCCATAGCCATTGTCTTTTTGTCTTATAGGGATAATCTTTAGGTTTTTATAAAGAAGGGCGCTGTCATAATCTACAAACAGCGTTTCGTAAGTAAGCTGGGAGAGCGCAGCATTGGCGCTTAATGCAAACAATATAGAAAATAAAAACTTCATCAATAACCAGTGCATCAAATGTAATAAAATAAAACCGACAATGGTAGCCCTCTCCTGCTGCTTATCAAAACCTGTATATTTGCGGCATGAGCAAAAAAGTGAGGGTACGTTTTGCCCCCAGCCCAACCGGCGGGCTGCATATAGGAGGCGTTCGCACGGTATTGTACAATTATTTGTTTGCCCGCCAACATGGCGGCGATTTTGTTTTAAGGATTGAGGACACCGACCAAAGCCGATATGTTCCCGGTGCTGAAGCATACATTTTCGACACCCTGAGCTGGTGCGGATTAGAGCCTGATGAAAGCCCAAGGCACAAGGGCAGTTTTGGCCCATACAGGCAAAGCGAGCGCAAAGAAATTTATCGCAGGTATGCTGAACAATTGGTGCAAAAGGGTTATGCTTATTATGCTTTTGACGCACCGGAAGAACTGGAAGCAAAAAGAAAAACGGCTCCAAATTTCCAATACAATATCTCGTCAAGAGGTGAAATGAAAAATTCTTTATCGCTTAATGAAAGCCATGTTAAAAAGCTGCTCAGTGAAAATGCCCCACATGTCATAAGAATAAAAGTGCCTTCCAATGAAGAAGTGAAATTTACCGACATGATCCGTGGGGAAGTTTCTTTCAACACCTCACAGGTTGATGATAAAGTTTTGCTGAAAGCAGATGGTATGCCGACTTATCACCTTGCTGTTGTTGTGGATGATTGCCTTATGCAGATCTCTCATGCATTTCGTGGAGAAGAATGGTTGCCTTCAGCGCCCGTTCATATTTTGTTATGGAAATATTTGTTCGGAGAAGAAAACATGCCACAATGGGCACATCTCCCATTGATATTAAAACCAGATGGCAATGGCAAACTAAGCAAGCGCGATGGCGAAAGGCTCGGCTTTCCTGTTTTTGCAATGGACTGGACAGACCCGAGAACGAATGAAAAAACAACCGGCTTCAAAGAAAGGGGATTTTTGCCCGAAGCGTTCATTAACATGCTTGCCCTGATCGGATGGAATGATGGGACCGAGCAGGAAATTTTTTCTTTGCACGAACTGGTCGCAAAATTTTCGATAGAACGCGTACATAAGGGAGGGGCAAAATTCAACTACGAAAAAGCAAAATGGTTCAATCATGAATGGATAAAACGTTCGGCAGTGGACAGCTATCAGCCATTGGTAAAGAACTTGTTTACCGATGCCGGAATATACATTGATAATGAAACTAAATTTTCCAGAGCCCTGGAACTGGTCAAAGACAGGTGCACCTTTCTCACAGATTTTGTTCAGCAGGCTTCTTTCTTTTTCAAGGCCCCTGAAAACATTGACATTGCTGTCATCAAGCCAAAGTGGGACGAAAAAAAGAACCTGTTCTTTATCGAGCTCATTCGAGCTTATTCATTGATGAATTCATGGCAGCACGATGCCCTGGAAAAAGAGTTTAAGGAGCTTGCGGCAGTAAACGAAATAAAGCCCGGCGATGTGCTGTTGCCATTCCGCATCATGCTTGTTGGCGGAAAATTTGGCCCGGGCGTTTTTGATATTGCCGCAATGGTTGGTAAAGATGAAACGATCCGCAGAATAAAACAGGCGCTGCAATTGCTATAATCAATAATGTTCCGGGCCATGAGGCCCGGCGGGTTTATTTAAAAGCCTGTCGTACCTTTCTCTAAAGAATTACATGCAGAAATACAACAGGCTTTTATATTTTCTTGCTGTTATCAAGTTCGCGCTGCCATTTTTTTTACAAGCCGCCATTTATGAGCCTCACCGCGATGAATTGCTGTACTTAGCCGAAGGCAGGCACATGGCATGGGGTTTTATGGAAGTGCCGCCACTGCTTTCTGTTTTTGCCTGGCTCACTAACTTATTTGGCGATGGCATGTTCTGGATTAAATGCTGGCCTTCTTTGTTTGGCGCTTTTACTTTTATTATTGTTGGCAAAACCATCCTGTCATTAGGCGGGAAATCATTTGCTCTTTTATTGGGGTTCCTGCCTTTTATTTTCGGCGCATATTTGCGCGTTCACTATCTGTTCCAGCCGAATTTCCTTGAAATATTTTTCTGGGCAATGATTGCTTTCAGCCTCATCCGTTACATAGAAACTAAAAGCAACTCCTGGCTTTATGCTTTCGGGGTAAGCGCCGGTTTAGGCATGCTGAGCAAATATTCAGTAGCGTTTTATATAACAAGCATTTTACTGAGCCTGCTTTTTACCAAGAACAGGAAAATTTTTGCCAACAAGCATTTTTTTTATGCGTCATTCATCGCATTCGTCATTTTTCTTCCCAACCTGATATGGCAATGGCTATGGCATTTCCCAATAGTATATCACATGAAAAAATTACAGGAAACCCAACTGCAATATGTAAGCCCGAAAGGGTTTTTGATTGACCAGGTCATGATGAACCTCCCTTGTTTCTTTATTTGGATTGCCGGTTTATTATTCGTGGGTTTTTCTCGCCATGCAAAATCTTTCCGTTTTGTTGGGCTGGCTTATGTTTTTGTGATTGCTTTATTGTTGCTTGGCCATGGAAAAAATTATTATTCGCTCGGGGTTTACCCCATCCTGTTTGCATTTGGAGCATATCAACTGGAACGTATAACCGAAAAGCGAGCAAGGTCCCTAAGATATATTTTCATTGCTGTTCCCCTGTTTTTTGCTTATTACTCTATTCCCATACTATTGCCTATTTTCAAACCTGCAAAACTGGCAAAGTTTTATAAAGACAGGCACCTGGAAAAAACAGGCGCACTGCGGTGGGAAGATTTGAAAGACCACCCCCTTCCCCAGAACTTTGCCGATATGTTAAGTTGGAAGGAAATGACAAAAAAAGCAGCAGATGCTTATCATACACTAAGCAATGAGGAAAAGAAAAGAACGATTTTGTTCTGCGACAATTACGGGCAGGCCGGTGCAGTAAATTATTTTGGTCATCAGTACAATTTGCCCGAAGCATACAGCGATAATGCAAGCTTTTTATATTGGATACCTGATTCCCTGCATTTTGATAACGTTGTTCTGTTAACAGATGACAGGGAAGAAATGCAACATCCTTTTATAAAGGATTTCCAGTCTGCTATCCTGAAAGACAGCGTTACCAATCCTTATGCAAGGGAATATGGGAGCCTGATTATTGTTTTAAAAGGGGGCAATGAAAATTTCAAAAAAATGTTTGTTGAAAAAATAAAAAAGGACCAGGCAAAAGCGAAATGGTGAGCACATCACATAACAACTGTTCCTGGGCTTATATAAGCTTTTGCAAAAATCCCTGTAGCAGGATGTTTTGCCGATTGCCATCTGGCGTTGCGGGTTCACCTGTCATTGTGTACTTTTGGATAATTAAAAAACATGGATAAAGAGTTGAAAAGACCGATACGTGTGCTTGTGGCTAAAGTTGGCCTTGACGGCCACGACCGGGGAGCAAAAGTAATTGCTACTGCTTTGCGTGATGCCGGCATGGAAGTGATTTACTCCGGCCTCCGACAAACTCCGGAGATGGTGGTGAATGCAGCGTTGCAGGAAGATGTGGACGTTATTGGCATAAGCATATTAAGTGGCGCACACATGACCGTTTTCACAAAAATCATCCAGCTCATGAAAGAAAGACAAATGGACGACGTGCTATTAACAGGCGGCGGGATTATTCCCGGAGATGACATTCAACAACTGCACGAGATGGGGATCAAAAAAATATTTTCTCCCGGCGCAAACACTTCGGATATCATCAGCTACATCAAAGAGTGGGTGAAGGGGCACAGGAGCTTTTAATTAAATTTCCGGAAGCTGTAGCCGCTTTAGTTTTGACACCATCCTTATTGCAACAATCAGCACAACGCAAATTACCTGGCTGGCTTCTGAAGACAGGTTTGTTTTTAGCAGCAGCACGTAAACGATCCCGCCTATCAGGCACACGGTAGCATACAATTCTCCGCGTTTCAACAAATCGGGAACAGTATTGCTTAAAATATCAGCAAGCAGCCCTCCGAAAGTTGCCGATATAACACCCATTAGCACGGCATAAGCGCTATTTATTCCATGCTCCATGCTTTTCTCAATTCCACCGATGGTAAACATGCCAATACCAATTGCATCAGTAATAAAAACAATACGGCGAAAGTGAGGGATGTTTTTCTTTACCAAAGACACAATCAGCACCGCGCCAACCACCAATGACAGGGCAAAATAATCATTGACCCAGTTCACCGGTTTAATACCAATCAATATGTCCCGGATAGTTCCCCCGCCATAGGCCGTTACAAAAGCAAGGACTGATGCCCCGAAAATATCCAAATGATGCGTCCTGGCTTTGAGCGCCCCGGTAACAGCAAAAACAAAAACACCTGTGTAAAGTATAATGTCAACCAGTTTCATGATCGAAAGATAGCAACAAAAATCAATTTACCTGCTTGCTGTATCTTCGTTTCAAAATTTATTGTATGAGCTTCCAAACCATATTAACTGATCTTCATGAGCATATTTTAACCCTCACCATCAATCGCCCTGATAAACTGAATGCGCTCAACCAAACAGTGATTGATGACCTCAGCCAGGCTATTGATGAAATATATAACGATCCCGAAATAAAAGCAGCCATCATTACCGGTGCCGGGCCGAAAGCATTTGTTGCAGGCGCGGACATCAGCGAATTCCTCTCTCTTGACAGCAAAGGCGGCAAAGCGCTTGCACAAAAAGGACAGGAAAATGTTTTTGATAAAATTGAAAATGCCCCAAAACCAATTGTTGCCGCCGTGAACGGCTTTGCGCTTGGCGGCGGGTGCGAGCTCGCTATGGCTTGCCATTTTCGTTTAGCAAGCGAAAATGCAAAGTTCGGCCAGCCTGAAGTGAACCTTGGGTTAGTGCCGGGTTATGGAGGAACGCAGAGATTAGCGCAGTTAATTGGCAAAGGGAAAGCAATGGAGCTTACTTTATCAGGCAATATGATTGACGCTAATGAAGCTTATCGGTTAGGGCTGATCAATCACATCAGCGCTCCTGAAAACCTGTTAACGGAAACGAGGAAAATCCTTGATGTCATTATCGGCAAAGCGCCGCTTGCATTAGCAGCAGCCATCTCTCTTATCAACCATGCAGCATACAGGAAAGAAAATGGCCTGCAAAAAGAAATTGAAGCCTTCGGGAAATTGTTTGATACTGATGATGCCAAAGAAGGAGCTAAAGCCTTTCTTGAAAAAAGAAAAGCAAACTTTATGGGGAAATAATCCTGGCAACATGATTGCCCAATTCAAAAGCCTGCCGGTTTTGCATCTCATAGCTTATTGTTCATACCCGTTTGCAAAAATTATTGTTTGACCCTTTGTTGTTTTTATTTCTGCAATGTTGTCATGCATTTTAACTGAAGAACGGTTGGCGCCTTTCACTGTCCATGTTTTAAAAGGAAGTTTTAGTTGCAGCTTCCCGCCCTGCTCAGAAAAAATCTTTACTTCGCTGATGTCCCCATTCTCTTTTTTGGCACTTACTAAAAAAGCTCCCGGGGCCCTTAATGTTTTAAAAGAAACATTTTTCCAGTTATCCGGGACTGCCGGAAAAACTTCAATCACGTCATCATGATTTTGCAAAAGCAGTTCATGCACACCCTGAGCAAACGCAAAATTCCCTTCGAGCGTGAATGGCCGATAAGTAAAAGACGAATACTGCCCGCCTTTCTGGTCGCCATTCAAATGAAAACTATTTGGGGAGCAAAAGTTGGTAGCAAAAATTTGCAGTTGCCGTACCGCGCCATCAGCTTCTTTTGCCCTTGCATACAAACAAGCCATCCAGCTAAAAGAATAACCGCACCATTGGCGGGTGCCGAGGCTTTCTAAATGCCGCAGCGAATGCACGATCACCAGAGAATCTGAACTGTTATTAATGTCAAGCAAACACAACGGATAAATGGCCATATAAGGCGACATGTGGCGGTGCGAAGCGTCCAGGTCCTGGCCTGGGGCCACCATCAGTCCAGTATTATTAATATCAAAATAAGGGAGGTATTTTAAGGTCGCATTGTGTTTATGCATAGTTACTGCCGTATCCAGCACATTAATTTCATTCGCATTTTTGAAAGTATAGCGGCATAGTGCCAGGTCATAGTTAGTAAAGTCCATGAACCACGCATCAATATTGTCGTCATGGTACTCGGGGCTTGAACTGAGGGGCAACTGGTGCGTTTCTTTATTAATGATATTGAACAGGTATTTTATGACCGCATCGTAATACGGCTTCAACCTGCTGTAAAAAAATTTTTTATCCATGCTGTACTTCCATTGCCAGTAAAAATGTTGGGCAAGCCAGCAAACCGTTGTCGGGCTCATAGAATACTGGATCCATCCCCCCATTGGTTTGCCACTGATGGTGGTAACGCCTGGCACGTTCAGTCCATCTACATTAAAATAATGTTTTGTCCAGCGTTCATTTTCAGGTTTTGTTTTCCACAAAAAATTGGTGAATGATGAGGTAAGGTCAAGGTGGTTGCTCATGTATCCCGGCCAGTAACTCAGTTCTGTATTCAAATCATTATGAATATCGCCTTTCCATGGAGGCAGATTGCCATTATCAGCAGTCCAGATGGCTTGTAAAGAAATTGGCGGCGTGCTGCTCCTCGCCACACAACCGAATTTGTACATGTCCAGGTAATACTGCCGCTCGATAATGGTATCAGGGATTGAAATGGCAGAGCGGCCCCAGAAATTTTTCCACCATGCAATATGCGAAGCCCACCCGGTAAGCTCTTTTGGCTGGGAAGCCATTTCAGGAAGCACTGCATGTTTATTTACTGTTATTGTCCATTGCCCGGCAAAATGGGTTGCAGAAAGCTTTTTCCATTTGACAAGCACTTCATAATAATTTCCGTTCCAGGTAGGCTGGTGATATAAGATGGCGTTTGCTGTTTTGATAACTGTTCCCTTCTTGTATCCCAATCGTTCCAGGCCCTGGCCTTCCACACTGTTCCCAGGCAAATTATTTTTTTCATCATTGTAGCCAGGAACCGCCAGGCCCGGCACAACATCTCTTATCGAAAAATTTTGGGGAAGGTTTTCAAAACTGAAATAACCAACCTGCCTGTTTGCATGAATATAATTACGGAACTTCGCCCCGTTTTGAAATTCCACCGTTGCTAATGCGCTGGAAACATCTACCCCGCTCGAAATAACTTTTCCAAATTTTCTCAAATCAAATTCCAGCGCTGCGCCAGGTATTTTTGTTGGGGCCGGGTATTTTTCATAAGGCTCATCGCCGATTTTTTGTACGGTATCATACCTGTTTTTTCTTACCTGCGTTACTACCCATGAAAACTTTAGCTTATCGATCTCGGGCATAGGCCTGTCATCCCACAAATCAGCCCTGTCGAGCGAAACCCTTACCATGCTGTCTTTCTGCCAGATCAACGCGCCCAACCACCCATTGCCTATGGGCAATGCTTCGTCCCATCGCTTTGCCAACAAATTGAAAGAAAGGTTATAACCAGGTTTCGGTTGTGCGCTTGCGTTATAAATACCGGCCAATAGGCCAATTAAGAAAAATATTTTTTTTTGCATGTTAAATTAATTTTTGACCGGAGGGGGCTTCACCATTGTTGTATCATCAGTGAAGGTAGGCACAATATACCCACCAGAATCCAGGGTTGTTTTCGGGAACATTTTTTTTATTTCAGCCCAGTCAGCTTTATTGATATGGGTTTGAAAAAGATAAATTGCCTGTAAATTTTTTAGCGCTTTTAACTGCATTAACCCATTGGCTGTAATTTTTGTGCCCACTAAATTTAACGAACGAAGCTGCCCCAATGCTTTCAAATTAACCAGCCCGTTATCTGTCACCTCCGTATTTGCCAACTGCAGTTTTGTCAATGCCGTGCATTGCGACAAAACGGAAAGCGCTGAATCATTTATTTTTTTATTGCTCAGGTCCAGCCAGATGAGCTGCTTCTTTACCGGCAAAAGCAAGGCAATGTCTTGATCAGAAATAGTTGCAGTAACAAAGTTCGCAGACAGGTAATTACTGTTCTGCGAAACAGGGCCAATCACTATCCCTTTGTCTCTTATTTTTTGCAATGCAGTTTCATCTGCCGGCTCCATATTTGATTGTGGCACATCCAGGTTAATTTTCTTCGCCTGCGGAACAGTTTGCAATGACAACAATGCCGGCCTGATTTTTTCGGGCTGGGCAAGTTGCCTTACTTTTTTTGAAAAACTGGCTCCATTATCAATCCACCACCTTATAATCGCAATTTCATCTTCTGTCAATTGCAATTTTTCTTTTGGCGCCATGTGGTGCTCTTCTTCCCTGGGCAGCATGATACGCTTTACCAGTTCGCTATTAGATGCGTTTCCCGGAACAACGACCGCGCCATCTTTCCCTCCTTTCATTATTGCAACAGTATCGTCTAACCGAAGTTTACCTTTTTGTCTTGCCTGGCCATGGCAGGAATAGCATTTCTCGTGGAATATCGATTGGATCACATCACCATAAACAAAAGCTTCCTGCACGTTAACAATCGGCTTCCTTTTAAATGCAGTTGCTGAATCGTTCTCAAAGATTTCTTCCAGTGGCTTAGTCAGGTAATCGCTGCCATGTGTAATTGCCCCACCAAGATGGCCAGTGATAAAAATCAACGCCACCAGCAATAAGGCAAGCGGCAATTGCCATCCTTGCAATAGGCTTTTCCTGCGGGAATAGTACAACAGGACAGAAGCCAGGGCAACGCTGATCCCCATCCATTGATGCAGGTTCACAGCATCTTCATCATAGTCTCCAGATTGGGACAATACGAACCCGGTAATACACGAAAAAATAGCGCATGCCATGCCAATCAGCAAGGTGATATTGATAGCCGGCTGCAGGTGGGCGAACCTGTCTTTCCGGGATTGCCATAAAAACAAGCAAGCCAGCAACAGGATACCGATAGGAAGATGAACAATCACGGGATGAAAATGGCCGAGGAGCTGGAGCATGAAACTGGAGGGATGAATGATGGGTTATGAATTATAAGTTTTGCCTGGTTTTGTTGCAAACATTCGTTTTCGTATTATTTCTTCCAATTTGGCAGCTTCAGGCTAAATGTCGGCAAATTTATTTTCAGGTATAATTTTTATTACGCGCATTCCAAGCAGCAACTGGCCTTGCCTTTGTTTTACACTTGAATAAAACATTTAAAAAAGCATCAGCCAACAAAAAAATAATCTTTTATCTCAATGCTTATCATCCCCATCTTATAACTCATCGTTTATTTATTATGCATATCGTTTCCTCAGCATCTTCATCATGTGCACATTAATTGCCCATTGATCGGCAACGGGCTGAATGGTATAAGGGAGGGCCGGCATATAATGTGGTGGGCCAAACTCGGTTAAAATAGTCAGCCTTTCATTATTTTTTCTTTTCATTTCTGCCACTTTATCCCACCAGGCAAAATGAGCTTTTAAAGCATCATCCCATTCAGGCGCACGCGGGTCGTTCACCTGGGGGCCTTCCGGATGGCCTATGCGGGCATGGATGTGATCGGCCCGTTGCAATGCCATGTCAACTGTTTCCTGTTGGTCCTGCAACAGGCTTTCGTGCACGTTGCACCAGTGCGAAATATCCAAAGTGATTCTTAGCCCGGGTATTTTCTCCATAAAATTTCTTGCAACCGGAGCCGAGTATAAAATTCTTGACCGGTGCGTTTCATGACAAATTTTTATTCCTGTTTCTTTTGACAGGCCAATGGTGTAGTCAATAAAGTTTTTGTTGTCATCAAAAGAAAAATAATCTTTCCCGGAATGGCAATTGATATATAGCGGCTTTTGAACAGCATTAGCAGCAGCTGCGCTTACCATTTTTTTGAACGAAGCCAAATTGTCTTTGAAATTGCTTTCATGCCCTGCGCATAAAAAACCAACTGCAAGCTGATATCTGTTAAGTGCAGCAAACAATTCATCTTGTGCTTTTGGCTCAGGCTGCCACCATATCTCAATACCATCATAGCCATCATGCTTTGCCTTATTGCAATATTCATCAATAGTTCCGGGGAAGCCCCAGTTGGTAGCTAGTATTTTCAATTCAAAATTGCTGTTCATTTTAAAAGCTGGTTGATTGGTTAAAGCGAATGTATCGAATGAAGAAAGCATTAAAGCCGTTGTTGCTGTTGCTGTGGTTTGAATAAAATTTCTTCTTTGCAAAGTGTATTATATTATTTAGTTGACAAAATTTTTTAAGTCGAAAAGCACAAGGATCATCATTAAAGAAAAAGGTTTATTGCACAAAAAATCAGCTCCAGTCAAAATGCACTTCTTTTCCATCGAGGGTCCAAATAGCAGGCTGCGGATTGGTGAGCCAGTCTAAGGGCTCAGCCACAGGCTGAGGTTTTGCAGCCTGCGAAAAACATTCTTTAATATACTGTTTTTGTTCTTCACCAACCGCTTCGGGCTGGGCCGAAATAAATAAAGGAGTGCTGCTTTCTGCCAGCAACTGCATCCACTGCTTGTTTTTTTGCCAGGGAATTTTAGTGGTAAGCCCCACACAGTCCCCATCTGCTTCATAAAAATTTCTATGTTGTACCATACGGAAACCAAGTGCGTTCACGCCCATTTTCCTTGTGCGCTCCCATTCATTGCCACTGGTATCATCCCCAATCCGGTTTATTTCAAACAAGCCTGCCGACAAATGGCTCATCGTATTGCACCCAATAAGATACATATCCCCTGCTGCCTGGCGAATAGCCCTGTATAAATTTAAAATAATCTCTGCATTGGTTTTGGTATTGTCATTAAAATGCCAGCCGGCCTGGGTAATCTCTTCGTTCATTTGCATGCCCCAGCGGCCAAAGAGGTCATGAGTAGTATAATCGTGCTTTACCATTTCAAACCCCCAATGCTTATATGCAACCAGGTAATTTTTTATTTGTTCAAGGTTCTCGTCAATGGTTGGGTCAAGAAAAGGGTGTTTAGCGTCATCGCGGCCATTTATTGAAGGCAGCAAAAGGTTTGGCTTTGTATTTGCTTCTGCGTTTAACACCCTTGTCCATAATCCCGGGCGCATGCCCAATTCTTTTATCTCGCCGGTGAGCTTGTCCATTTTGCCAAATTTCTCGTTTGGCAAAATACAAGCATTGCCTTCATACCAGCCGTCATCAATCACTGAAAAAGGCCGGTTAGCCGTGTTTGTTGCTAATGGTGACAATAATGCAGTATGGCGCAAGATCAGGGAAGCTGAATTATTACCATAAGCAAAATACCAGTCATTGATACCATATACAGGCTGCGCAACTTTTTTTGGGTGATCGCACATTTGTTTACAAAACCGGCGAGCTGTAGCAAACACATTCTCATCGCCTATGTTCTTTGTAGCGGTGATGTCTGCAGCATGTAGTTTCCTGCTTCCCAGGCGCACGGCATTGCCACCATTTTTTGTATCGAGGAAAAGGCTCAATTCTCCTCCCTCCACTTTCCAATAACAAATGGCATTGCACCCGGTTTTTACTCCAAAGCAATGTGTGCTGTTATCATCATGTTGGATAACATACCATGGCATTTTCTCAGTTGAGCCAGCGGGCTTCCAGCGCACATCTCCATAAGTCCTTTCCCAGTGGTCGCCCAGTAAGCCTGAGGTTGTTGAAACAGGATGTTTCCACGAAAGCCTTACAGCGCACAGAAGCGATAGCGGTGACTGGATATGAACTGAAACAATATCGTTCACAGCCTTCAGCTCAACCACCACATCATTATATCTCCACAAAGAGTTATCGGGAGATTTCAGGTTCTGCCATCCGTCCTTTGTTAATATTGATACTGAATCAGGCAAGCTGATGACATGGAATTTTTTATTTTCAGCTTTGATATAACCTGAGACCACCAGGCTTCCCAACGATATTCCTGATAACCGTATAAAATTTCTTCTTTTCAATTAGGCAATTTTTTTTTAGATTGATCAAGCAATGATTTCAGTGATCGGCCTTCCGCTGACATCAGTCAACCTGAAGGGCCTTCCCTGGAAATCATAAGTAAATTTTTCGTGGTCGAAACCCAGTTGGTTAAGAATGGTGGCTTGAACATCGAAAGGAGTTACTTTACCACTGATGGTGCTATAGCCAATCTCATCAGTTTCGCCATAGCTGAACCCTTTTTTAATTCCGCCGCCTGCCATCCAAATGGTGAACGCTTCGGTATGATGATCGCGCCCTTTGAACGGGTTTTGTTTCCCTTCGCGATTTTCCTGCATGGGCGTTCTTCCAAATTCTCCGCCCCAAACCACCAAGGTATCGTCCAGCAGCCCTCGTTGTTTCAAATCGAGTATCAATGCAGTAACTGGTTTATCTGCCTGCCTGCATTTATTAATAAAGCCAACATCAATAGCAAGGCTCGCATCTGTGCCATGGCTGTCCCATCCCCAATCAAAAATCTGTACAAAGCGAACTCCTTTCTCCACTAATTTCCTGGCGAGCAGAAGATTATTAGCCAGGCTGGCTTTGCCAGGCTGCGTGCCATACATATCGTGTATGTATTTCGGCTCATCATTAATATCCATAACGCCGGGAACGGAAATCTGCATCTTATATGCCATTTCATATTGCGAAATGCGCGAAAGGATTTCCGGGTCCTTGAATTCTCTGTATTCCTCCTGGTTCACCTGGTTGATGGCATCAATAGAGGCTTTGCGCAAATCCCTGTCCATACCCTGAGGGTCCTGGATGAACAGTACCGGGTCGCCTTCGTTCCTGCACTGCACCCCCTGGTAAACGCTCGGCAGAAAGCCACTGCCCCAAACGCTTTTGCCCGCATCAGGGAATTTTCCCCCGCTGGTGAGCACTACAAACCCCGGCAGGTCCTGGTTTTCTGTTCCTAACCCATAAGTAGCCCAGGCGCCGATGCTGGGCCTTCCTAACCTTGGCGAGCCGGTGTGCACCAAAAACTGGGCGGGCGCATGATTGAATTGGTCGGTCGTGCAGCCTTTCAAAAAACTCAGTTCGTCAACGATCGATGAAAGATGGGGCATCCTGTCCGAAACCCATGCACCGCTTTCACCATGTTGTTTGAATGTTGCTTGTGGCCCCAGCATTTTGGGAACACCGCGAATGAATGCAAATTTTTTTCCTTCTAATAATGATTCGGGGCAAAGCTGGCCGTCGAGCTTCATTAAGTCAGGTTTATAATCGAACAGTTCCAGTTGCGATGGGGCGCCTGCCATGTGCAGATAAATTACCGATCTTGCTTTGCCGGGGAACATTGGCAGTTTGGGCGCCAATGGGTGCGCCGGATCAAAAAGCGTTTGAGCATTGGCGTTAGGCAAGCCGGATTTGCACCCGGTTATCAGCGAGCCTAATGCCAGTGCGCCAAAACCCATGGCGCTTTCTTTTAAGAAATGGCGGCGCGTCAGAAAGCGCAAATGTTTTTCATTTGCTTCTGCAGCCAGCCTTTGGTTATTGAGCTCATTGCGTGTCATAATATTTTGCCTGCATCATGGCTTTAATTTTATTGACCTGATTTTCCGATTGCCCCGCTTATGCAAGCCTGCTTGAAGCATCATTATTGAATATTAAGCTTCGAGCGCTATGTTGCTGGTATAGCGGGATGATATTATTGAAAATTAATTCTTCGTTATCAGTTCATCCAAATTCAGCATGGCGTTGGCCACCACTACCAGTGCTGCCGTTTCAGGATCATCATGTTCATTTAGTTCCCCAATCAGTTCATTGGTTTTGTTTTTATCTGTTTTCATCTTCGAATAAGCATCATCATATAATTTTTTTAGCGCCCCCAGTTTGCCCGGTGCAATGGGCTTGTACATGGCCATTTCATACCCTTTGCTTATTGCTTTCGAAACATCACCGCCCCCTTCATTTTGCATGCGATATGCGAACTGCCTCGCCATATCAAGGTATGAAGAATCATTGAGCGTTACCAGTGCCTGCAGGGGCGTGTTCGTATTGATCCTTCTCACCGTGCACAGCTCACGTGAAGTCGCATCAAAAGTGAGCATAGCAGGGTAAGCTGCTGTCCTTTTCCAGTAAGTGTATAACCCGCGCCGGTACTGATTGCCATCTTTGTTCATTGCCCATGCAGCGCCGTTCCAGGGAGAGAGCCAAATGCCCTTTGGCTGATAAGGGAACACGCTTGGGCCGAGCATTTTCTCATTCAACAGGCAGCTAATGGAGAGCGCCTGGTCCCTGATCTGTTCTGCAGACAGGCGAACCCGTGGGGCACGTTCATAAAATTTATCAAAAGGGTCTTTTGCCAGCATTTCCTGTGTGGCTTTGGAATCCTGCCTGTAGGTAGCCGACATGACCATTTCTTTCAGTATTTTTTTGATGCTCCACTGGTCATCGTTCATCAGCCTGTAAGCCAGGTAATCGAGCAGTTCTTTGTGAGTAGGCGCAGCGCCCTGCGTGCCCAGGTCTTCAAGTGTTTCAACTATTCCTGTGCCGAACAATTGTTCCCACAAACGGTTGACAATTGTTCTTGCCGTAAGCGGGTTTTTTTTATCGACAACCCACATGGCCAGCCCCAAACGATTGTGGGGAGCATCTTTCGGCAAGGGGTTCAATGAATGGGGCACATCTGGTTGCACCACCGGCCCTTTCACCAGCCAATTGCCTCTTTCAAAAACATGGGTTGGCCTGTGCATGTAAGACGGGTTATCCATCATCACCGGCGTAGTGGGCACATTTGCACTGAGCAGTTCCCAGTAAGCTTTTTTTGTTGCTGCATAACTTTTTTTGCCTTGGCCTGGAAATTTTTCAGTGAAATAAAGCCAGTCGAGCATGGCGCCAGGATCAATAGGTTTCCTGAGGTTATTGTTGGCATAAGTGAAATACAAGTTGTGAATGCCATCCATCGGTTTAATGTCAGCTTCAGCAATTTTCCAGTCGCCGCCTTTGGTCGTGTCTAATTTGATTGTTGCGATCAGTTTTCCTGATGGCTTATCAGCATGGATTTGCCATTCGCCATCATTTTTATACCCTTGGTACCGATAGATCAGCCGGTCTCTGCCTGTAAGGTCTACATTTTTCAGCCTGCACGCTGCATGATTGCGAAATGATGCCCATTTTGTATCTGACAGCTCGCTGTTGGTAAAACTGTCGCAGTTCAGTGAATTGTAAGCAGGTTGCCATGTCTTCAAAAACTGATAGGCCTGCTTTGCGCTTTGCGCTGAGCCGTTTTCATTCATCCAGGCTACTACTTTGTTCAACTCGTGTTCCATTGAGTCATTATAGGAGCGGAGCAGTGGATAATCTGCATAAGAATCCTCATCGCGTGTGTCGTTGAAGAATGCCATGAACTTGTAATACTCCTCATGCGTGAAGGGATCATAAGGGTGGCTGTGGCATTGCACGCAGGCGAATGTAGTGCCGAGAATGGCTTCCCATGTTGTGTTCACCCTGTCGATCACAGCAGCCGTGCGGAACTCTTCATTGTCCGTACCGCCCTCATCATTGGTCATGGTATTGCGCTGAAATGCAGTAGCGATATATTGTGCATCAGTTGGGCTTGGCAGCAGGTCGCCGGCTATCTGTTCAGTTAAAAATTGATTATATGGCTCATCTGCATTAAATGAATGAATCAGCCAATCACGGTAGCGCCAGATGCTGCGGCTGTCATCGCGTTCATAGCCTTTGGTATCCGCATATCTGGCAAGGTCAAGCCACATTGAGGCCCATCGCTCGCCATAATGTTTCGAAGCAAGCAGCGAATCCACTAAATCCTCATAAGCATGCGCGCTATTGTCGTTCAAAAATTTTCGTGCAAGGTTTTGTGGGGCAGGCATGCCAATCAAATCCAAACTTACCCTGCGCAGCAATGTTGGTTTATCTGCTTCGGGCGAATGCTGTAGTTTTTCTTCTTTTAATTTTTGATCGATAAAATTATCAATATCATTTTTTGCCCAATCAGGTCTTGAAGGAAGATCAACCGGCTGCACAGCAACATAAGCCCAATGATCGCCCCATGGCGCTCCTTCTTTGATCCACCTTCTTAAAATTTCAATTTCATCTTTTGTCAATGGTTCTTGTTTGTAAGGCATCCTTTCTTCGGGGTCTCTCAGTGTCAATCTCCTGATCATTTCACTGTGATCAGGATCGCCGGGAATAATGGCAGGTTTTCCCGATTCATTTTTGGCTAATGCATCTGTGCGGAACAACAAACTGAAACCCGCTTTACGGCGAACGCCACCATGGCAGGTAATGCATTTTTTATTAAGTATAGGTTTAACCTGGGCATTGAAATCTACTGTGTGCCTGGACATGCCGAATAGCAGAAAGAAAATAACAGAAAGAAAAAACGCAGTAACTATCCACCATTTTTTATTGACAAGAAGATCCTTCATGAACAAGCAGGTTGTAAATGTCTAAGTTACAATTTATGGAAGTCGGAAAAAAATTTTCGGGACTATGAACACATACCGCAATAATCTAATATGCAACTGGTGCCCCTCGTTATGAGATTTACAAAAACATTCTTAGCAAGGCGGATCGTAGAACATCTTTAGCAGATAGCCTCTACCTTACCAATATCACCGTTCCCCTTCTTAATTTTTTTTGCCTGGTATCTGTGTTGGTGTAGGATGACATCCAGATATAAGTGCCGTTATCTGCCCTCAGGCCTCCATAGGTGCCGTTCCATCCGCGGGATGGATCAGAAGATTCAAAAATAAGCTGGCCATAGCGGTTAAAAATCTGCATGCGGTAATCTGCCATATTGCAGGGGTGCAGCGGCCTGAAGATTTCATTAACCCCATCGCCGTTTGGAGTAAAAGCATCAGGCAATGTAAGCTCACATTCACAAGCCCTGAAAACGATTTTCACTGTGGCCGTATCCCTGCCACATCCATTTTGCGCGATTACTGAATAAGTACCTGCATTTTTAACCGGATAATCGGCCAGGGCACTTTCATCCTGCCAGGCAAATGAATTGGCATTCGTGCTCACATGCAGGAGAAATTGTTCACCATTACAAAGCGAAGTGTCCCTTCCGATATTAAGATACAGGCTATCGTTGAAGCTTACGCGCAAGCTATCCGTGTAGCTGCAACGGCCCACTGAGGCCACCACTTTATATTTGCCCGGTTCATACACATAATAAGTAGATTGCCCGGTTTGGTTCTGGTCATTTCGTTGTGGAGGATCAGAGACCCAATTATAAGTGCCCGTACCAAAATCAGCATTCAGCACCAATGTGCTTCCCTTGCAAATAGCAGTGTCATGAAAATTAAGGTTTTTATCTCCCCGGTAAGTTACCTGCACGGTATCTACCACTTCGCATTGATTATTGATGGTAACAAAAGCCCAATACTGTCCCTCTTCTGTAATTTGAATGGAACTGCCTGTAGCTCCGGTGCTCCAGTTGTAAGCCGTCGCGCCGGCTGCATTGGCGGTAAGGGTATAAATTTCTTTCGGGCACAAAAGCGTGTCCGGCCCTAATGAAAAAGGAGGAGCAGGCAAAGAAGAAAAGGTGATGTTCGCGGTGTCGGAATAAATACCGCATCCGGGCACATTCACGATGCTGATGTATTGCCCGCCAGGAGCAGTTGTAGCAAGCTGCGCAAGCGTATCGTTCGGAAGGATTGCGCCATTTAATTTCCAGGTATAAACAGCATTCTGGCTCGCGGCATTTAAGGTTAACACTTCACCTGCGCACATCACATGGTCATTGCCCAACTTGATGTGGGGAGTATCACTATAATAAATACCAATGCTATCTGAAACTGCACAGCCGTTTACTTTTACTGTATATATCCCTGTTTTGGCCACTTTAAGAAACGCAGTTCGGGTCAGGCTGTCATCATTCCATTCAAAGCGGGCGCCGGGAATGGAAGGGGCATAGATTGTAGTGTCCGCCCCGCTGCACAAATACATATCAGGGCCAAAATTGTAAGCGATAGGGCTTACTATGTTGATGCTGTCGCTAATGGTTATTGAATCGCCCCCGTTAATAACGATAAGGGTAAGGGGATATATACCTGGCGATGCAAATAAATGAGTTGGAGACTGGATATTTGCCGAATTATAAAAACCTGATGCCGGGTCGCCAAAGTTCCATTTGACTTTATCAGGGAACCCGATGGAATCAAATAGGTTGGAACTGAACGTAATCTTATAATTGCTGCAGGTTGAATTGTAAGTGATGCTGTCTTTTTGAGCAAGCGCAAATCTGTTCAGGAAAAAGATAGCCATCACTGTTATAAAGAACCTGGTCAATATGAGCATTCGGCTATTTCGCATAAGTTATTGCCTTACTTTTAGCATCGCCCTTACTTGTTGGACTGAACCATTCTGCAACCTTGCATAATACACACCGCTGCTCAGTGTATGGCCATCGAATGTAACAGAATATGCTCCTGCACCATCATAATCTCTGTCAACAGGCACTGCAACCAATCTGCCGGTAGGGTCAAATATCTGTACCAGCGTGTGGCCGCCCATTGTTTTAAAGTTGATGGTTGTGGAATTAACAAACGGATTTGGATAATTGATGATAAGATTAGTGCCCAGTGTATTTAACTCATCAGCGCCGATTGTGCATGCCGTTGTTTTCAAAAAGGGCAGGTACTGGTAATTTTTGTACAGCGTGGTGGTAATATCTGTCGGCTCCACACAAAACCAATCGCGCAAAATAGAAGAATATACCGAACGGAAATCATATTGCATAGGAAGGTTGTCATCACTTGTGAGGGTAGATGGAAGATCAGGGGGATTGCCGAGCACACCACTTTTCACATAGTCGCCAAACACAAACACCGGTTGTGCAGTGCCATGGTCAGTGCCGGCGCTGCCGTTGGATTTGATTCGCCGCCCGAATTCTGAAAAGGTCATCCCGATCACCCTTTTGCTCACTCCTAAACTTTGAAGGTCGGCACAGAAAGCAGCAATCGCATCGGAAACGCCTTTTAGCAGGGTACTGTGCAAGCCGCTAACGGTGTTGCCTACCTGTACCTGCCCGCCATGCGTATCGAAGCTGCCTGTGCTCACCATATAAACTTTTGTTTTCAAGCCGCCCGCCACGAGCCTCGCAACTGTTTTTAGTTGAGCTGCCAGCTCGTTATCGGCAGGATAGCTGCCCTGTGTGCCCACTTTTTTTGCTGCAGACACAATGACATCAGCATATTTATTGGTTTGCCTGGCCACTGTGCGCAGGTAAGTAAGCTCGTTGCCCATTGGCGTATCAGGAGCAGGATCCAGAGTGCCATTAATGAGGTTATAAAAGTCTGCATCAGTAGGCACAGCCATCGCGGTGAACCCTCCCGGGCCCATAAAGCCTGTTGACAGCACGGACCCAATCTGTATGCCCAATGGGTCGGGCATTTTTGCATTAGGGTAACCTACCGGAAAATTCGCATAGGTATCGCTCAAAAACCTCCCGGCCCATCCTGTAGATAAATATTGATCTGAATCTGCACCGGTGAGCCAAATATCTGTTGAGCGGAAATGAGACTGGTTCGGTGAAGGATAGCCTACTGAATAAAGAATGCTCAGCTTTTCATTGTTATACAATTGCTGCATCCCCGTCATCGCCGGGTGAAGGCCTGCCTTTTGATAATTATCTAATTTCAAAATTTTATCAAAAGGAATAGCAATATTGGTGCGAAGGTTATTATAATCGCTGTAGTTGCTCACCGGCACCAGGGTGTTCAAGCCGTCATTGCCTCCGGTCAGTTGAACCAGCACCAGCACATGATCGTTATCTGCTGCGCCGGCAAGCGCTTCAAAAAAACCGGTAGCACCAAACGCTTTTATAGTAAATCCATTAACCAATGAAGGGAAAACGGCTGTAGCAGGGATTGCTCTTCTTAAAAATTGTCTTCTTTTCATAAGCTGGTGATTGGGTTAGGATAAATGATATTCAGGCAGGTTCATCAAATATTTATACAGGCTTTGCAGCCTCGTTTGCACGGTTTGTTTAGCAATCATGTCGCCCGGGCTTGCCATATAGTTGTTCCATGCCTGGGTCCAATAATAATTATTGGTTTGCCCGCTCAACAGCACGGATGATTTCAAATAAGCTTTAGAATCATCGGTAAGCGGGACCCGGTATAAAATATTTAATGAATCGCCAATGAGCTTGTCAGGGTCTGAAGGATCAGGCAACTTTTGAGCGAATGCAAGCGGATCAATTGCAAGCGAGACCATATTCATCATATCGCCGGTACTGATGATCAAATCTGTAAAAGCATTTCGTTCCGTATAGGTGACGGAATTTATCCATAGTTCATGAAAAGCAGGCGCTTCATAGTAGGGGGCCCAGCCTGCTACAAGCGGTATGCCTAAAATCAATTGTTGCAAAGTAGCTGACTGTTGAGTAAGCATCTGCCAAACAGCATAGTTGGAAGCCGTATCATCAGCAGCAGGCAATGGCACGGCATACTCCCTGCAAAGGCCTACTAAGAAATCGAGTGGGCTTTTAATGACGCATGCGCCTGAATTGACCAGGTCAAAAAAATGCTGGCTTTTAAATAAGGCCGATAACATTGCTTTTACATCATACCCGCTGTTCCTGAATATTTGGGCGAGCGGGGCAATGATGTTTGCTTCAACATCATCTGTGATTTTATAATACACAAAAAAATTATACACCTTGCGGCAGATAAATTTTGCTGATTCATCCGTATTAAAAATCATATTCATCAAATCGTCAACTTCATTTGCGCCACCGGGGCCCGAACGGCCGGTAATGATGGTGGAGCTATAAAAATCTGAAAAGGATTTGCTCTTGTCATCATGCGCGGCAGGGTCGAAATAATAATTGAAATTGCTGTCAACCGTATGGCCGGTTAAAACTTTTGCCGCGCTTTGCACATCACTTTCTGTATAATGCGAACCAGTGCCCTTCCCAATAGTATAAAGTTCCTGCAGCTCGCGGCCATAATTTTCATTCGGTGAAGTTTTCTTGTTGGTGCTCCCATTCAGGAAAATCAGCATGGCGGGATCCAGGGTAACAGACTTTGTCATTTGCTTAAAGTTGCCTAATGCATTTGCCCGCAAAGTAAGGTATTGCCTGTACCAAAGTTCTGCAGGTATATCGCCCGTATGCGCACCAGCATCCGATGCAAAATGATTGTGCCAGAAAAGGGTCATCTTTTCGTGAATGCTCCTGCCCTGCCCCAGCAATTGCCCCATCCACCAGCAGCGCATGGAATTGACCCGTTTCCCGTTCATGTCAATGTCTGCAAAATCAACTCCCATGCCTATCCAAGTTTGCCAGGCAGTGACACCGGTAGGATCAGTGTACCCATCAACATTATAATTGTTCAATGGAAGTGTGGAAGGAACAGGCGTTTCGGTGAGCAGTTCATCCACAGCCTGGGGCATAGTGAGGGAGCTAAAATAATTTACGTCTTCAATCTTTGCACCGAACATCGTTCTTTTTAACAGGTGCACCACTTGTGGCGTGCCCCAATCTCCTGTGTATTCATCAAGGCTTGCCCCAAAAAATTGTCTTGAACGGTTTTTGAAAATCCCGTTGGTGGTATTTCGGTTCCCCATAAGATAGTAACGGCTTTTACTGGTCAGTTAAAACAAAACACTTATATAACAATTAACGTTCCAAACTTGCAAATGCTTGTGCGGGGTATTACTTCGTAGATTTACGCCGAGGTGTTATGACAGGCAATAAAATTCAGATGGCACTGATAGCAGGTTTAAGATAAGCCAGCAACACCAGGTCTATTAGAGAAAAAACGCAGTTATTTTTCAATTAATGCCTCATCAATAAAAAAAACCGATGTTTCGCTTAAAAGCGGTCGTGCTTTCGATTCGCTGATGTTAATATGTATTGCATCTGCATCCGCTGGCCCAAAAGTAAGGATGCGCTTTTTGCCAATTGTGGTGCCATCAATTTCTTTTACCAGGTTGTTATTTTTTAAAAGACGGACGGAGAATTTTTTCACTCTTTGCCCATATTGAATAGGCTCACTCAGTACAATGCAGTCTATCTTCTTTGCTGACCCAATATGTATTTTGTAGTCATTGGCATAAGCTAAAGGGAATTTTTTTGCAACAATTGGTTTGCCAAAACTTTCCTCTCTTAGCTTTCTGAACCCCATTAATACTGCAGAATCATGCCTATTGATCAGCCCCCTCCTGTCGGGCGGAACGTTTAACAACAATGCCGAGCCGCGCCCAACTGATTTTAAATAAAGGGCAAACAACTGCTCAGGCGTTTTCACTTTTTCATCTTCCTGTTGGTGATAGAACCATCCCGGCCTGATGCTTACATCGCATTCTGCAGGTATCCATGTTTTCCCATTCTCATTCCCTGCGTTCAGCGTGTCATTTGGAGGAGCGCCTGCCCCCCGGGCAAACCCCGCTGTATCTAATAAATTCCAATTGGTTTTCCCGGCAACTCCGTTTTCATTGCCCACCCAGCGTACATCAGGGCCGATATCGCTGAACAAGCAGGTGTTTGGCGCTATTGCCCGCATCGTTTTTTCAAAGCGCTTAAAATCGTACACTTGTTTTTTCCCGTTTGGCCCTTCGCCATTTGCGCCATCCCACCAGAATTCAAAAAAAGGCCCATAGTTTTTTACAATTTCTTTCATCATGTTCACAAAAACATCATTATACCCTGGTGATCCATAAGCAGGGTGATTGCGGTCCCACGGCGAAAGGTAAACACCCATTTTCAATCCATACGCATCGCATGCTTTTCGCAGTTCCTTCAGCACATCTCCTTTTCCATTTTTCCATTTGCTCTGCGCCACGGTGTGGGTTGAATATTTGCTTGGCCATAAACAAAACCCATCATGATGTTTAGCCGTGATGATAATGCCTTTTGCACCTGCGGCTTTTGCAATCCTGCACCATTGCCTGCAATCCAGATCGGTTGGGTCAAAAACTTCTTCATGTTCCGTTCCCTTCCCCCACTCCAGGTCAGTAAAGGTGTTTGGCCCGAAATGCACAAACAAATAAAATTCCATATTGCTCCACTGCAATTGCCTGGCTGATGGCAATGGCGGTAATGGCTTAACAGGCTGCGGCAAAACATTAAATGCGAAAAACAAAAGCAAAGGCAAGAAAGCAATTTTTTTCATGAGATGAAATTACTGATCAATTGGCTTTGACAGCCAGCTTTTGGAGTAAATTTTTTAGTATGTACCAAGCAGCATTGCTTCTATTAACTTCTCGTGTGCACTTGTCAGTAGAAGTAATTTTTTTCAGCAAGACATAATCTAAAAATTATATTTGGCAGCTTTTAAATCATTTGTCCCATCAGCGGGTCAGTAATGGAAGGCCTCCCCGTTTCCACATGCCCTGCATACCTTGTTTCAAATTTATCATATCCTTCAACAAACACACTTACATCGTACCATCCTGAACTGGCAGGGACAGTAATTGTGGTTTTTTGTGCTGCGTTTGCACTTGGGACAATCTTTTTCACTGCATTTGATTTATATGCGTTGTCGATAACCCGTATTTTGAAACTGTTGCTTTTGTCAGCATTCACAAAATGAAGCAATAATTTTCCGGTCAGCTTTTGGGGCTTTCCCATTGAGCCATAATCGGCACGTTCATACTCAAGATCAATTGTCAAAGGCGGGTTACTCTTTTCGCCCCTGAAAGACCTGTAAAACCCGTTCGGCCCGTGCAGGCTGATCTCGTAGGCTTCATTTTCAAATTCCGATAAAGGGGTTTCATCAACCAACTTATCTCCGGCCGCTACGGCATAATTTCTTACTTTGAACTCTTTGCTATGTGAATAAACTGTAAATGGGGATCCTGCTGATTGTTCACCAAAAATGGCCTTGCCGGCCTGCATGCTTATCAAAAAAGAATTTTTATCTGTATCCAAAATGCCATTAACGTTTAACTCATAAGGCAATGCGCAGGCAGGTTTTGTCCCCTTTTCCTGCTTCGGCATGTAGGGAGATAAATTGGGCGATTTATTGATCAGCGCTATTTCTTCTTTTGTCAGTTGCTTAAAATCATTAGGTACGTTTTTGAACTTGGCTTTATGGATGCTTTCTATAAAAGCATCTTTTGCTAAAAAAGGAAGGTGCTCCGTTTTCTTCCCTTCATCTTTTCTGAACACTGAAGTGAGGTCGCCGCAAACCGTGCGGCGCCATTTGGTAATATTTGCTTCTTCAACATCTTTTCCAAATTTTTTGTTGAGGAATTTTTCCAGGAACTGCAAGGTTGAAGTATGGTCGAAGACCTGCGAGTTTACCCATCCGCCTCTTGTCCAGGGTGAAGCTATGACCAGGGGCACGCGGTAGCCAAGGCCGATGGGACCCGGCGAATCGACTTCCAAGCGCACCTGTTCAATACCGGTTTCAATTCCTTCTGAAACTTTGCCGGTTGAGGGGTCCCTGAAATCGGGAGCGGTAAAAGGAGGCTGATGGTCAAAATATCCATCGTTCTCATCATAGGCAAGAATAAAGATTGTTTTCTTCCACACTTCTGGATTTTGAGTAAGGATATCCATTGCTTCTGACAAATACCAGGACCCGAACCAGGGAGCGCTGGGATGGTCTGAAAAATATTCCGGAGCAACAAGCCATGAAACCGTTGGGAGGTTCCCGTCCTGTACGTCTTTGCGGAACCGGTGAAAGATATCGCCTTTGGGAATATTTATTTCCCGGCCGATATGATCATCAGTATAATTTAAAGGAGCGAGCTGGTGCTGGAACGGGTCTCCTGTGTTTGTGGCAAATGCTTTTTGGTGAATGTTTTTTTGGTGATCGGGCAAGCCATTAAATTTTTCTTGTGTGCAGTTTTCAAGGTCTTCATTAGCGAGCCTGAGCTCATGTTCAAGGTAACGCATATGGTTAACCGCGCTTGCATGTTTTACATGATCTGTTATTTTTTTGATCTGGTCATCCAGTTCTTTTATCTGTGATTTTATTTTTTCAATTTTCTTTGGCAAATAATCAATGTATAATTTTGACAATTTCACATTGTACTGATTAAAATATTCAAGCACGTTATCGCCAAAATTCCCCAGCCACACATCCTCCTCGCCGGTAAAACCGTGATCGATGCCGATTTCGTTTTGGTACACCTTCCATGATATGCCATTCTTTTCGAGCCTTTCAGGAAAAGTTTCCCATTCCACCCCTGCTTCAATATCTCCGTTCTGGACATAGGGCCTGGAGCCTTCGTTTTGTTCAGCGCGTACAGTTCCAGACCAAAAATAGGAACGGTTGGGATCCGTGCCTGTCAGCGATGAGCAAAAATTCTGGTCGCAAACCGTGAACGCGTCTGCAAGGGCATAGTAAAAAGGAATGTCTTCGCGGGTGTAATATCCCATCGTCAATGGCATTTTACTATATTCTTCCGATTCACCTGATTTTTTTGCTTCCAGCCAGTTATCATACCTGCCCCCGTTCCGGGCAAGCACCTGGCTTTCCCTGCCATGCGGCAATGACCCCATCCAGGTAATCTTTGTGTCTTTGATATCAAGCCTGAAAGGACAATAAGTTTCGCCCTCTTTATTGGTTTGGGCCCACACTTTATTTTTATTGGGCAATGCAATTGCTCTTGGGTCATTAAATCCTCGAACACCCCTCAGCGTTCCAAACGTATGATCGAAGGAGCGGTTCTCCTGCATCAGCAGCACAATATGTTCAGCATCCATAAAGGTGCTGCCAGGCTTAGGGTCAATGGATAGGGCACGCTGGATAGAAGGGGGCAGCACGAAGGCCATACCGGCTCCACCTGATAAAAATGCGGATTTTTTCAAAAAGCTTCTTCTTGTTTCCATATTATAATATACTATCGGTTTTGGCCGAGAGATTTGTTTTTTTGATGTGCCGTTTTAGTATCTCATCCTTGATGTGGCGTGAACTTGCCACAAAATATATTCCTATCCCGAAAATGTTGCCACAAATACTGTTCCTGCAAATCCTTGTCTTCTATTAACAATTTTATTGAACTGCGGCCTTTCATCAGCACCACCGATCTGCTCACACTTATCGGCGGCGGGGCGCCCTCATAAAAAGATGTACATGGCCGTTTTGAAACATGGGCTTCTATCATTTCACCTTCATTTTCTTTGCATGCCTGTTGAAGCAATTCCCGGCAACGCCCCACTACAATACTCAACATTTTCGTTTTATGATACTTTGTTATCCAATCTACACGATGCTTAATGTCATCAATTGCATGAATTCCCTTCCTATACATTTGCGCCAGGCAAACTTACTAAAGTCTTCGCATGAAGGCGAGGTTTTTTGCCCAGGGTTATTGTAATAAATGAGGATGGCAGCATCCCAAAATCGCTGCCCCAAAATAATTTTTCCCAATAAATGCATCAAAAACCGGATCTGTATGAGCAAGTTTTTGAGACGCGCTTAGAGCCTGTTTAAAAACAACTTTTTGAATCACCAATCCGCTTTAACTTTTCCAAAGCTAATACAGAATGTAAGCATTCATCGGCGATTTCAAGCTTTGGAAAAGACTATTATACAAAATCTCTAAAATGAATTTTAAACAGTTTCTTAAAATAAAAAGAAAATAATTGAAAATAATTTTTGCGCAACCGAATAATTGCGTATATATTTGCAACCGATTAGTTTCATGAATAAAGTCGATAGACGAATGAGAAGAGACATATTTCAAGCAATTGCAGACCCAACCAGGCGATCCATCATCGCCTTAATCGCATTACAGGCAATGACGCCAAATGCCATTGCCGACAACTTTAATACGACCCGGCAAGCGGTTTCAAAACATTTACGAATTCTGACAGAATGTGAGCTTGTAAAACAAGAACACCAGGGCAGGGAGATTTACTATTCTCTCGAGATCAACAAAATGAAAGAAATAGACAAATGGTTAGCCCAATACAGAAAGATTTGGGAAGACCGTTTTGATAATCTTGATAAATATTTAGCTAAAATACAAAATCCAAAAATCCATGGAAAAAACAAAAAATGATTCGGGTCAAAGACAAATGCAAATCACTCGCACATTCAACGCTCCGGTTGAATTGGTATGGGAAGTATGGACAAGCCCTGAACACATTGCCAATTGGTGGGGCCCAAATGGGTTTACGAACACCATCCACAAAATGGATTTCCAAAATGGAGGGGAGTGGCTATTGACCATGCACGCGCCTGATGGCACAAACTTTCCGAACAGGAGCATTTTCAAAGAAATCATTCCGTTCAAGAAAATTGTATTTGAGCATTTTAATCCGCACTTTATTACTACGGTGGTTTTTAAACAAGCCGACAAGCAAACATTTATGCAATGGACAATGCTGTTTGATACGGAAGAAATGCGCGAAGTGGTGATCAAAGCACATCAAGCAGATGTGGGCTTGACACAAAATGTAGAGAAGCTCGAAAAATATCTTTCACAAAAAATACAACAAAATGAAAAATTTGCTATTTGATTTTATTGTTGACAAAACAACAAAAACGGTATTTGTGCACAGAGCATTTAATGCCGATCGTTCCCTGGTATGGGATGCTTTTACCAAACAGGAAATTCTTGACCAATGGTGGGCGCCTAAACCCTGGTCATCAAAAACAAAATTTATGGACTTTAAAGTTGGCGGGCGAAGATTTTATGCAATGGTAAGCCCGGAAGGGCAGGAGCATTGGTCAATTCAAAAATATACTTTCATCAGCCCCAAAACCAATTTCAAAATGCTCAATGCTTTTGCAGACAAAGATGAAAATCCTGAATTGCCGGGCTCCGATTGGGATTTGAATTTCAGTGAACAAAACGGAGCGACAAAAGTTAGTATTGCCATTTATAATGAATCCCTTGTCCGTATGGAAAAGATGATTGAAATGGGCTTCCAGGGAGGGTTTACAATGACATTGGACTACCTGGAGAAGCTATTAGGAACTTTATCTAAAAAATGATCTCCCTTTTCAAAACATCCGTGAAAAGTAAAATACTGATAAAAGAAGCAACCCGGGCAAAAATGGCCATATTACCGGACTGTGAACCAGGTGTAGCTTTTTGCAGGCATTTCAATTTTTAGATCAATACAATATTCTCTATCCAATGGAAAAGTTTTAGCAGTACCGCCTTTTTCGCTTATCGAGGCGACAGTTGTCAATCCGGTATAATATAATGGCACTTTAATAGTGCGGGTTATTTTTTCTTTCAGTGGGTTGTACAGCATAAGCAAAGCTTTTGTTTTCAATTGTGGGTTCACGTGCATAATGCCGTCCCAATCACGCCCATCGGCCCGGCGCAAATGAATGACATCTGAATTTAAAACATCGCGGTATTTTTTATACCAGCTGATCACGTTGACAACAGTTTCTTTTGTTGCTTCGGTGTCAAATAGCCTTGGGCCGCGGTAGCAGGCCTGTACGCCGGCACCATAATACTGCATCATTAACTGTTCATAATCTTTCAAATGTTCTGAAAGCGGTTCCAGCACGGCATCCTCACCGCCGCCCTGGTATTTGGTAAGCGGCACAAAGCCCCAGCTCATGGAAGGCGTTTTCTCCCATAGCCCGTCATAAATATTCTGCCTGTTCAAAATTTTCTGGTCTTCCCTTGGCAAAGAAAAATTTACTTCCCGATAGCCAATGGCAATTTTATTAGTGCCATCTAAAAAATACCAATCCGGCGCATTCACATAAACACCCTGTTCGCTGCACCAATGGTATAACCCTTTTTGCAGTTCCATTTGTTTCCATTGGCTGTCGCCCAAATCTTTGTGCCCGGGATGTGATGTTGAAGCACAAACATCACCGGGATAAGGGCCGTCATTTTCAAGAATGTCGAAATGAGCGCTACTGATGAAATACCTCAATTTGTCCAAATAGGCCAACCCCCATTTGCTTCCCAAACAGGGCGCTGCACCAAAAAAAGCTGCCACATCAGGCTTGCCGGTTATGGGATCGACCACATCATCTTCATCGCTTACCCTCCTCGAGCTGAACAAAGAATAACCACCAATCAGTATATGTTTGCTGTGGGCGTAATTGCTCAGTTCTTTCCATCGAGAAATATTAGCAGATGATGTGTCTTCAATATGGCAATGGCTCCCGAAACTTAATATCACTGCCTCATACCCTGTTGCTGCGCATTGGTCAATTGCCTTTCTTACTTCATCGTCATTCCTGCTGATCAAATGCATGAAAATGGGGTTCTCTGTTGTCCACGGTGCAATTGTCCGGTACATTCTCCTAATGGCCAGGCCCCTCCTTTCACGATCATAACTATCCATTAATAATTCACATGTGCGAACAGATTTAAAAATTTCGTTCGGCATCAATTCAACCGCCGTAACTTTTTCAGGATATACCTCCAGCAGGCAAGGCGTTTGGTAGTTATAATTAACTTGTGAAGTATATGCCGAATCTGGCAGCCAGTGCGTGGTCTGATCGCTGATATCATAACGCATGGCATTGTTGAATGCATAATTCGTTTCAACATAAATTCCATGCTGTTTTTTCATCTGCTCCGGTGTTCCGACAACTGCGCTTTCCTCTTCCACCAATGCCAGTTCTTCATTTACCACCCGGTTTATCTCAACCGTTTCCCCTGATCTGTTTTCAATTGAAACCCATTTAACAATAAGGGGAATGCCATCGTACAATTCATAATGGACCATTACATAAATATTCTTCAATTCTGGCAATGTGGACTGAAAAATAAAAGAAAGCATTTTACCTGTCGGCTGTTTCTTGTTCATTGCCCAACCAACAGCTTTCCATTTAACGTAAGGCAAAATGTCATCCACCTCGAACTTCTCAAACTGGAAATCATTTTGATGAGCAGTAAATTGATTTGCCCATTCAGGCAACAGGTACGCATTCTCGGTTTGACCGTGAAGCCCGCCAACATTATATTCTTTATGGTTGATGGTTACTTTTGCTTCTGGTTTTATCGCCCTCAATAACTGTTGGCCATTGCTCATATTTTTATAATCAATACAGGCAAGGTTTGCCCCCACATGGAAAGTTCTTTTCAACAAGCCGTTGAAGAGGGTAATATCTTTTCCATCGCTGCTATTAATAACCCTGGCTTTAATCCCAACAGGCTGCACAAGCCAGTCTTTGTTATAAAGCAAATCAATACCAGCGTTTTTTTCCTGTGCCAGCAATTTGAAGGAGTGCAAAAACAGAATGCAGGCAACTGATATAAATGGCTTGTATATATTCATTGCTAAAAGTAATTGAATGGGCCGCTCCAAATTAAGCATTTAATTTACCACCATCTCATCAACAAACAACCAGGCTCCATTACCAGCGCCCGGGTTGCCAGCCGGGATTTTTTCAACAGGGCCGGCAATAATACGCATATATCTTGCCGTTACAGGCTGCCATGACATGCTGAAAGGTACGGCGCCGTCATTTGAAGGAACAGGAACTTCTTTTTCTGCAACGGTCCTAAAAATCTTTCCGTCATCTGAAACCTGTGCGGTTACTTTTTTTGCTGCCCAAATCCAGCTATTGGGTTTGTGAAAAAATCGTGTTTGCAAAGAAGATGTTACAGTTGCATTCCCGAAATCAATGGTGCCGTTAAACTCTTTTCCATTCCACCCCAGCCATTCGTCATCGCTGAACTGTTCATCGTTGCCAAGGCAGCCATTTACCCATGCATTGTTGCCTCCAGTATTGTATTTCTCATCGGGAGGAGTTGCCAGTACAGCGGCTTTCCCCACTGCTTTGTGCAACCGAAAATCTTTTTTCAGTTGTGCCAGTACGATGCCGTCCTGTAGAACGGCAGCCGTCATCGTGGCATTTTTTTCAATAATGACCGGTTGGGCGTAAACAGGAGACCGGTCGGTAGGCCCTGTTCCATCTAAAGTATACCTGATTGCATATTCCTTATCAACGCCTGCCAAGGACGCTGTTACCTGTTTTTCTTCATTCAATGAAGTGGTGAGCTTTATCTCGAACAAATGCCTGCTGTAATTCACATGGTGGTCGTCCAGTCTTTTTAAATATTTTATCAGCCTTGTTCTAAAACCCTCATATTGTTTTAGCGCTGTATTCGTCCACCCTACTTCTGCCAAGGCTACCGCTCTTGGAAAAATCATATATTCTGCGTTTTGATAGGTAGGCACGTATTCTGTCCACAAATTTCCCTGGGTACCTAAAACATATCTTCTTTCATCAGGCTTCAGTACATCCGGTATTGGGTCGTAGCTGTAAACTTTGGGCAAGGTGAGCATGCAGCAAAATGCAACGGGTTCACCTGGTGAGCCTGACTGGTAAAAATTGAAATAGCAATATTCCGCCGGGGTCATTATTACATTATGGTGCTGTTCTGCAGCAGTTATCCCGCCTTCAATTCCTGTCCAGCTCATTACTGTTGCATTGGGGGCGAGCCCCCCTTGCAAAATTTCATCCCATCCGATAACGCTCCTGCCCCTGCTGTTCACAAATTTTTCAATGCGCTTGATAAAGTAGCTCTGCAGTTCATCCACATTTTTCAGCCCCTCCTCTTTCATGCGCTGCTGGTCGAACCTGCAATGTGCCCAGTTTTCTTTCGACGCTTCATCGCCGGCTATATGAATGTATTTTGAGGGGAACACATCCATCACTTCGCTTAGCACATTATCCAAAAATGTAAATGTCTCGTCTTTTGTGCAATATTCATTTTGTATCTGTTGCGGATAGGGAAATGCATTGCCATTGCTGTCTAAACATGCCAGTTCCGGGTAGGAAGCCAATGCAGACATTGAATGGGCTGGCATTTCAATTTCCGGGACAATGGTGATAAAATGTGCTGATGCATATCTTACCAATTCCTTCAATTGTTCCTGGGTGTAATAGCCGCCATACAAAGTATCATTTGGCCGGGAATTGTAATCATACGTGGTATTCAATGGCGTGCCTTTTCTGTATGCGCCAATCTCTGTAAGCTTTGGGTATTTTTTACATTCGAACCGCCAGCCCTGGCTGTCTGTTAAATGCAAATGCAACCGGTTCATTTTCTGCATAGCCAGCAGGTCAATCAGTTTTTTTAAAAATGCCATTGGCATATAGTGCCGTGCCACATCAAGCATTATTCCCCGGTAGCTAAACCTCGGCTCATCTTTAATAACAACACAGGGGATGCTCCATGAAATATTTTTTTGAAAAGAACCTTTCTCGATAGCATCTGGCAATAACTGAAGCAAAGTTTGAGCCCCATAAAAAATACCAGCCGTTGTTTTTGCTTTTAATAAAATTTTTTGGGGGGAAACAGAAAGCACATACCCCTCATCGTTAACAATGGACTTGTCAATAGCAATTTCAACCATGGATGGAGTTTTGCATTTCGGCTTTTGATACAAGGTTATGCCTGCTACAAGGCGAAGCTTTTCAATCAATGGCATTACAGCGTTCCGTACATCAGTATCCGTTATATTGTAATGCAACTGTGTACAGTTGGTGAAAACAAAACGGCCTGTTTTTGTTTCGATGGAATTGGGCAAGGGGATAACCGGGAAGGCCTCCTGTTCAAAACCAACAGCGCTGGCAGTCAGAAAGACAAGAGCAAGCAGGTATTTTTTCATTGTCAAATTCTTTTAGTTATGATTAACGATTTTCATTGTTTAGAAATCATAGAGCGTTCTCACACCCTTTACTGATGTGTTTTGTTTTTTGAACAAATCAAAAACAACGATTTCATTTTTTCCCTTTTTCAGCCATGGAGCAGGGCAATATAAATGGTACTGCGGGCCAATATCCCAGTATCGTCCAAGATTATGGCCATTCACCCAAACTGTTCCCTTTGAAAAATTGCTCATATCAAAATACGTATCGCCTGTTTCGACCAAGTCAAAAGTTGATTTAAAGAACACCCCGTTGTTATCATTTTTTGTTTTTTGCGGTTTAAGCGAGCGGATAAATTTTTCATCCATTGGCAATAAAAAAGTTTGCCAGTTCATGAGTGTCATCCCATTTAAAGTAACTCTGTCCGTTATTCCTTTCCGGTCAATCATGTATTGTGCAAAATTGATATGGCCCATTGCTTCTACCAAAATATCGAGTTGAGGGTATGCTGCATCAGATATAGGAAGGTCGATTGTCCATTTGCCACCATCCCGGTAAATGGTATCAACAAATTTTCCATTCAAAAAAACCATGGCATAATCATGCGGCTCGGTGATGGTTAGTTTGCCGCTTTTATGGCCAATTAGTTTTGTGCGGTATAAAATATATCCGCTTTTTTGCCCGAAGGATTCCATAGGCTGTGGCTGTGGGGTGTAAATCGGCGGGGGCAGTTCGCCCCAAAATGCAGCTATCGGCGATACGGTGAAAGATGGGATTTCGATGGTTGGTATCGGGTTCGGAGTGTCGGGGATTTTGTTATCCACATATCGTGCAATCAGGTTACGGAGCATGAAATATTTTGCCGTCGGCCGGCCCTGTTCATTAATTGGCGCATCATAGTCGTAACTCGTAACATCTGGCTGGAAGTGCTTTGGCCCGAATGCATTTGCCCCGGCAGTAAACCCAAAATTGGTGCCGCCATGCACCACATAAAGGTTGAACGATTTCTTGTGCTGCAACAGATAAGTAATTTCTTTTTTTAAATCATTGGTATCGGGCTTCGCCCATCTTTCTCCCCAATGGGTGAGCCACCCCGGATATGTTTCACTGCTGAAAGAAGGGACATTAGGGTTTCTCTTTTTTGCTTCGGCAAAATCGCGATCGCCTGTGCCGCTGTCAAGGCCAATGGCAGCCCCATCAATATTTCCTGCTTCCAGCATGTACGGCGTTGGGCCATCTGCTGTATAAAACGGGACATCAATACCATTTTGCAGCCATAATTTTCTAAGCCTTTCCAGGTAGGTTTTGTCATTGCCGTAACTTCCATACTCGTTTTCTATTTGCACCATCAGCACCGGCCCGCCATTTGTGCACAACAAAGGCTTTATTTCAACCGACAACCGACTGATATACCTTGCCACAGCGCTCATGTATCTTGAGTCCATGCATCGGATTTTTATATCAGGGATTTTTAGAAGATAGGAAGGAAGCCCCCCAAAATCCCATTCTGCACAAACATAAGGGCCTGGCCTGAGCAGCACCCACATTTTTTCTTCTTTGCAGATGCGAATGAATTCAGCGACATTACGGTTGGCTGATGCAAAATCAAAAACACCCGGTGACAATTCCTGGTAATTCCAGAAGACATATACAGCAATGGTATTGCAGCCCATTGCTTTTGCCATTTGGATGCGGTGCCTCCAGTATTCTTTGGGAATGCGGGCAGGGTGCATTTCACCGCTGATCATCTGAAAAGGCTTTCCGTCTAAAAGAAAATCGTTTGTGCTAAAAGAGAAAATATGTTTTTTTTGTCCACTGAGGCCGGCTGCAAATAATAAAACAACAAAAGAGAAGAATATCTTTTTCATGCACAAGTTTACGAACAGCAGCTCAATTAGCGAGCAGGTATTTGCATAGCAGCTTATTTCTTATTATGGCCAGGTTAGAATTGCTCTTAAGATAAACAGAATTTTTGAAAGCGGGCATTTGCCCCAATTCATATAATGCTTTTGCCTGCCACCCTTTTTCCACCTGATTGTTCTGTCAGCCAGAAAGTTCCATTTAAATTTGTAACCATTGTATAATGTTTTACAATTGGGCTATGAGCAAATATTTAACATTGTCGGAAACAGCTGAACTGCTGGGTAAAAACAAAGAAACACTGAGGCGTTGGGATAGGGAAGGCAAATTAACAGCCGTTCGTGAACCAATGAGCAATTATCGTGTCTATCGAAAATCCGAAGTTTTGGAACTGTTTTCAGGTTTTGTGCAGTTGGATACAAAAGAGCCTGTTTCAAATGCAGCCGAACCGAATTATGAATATAAAGTTTTAGAGCTCTTCGCTGGTGCGGGCGGTTTGGCTGTCGGAATGGAAAAAGCTGGTTTGAAGTGTATTGCTCTAAACGAAATTGACAAATTTGCGTGTGCTACTTTGCGTAAAAACAGGCCAAACTGGAAAGTGTTAGAGGGCGATATTAGAGATTTTGACTTTTCGGAATACAATTGTAAAGCTGATGTTGTTACGGGCGGTTTTCCTTGCCAGGCGTTTAGCTATGCAGGAAAAAAATTAGGTTTGTCTGATGCAAGAGGAACTCTTTTTTATGAGTTCGCAAGAGTGGTGAAAGAAGTAAACCCGCTTATTTGTATCGGTGAAAATGTGCGCGGATTATTGACCCACGACAACGGTAAAACTTTGCAAGGAATGATTTCTATTTTAGATGAAATCGGCTACAATGTAGCCCCTGTCGAAGTTTTGAAAGCCATAAATTACAAAGTTCCGCAAAAAAGAGAGCGTTTGATTTTGGTTGGGGTAAGAAAAGATATAGATGTGAAATTCGAATACCCCAAACCTTACAAGAAAATATACAACCTAAAAGACGCCTTAAAAAAAGGGGAGTTGTTCAGTAGCAATGTGCCGATATCTGCAGGCGCTAAATATCCAAAAAGTAAAATTGAAGTGCTGGATTTAGTTCCGCCAAAAGGGTATTGGAGGGATTTGCCCTTGGATATTCAAAAAAAATTTATGGGCGGAAGTTTTTATCTTGGGGGTGGAAAAACAGGCATTGCCCGAAGAATTGGTTGGGATGAACCTTGCCTTACTTTGACTTGCAGCCCTGCTCAAAAGCAAACCGAAAGATGCCATCCTGACGAAACCCGACCGTTTACCGTTCGGGAATATGCACGAATACAAACTTTTCCAGATGATTGGGATTTTGAAGGGTCGCTGGCACAGCAATATAAGCAAATCGGGAATGCGGTCCCTGTTAATTTAGGCCGAGAAGTTGGCTATTCAATTGTAAAATTTTTGAATGATTATTACAGCTTGTCAAACCCCCAATAATAGCTGTAATTCTCAAAAGTAATCTGGTCAAGAATAGAACGATTAGATTTTTCGGTTTCGGAAGTAATTTCTTCTAAAGCTGAATTTTCTTTTTTGTTTTTGTCTTTTTCTATGGAGCTCAGATAATCTTTGATTGCCTTAGGCAATACTTTATAAAGCTGAAATAATGCATCGTTTTGTCCCGTAAGCAAGGCATAAAATTGGTCGCCAAGTTAAGTTTTTTTCCCCACTGCCGGCCTTGCGCAGTTACTGATGAGACAACAGGCAAAAGCCAGGTTAAACAAAATTGAAAATGAAAAATAAACAGCATTAATCAATCTGTATTTACATTTGTGCCACAAAAACAGATATATGGAATACAGGATCGAGAAAGACACGATGGGCGAGGTTAAGGTTCCCGCTGAAGCATATTATGGCGCCCAAACCCAGCGCAGCATTGATAATTTTAAAATTGCACAGGACATAAATAAAATGCCAAAGGAAATCATCCGGGCATTTGCTTACCTGAAGAAAGCAGCAGCGTTGACCAACCTTGAGGCGGGGGCCCTGCCTAAAGAAAAATCAGATCTTATAGGGAAAGCCTGCGATGAGATTTTAGCGCATAAGCTGGATAAAGAATTTCCACTGGTGGTTTGGCAAACCGGAAGCGGCACACAAAGCAACATGAACGTGAATGAAGTGATTGCCTACCGCGGCCATGTGCTGCAAGGCGGAAAGCTGACCGACAAGGAAAAGTTCCTTCATCCCAACGATGATGTGAACAAATCACAGTCATCCAATGACACCTTCCCGACTGCCATGCACATTGCTGCTTACCAAATTTTAGTGGAAGCCACTATACCGGGGATCGAGAAATTAATGAACACGCTGGCAGAAAAAAGCAGGAAGTACATGCACGTGGTAAAAATAGGACGGACTCATTTCATGGATGCCACGCCATTAACCGTAGGGCAGGAATTTAGCGGTTATGCATCACAGTTAGGCCATGGGCTGAAAGCCATCAAAAACTCATTAAAGCATTTAAGCGAGTTGGCGCTTGGCGGAACAGCAGTGGGAACGGGCATTAACACCCCGCCAAACTATGCCGAAAAAGTGGCAAAGAAAATCGCTGAGCTTACCGGGCTCCCATTTGTTACTGCAGAAAATAAATTTGAGGCGCTTGCCGCGCATGATGCCATAGTTGAAGCTCACGGGGCTTTGAAAACGGTGGCAGTGAGCCTGATGAAAATCGCGAACGATATCCGCATGCTTTCTTCCGGGCCGCGCAGCGGCATCGGCGAAATTTTTATACCGGATAATGAACCGGGGTCATCAATCATGCCAGGCAAAGTGAACCCTACGCAATGCGAAGCCTTAACCATGATCGCCGCACAGGTGATGGGCAATGACGTGGCGATTAATATTGGCGGGGCAACCGGCCACTTTGAACTAAACGTGTTCAAACCGGTAATGATTTACAATTTCCTGCACAGTGCCAGGCTGATCGGTGAAGGCTGCGTTTCATTCAATGACAAATGTGCGGTTGGCATTGAACCGATAGAAGCAAACATTAAAAAGCATGTTGACAATTCATTGATGCTGGTAACATCGCTCAATACAAAAATTGGTTATTACAAAGCTGCAGAAATTGCTCAAAAAGCACATAAAGAAGGCACGACCTTGAAAGAAATGGCAGTTAAATTGGGTTATGTAACACCCGAACAATTTGATGAATGGGTAGTGCCGGCAAAAATGGTGGGAGAAATAAAAGTATAAAATCAATCAACATTGCAATTTTATCGCATGCCTGGCGTTGTCATAACGGGTACTTAGTCAAAATCTTGAAATTACTGCTTTATGTATAGGGCGCATCGGGTTGCTTTCATTTTCTTTTTACTATTGACTGTATTTGGCTGCTCAAAAGAGCTAAGCTATGAAAGCAGTGCTGTTCCATCCGGTGTAGCTGCAACCGGCACCCTAAAAGACTCTTCAGGCAATTGCATGGCTATTATCACTAATGGAACTTATTATAACGGTGTTGCTATACTTGGCGATACCAGCTATGTTGAGGTTACCATAAATGTTGCTACTGCCGGCAGCTATAATATTCAAAGCGACAGGCAGAATGGATTTCAGTTTGCAGGCACTGGTGTCTTTACCAACACGGGAGCTCAAACCATCAATCTCAAAGCTTCGGGCACCCCCATTGCAAAAGGAGCAACCAGTTTCATTCTTAGCTTTAATGGCACAGCTTGCAATTTTGCCATTACAGTTCAAGACAGTACAGGTCGAGGTTCAAACAACAATGGCAGCTCAGATACCTCAGGCATTGCTTTGAACCAATGGCAATTTCTAGCTAATGGCCACACTTATTCAGGAAGTATACAGTCTGCAATGTTCACCAGCCTCGCGGGCGGCAACCTCCTTACCATTATCGGGCCAACTGCTTCAGGAACTGATACGGTATTCGATGTCAACATTCAATTTTCCGGGAATACAATAGACACGGGAACATATCTTACTTCCAATGCAGGCACAAGCTTTGCGCTCCAAAAAGCAGACAGCCTGGGAGCTATTAATGTTTTTTCAGCCAATGCGACCAATAGCCATAATGTTGTGAACCTAACAATTAATAGCTACAACAATACCTCTAAAGTTGTTTTTGGAACTTTTTCGGGACAGGCATGGGATGCCAATGGGGTCAGCACCTCTGTGACCAACGGAAAATTTAAAGCAACTGTTCAGTAAAATTCCCTTCCTGAAATATTTTGTTGCTCAACAGCATTGCTGCCTTTTAGTATTGTTGCAGCACTTTCTTGCGCACCAATGTTTCCCGGCATCAGCATATATGCCCCAATATTTTAACAGTAACACATAACCGAATATTCAAAGTTTACCTGATGATGATTTTTTCGGTACTGATATTAGAGCCATAGCCGTTGTATAACTTAAATGCATAAATCCCGGAAGGCAGGCGAGCTACATCAATTGTGAAACTTTCATTACCACTATCTTCTTGCATTGCAAGCCTGCCAGACATGTCGTAAATCCTTGCCGCCAAAGGTTTATGAACACCTTGCATACACATGACGTGAAGAATTTTTGATGCAGGATTAGGATATATAAGGATCTTTGCCGGCTTGTTTTGCTGTAATGCGGTTACAGGAGGCACATCACTCAAAGACAATGCTTGCAGATATACCAGCCTCAATATGAACCCGGCATTATTAACGCTTGTGCTGTAACCGCTGAAACCGCCCGTGGGGCCAGAAGTGGACCCGCTGCTGTCTATAGCCAGAAAAAACGTGTCGCCCGTTGGCGCAATAGCGATATCGCGTATGCGATAACCGTGTAAATAAGGAATGGTGTCAATAATTTGTGGTGTGCTTGCGCTATCCACGCTTCTGCCATCAGGTTTCAATTTTAACCGGTACATGCCCAGTTTCAATGAAGTGACCAATAGCGAATTGTTCCATCCAGGAATAGTATTTTTATCATAATAATCAATACTGGAAGGTGCAATTGTTGGCCATGTAAAATTGCTTGTGCTGCCCGAAGGCACATCCGGGCCATTCACATTAAAGAAAGAAAATAATGGCTCTTGTACATTATACATCGCACAAAACTCATGTTCATTGTGAACAAGCTTATTGGCGAGATAGTCATTGTTGACATTAGCATCTGTATCGTTATAATTGTCATCGCACATGCCTGCAACTTTTGGCCAGCCATAATTTTTTCCTTTTTCAATAATGTTTATTTCATCATCGCTTTTATCCCCGTGCTCGGAGTTGTACAAAATCCAATTGCCGCTCACATTTGCCCAAACAAGCCCCTGGCTATTCCTGTGGCCATAAGAATATACTGCGTTGGGGTGCCCCGTCGAAGAATTGGAAAAAGGGTTGTTGTTTGGTATCCACTCATTATAAGGGTCCGAAACATCAGGAGCATCGCCATCTGGTTCGGTGTTCAGCCGTAGCACCTTTCCTTCATAAATGTCCTTATCCTGTGCATTATTGGCCCTTGATGCATTATTGAACTGGCCTGCGCCCATGTCGCCGATAGTGTAATACAAATAATTTTTCCCATCGCTTTCAGCGCCAGCAGGGCTTACTTTTAATCGCCCTGAATTATGGTCGTTGCTTCCGTCCAGGCCGTCAAGCATTACCTGCATCGAACCAAGCGTGCCGGCCACAAAATCATAAGTATAGCGCAACACTTCCGATTTATAGAAGCATGGATGCCCGTTGGCGCTGCTCCCATTACAAAGGTTATTGTTGGTGCTTGTTGTGCCACTGTCCGAAACAATATCAGGCTCACCAGAAACTGCATTGAGATAATAAACAAGAACAACATACACATAAGGTTTGCCGCTATTGAATAAAGGGTGGATAGCAAGCCCTTCCAGGCCGCCTTGCGGGGCGATGGCATTTGCAGGCCCGATTTTTGGCTTGTAATAATTAAAGTTCTTTAGGCTGTTCAAATCCAGCACCATGCGGCTGCCTTTGTTGCCAGGATGGACCTTCCAGATCCGATAGCCGTGCGCTTCAGTAACCCATAGCGAATCATCAGGCCCGTATGTTATCTCCCATGGAAAGCTCAAGCCATTATTCCCCATAGCGGGATACAATGTATCTAACTTAAAAACCTGGCCATTAAAAGTTATTGTTTGGCTTCGCGCAACTATCGAAGGAGCAGGTAATAAAAAAATAAGACAATATATTCTCCCCCAAAAAGCTTTCATCAGAATATCGGATTAAGTAATTGTTGTAGGCAAAATAGCAATCAAACCCAAGACCCGAAATAGTATTTGTTCTGCATAAAACCTGAAGTTTTACTATTGATTGCCATTGGCTCAGGTATTAATTTTATGTCTTGTTTCACTGACCCATTAGTTGTTACCGTCGATCTAAATCCGATACCATGAAGAAAACTTTACTATTGGGGTTTTCCAGTCATCAAGTAATTGCCTGGGGCATCACTTTTAGCGTTGTGGCACAGGCATCTGCCCAGGATTATGGGAAAAGTTATGTGAACATTTCAAAAGGAACTACAGGAAGCACCACTGAACCGGGAGATACCCTGGAGATAAGGGCCACCTTCGTTGTTAAATCAGGAACTTACACTTTATGCTCATTTTCTGATATTGTTCCTGCCAACACAACCTATATTCCCGGTACCATAAGAGTGCTTACCAATGAAGGGAAAATTTTTCGCCAATGGACTGATAAAGCTGGTGATGACCCCGGCCAAATTTCAGGGTCAGTCATTACCATTAATTTGGGCACAGGCGCAACAGCTACAACGGGGGGAACTATCAAGAATACAGACAAGCCATCTTTTTATCACAGTTCCTGCATTATGGTAGCATCATACAGGGTGGTCATAAATAAAGTAGCGTATGGTACTAAAGTAGGGATAGGCACGGGCAGCCTCAATTACAAATCTGGCACTACGGGATATAAGATCACCTTCCCAAAAGACACCATCGTTCTATATCAGAATTATGGCATTTGCAGCAATACGGTAGGCGCTAATGCGATCCTATCTGAATATGGCGGCACTTTTGGGTCAGGAAAAATAAAAGACAGGGGAACATCATCAAGTGTTCCATCAAGCTACACTTATGCAGCATTTTCAAGCACCAGCGGAATGCCTAACGATTATTACTATGGTGTGAGCAATAATACGAGCGGCGGCACAACGGCAGCAACAGGCTACTCTACATCTAACGCCTGGGCTTTCCCGGATAACTCTCAAAAACCATCGCACCGCATATTCAGCGTGTGGGATATTATCGGCGACCACACCGGGGCCAGCAGCCCATTATTGGGCAACCCGGCAACCGATGATAATGCGGGAGCATCCGGAGGCTATATGCTTGTCATCAACGCTGCTTATAAAACGGATACTGCATTTCTTGATACGGTAACCAACCTTTGCCCAAATACTTATTACCAGTATGTGGCTTGGATCAGGAATATCTGTTCTAAATGCGGCTGCGATAGCAATGGCACAGGTGCGTCAGGAGGGGCTGGTTATATCCCAACCGGGCCGGGAGATTCATCTGGCGTGCACCCAAACCTTACATTCAATGTGAACGGCTATGATTATTACACAACTGGGGATATGCCTCATACCGGCCAATGGATCCAGAAAGGGTTCATCTATAAAACAGGGCCTACCGAAACTGCCATGGTCATCAGCATTCGCAATAATGCTCCAGGAGGAGGAGGCAACGATTGGGCAATCGACGATATTAGTGTGGCAACCTGTTCTCCAAACATTAGCCTTACGCCTGATAAGCCAGATACTTTGTGCCAGCTTTCGGACGATACTGTTCGGTTTAAAGTAACCTCTTATTTCAACAATTATACAGAATGGAAAATCGAGCAGAGCTATGATAATGGCATTACCTGGTCATCACCTGGAAATGACACAACAGGCCAGGCTTCAACAGGATCGGCAATGCCTGTGCTTGACCCATTAATCAGCCAGTATGTGTACACGGTTACACGCTATTACCGGTTAGACAATGTTCACAACTTGGTAAAATACCGGATTGTTATCGCGTCTACAGTTTCAAACTTAAACAGTTCTGGTTGCTCGTTTGCAGCTTTTACGCCAAAATCTGTTTATGCAGTGGATTGCATGGTGGTGTTGCCTGTTAGTCTCATTTACTTTAATGGCGAAGTAGCCAATGGCCTCGCTAACTTAAAATGGGAAGCAACAAACGAAACAGGCAGTATAAAATATATTGTTGAGCGAAGCAATGATAACATCAATTTTATACCTATAGGGGCTTTGGATGGCAACGGCTCCCCAAATATGAGCTCAACTTACAATTTTATAGACGCTAAACCTGTTTCTTCTGCCACGTATTACCGAATCCGCATTGTAAGCGGGAACAATCAAAAAATAAGCCGAATTGTATTGCTAAGCAATTCAACAATTGACTTTGCCATAAGTGCTCTGGCTAACCCTTTTAGGAGCCAGCTTTCCTTTGAACTGAATGTGCCGGAAGGCAACACAGCAACAATCACTCTTGTGAACATGTATGGCCAGGTCATCAGGCAACAAAAGGAAAGTGTAACAAAAGGCTATAACAGTATTAATGTTTATAACCTGGGTTCACTGCCTGTGGCAGCTTATGCATTGAAAATTCAATATGCAGATAAAATGATTGTGAAACCGGTAATAAAAAGCAACTAAGAGACCTGTACCGTATCATTCACTTCAGTACTGGTCTCAACCGTAGCGTGCTGCGCTGAAGGTTCTTTTTTAAAAAAATTTTTTTGAAAAAGGAGAATAGCGATAACACCAATTGAAATAGAAGCATCGGCAATGTTAAAAACCGGGCTGAAAAATTCAAAATCATCACCTCCTATAAAAGGGACCCATTGAGGGTAATGCGCTTTTACCAAAGGGAAATACAGCATATCCACCACCCGGCCATGAAGGAAACCGGCGTAACCATGGACTGGGAATATCCTGGCCACATGGTAAATCGTGCTTTCTTCGAACATAAGCCCGTAAAACATGCTATCAAGCAAATTGCCCAAGGCTCCTGCAAAAATGAGCGCTGCACAAATGATAAATCCTTTGTGATATTTTTTTTTCACAATGGATCGGATATAAAAAATACCAAACACCACTGCAAATAACCTGAAAAGCGTGAGCGCTGTTTTGCCCCAGTAACCACCAAAACTTTTGCCCCAGGCCATGCCTTCATTTTCTACAAAAAAAATCTGGAATTTATCGCCCAGCACATGAATGCCTTTATCATAAGGAGAAACAGGAGCATGATAGGGGTCCCACTGGTTGCTGAGGGGCATGTGTGTTTTCACCCAAATCTTCAATGCCTGGTCTGCAACAATAATGAGCAGCACAATAAAAAAAACATTCCTGATCTTCACTGCTTAAGTTTAGGGCGCAAATATAATTAAATTGTTGGCTGTGCAAGGGAGAAAGGCCCCTGCCATTATATATTTAACAATGAAGCCTGGTGACCATATCGGAAGCAGCTTGGCAGTTTTAGGTTGCTATTATGCAAAACCCAATGGCTGGCAAAGAAGGTCATTTCAAATTCTTTCTCCGCAATTCATTCCCTTACAGGTGCTTCACTCTTTCAGGGTTTCTCTTCGCAAAATCTTCCCAGCCATTTAATTTATTTGATGAAGGGCTGCTGATCCCTTTGTTTTGAAAATGATGACAAACGGCTACGGCAAGCGCATCCGAAGCATCATATCGTTTCAATTCATTTTTTACATGCAAAATTTGTTGCAGCATTTTCCATACCTGCTCTTTATCAGCATTGCCATTTCCGGTTATAGACTGCTTTATCTTTTTGGGCGAATACTCTGTAACCGGGATGCTTGCCTGCATCGCCGTGGCAATGGCGACCCCTTGTGCACGGCCAAGCTTGAGCATGCTCTGTACATTTTTCCCGAAGAAAGGCGCTTCAATGGCAAAATCGTTGGGGCTGAACTCAAGTATCAGCTCGCTTACCTTTTTGTGGATAAGCTGCAGTCGCTCATGCGGATCTTTTTTTGAAGAAAGTTTTAAGACGCCCATTTTAATAAGCGAAGTTTTATGCCCATTGACAGCAATCAGTCCATATCCCATCAACAAAGTGCCTGGGTCAATACCTAAAATTATTTTGGGGCGGTTTTGCAAGAGGTAATTTATTTTTGAACCCGGCGCCTGGTGGTTCCAATAGATATAAAACTCTTTTTCAATTCGCTGCCACCGGGCGCCTTACAATTTTGATGAATGGCTTTCAACAAAAATATCAAAATAATAGCCAACTATCTTTTTGGCCCCCTCATATTTATCTTTTTTGTTTTTGTCATTTACAAGCAACTTGCAGCAAAAACGAACTGGCAGGAATCTGCTCAACAGATCATCAATATTGTTAAAAAACCGGGGCAATGGAAACTTTGGGCAGTTTTTGCATTGATGTTTTTCAATTGGGGAACAGAAGCAAAAAAGTGGCAGGTTAGCATAGACCAGGTGCAAAAAATAAGTTGGTGGAGGGCTTTTAAAGCAACGCTCATCGGTTCGACCATAGCCTCATTCACCCCAAACAGAACTGGAGAATATCTTGGCAGGATGCTTTATGTTGAAGAAGGGAAAAGAACGGAGACTATTCCGTTAACTATTATTTGCAGCATTTCACAAATAATCACCACACTGGCAATAGGCAGCATCGGCATCATTTTTTTAAAAAAGCACATGCCGCAACACGGTGTTCTTCATGCCAATATTTTTTATATCGGCATGAACATGCTGTTGGCCTTTGCTGTAATTGGGTTAACATTACTGGCCATTTTTTATTTCCGGTTATCATGGCTAATGAACTTGTGGCATATTCTCCGCTTGCCCGAAAAATACTTAGTTTATGTTAAAATTCTGGACGGTTTAAGCACAAGCAACTTATTGCGTATTTTGTTATTGTCTTTTTTCCGGTATTGCATTTTTATTTTACAATATTATTTTATGTTCTCAGTTTTTAATGTGCCATTGACCTTGATGCAGGCCCTGATCAGCATGAGCATTGTTTTTTTGGTTATGGCTATAGCTCCTACTTTTACAGTGCTTACAGAGCTGGGGCTGAGGTGGGCAGCGAGTGTGCAGGTTGTGCAATTGTTCAGCACAAATGTGGTGGGCATCCTGGCTGTTTCATTCGGCATCTGGCTCATCAACCTGGTAATTCCGGCACTGGCAGGCAGTTTGCTTATTTTAGGAATAAAATTATTTAAGAATAAATGAAGCTTTTCGTTGCCTCTTTTCTTTTTTTATTTGTTAACCTGTCGTTGCAAGATGAACCGGGAGAACAATCTTGCGGCATACGCAACAGGACTTTTGAAGCTGGCGAATCGATTACATACAAAGTATATTATACTCTTGCAAAAGTATATGTCGGCGCAGGCGAAGCAACCTTCGCCACGTCATTGGAGAATATTAATGGAAGAACAGTATACCATGTTGTTGGGGAAGGAAAAACTTACAGTTTTTATGACAACTTTTTCAAAGTGCGGGATAAATATGAATCTTATATTGACACAGCCACCATGCAGCCGTTAAAGTTTATCAGGAATGTAGATGAAGGAGGGTATACGATATATGAAAATATCACGTTCAACAAAGTAGTCAACACCGCAATTACCACTAAGGGCGTTTATAAAGTGCCTGCCTGTGTACAGGATGTGATCAGCTCCATTTATTACGCCCGCAATATCGATTTCGGCCACTTGAAGCCGGGAGATAAAATCCCATTTACCTTATTTCTCGATAACCAGCTTTACGATATTTATGTACGCTACCTTGGCAAAGAAGTTGTAAAAACGAAATATGGAAAGTTCAGGGCAATCAAATTCAAGCCGTTATTGATAAAAGGCACCATATTTGAAGGCGGCGAAAAAATGACGGTGTGGGTAACAGACGATGAAAACCATGTCCCAATCCGTGTGGAAAGCCCCATAACAGTTGGCAGCGTGATCGTTGACATGATCAACTTCAAGAACAGGAGGCATCCGATGACAGCATTGTTGGATGTGAATTGAAAAAAAATTGATCACGAAGGCACAGGGGCGGGAAGGAAAACTATTTACGCATTTTGCGGCTGGCAATAACGCTTTTATTAAACCCCGTTGCAGCGCTCCATTCATCTGTAATACTGCAATTGGGCCAAATGCCCCGCGAGACCTGGTTTATATGATCTGCTGATTTTTCAACATCATTGCAATCGTTTTCATTATAAAAATTCCGGCTCAGGCAATTCCTGTACCTTCTCAGTAACAAAAAACTGTATCGTCCAGATTATCAGTAATAGGGGTTTCCTCAAACCTCGTCCAGCCTAAAAAAGTTTTTTTCTCTTATTCCCCTGCCTGACATTTGCAGGTCGCAGCATTCGTTCACCGGATCGTGCTCAAAGAAAAGAATATAATTATTGCTCAGCGCTTCGCTCAGGAACAATTTTTTTTCCTGTAATGTGGTAAGCGGGAACATATCATACGCCATTACGTAAGCTATGGGGAGATGCGCAGCCGATGGCAACAAATCGGCCATGAAAACAATTGTTTTCCCTTTATAAGAAATCTGGGGCAACATCATTGACCTGGTATGCCCGTTAACAAACCGAATGGCAAGGTCAGGGACAATACCTGAAGGTTGCGAGCCAACAGCCGCAGGGCTATCGTTGGCCGTCGGCCAGTTATTATTCACCATCTTCAGTTGGCCGCTTTCTTTTATTGGCAAAATGTTTTCTTTTAAAAAACTTGCTTTTTCCCTGTCATTAGGCTCAGTTGCCCACTGCCAATGGGCTGCATTGCTCCAGTATGTTGCATTCTTAAATGCCGGTATTAATTTTTCCCCGTCGCGCATAATGCTGCCGCCGCAATGGTCAAAATGCAAATGTGTCAAAAAAACGTCCGTGATATCATCGCGATGGAACCCATGTTTAGCCAATGAGGAATCCATGGTTTCATTGCCGTGCAAATAATAGTAGCTCAAAAATCTTTCGCTTTGTTTTTGGCCAATGCCGTTGTCTATCAATATCAGCTTATCCCCATCTTCGATCAATAGGCAGCGCATTGCCCAGTTGCATAAATTGTTTTCATCAGCAGCATTGTATTCGTTCCAGATCACTTTGGGCACAACGCCAAACATGGCGCCCCCGTCGAGCTTAAAAAAACCGGTGTTGATGGTATACAATTTCATGATGTTGCAAGTTTATTTTTCATGCGCACAAACATCAAAAGTACAAATCCAATGATGAAATAGGCCATGAGCGCCAATACTGAATTGCGCATGCCGTTCGATATTTCAGCAACGAACCCAAAAGATAGGGTCCCCAGCACAGTCCCCACTTTATCGCACACATCGTAAAAACTAAAGTAAGAAGCAGTGTCTTTCGTTTCAGGCAACAGCTTGGAATAGGTGGAGCGTGACATAGATTGAATGCCGCCCATGACCAGTCCTACACAAAACGCAAGGATGTAGAATTGCGTAGGCGCTTGGGTAACATAAGCAAGAATGCAAATGCCAATCCATCCCACAATGGCAACGGCAAGCGTGAAAATATTATTGGTCTTTTTAGAAAGCACAGCAAAAAGATGCGCGCCAAAAATAGCCACAAGCTGAATAATAAGGATGGTTGCGATCAGTTCTGTGGATTTCATTTTCAATTCATCAGCAGCAAAATAAGTAGCCATATACATCACCGTTTGCACCCCCATATTGTAAAAAAAGAATGCACGCAGGTATCTTTTCAAACGCGGGAAATATTGTAACTGCTTCCATACCTTTCTTAGCTCATAAAACCCGTTTGCCAAAATATTATGTTCAGGGTGTTGTTCCGAGGCTTTCGATGGGGGCAACACACTAAATGTTATTTGAGCAAAACCTGCCCACCACAACCCTACCGAAACAAACGAAAACCTTGCAGGCCACGAGCCCCAGCCAAGGTTCATGCTATCATTGGCAATAATAACAGCAAGGCACAATACCATTAATATCACGCTGCCGATATACCCAAGCGCAAAACCTTTGGCGCTCACCCGGTCCTGGTCTTCTTCAGCAGCAATCTCGGGCAGGTACGCATTGTAGAACACTATGCTGCCGCAATAGCCAATCGCTGCTATTATAGAAAGGAGCAGGCCGAAACCAATATTTTTTGCAGTAAAGAAAATCATGGATATACAGGCCAGGCTCCCGAGGTAACAAAAAAACTTCATGAAAGATTTTTTATTGCCTTTATAATCTGCTATAGAAGAAAGTATGGGGGACAGGATAGCGATAATCAAAAAAGAAAGAGAGATGGCATACGAAGCAAGTGCATTTCTTTCAATCATCCTTCCGAACAAGATCACCTGCTTTGGCGCTATGGAAGTATAATAGGCCGGAAAAACTGTTGAAGCAATAACCAGGCTATAGGTACTGTTGGCCCAATCGTACATTGCCCACCCGTTGATGGTTTTTTTAGGAGCAGTTGGCATTCCAATTGATAATTTAAAACCAAAAGATTAAAAAAATGAGCTAACTGATGATCCTTTTCCAAATCAATACAAATAAAATAAGGCTTGCCCCGATGCGGTAATACCCGAATAACCTGAACCCGTGCTTTTGCAAAAAACCGATAAAAAATTTAATCGCTGCCATCGCAACAATAAATGCGATGAGGTTGCCAAGCAGCAATGCTTCTATATTACCATTGTTATGAAGCATAGCAGGGTTGTCTCTATATGCTTTCAACAATTTATACCCGGTTGCTGCCAGCATAGTGGGCACGGCGAGAAAAAATGAAAATTCGGCAGCAGCTCTTCTCGTGAGTTTCTGCTGCATCCCGCCAATGATGGAAGCCGCGCTGCGGCTGGTGCCCGGTACCATAGCGAGGCACTGCCAAATGCCAATAGCAAATGATTGCGCGTTCGAGATGTTGTTTTCGTCGCCAACAGAAGGGTTTTTGAAAAAATTATCGACAAAAAGCAAAACAATACCGCCCAGGAACATAGTGACCGCAACCGTCAACGGGCTTTCCAGCAATGCATCAATTTTTTTGGAAAACAAAAGGCCGAGAACGATAGCGGGAACAACCCCGATAAAAAGCCTGAGGTAAAATTTTATCCGGGCCACATCAAAAAATTTTTTCCAGTAAAGCACTACTACAGCGAGTATCGCCCCAAGTTGTATGGCTATTTCAAACAATTTGGTGAATTCGTCTTTCTCAATATGCATCAGGCTGCTGCTTATAATCAAGTGGCCAGTAGAGGAAATGGGAAGAAATTCAGTTAGCCCTTCAACAATAGCCAGGATTGCCGATTCGAAAATGCTCATAAATGTTGGTTGATTGCTATAAGTAAAAATAAATGAAAGTTAGCAGAGATTTTACACAAGAATAGCACAAAATGAAGATTGCATATTTTGTTTTTCGCTGCGCCCTTTGCGCGAGCCAAAACAAAAAAGCGATGACTGATCATCGCTCATGCTTAATACAGATCGTATTGATTATTGCGTGTCCTTGCTCTTTGTTTTTTTGAAGATGGCAAAAATTTCAATAGCGAACCCTGCCAGCATCAACAGTGGTGCAAGTGTGATGCGCCGGAAACTGTACACTTCATTTGGGTTGAACACATTCGGGTCTTTGCTTTTTCCCCCAACCATCAATAGCAGGCCCAAGGCTACCAGCACAAGGCCAATCAGCATCCATCGGTAATTGTCTTTATTAAAAATTGGCGCATTATCGAAGCCCGGCTTCGGTGCTTTTGTTTTTTTTGCATCCTTTTTTACTTCATCCATCTTTTAAAATTGAGCGACAAATATAGGGAATAGTCGGAAGCCCGCAGTTCAGGTCAAAATTAAGTTTCAGGTCATGCACGCGCCACTCTAAAACTAATACAAATCATCCAGCTTCATCTTCAAATATTTGATCACACTTCGGTGTGTGCTTAAAAACGATATGCCAATGCCCAGCGCAACAATGCCAAGGAACATGATGCCAAGCCAAATATAATCGCGCAGGGCACGTATTTCAGGTATCCATTTCTCAGAGGCAAAAATAAGTGCGATGATCGCGCTAATGGCAATGATGCCGCTTATAGCGCCGTTAGTAACTGCTTTGATGTCCATGGGCTTGGCAATGAACCACCTCGTTGCCCCAACCATTTGCATGGTTTTGATGAGAAACCGGTTGCTGAACATGGCAAGGCGCGTAGTGTTGTCAATAAGGATGATTACAACCACTGCAATGATAACGGCTGTTACCAGGAGCATCAGCGTGATTTTTCTAATGAAAGTGTGCAGGCTGCTCACCAGGGCCTGGTTGTAATGGACGTCGCTGACTGCAATATTTTGAGTCAAATCGGCCTGGATCTTCGCCAGCGAATCTGTGTTGGCATATTGGCTCCTGATCTTGAAATTGATGCTTGCCGGCAATGGGTTCTTGTCAAGCACGGCGCCCCAGTCTTTATTGCCATCAGACAAGTATCTTTTTTTTGCAAGTTCTTTGGTGAGGTATTCATACGATCTGACATAAGGCTGTGAAGCCACATATTGAACCAATGCAGTACTGTCTTGCGGTGTCACGTTCTCCCGAACATACACCTGCACTTCAACATTTTCACGGATAACCTGGCCAAGCCTGTTTGCATTGATCACAAACCACCCTATCAGGCCCAGCAGGAACAATACCAGGGACATGCCAACGATTGCCATAAAATACGAAGGGGCGGAACGCTTGGCAGAGCCTTTTCCAAATTGAGACATAGCATCAGATTTTTTTCAGGGTTAGTAATCCTGTGATAAGCGCAAAAATAGCAGATTTCGAAGCACAATCCGTATTTTTGTTGCCCTCTAAACGATGCTGTGGCAGCATTATTTGAAGGATGCAGGCTTTTAACTTTTTCCCAACTATTTGAGCTTACATTAATTGCTCAACAAAGTAGATACTGTTGAAGCGTGCGACGCAACGGTGCCTTATCGCAGCAATACTGCTTGGGCATAAAAATGAAAAATTTAATAATTGAGGGCGAATGCCCAACCAGAGAAAATCGTAGACCTAAAATTATAAATATTTATTGTGGAATATAATTTCAGAAAGATAGAAGAAGAATGGCAACGGAAATGGAAAGAGAATAATGTTTACCGTGTAAGCAACGGTTCTTCCAAACCGAAATATTATGTGCTGGATATGTTCCCCTACCCTAGCGGTGCAGGATTGCATGTGGGGCATCCGCTGGGATATATTGCCAGTGACATTTTTGCGCGTTACAAAAGATTGAAGGGCTTTAATGTGCTGCACCCTATGGGCTATGATGCGTTCGGGCTGCCTGCCGAACAATATGCCATTGAGCATGGCATACACCCCGCCGTTAGCACAGACCAGAATATAAATAATTTCCATGCGCAATTAGATAAGATCGGTTTCTGTTTTGACTGGAGCCGCGAAGTAAGGACCAGCGACCCCGGCTATTATAAATGGACGCAGTGGATATTTCTGCAGTTGTTCAATAGTTTTTATAACCGCTCAGCACAGAAGGCTGAAAGCATAACGCGCCTGGTAAAAATTTTTGAAAAAGAAGGCAACCAGGCCCATCCTGTACCCGATGCGAAATTCGAGCTGCGCAATCCCAATTTTGAAGTATTAAACGGAAACTTTACAGCAGCTCAATGGAAAACATTTGATGAAAAAACAAAACAGGATATCCTCATGGAATATCGCCTTGCCTATTGCGGCTATGGCGAAGTGAACTGGTGCGAAGCATTGGGAACCGTGCTTGCCAATGATGAGGTAATAAATGGGGCAAGCGAGCGTGGCGGTCACCCGGTGGTAAGGAAAAAATTGCGCCAGTGGTATTTGCGCATCACAGAATATGCCGATCGTTTGCTGGAAGGGTTAGTGCACATCGAATTCAGTGATGCAATGAAAGAAATGCAGACGAACTGGATAGGGAAAAGCTATGGGGCAGAAATAGATTTTGAAATCGCGGCAAGCCGGGCCGAAGGAGCCGGGGAAAAAGCCAAACTAAAAGTTTACACCACGCGCCCTGATACTATTTTCGGTGTTGACTTTATGGTGGTTGCTCCTGAGCATGACCTGATAACGCAAATTACTCCTTCAGCACAAAAGAAAGCTGTTGAAGATTATATCGCCTACGTAAAAAGCCGCAGCGACAGGGAAAGACAAGCCGAGAAAAAAATCAGCGGCTGTTTTACCGGCGCTTATGCAATAAACCCTTTTGATAAAAGGGAAATACCAATTTGGACCTCAGAATATGTTTTGGCTGGGTATGGCACCGGCGCCATCATGGCTGTGCCTTGCGGCGACGAGCGCGATTTTAAATTCGCAAAGCATTTTAATATCCCAATCACCAATATCATCGGCAAGCATTATAACGGTGAAGAAGCCAACCCAACCAAAGATGCGATTTTGGAAAACAGCGATTTTCTGAATGGGATATTGATGAGAGATGCGATTGATGTGGCAATTAAGAAATTGGAGGAATTGGAAATTGGAAAACGTAAAGTGAATTATAAAATGCGCGATGCTGCGTTTAGCCGCCAGCGTTACTGGGGCGAACCCTTCCCGATAAAATGGATGAACGGGATTGCCTATCCGCTACCTGAAAAAGATTTGCCGCTGCAACTGCCGTATGTAGAAGCCTACAAACCCGGGCCGGAAGGCGAAGGGCCATTAGCAAACATTCCTTCATGGACTGAAAAAAAATTAGAAACAAACACCATGCCCGGATATGCAGGCAGCAGCTGGTATTTTTTGCGCTATATGGACCCGCACAATGAGGCAGCATTTTGCAGCCGGGAGGCAAGCGATTATTGGGGGCAGGTCGATCTCTATATCGGCGGGACTGAGCACGCAGTAGGGCATTTATTGTACAGCCGGATGTGGACAAAAGCTTTGTTTGATTTGGGATTAATAGGTTTTGATGAACCGTATAAAAAACTGGTGAACCAGGGGATGATACAGGGCGTTTCCGAAAAAATATTTTTATCTGCGGTAAGTTTTCAACATTTAAAAACCTGTAAAAAGCAAAATAGTTTTAAAGTTCCTATAGCCGTTGATGGAGGGTACGAGGTTGATGTGAGAGACCCAAAAGAGGACGAACCTGTTGCTGCAGCAACTGATATTCTTCATCAAAGCAGATTTAAACTAGCCGATTTTTTTATAGACAACTTTGGAGCGAATACTGTTGAATACAGAGTTGATATCTCGGATGTTGAGAATCATGAATTAGATATTGAATCATTTATCAAATCGCACCGTGGAGCTCAATTTAAAAATGCGGTTTTTTTATGTGAAGGTGGTTTTTGGTTTCAAGGGAGATTTCATAGAAAAAATAATGGGTCTGATAAATTTTTTACAGAGCCTGAAGTTGAAAAAATGTCTAAATCGAAGTATAATGTTGTCAACCCAGATGACATTATTTCTAAATATGGCGCCGACACTTTCCGTATGTATGAAATGTTCCTTGGCCCCGTAGAACAAAGCAAACCCTGGGACACAAAGGGCATTGAAGGCGTTCACCGTTTCCTGAAAAAATTATGGCGCTTGTTTTTTGACGAACAGAAAGGAAAGGTTTGGAACGAAGAAAAAGCAACAGGTGCGGAATTGAAAGCCTTGCACAAGGCAATTAAAAAAATTGAAGAAGATACAGAGCGTTTTTCTTTCAATACCGCTGTAAGCACATTCATGATTGCAGTGAATGAGCTCAGCGATTTGAAATGCCATAAAAAAGAAATCCTTGAGCCATTGTTGATTTTGTTAGCACCTTATGCACCGCATATTACAGAGGAATTATGGCACCAGTTAGGCAATGCCGGAATGGTTATAGATGCTGCTTATCCTAAAGCAGAAGAAAAGTACCTGGCTGAGTCTTCAAAAAATTACCCGGTTGCCATCAATGGCAGAACAAGGGCTGAACTGACTATTGCGCTTGATGCCACACAACAACAGGTGGAAGAGATGATCCTCGCCAACGAAACAGTTAAGAAGTGGCTTGAAGGCAAACAGCCAAAGAAGGTCATTTATGTAAAGAATAAGATGATCAATGTGGTGTTGTAGGAACGGTACGCTGTTCTGGTATACCAGGGATTGAGTTAGTGCGTCCCTCCTTATTTAAGGGGCACTGCCGCTTTAGCTTCTTTAACGAAACGGATGAGCGCACTGCTGTTTTCGTCTGCAAACAAATGCGCTTCGTATCGCCTGTCCCCGCAAATTGCAACCATCAACGAGGTATTAGGGGGAATGGCGCCAAGATTTTCTGCAACCATCACCGCCTCATTGTCTTCTTCCAGGTCTTTTGTTGCGAATTTAACAGTATATGGCTGGTCGCTTATCATTATGTGCTTAAAAATAAGCCTGCTGTTCATGAAAAAGGCAATGGAATCGCCATCTATTTCCCCATTATCATAAAACCTTAATTCAATGGAATCGCCCTTAACCTGGATCACCTGCTCTAATATTTTTTTTCGACTGGCGAATTTCTCTTCCGGCGTAAGCTCATGTACAGGAGTTGCTTTTTTTTCTTCTTTTGCCAATGGTCCTTTAAGCACAACTTCCGGGGCTTGTTGTTCATGCCGGTGTGTGACCGAATTCGCATGTGAGCTTTTTTTTGTAAGGACAACGTAATGGGGAGCTGGTGAAAGCTTCGAGATACTATCTATGATATCCGGATCGCTTGCGCCAATGGTGTAATTGTTGATCACCCAATCCCATTCATCAGGAAAATTTGTTGAGCCTGTTTTTTGTAAATTCAATGTGCCGGATAATTTTTTCTTTTCATCCCGCAGATAGGTGTTGCCGTCCAACCGCAGCTCATCTTCTCCTGGGCAATTAAAATCTGCGATATTCATTAATGCTTCATGCGTAATTGATTGCTGTGCTTGGAGCTTGTCTCCAATCAATGCATCATCCCACCATATCACATCATTTGTTTTGGGATCAAAGTAGCCTTTGATGCTGTATCGCTTATAATTACCGGCTGATGAATAGTAATATGCGGTGCCTGTAAGGCTGTCCCCAGATTTTATTATTTTCAATTCTACCTTATGGTTTCCTGCTTTTCCCTTCCATACTCCGGTAATCGGCTGTGCCATTAAAGATAAAACACCGAAAACGGAGACGATAAGTGCAAATATTGTTTTGGCCATAAAATTCAACAAAATGGTTTCAATACCAATGAACGCTTTTTAAGACCTGATATTTTGCACCGCTTTATTTTAGCTGCTCATTATGATCTGCAAAATTTTGCTTGCAAACAAAAGGCCTGCCGGTTTGAGATCCCTGCAGGCCTTCGCTGTTCATTGTGGCGTTTCTATTTTCCTTTTATTTCTTTCAGCATTTCGCTCACTGCCGCTTCCAACTGGTCGTCTTTCCCATTTAAAAAATCTTCATAAGGAAGTGGCACTTTGATATCAGGTCCTAATTGCATATTTTCAGTTGGCCTGTTTTCTTTACCAATGGATGCGACCATTGGTATGCCGAAAATCAGCGTAGGATCAATCTGTGTTTCCCACCAAACAGCCGTGCCTGTGCCCGCAACGGGCATGCCTATCAGTTTGCCAACTCCGTTTTCTTTATAAACATAGGGGAACATAAATGCATCGCTGTAATTGCTTTCGCTTATCAGCACGCAACTGGGTTTATTCCAGCGGGTGGCAGATTCGCCTCCTTTTGTTTTGTGGCCCTGCGGTTCAAAGCGCATATACAATTTGCCGGTTAAAAATGTATTCAGGTCATCATGCAGCCAGCCACCGCCATTGAAGCGTGTATCTACAATGAGCGCGTCTTTGTCCTCGTTCTTGCCCATCACTTCATCGTATGTTTGACGAAAACTGCCATCATCCATTCCCCGCACATGAACATAGCCCAGTTTGCCGCCGCTAAGCTTGTTAACCATTTCGGTCATGATATGCACCCAGCGTTTGTACATCAGTTCGCCTTCCTCGCCCTGGCTGATGGGCTTCACCACTTCGTCAAAATTTTTGCCAGTTACAGGGTCGAGGACTGCCAGCAAAGTGTTTTTATTTTCTTTCCTGTTCAGCAGCGCGTTCCAATCCATCGCATCATTAATTGCTATGCCATCAATCTTTTCAATGATGTTGCCAGTCTTCACTTTGCTATCCGCCTTATCGAAAGGCCCGCCTTTGATCACTTCTGTTACTTTTAACCCGTTGCCTGTATAAGTTTCATCATATAGCAAACCAAGGGCCGCTGTGTTATCCCCTTCCGCTGCCCGGGGCCTGTAACGGCCACCTGTATGCGAAGCATTGAGCTCGCCCAGCAGCTCGCTCAACAGTTCCTGGAAATCATAGTTGTTGTTGATATGCGGAAGGAAGCGTATGTATTCTTTCCGGTAATAATCCCAGTCAACGCCATGTAATGCAGGATCATAAAATTTTTTCTTTACCTGCCTCCATGCATGATCAAAGATATAGGCCCGTTCCGCAGCTGCATCCAGCACCATTTCACCATTGATACGTATCGGCGTTACTTTGCCCGATTCAGCATCTACTTTAATGACGCCCCCTTTGTCGCTTACAAAAAGGCTTTTCCCGTCGGTGCTCATTTCAATACTGCCGGGCGTGCTGCTTAGCTTAGCCAAAATTTTTGTTTCGCGGGTGCGCGGTTCAGTTACCCACAAATCATATCCTTTTTCGAAAGAAGCAAGATAGAACAGCTTGCTACCATCATTGTTCAGGGCATAATCGCTGATTCGTGAGCTATTGATGGTTAAACGCGCATGCCTGTTATCGAGATCGTCTAAGTTTAATGTGAGCAACGAATCTTTCTTGGTTTTTACCCCGTTTTTTTCCGATTTTGCAGAACTGTCTTTCTTTTCCTTTTCTTCTTTTTCTTTAAGCAAAGCAAAATCGTCTTTGCTCAGGTTAAAACGGTCGTAAGCTTCTTTATCGAAAAACACGCCATACACATCCTCTTCGCTTCTGCCCTCCACTGCAAGAGATTTCAAGCCCTCCTTCGAGCTGAGCCAAGTCATCATCTTTCCTTTCAGGGCCCATTTGCTGTTGGATTCACCAAACCCACTGTTCACTGGAAAAATGATTCGGGGGTCACTGACATTGATGAGCGCGGTGTTTCTCTGGAAGGCGTACCCTTTCTGATCATCAGCAATGATCCATTTGCCGTCCGGGCTCCAGTTAAAGCTCCAATCGCCATCGCTGTATGAAAAATTCTGCCCTTCTGGCAAAATGGTCTTTGTTTGCCTGGTAACTGTGTTATACACTTTCAGGATGTTCCTTTCTTCGATATAAGCTATTTCTTTCCCGTCAGGAGAATATTTTGGCTGGTATTCATCTTTTTCAGTTGCAATAACCGGTTCTTCTTTCAGCACCGTTGAGGCATAAAAATAAGGTTCTTCGTTTCTTTCGATTGATGTTTTATAAATATCCCAACTATCGTTTCTTTCTGTAGCATAAATAAGGGCACGGCCATCGGGGGCCCATTCTACCATGCGCTCCTGTTGCGGCGTATTGGTAACCCGTTTGGTTTGTGTTCCTTCCACACTGGTCACAAAAACCTCACCGTGTGTCACAAAAGCAATTTCTTTCCCGTTTGGGCTAACCGTAAATTCAGTGATGTTGCCATTGACCGGAATATTTTTAATAACATCCGGACGGCCTTCATTCAGGATTTCTATTTTGATTTTTTGCGGTTTGCCCCCTTCCTTAAGCGTGTATATCTCCCCACTGTAAGTAAAACATAAAGTATTGTTATTCGAACGGCTGAGGTGCCTTACGGGGTTTTTTGTAAAATCTGTCAATTGCTTCTCTTCATTTTTTGATTTCACCAGCATTTTAAAAAGGTTCTGCGACCCGTTTTTTTCGCTGAGGTAATACACATAGTTATCATCATTGCTGAAAACAGGCTCGCGGTCTTCACCAATATAAGCGCTTAGCTTTTGATAAGTATTTTTCTTAACATCCATCAGCCAGATATCTTTTGTTACTGCTGAAGTGTGGTGCTTTCTCCATTCATCCTCGTATCCTTTTGTGTCCTGGAAAACAATTTCAGTGCCCTTGCTGTTATAATGTGCATTTTCCATTCCGGCTGCACTGATCAGAACGCTCCTTCCCCCGATTACCGGCACTTTGTACAGGTTTTTAAATAAGCGAATGCTGAAACGCACGCTCTGTGCTGGAGCATTGCGGGCACTTTCAAAAATCACTTCTTTGTCATCAGGCGTAAAATCAGACGGGTAATCTGCTGTGCTGTTATAAGTCAGCCGTACCGGAGCACCGCCTTCTGCAGGCATAATAAAAACATCGAAGTTGCCGTACCGGTCGCTGGCAAATGCGATATGTTTGCCGTCATGGCTCCAAACCGGCATCATATCCTGTGCATCGCTGATCGTTAGCGGGGTGGCAGTGCCGCCCTCTGCGGGAACGCGGTAAATATCTCCTTTATAGCCGAAAACGATGGTCTTTCCATCTGGCGAAAGCGCAGGGTACCGAAGCCACAGCGGGTTAATTTGTGAAAAGCCAATGATGGATACCAGCAATCCTGATAATAAAAGTATAAACTGCTTCATAAAAACTGATTTAAATTTGGAAAGTTAGTTTTTGACAATGAAGCCGCCAATAAATTTTGCTGAACGGATAGAACAATATACAGATGGATTAGCGCAAGTTGTGCCATTCAATCCGCCACATGACGAATTATTTCTTTTTGATTTCTCAGAACATAATAAAGAGCTTACTACCGAGAAAATCGCGGATACAGAAGCTTTCGCGAATTATATCAATGTAAAATTAAAAGTGAACCATTGCAGGTACGGCATCGGCGGGTATAATGAAAACAGGACCTTATATGCCCGAAGCAAGCATTTTGATGTTGCATTAAAACCCCCTTCTGCTGTGGAAGATTCAGAGGTGGCCGAGCCAAGAAGATTGCACCTGGGCACAGACCTCTGGGGGCCTGCGGGCACAAGCATCATGGCGCCTTTGGGCGGCATCGTTCACAGCTTTGCTTTTAATAACAGCCATAGCGATTATGGTGCAACGATCATACTAACGCACAATATACAAGGGTTCTCCTTCCATACGTTATACGGGCACCTCAGCTTGAATTCAATAAAGAATTTATTCGAAGGCAAAAGAATCGCAAAAGGCGAAGTTTTTTCAGAATTTGGGATGCGTTTCGAAAATGGCAACTGGCCGCCTCATTTGCATTTTCAGGTCATCCTGGACTTGCAAGATTGGAAAGGTGATTACCCCGGTGTTTGTAAATTTTCAGAAAAAGAGGGATGGCTGAAAAACTCACCAGACCCTGATGCCCTCCTTCAACTGAACCGGTTCATACAATGAATGCAAGAAAGCCCGGATTGCTGGTTGTATAATCAGAAATGAAAAGATTACGATGATGAAAAAAATTGGCGCTCTTCAATTTCAAGCCTTTCCTTGGTTTACAATAATGCCTTTACAATTTCTTCCCACTCCTTTTGCAACATGCAGGATGGCATAAGCCTCCCGGCACGGCGGTACCAATAGCTTGCATTGGATGAATCGCCTTCTTTACGGTGAAGATACGCATGCACCCAGTATGCTTTTGCGCCTTCAAGGCCATTGACCAATTCATGGGCATCCTTCCATTTGCCTTTTGCATCGAGCCATAAGGATTGCAGCAGAACAGGAATGCCCGGTGGCGGCTCAGGCCCCGATAGCGACTGCTTAAATTTCCCAAAATTCATAAAATAAAAATAACAACATATCCGTGCAAAATTACTAACGGGAAAACATGAGGGCCTGCTTCCCCATGCTTAATAATTTGCTTTTCGGTTTGAGCGTTGCGCTCTAACTTTGATAAATGTCGAATCCTAATTTAAGTAATGACAAAGAATTGCTGACTTCTGCCGATAAAGAGTTCGAGAACAATATCCGGCCGAAAGACATAGATGATTTCTCGGGGCAATCGCAAATCATTGACAACCTCAAAATATTTATCAAAGCAGCGAAACTGCGCGGCGAAGCGCTTGATCATATTCTTTTTCATGGCCCGCCGGGTTTGGGAAAAACAACATTGAGCCGCATTGTAGCCAATGAAATGGGGGTTAACATCAAAGAAACCTCCGGCCCGGTTATTGAAAAGCCCGGGGACCTTGCCGGGTTATTAACTAATCTTGAACCTCATGATGTGCTATTCATTGATGAGATACACCGGCTCAGCACTGTTGTGGAAGAATATTTATATGCAGCAATGGAAGATTACCGTATTGATATAATGATAGACAGCGGCCCGAATGCAAGGAGCATCCAAATTAACCTGAACCCTTTTACGCTGGTTGGCGCAACAACGCGCAGCGGTTTATTAACAGCGCCGTTATTATCGCGCTTTGCCATCAAATCAAGATTGGAATACTATACTGCTGAAGTTTTGTACAAAATCATTGTGCGTTCTGCTAAAATCCTGGGCACAAAAATTACTGCTGATGCAGCGAACGAAATTGCGCGAAGAAGCCGCGGCACACCAAGGATAGCCAATGGGCTCCTTCGCCGCGTCAGGGACTTTGCACAAGTGCTGGGCAATGGAGCAATCGATTTACAAATAACCCAACATGCCCTGCATGCATTGAATGTTGATGAACACGGGCTGGATGAAATGGACAATAAAATTCTGCTCACCATTATTGAAAAATTTAAGGGAGGCCCGGTCGGCATCACCACAATAGCTACGGCCGTGGCAGAAGAAGCAGGCACATTGGAAGAAGTATATGAGCCGTTCCTGATCCAGGAAGGTTTTTTGCATCGCACGCCCCGCGGCAGGGAAGCTACGGCGAAAGCATACGACCATCTTGGCAAAAAGCCTTCAGGCAATGCGGGAGAAAGCCTTTTGTTTTAATCCCTGCCCTAGTGGAACTTGAATGATTGTTGGAATAGGCTGGAGAAGCCCGGAATGCTTTTTTTGATTTTCTGGCAGATTTCCTGCGCCTCCAAGGCCCTAAAAAATTCCCCTGTTCTATCCGGCAAATTTCATTTCTGGAAACCTGGCTAATGAGGCGCCACCAGCCTGAACCCGTTGCCATGTATGTTCACGATCTCAATTGACGGGTCATCTTTCAAATATTTTCTGAGCTTGGCAATATAAACGTCCATGCTTCTTCCATTAAAATAAGTATCGCTTCCCCATATTTTTTTCAATGCCTGCTCTCTCGGCAAAAGATCATTCACATGCTCGGCAAGCATCTTCAGCAATTCATTTTCTTTTGGGGAAAGCGTTTGCATCTGTCCTTTATGGCTCAGCTCGCGAAGCTTAGGGTTAAAGTGATAAGAGCCTAAATCGAATTCTTTATTTTCAGATTCTTTATTTAGGTCTTCATTACGTTTTAGTATGGCTTTAATTTTCAGCAATAACACTTCGCTGTCAAAAGGCTTGGTAATATAATCATCGGCCCCAAGCTTATATCCCTGGATAATATCTTCTTTCATCGTTTTTGCGCTCAGGAAAAATAATGGAATATCAGGGTCTACATCGCGTATCTCTTCTCCCAGCGTGAACCCGTCCATGTGGGGCATCATGATGTCAAGCAGGCATAAATCAAATCTCTCTCGCTGGAAAGCAGCAAGCCCAAGCCTCCCGTCGCGCTCAAGGGTAACATCAAAATCGTTCAGCTCTAAATAATTTTTTAGCACCATTCCTAAGTTCTGGTCGTCTTCGCACAATAATATTTTCGGTTTTTTCCCTTCCATGATCAATTGTTTAAAGTACAAATAAAATTAAATCATTTGCGGCTATCTTGTTTGCACGGCTAATATTTTGTTAATAATTCGAGCCGCAGATAAGGCCTATAGAAGCTGCTTAAAAACCAATTTCAGGAATTTCGTATAACAGCGGTTCAACTTTTCTAAAGCTTATAATTGATGATTACTAAATTTGCAGGATAGCTCCATTCATAAAAAAGCACAAATGCACATTACTGCTGACAATAAATTTAAAAAACTTGTGGTGATAGGCGACAGGGTTTTGATTCGCCCTTCAAAGCCAAACGAGCGCACAGACTCTGGATTGTACCTGCCCCCCGGCGTCCAGGAAAAAGAAAAAGTGCAACAAGGATATGTGATCAAAACCGGGCCGGGTTATGCGATACCCATGCCTGTTGATGACGAGCCATGGAAAAACCAGGACGAACAGGTTAAATACATTCCTTTGCAAGCACGCGAAGGCGATATTGCCATTTTTCTTTTAAGCGGAGCGACAGAAGTGCTTTATGAAAATGAAAAGTATTTCATTGTTCCGCAAAGCGCCATATTAATGCTGGAAAGAGAAGAAGACTTATAACTTACAAGCTGATCCATGAAGATCAGGCAACGGGGCAGTCCAGGAACCTGCACGCCAGCAAATAGTATAAGCGCGATGATTAAATTAATACACGAATCGTATCTTTGTCGGCTTAATAAAAAATTGAATGGACCAGCATTTCAACCCTGACAAGCAACACACATTAGCCTCATCAGTAAGCATTTCAGGAACAGGCCTTCACACCGGCATCAAGGTAGACATGACATTGAAGCCCGCAAATGCAGGTTTTGGCTATCAATTCCAGCGCATTGATTTGCCAGGTCAGCCGGTTATTAAAGCCGATTGCGACCTGGTGACAGATACTTCGAGAGGGACTACCCTTGAAGAAAACGGCATAAAAGTCAACACTGTTGAACATGTGCTGGCAGCTTTAGTTGGCATGGGCATTGACAACTGTCTTATTGAACTGAATGCACCTGAAACGCCAATTATGGATGGCAGCTCGGAGCCTTTTGTGGAAATGATTGAAGATGCCGGCATTGTTGAACAGGATGCTGCAAAATCCTGGTATAGCATTGACACCAACATTACCCATTACGACGACAAGAAGCGGGTAGAAATGGTAGCCATGCCTTCGATGGACTACCAGGTAACTACATTGATTGATTTCAACAGCCCTGTGCTCGGCACCCAGCATGCAGGCCTGAAAAAGATAAAAGAATTCAAAAGCCAGATCGCGCCCTGCCGCACATTTTGTTTCCTGCACGAACTGGAAATGCTGCTGGATAACAACCTGGTCAAAGGCGGAGATATCAACAATGCCATTGTAGTAGTTGATAAACCTGTTACTGAAGAAGAGATGACCCGTTTGGCTAAAGCATTTAAGCGTGAAAGAATTGAAGTAAAGAGCGAGGGTTATCTTAACAACCTTGAATTAAGGTTCCCCAATGAACCGGCAAGGCATAAGCTGCTTGATGTAGTAGGCGACCTTGCGCTGATTGGGTATCCTATCAAAGCACACATCATAGCCAACCGCCCCGGCCATTCCACTAATGTTGATTTCGCAAAAAAAATCAAGCATTATATCAAAAAGAACAAGCACATGAAAAATGTGCCTGTTTACGATCCCAACCAGCAGCCCATTTACAATGCGCAGCAAATTGAAAGAACCCTTCCTCACAGGTACCCTTTCCTGTTAGTAGATAAAATCATTGAGCTTACTGACAAGCATATTGTGGGCATAAAAAACGTTACTTTCAATGAACCATTTTTCCCCGGTCATTTTCCGGGCAACCCGGTAATGCCAGGCGTATTACAAATTGAAGCGTTGGCGCAAACGGGCGGCATACTTGCTATTAATGCAATGCCAACAGGTGAATATGACACCTATTTCCTGAAAATTGACAATTGTAAATTCAAACAAAAAGTAGTTCCCGGCGATACCATGATACTGAAGCTTGAATTCAATTCGCCAATCCGCCGCGGCATTTGCGAAATGAGAGGGACTGTTTTCATAGGAAACAAAATAGCTACAGAAGCCGATCTTGTCGCTCAGCTCGTTAAAAGAAGTTGATGCAGGCGCTCTGTTACTAAGTAGCAGCAATATGGATAATTAAATTATATTTGTCTGTCAGGTTTGATACCTGGCATTTTTTTATGCAAAAGAAATTCTGATAAATGATCCATCCGCACACATATATCCATCCTAATGCTAAACTGGCTACCAATGTAAAAGTCGATCCTTTTTCGGTAATCCATCAAAACGTGGAAATTGGGCAGGGCACCTGGATCGGCAGCAACGTAACCATAATGGAAGGCGCACGCATTGGAAAAAATTGCCAGATATTTCCAGGGGCTGTTATTTCTGCGATCCCACAGGACTTGAAATTTGATGGCGAGAACACTACCGTTGAAATTGGAGACAACACGACCATCAGGGAATTTGTTACCGTTCACCGTGGCACAAGAGACAGATGGAAAACCACCGTTGGCAAAAACTGCATGATACTGGCATACAGCCATATTGCGCACGACTGTATTATTGGCAATAATTGTATTCTCAGCAACAATTCGCAGGTTGCGGGGCATGTAGTGATTGGCGATTGGGCAATATTAGGCGGTATGTGCGCAGTCCACCAGTTTGTAAAAATCGGCTCCCATATTTTTATTGCAGGCGGCTCGCTGGTTGGCAAAGATATCCCGCCATACATAAAAGCAGGGCGCCTCCCGTTAAGTTATGCAGGAGTAAACTCAGTTGGGCTAAAACGAAGGGGCTTTACAGTTGACAAAATCAATCATATACTCGATATCTACCGCGTTATCTACAATAAGGGCATGAACACCAGCCAGGCCCTTGAATTCCTTGAAGAAGAGTTCCCTGCCACAGACGAGCGTGACGAGATCGTTACTTTTATCCGCGACAGCGGAAGGGGCATTATTAAACGCTACTCAAAAAACAGCATTGATGAAGATTACGCTGATTGACGTTGGAAAACGGTTCAACCGCGACTGGATCTTTCGCCATATCCATTATGAGTTTACTAACGGCAATAGTTATGCGATTATCGGGCCTAATGGATCAGGCAAATCCACCCTGCTGCAGGTAATTGCAGGAGCCGTAGCAGAAAGCGAAGGGAAGCTGAGTTATGAACCTACAGTTCCCGGCCTCCGTTTTCCAGTTGCTGATCAGAAACCAGCAGAAAACAACATCCTGCAAACGGAACACTTCTATCAATACATCTCTATTGCAGCGCCCTACCTGGAGGTGATAGAAGAAATGACCTTTGCTGAATTCCTGCACTTCCATCAGGCTTTCAAGCCTTTTTTAACAGGAATGGATATACGCAATATTATTTCTGCTGTTGGGCTTGAAAAAGCTGCCGGCAAACAAATCCGTTATTATTCTTCCGGGATGAAACAAAGGGTAAAATTGGCCCAGGCTTTTTTTTCAGGCACACCAATAGTTTTGCTTGATGAGCCCTGTACAAACCTGGACATGGATGGTATTGTTTTATATCATCAGCTGATAGAAAAATATTGCAGCAACAGGATTTTGATTGTAAGTTCTAATGACGAACAGGAATTTGGCTTCTGCACGGAAAGGATCAGTATCTCAGATTACAAGAATTAACCTGGCCTATCGCTGGCTGGCTATCAGCAAATTCAAGTCGGTATATTTGAGATCAAACCTTTGGCTGAGGTGGAAATTGGTAAGCGCCCCCTTGAATAAATAAATGCCGCTCCGCAAATGTACTTTGTGCCACACAAGGTTTTCGAAGCCGCCTTCATCGCCCGCTTCGAGCAATAATGGCATCAGCACATTGCTCACCGCCTGTGAAGCAGTCCTTGCAAAGCCCGATGGAATGTTGGGAACACAATAGTGTATTACGCCATATTTCATAAAAATCGGGTGCTCATGCGTTGTGATTTCCGAAGTTTCAAAACAGCCGCCACGATCGATGCTCACATCAATGATTACACTGCCTGTTCGCATATTGCTTACCATTTCTTCTGTAACAATGACCGGTGTTCGCCCACTTTGTGAACTTAAAGCGCCAACTGCAACTTCGCATGTTTTTAACTGCTTAGCCAAAATACGCGGCTCAAGCACCGAAGTCCACATGCGCTGCCCGATATTGTTCTGTAGCCTTTTGAGCCGGTACACGCTATTGTCAAAAACTTTCACAGAAGCGCCAAGTGCAAGTGCTGCCCTTGCAGCAAATTCGCCAACAATGCCAGCGCCAAGAATGATCACTTTTGTTGGTGGGATGCCCGAAATGCCTCCCAGCAGCACTCCTTTGCCATGATTAGAAGAACCAAGATACTGCCCCGCTATCAGCATCACTGCGCTCCCTGCAATTTCGCTCATGCTGCGCACAATTGGATAAGTGCCGCTATCGTCTTTCAAATTCTCAAATGAAATACCAGTAATGCGTTTGTCCATCATTTTTTGCAGCAGGTCAGACTTCATGGCCGACAAATGAATGGGAGAAATGATAATCTGGTTGAGTTGCAGCAAAGGAATATCTTCCTCAACCACCGGGGCACTTTTCACAAGAATTGGCGATTTAAATACCTCGGCTTTGTCATAAACAATTTTTGCCCCGGCTTCGCTGTATTCTCTGTCCGGATAATGAGTAGCCTCTCCGGCATTATGCTCAATGACCACATAGTGCCCATTGTTGATCAGCACGCTTACAGCTTCCGGTGTAAGGGCAATGCGGTTTTCCTGGAAAGCAGTTTCTTTCGGGATACCGATATGCAATTGAGCACCTTTCGGTTTAATATCCAGGGTTTCTTCCTGTGTTTCGAAGTTAAATAAGGGGCTGACAATAGGTTTTTGCTGAGGCATGTTTCAGGGCTTATCAAAAATTCGATTGCGCAATCATGATTTATAGTAAGATACAATATTAAATCGAATCAATGACATTATATTTTCAATTATTAAATGAAATATGCCTGCATCAGCACATAGATAGTATTGCTATGCAAATAGTTCGGCATCGCAATGCATCAGCCTTTAATTTACACAGATAATATGGTTGCGGCCACAATGCCGGCCGTTTCTGTCCTTAACCTCGTATTGCCTAGGGAAACAGGAATGAAATGATGTTGGTAAGCAAAAAAGATTTCTTCCTGCGCAAAATCGCCCTCAGGCCCTATTAAAATAATTTGCGAAGAAGTAGATGGGTTAGCCGCATCGGTAACGGAGGCTTTGGTTTCTTCTAAACAATGCGCAATGAATTTTTGTGATTGATGCGACTCGGCAACAATTTCTTTAAAAGCTGTAAGTTCCCTCAAAACAGGCAGCCACACTTGTTGCGACTGCAACATAGCGCTTATCAAAATACTGTTCATCCTGTCATGGCGAAAATGCTGTTTTTCGGTACGTTGGCAAATAAGCGGAATGATTTCATTAACGCCAAGCTCTGCCGATTTTTCAAGAAACCATTCGAAGCGGCTTGCATTTTTTAATATGGAAATACCAATTGAAATTTTTCTCGCCCTTTGTTCTTCAAAACTTTTTTTCAGGATTTTAACGGTGCATTTTTTCCTGTGCCCATCTATAATTTCACAATCAGCCAGGCTTCCTTTGCCATTGGTCAGCAATAGGTTTTCACCAGCTTTCATTCTTAACACCTGCACTATATGTTTTGAGGTTTCTTCATTAAGCACAATGAATTTTTCATCTTGTTGAAATTCTTCTATATAAAACAAAGGGGCTTGCATGATGAATGGTCAATGACGAATGATGAATGATTGCTTATCCTGCAATAGCATATCGCTGTAGGAAATGGCAATATAATCAGAAGGTGATATGCCTAAAAACGAGGAATAATAATCACATTGCTGCTTCAGTTTTTCAATATCAATTTTACCATCTTGATCAATGGCTTCTACTTCAACAAATTCTCCTAAATCTTTTACGCTGTCGAAATGGAACTTTACATTTTCAATAAAATAAATCCTCCTGAACTTCTCAACGACCACTTTGATGCCGTTAACTTTTACCAAGATCTTTTTAAGGTTTTCATCAGGCCGGTGTTCAAATAAAATGATGTCAGATTGTTTAGCGCCGGCAATATTTTTTCTTTCATAAAAAATCAATGCGCTTTCAATATTGCCCTCTCTCAATTTCAACCTCCCTGCCGGCACATTAAAATAAGTATCAACCTGATGGTCTTCCCCAATAAATAGCGGGCCCAGCAACTGAATTTTTTTTTCTAATGCCAAAATATTCTCAGCCTTTGCCTTGAATTCAAAATTTAGATATGGCATAACTTGTTTTTATTTCACACAAAGAACGTAAAGAATACAACGCACTAAGGTTTATTCCCTGTATTCTTTGAAGCCCTGCGTAAAAAAATTTAAAATAAAAAAGGAGAATGTCAGTCATTCTCCTTTGCACTTAATAACCGTCCAATTAAAAAGGTGTCTCATCGTCATCGAAATCGGCAGCTGAAGGCAAATCGTTCATCTTGCTTCCGGCCTGTATAAAGAGCTTAGCCCCCCCATCCTCATCAGGAACAGGTTTCCAGTTTCCGGGGGGCAGGCCAATCCCGCCAAAATCGCTGCCTGTTTCTTCAATAAATTTTTGAATATGCAAAAGTGCACGGAGCTTGATGTTATCAAGCGAACCGTTACGATGTTTGGCTATGCGCACATGCGTTTCGCCGCGGTTGCTTTCACCCATTTCGTTTGTTGTGATATCGTAATAATCCGGCCTGTACAAGAACATGACCATATCTGCATCCTGTTCAATAGCGCCTGATTCACGAAGATCGCTCAATTGGGGCATCTTGCTTCCTTCCTTTCTCTTCTCCACTTCACGGCTCAATTGCGAAAGGGCAATGATCGGAACGCCCAATTCTTTTGCCAGGCTTTTCAGGTCTCTCGAAATACGGCTTATTTCTTGTTCGCGGTTGGTATTCCGGTTCTCGCCCGCGCCGCTCATTAGCTGAAGGTAGTCGATGAGGATTAGCCCAACATTATACTTGTTTTTCAATCGCCTGCATTTTGCCCGAAGCTCAAAAATATTTAGCGCAGCCGTGTCATCAATAAAAATGGGAGCCTGTGCCAGGCGCTGGATACCTTTGGCGTAAAGCTGCTTCATCTCATGTTCTTCCAGCTTGCCGCGGGCAATTTTTTCAAGCCAGATTTCACTTTCTGCTGCAAGGATACGCTGTACGAGCTGGCTGGCGCTCATCTCCAGGCTAAAAAATGCAACTGAGGTTGGTTTGGTAGGGTGCAAAGCTGCGTTCCTTGCCAGATTGAGCGCAAAAGCAGTTTTGCCAACCGATGGGCGGGCCGCAAGAATAATAAGGTCTGTCGGCTGCCATCCGTAAGTGACATGGTCAAGTGATCGGAACCCCGAAGGGACTCCAGTTATGTCTTCATTTTTGTTCCTTAAGTCTTCGATGCGCTGAATGGTTTTGACAAGCACTGTATCGATTTTGTCAAAATTTTTACGAAGGTGGTTATTGGTAATCTCGAACAATTTGCTTTCCGCTTCATCCAACAAATCAAAAACATCGGTACTGTCTTCATATGCATCGCCAATGATTTCCCCGCTGATCCGTATCAGCTCGCGCTGAATGAACTTCTGCATAATGATCCTTGAATGGGCTTCGATATTTGCAGCGGAAACGACAGTGTTGGTGAGCTTGGTAACATAGTAGGCCCCGCCTACAAATTCAAGTTCTTCACTAAATCTCAATTCTTCCACAACAGTCAAAATATCAATCGGCTGGCTTTTTTTTGCCAGAGACTGCATGGCACGGAAAATCTTCTGGTGGCTGTCAACATAGAAACATTCAGGTTTCAAGATTTCGATTACCGTATCAAATGCCCCTTTTTCGAGCATAACGGCTCCCAAAACTGCCTCTTCGATGTCTTTTGCCTGCGGCGGCACTTTTCCATAAACCATCGTACTGGTGTCGACGGAAGGGGCACGCCTTAACTTTCTTTCTTTATTCAAATTCATCAGGTCCATATCGGGTTAGTAATCCAGAATATGATAAAATATTTTTCAGCCAGGTTTATAGATCGGTTTTGCAGGGTGCTGGGATCAAATTAAGAATACAGGGAAGCCGCTTGGCTAAACCTTGTTTTAACCAGGCTCACTGGGCCAGCATGCCATCCTTATTAAGAAATTATTAAAGTCTCCGATGAACCGAATGTTACCCCGTTGAGTCAGGACGGCGAATATAGAGCCCTATTTCTTTTTTGAAGGCATTTTTCTTTTTTTATATTTCTCCATCAGTAATCCACAAAACAGTTCACATCATTCCGGCCTTTGCTAACAGCGCCCCGCAAGCTTTCCACAATTTAAAAAAGTTTTTTCCTTTTTAGATGAATTAATCCACACCTGTTGTGCAAAAAAAATAAAGCCTGAAAATTTGGCTGATTTTTATTGCTACCAGAATGGGGCTTGCAGGTTTTTTTGCCAGAACAGTAGTTTTCCAAAAAGCATGAAGGCCGCTGTGATGGCGGCCTTCATGCTTTTTGGGTATTTTTAAACATATGTTGAAATGCGCTTGGCTATTGACGATTTTCATCTTTAGGTTTCTCTTTTATTTTTTGATCTTTGTTAAGCGGTGGCCTATTAAAATCTTTCTTCTGCTGTTGCTGCCTTGATTGGCCCTGATCTTGTTGTTGGAGCTGGTTATTCCTGTTAAGCTGGCGGCCAGGCTGGTTTTGATTGTTAACATTGCTATTATTGGGTTGATTTGTGGGCTGGTTATTAGGCCTGTTAAAATGGCGATTGCTGTTTTCCATGTTTGTGCCCGGTTGGCCATTGGCGTTTACCGGCTGGCTATTGTTCGGGGTGCTTGCGTTCGGCCTTACATTGTTCACCGCGTTATTATCTGGCTTCCCATTGCTATTAATAGGCTGATTATTGCTTTGCAGCTGATTGGCAGGCCGGAGCCCACGATTAGTGTCAAACCTGTTATTGCTTGGTTGCCCACTGCTGTTTACAGGCTGGTTGTTGTTCTGAATGTTTGCGTTCGGCCTGTCATTATTCACAGCATTATTATTTAACTGTGCGTTACCATTAGCAGGCTGGCCAATATTTGTCTGTCTTTCATTTATATTATTGTTGTTGCCGGAAATAGGCCTGAGGCTATTCAACTGCTGCACCCTTGCCGGAGCAGGATGTTGTAGGCTACTGCCCGAACCAGGATTGTTTTGAGCTGGGCCCGGCTTTACCGTTGGCCTGTACAACGTGAGCCTGTTATTGTCAAACTGCTGCCCGGGCTTGTTGCTGTTATTGATTGCAACCGGCCTTAAAGTGGTTCCTGTTGCCCTGGAAACTTCGTTTGGATCTGGCCCGGGCGCATAAAAATTATTCCTGACATTGTTCGTTACCCTGGTATTGGTATTGCTGTTATTGGTGACATAGTTATTGGTAACATTATTATTGATGATTGTGGTGTTATTGATAATCGTCACGTTCTTTGTTTCATTCACGTAATAATTATTTACTCTTGGGCTCGCTACATATTCATGAGGGACAAAGCACCAATAATGGTTTGGAGGATTATATGAGTTGATCGAAACGCCAATGCTCACGCCAGGGCTTAAAGGTGCCCAACCATAATAATCATTATTTTGCCTCCAGCTCACCCACGCCGGGGCCCATTCATATCCTGGCACCCACATCCACCCGTAATTATTGTCAAAAAACCAGCGGCCATAATGGAAAGGCGCCCATCCCCAGTTATAATCCGATGCCCAAACCCAACCCGCATCGGAATAAACCCAATGCCCATTTGTTGAATATGGCTTAAACCCATAGCCCACATTGGGCGCCCATACATAACCATAACCAGGATAACTAACCCATTGGCCGTAGGGGCTTAGGTCATCGTAAAATGTTTGGTAAGAAACTTCCTCCTGTACTGGCGCTGGTGGGGGCGGAGGAGGAGCTGGAGCAGGGTTCTGAACAACATAAGTTGGCCCGCAAGATGCAAGTCCTATAGCAATTGCTAAAAAAATATAAGTAGCTTTTATCATAACCTGATTTTAAAAGTTTTCAAATGTAATCCATTTAGCATTGCACAAATCGTGCAAAAGCAGCCTCATCTATTCTCAACGGCTTGGCTTAACTAATATTTTACAATTATTGAATTTGATTGTTGAAAATTGCAATGGGAACAATCTTCAATATCTACATTAAGCATTGGCCATACCTCTTTTTACGGTAGCTTTCCGGTTCGAAAAAGAAACACGCTGACGAAGAACGTGTTTCTTAGTTGGCAGCTGGTTCATTCGGCACCACTTACATCCCTCTTCTATCAAAACCTCTCCTGTCGCCAAAGGGGTTATTGCGTTGGACCTGCGGTTGCATTGGCCTGTTTTGGACTTGAGGCTGCGCTATTATAAAAGCTCTTTGCTGGGGCTGCTGCATTTGTGGATGCCCATTATCATTAGCTCCGTTGCTTCTTCTGAGGAAAGGCATTTCAACTGCTTGTCTCTGATTACCGGCTACTGGCTGTTGCGGCTGTTGAATAGTCCTCTGGAAATTCCTGTTATCATTGTTGAAAAAGCCGCCCCTTTTATCGTTCGCAGGCTGGTTGTTTGCCACAACTTCGTTTGCCCTGTTTTGGAAGAAAGGCCTGGCATATTGCCTGTTCGCCGGCGTACTATTAGCAGGGCTGTTGAATTGCGGCCTGTAATTATTTGCAGGCACAGCTTGCCTGTTTATATCCGGGCGGTTGTTATTCAAATCAGGTCTATCAAATATTCTGCCCTTATTCTGATTTTGAGCAAACCCTCTCAAAGGCTCAACGCGTGCAGGCATAAACCTTTGAGCATTGCTTGCATTTACTCTTGGCCTGAAAAGGCGGAGTTCGTTATTGTTTATCTGTGCGACACCGGCATGGTTATTATTCATTATTGTAACCGGGCGGATTGAGCTGTGCGTGAACATCCCAACTTCTTCGGCTCTTGGGCCTGCTGCAAAATATCTGTTGCCGCCATTGCTGTAATTATTGATAACCGTATTATTAATGATGGTAGTGTTATTGATAATTGTTGTGTTCCTGTTTTCGCTCACGCAATAATTGTAAATATTTGGCCTTGTAACATATTCATGAGGGGCAAAACACCAATAACTTGCAGGAGGGTTATAGGAACCAATGGAGATACTGAAACCAATAGAAGGAGCCAATGGAGCCCAGCCATAGTATTCGCTACTGCTTCTCCAGCTTACCCAGGCTGGCGCCCATTCATAACCCGGCAACCACAACCAACCATAATAGCTGTCGTAAAACCAACGGCCATAATGGAATGTCGCCCATCCCCAGTTATAGCCGGAAACCCATGTCCACCCTAAATCCGTATAAACCCAATGCCCATTTGTTGCATAAGGCTTGAAGTCATCTCCTACATAAGGCGACCAAACATAGCCATACTGGGGGTTGTTGACCCACTGGCCATAAGGCGTCAAATCGTCATAAAAAGTCTGATAAGAAATATCCTGGCCATCCTGATATGTAGAATTGTTTTCCTGGTAATAAGGGTCCGAATAGGCTTGGCTATAAGTAGCGCAAGACGATGCCTGAAGAGCTATTAAGAGTAAGCTAAAGAGTGTAAAATTTTTCATACGTTGCTTTTTAAAGGTGAATAATCATTAGTCAGACTTAACAATTGTTAACAGGTACAAACAATAAAATTCATTTAACTTTTATTTGGCTTCAAAACTCTCAAATCTCAGAAGCTGGTTCATGCTCTTGTCTTAGGCTGAAAAAACTATCTTTGCCGCTCAAATAAGCATCAGCAAGAAATGACGATAAGTTATAATTGGCTTCATGACTACCTACCCAAAAAAATCGAGCCGGAAAATCTTTCAAGAATCCTTACTGCTATTGGTCTTGAAGTAGAAAGCATGGAAAGGTATGAATCAGTAAAAGGATGCCTGAAAGGGTTGTTGGTTGGAGAAGTGGTTGCCTGTGAGAAGCATCCAAACGCTGACAAGTTAAAACTAACTAGAGTAAACATTGGTAAAGACAGGGCTTTGCAAATTGTTTGTGGCGCGCCTAATGTTGCAGCAGGGCAAAAGGTAGTTGTTGCCACTGTTGGAACAAAAATTTTCCCCTTGAAGGGAGAGCCTGTTACCATGAAAGCAGCATCCATTCGCGGAATAGAAAGTGAGGGCATGATTTGTGCCGAAGATGAAATTGGCCTTGGTGAAAGCCATGAGGGCATCATTGTGCTGCCCCCCAGCACAAAAACCGGCTCATTGGTTTCCGATTATTTCAAACCTTACGAAGATTATGTTATTGAAATTGGCCTGACCCCAAATCACATGGACGCCATGAGCCATCTTGGGGTAGCCAGGGATGTGTGCGCCTATCTTTCACACCATGAAAACAGTGATTTCCGGATAAGAAGCCCATTGATAAATAATCTTAAACCCGATAACCAACGGTTACCCATATCCGTAAGTATCGAGAACAAAGAGGCCTGCCTGCGGTACTCAGGGATAAGCATAACAGGCATAACCATCAAAGATTCTCCAAAGTGGATGCAGGACAAGCTGAAATCAATTGGTCTCCGCCCAATCAATAACATTGTGGATATTACCAATTACGTTTTGCATGAAACCGGCCAGCCATTGCATGCTTTTGATGCTGATGAAATCAAAGGGAATAAAATCATAGTAAAAAACCTTCCTGAAGGAACAAAATTCATCGCCCTTGACGAAAAGGAAAGAAAACTCAGTGCAGAGGATCTGATGATTTGCAATGCAGAAGAAGGAATGTGCATCGCGGGTGTTTTTGGCGGTTTAAAAAGTGGCGTGAAAGCAACCACAAAAAATATTTTTCTGGAAAGTGCCTGCTTCAACCCGCTTGACATACGCAAAACTTCATTCAGGCATGGCCTGCGCACAGATGCTGCCATTCATTTTGAAAAAGGAATGGATATTTCAAATACCGTAAATGCACTAAAAAGAGCAGCTTCCTTAATAAAGGAATTGGCCAACGGTGAAATTGCTTCAGAAATTGTTGATGTACTACCTCGGCCAAAAAACAAAACGGAAGTCTTGCTTAAGTATCGTTACCTGAAAAAACTTAGCGGCAAAAGCTATCATCCTGATGCAGTAAAAAAAATCTTGTTTAGTCTTGGTTTTGAAATTGCGAAAGAAGGGCTCGATGATATTCATGTTATTGCCCCCCATCATAAAACCGATATCGCCCTTGCGGCAGATGTAGTTGAAGAAATCATGCGTATTGATGGGTTAGACAACATTCCCATCCCCTCCTTGATTGCCATTTCCCCATCTGTTGAAACCGATTCTGCATTTTCTTCATACAAAGAAAAAATTGCAAATTACCTGATCGGGCTTGGCTTTAATGAAATATTCACCAATTCCATTACCAATAGTTCATATTACACCGAAGAAGAGCTGTCAGGAACAGTAAAAATGATTAATAACCTTAGTGCCGAACTTAATGTGATGCGGCCATCCTTGCTTGAGACCGGCCTTGAATCGATCTCGTACAATATCAACCGGAAAATAAATAATCTTAAGTTTTTCGAATTTGGTAAGGCCTATGGAACAAATGCAATTGGGCAATATGTTGAAACAAATCGCCTATGCCTGTATATTACTGGCAATGTTACTGAAGAGTCATGGAGAGGAAAGCCGAAACCTGCTGATTTTTTTTATGTGAAGGGAATATGTGAAAAAATTGTGCGGCAAATTGCATCAAAACCAATTTCTTTTTCTGCTAATCAAAACAAAAAATTCAGAGAAGCGCTTGCTGGCAAAATAAATAACAGGGTAGTCCTGGAAGTTGGCATTGCCAGTCCTGCGATATTGAAATTGTTTGATATAAAACAAGTTGTATTATTTGCAGATTTCAACTGGGATACTTTGCTCAGTATGTCCAGCAATGATATTGAGTTCCATGAACTGCCCAAGCAACTTCCTGTTCATCGTGACCTGGCTATGGTTGTTGATAAATCATTAGCTTTTGAGCAAGTCGAAAAAACTGTTCAAAAAATGAAGCTCGACAAGCTTCTGCAAACACAACTTTTTGATGTGTTTGAAAGCGAGAAGCTGGGTGCCAACAAAAAATCCCTGGCCGTCAGCTTCACATTTCTGGATGATGAAAAAACACTTACGGATAACGAAGTGGATACCATGATAAACAAAATCATGCTTGTACTAGAAAAAGAACTGAATGCGGAGATAAGGAAGTCTTAATTTATTAACAATACATGGCTCGGAAAATTTTGAAAAAGGATTTTGTAATAAATTGCCTGATATTAAAACTTGTTTATGCAGCAAACTGAAGAGCAAATAAAACGCCTGCAAAATAAATTGCAACAATTGGTTCAGCAACACCAATCACTGCAAAAAGAAAATAGCAAACTAAAACAGGAATTGCAGCAACAAAAAAGTCAAAGCAGCTCACAATCTGTAGAAATAGAACTATTGCAGCAGCAAGTTGAAATTTTAAAATCTTCAAAAGGAGAGATAAATACCGAAGAAAAAAAAGGGCTTGAAAGGAGGATCAATCAATATGTGAAAGAAATTGACAGATGTATTGCTCTTTTTAACGAATAAAATTTAAATACGCTTTACCAATTTTGTTTTTATCGCATCGCTCCCCCTGGATACCTCGAGCGTATATACCCCATATGGCAAATCATTAAGGCCACTCCAGTTGAAAACAAGCTGATTTTTTTCTGCTTCGGTTTCCAGGGCACTGCACACGATTCCGTATTCATCTTTCAAAACGGCTTTTAACAAGCATTTTTGCGGCTGGTCAAGCTCAAATATCACCCGGTCTATAAAAACCGGCGACTTCAGTTTAAGTAGCATAACGGGAGTTTAGTTGTCTTGATGAAAAACTTATATTTCTAAATAGGCCTATAACAGCAGAAACATGTATAACTTTGGAGTTTTCTTGAGAGAGCATAGGCATATGTGGATAATCTGTTAATAAAAGTATAAAAACTATTTCTATTATGCAAGAATTAATTCCAATAAATATTGTTTTGGGAGATCGTACCTACCGAATCAAAATCAGCCCTTTGGATGAACAGGAGGTTAGGAAGGTTTTAAAGGCAATCAACGACAAAATCATTGAATTTAAAACCCAGTTTTCAGGAAAAGACATGCAGGATTATGTGGCCATGGTCTTGTTATGGTATGCCACTCAGGCCCCCCCTTCATTAAGGCCCCAGCCCGAACTACATGCAAATTTGCAGAACGCACTTTCCAAAATCGAGCTTCAGCTTGACAAGGTTTTACAATTTAGGGTTCAAGGTTAAATGCGTGGCCAAAATACGTATCTTCGCCAACTAGCAAATTTCCAGGCAAATAACTGAGCATGGAGAGAAGAAATAACATTACAAATTTTTTAAACTTTAGACTTAATGGATTCAAATACAATGTATATTATCATAGGTGCAATAGCGCTCGCCTTAGGCATATTCTTGGGCAGGCTCCTATTCGCCAGAAATACAAACAAAAAAATCAGTGAAGCCGAACAGCAGGTGGCCAAAATGATTTCAGACGCTCAAGCGACATCTGAAAACCTAAAAAAAGAGAAACTTCTTGAAGCTAAAGAAAAATTTGTACAGCTTAAGGCAGAACATGATAAAGAGATATTAGAGAGAAACAAGAAGTTAAGCGATGCCGAAACCAGGACAAAGCAAAAAGAACAAAGCATTAACCAAAAGCTGGAAAACCTAGATAAACAAGCTAAAGAAAACGATGCAATAAAAGAGAACCTGAACCGACAGATCGGAGTGGTAAACGTAAAGCGAACTGAACTGGAAAAACACCAGGAAGAACATATCCGCCGTCTTGAAAAGATAGCAGCGCTGACAGCTGAAGAAGCCAAAGCGCAGCTTATTGAAAGCCTGAAACAAGAAGCACATACGCAGGCTTTGGCCCTCCAACAGGATATTATTGATGACGCAAAACAGAAAGCAAACAAAGAAGCCAGAAAAATAATTATCCAAAGCATACAGCGCACAGCAGCAGAACAGGCTATTGAAAACTCCATCACTGTTTTCAACCTGGAAAGTGATGAAATAAAGGGCCAGATTATTGGTAGGGAAGGAAGAAATATCCGGGCGATAGAAGCTGCCACAGGGGTTGACCTCATAGTTGATGATACCCCTGAAGCCATAGTTCTCTCTTCATTTGACCCATTAAGGCGCGAAATTGCACGGCTTTCTTTACAAAGGCTGGTAGCAGATGGCCGAATACATCCTGCCCGCATCGAGGAAATTGTTGAAAAGACACGCCGGCAAATTGAAGAACAGGTGATGGAAATCGGAGAAAGGACAGTAATTGAACTGGGCATACATGGCTTGCATAAAGAATTGGTCAGGATTGTAGGCAAGATGAGGTTCCGTTCTTCTTACGGTCAAAACTTATTGATGCACAGCCGGGAAGTGGCCAACCTTTGCGCTATTATGGCCGCAGAATTAGGGCTGAACGTGAAATTGGCTAAACGCGCCGGCTTGTTGCATGATATAGGCAAAGTGCCGGATGAAGAAACAGAATTGAGCCACGCTTTGCTGGGCATGAAACTGGCGGAAAAATACGGGGAGAACCCTGCTGTTGTGAACGCAATTGGCGCCCACCATGATGAGGTTGAAATGCAATACGTGATTTCTCCTATTATCCAGGCTTGTGATGCGATCAGCGGCGCCCGGCCAGGGGCTCGCAGGGAAATCATGCAGCAATATCTTCAGCGAATTAAGGACCTGGAGAATCTTGCATTGGCCTACCAAGGTGTCGAAAAAGCCTATGCAATCCAGGCTGGCAGAGAATTGCGGGTAATCGTGGAGGCTGACAAGGTAAGTGATGCCGACAGCGCCAAACTGAGTTTTGAAGTGGCGCAAAAAATACAAACGGAAATGACTTACCCGGGTCAGATTAAAGTAACAGTAATCAGAGAAAAAAGGTCAGTAAATGTAGCCCGGTAGGAGAGCCTCTTTTGCTTAGCCTTCCTTTAGTTTTAATCCTGGGCGATAATGCTTAAAATAGGAAGCAATAATTTGGTGAATCCCTAATACAATACTACTTTTGCAATCCTAAAAAATAAGCCATGAATTCGGCAATAGCATTTGTACACGAGCAATTAACTGGGAAAAAAGAGTTTCCAAAATTCAAAGCGGGCGATAATATCACCGTCAACTATAAAATTATTGAAGGGAATAAAGAACGCATACAGGGATTTAAAGGTGATGTTTTAAAACGCCAGGGAGTTGGCCATACGGCAACCTTCACCGTTCGTAAAATCTCTGATGGCGTTGGGGTAGAAAGAACATTCCCTTTGTTTTCGCCAAATATTGAATCGATAGAGTTAAACAAAGTCGGCCGCGTACGCAGGGCAAAACTGTATTTCCAACGTGAAAGAAGCGGCAAAAATGCCCGTATCAAGGAGAAAAGAATTTAATTATTTCCGAACTTCTACCACCTGAATGTGTTAAATGTATTTCAGTTATTGATTTTCTTCTTTAACTTTACACACATAAAATAAAATATTATGGGAGATTTATTCAGCGGTCCGCACATTTTATTAATAGCATTAGTAGTCCTTCTGTTATTTGGCGGCAAGAAAATTCCTGAATTGATGCGTGGCCTCGGAAGGGGCATCAGAGAGTTCAAAGATGCCAAGGACAATGTGAGAAGAGAGATTGAAGATCATTATGATGATAATCATCCATCTAACAATGCTAGTTCTTCATCGAACAAAGTTTCATCTGGTTCTTCTGCCAACAATTAAGAGTTTTCTCTCTATTAAGGTATATAAAACCTCGCGATTTGTTTCTGCGAGGTTTTCTTTTTATTTGCAATATTTTTATACTCCCATGTATTCAACTATTTCATGAAACTATTCAGAAGGAATTTCAGCGATAAGTCAACCGGAGAGATGTCTTTCATTGAACATTTAGATGTGTTGCGCGGTCATCTTTTCAAATCTGCTGTTGCTGTTGCTTTAGGAGCAATTGTGATGGCTATCTACAATAGTTTTATTGTAAAAAGAATATTGATGGGGCCCACAAATAAAGATTTTCCGACTTATCATTTTTTATGCAAGGTGAGCAGGCGGTTGGGCCTGGGCGATAAGCTTTGTATGAGCGAGATCCATGTACGGATGCAAAGCAATGCAGTTGCCGGGCAGTTTGATGTGTATTTCAATATTATACTGATTGGCGGTTTTATCATTGCATTCCCTTATGTTTTCTGGCAGTTTTGGAAATTCACCAAACCGGCTTTAACGGATAGAGAATTAAGAAACACAAGAGGGGTTATTTTTTGGGTTTCGCTGCTTTTTTTTATTGGCGTACTTTTCGGCTACTTTGTTATTGCGCCTTACACCATTCATTTTTTCGCCAACTTTTCTATTTCAGAAAATGTTGAGAACATATGGACCATTGGCAGTTACTTCAATACCATTGTACCCTTAATTTTGGGGGCAGGGCTTGCGTTCCAGTTGCCCCTGGTAATGTATTTTCTGGCTAAGGTAAACGTTGTGAGCTCGAAATACCTGCGGCGTGTAAGAAAATATGCAATCCTGATTATGCTTATCGTGGCTGGCATTATCACACCGCCTGATATGCTAAGCCAAATCGTTTGTACGCTTCCCTTGATGTTGCTGTACGAAATCAGCATCTGGCTTTGTGTCAAGGTCGAAAAACAACAGAAACAACAGGAAGAAGAATGGCAATGATAATGCAAACCCATTTTATCATCTTATAACAAAAAAATAAAAGGTTGTTTACTTACAGTTCAATAAGTAATTATCACAGCTTTTTAGCTGAAAACCCTGATGGCTGTTCCATTGCAGTAAGTCATTTTTTGGCAAAAATTAAAGAAAAGGAATCCCTGAACGCTTTTTTGGAGGTGTATGCCGAAGAAGCAATTGCAAAAGCTAAATGGCTTGATGACAAAAGAAAAACAGGCAAGCCGCTTGGGAAACTGCATGGTGTTGTAATCGCTTTGAAAGATGTTATTGCCTATACAGGCCACCAATTATCTGCTTCATCCAAAATTTTAGAAAATTTCAGGTCAATTTATAATGCAAGTGCTGTGGAAAAACTGCTGGAAGAAGAAGCAATAATTATTGGGAGAAATAACTGCGACGAATTTGCTATGGGATCTACCAATGAAAACTCGGCGTTTGGGAATGTGCTGAATGCGGCGGATCAAACAAGAGTTCCCGGCGGATCTTCGGGAGGCTCTGCTGTTGCCGTTCAAGCCGGGTTATGTATGGCAAGCCTCGGCAGCGACACCGGTGGTTCGGTAAGGCAGCCAGCAGGTTTTTGCGGGATCATAGGGCTTAAGCCTACTTATGGCAGAATATCCCGTTATGGGCTTATAGCTTACGCTTCGTCTTTTGATCAGATTGGAATTTTTGCTAATAACATCTCAGATGTAGCCATCGTTCTTGAAGTAATTGAAAGGCCTGATGATTTTGACAGCACTTTATCAAATGCACCGGCCAGAAATTATTCATCTGAGCTTATTAAAACAGGCAAAAAGTTTCGGATTGCTTATTTTAAAGAAGCTTTTGATCATGCTTCGCTTGACCCTGAAATCAGGGAAGCAAGCTATAGTTTGATCAATAGGCTAGAAGAAGACGGTCACTTAACAAAAGCAGTTGATTTTAAATACCTCGATTATATAGTACCTACATATTATGTGCTATCAACCGCTGAAGCTTCTTCTAACCTTTCAAGGTTTGACGGAGTTAAATACGGGTATCGCACAGATTTGGGCAGTTCTGACTTAACCGAATTTTATAAATCGACCCGTTCAAAGGCTTTCGGTAAAGAAGTAAAACGGCGTATCTTATTGGGAACCTTTGTATTAAGCGCAGGTTATTATGATGCCTATTTTACCAGGGCCCAAAAAATCAGGAAATTATTAATAAATAAAACAAACTTGATTTTCAATGATTTCGACTTGATTTTGCTCCCTACATCTCCCTCTACTGCATTTAAAATCGGTGAAAAAAAAAGCGACCCAATTGCAATGTATCTATCTGATATATATACAGTTTATGCAAACTTAACCGGGATCCCGGCCATATCCTTCCCTTTATCCACTCACACAAATGGCATGCCTTTTGGGATACAAGCTATGACAAACCGATTTAAAGAATTACTTTTGTTGCAGTTCTCGGAGCTACTGGCCCAAAAATACACATCCTTCCAAAATCCTACTTCCGGGAATTGAAATGAGCTGGTTTATAATCCCCCTATGAAAGATTATACCCAATAATATTATTGGATTAATCTTTTAATTTTCAATCAATGAGTTTGAGGTTTTTACTATTGATTGCCATTGGCATAGGACTTTCTTCTATAAGCTTTGGCAACAAACCGGGTAGTTACGGCCCGACAAACTTTGCGGACACAGGAGTGTCCTTCATGAATTCTTCTAATCAAGGCATTATTCACCCTGAACGCAATAACACGCCATCAGAAGATGGCTTTAAGGATTTATTCATAGCTACTTCAATTGGGGGGAGCAACGGAGCAAAACTCAACCCCAAAGCCCTTAGTTTTGTTCAGGACTATATCGAAAAGAATGGCAAAGAGCTCCAAGAGATGAAAGATTGGGGACGGCCATATTTCAGTTTGATTAACAAGATTTTGACAAAGTATGGCCTGCCAACCGAACTCAAGTATCTGGCGGTTATAGAGTCACAGTTAAAGCCCACATCTGTTTCCTGGGCTGGAGCAGTTGGCCCCTGGCAATTGATGCCATCTACAGCCCGCCTATTGGGTTTAAAGGTAAGCCACAAGCACGATGAAAGAATGAATTATTATAAAAGCACGCAAGCAGCTGCGAAGTACCTGCGCGATTTATATAATGAATTCGGCGACTGGTTGCTTGTAATAGCTGCATATAACGGTGGAACAGCACATGTTTACAGTGCTATGCGCAAAAGCCACAGCCAAAATTTTTGGGACTTACAATACTACCTGCCTGCCGAATCCAGGAACCATGTTAAAAAGTTTATCGGCACACATTATATTTTTGAAGGACAGGGCGGGGTTACTACTTTAACAAAAGATGAAGCCACAAAGCAATTATCCGGGTCTTCAATGTATGTTTTCAATAGAAATATCAGCAAAGAGGAGTTAAAAGACACAAAGACCATTTCAGTTTCAGGAAAATATTGCGCCGACATCATTGCAAAAAACATATTCATGAATTTAACTGCTTTCAACAGGTACAATCCTGATTTTGACAAAGTAATGGCAAGTGCCAATAACACTTATGATATGAAATTGCCATCTGATAAAATGAGTATGTTTATTGCAAATAAATATCAAATCCTGAACGAGTCGGTCCAGCAATTGTTGAATGGAGATGATTTAGAAAAAGAAGATAACAATACCAGCATCGCTGCTACCGTTGCGTCTGTCAGCACTAAAGAAAAGAAATAAAACTTTGATATAGAAAAAGGATGAGGCTGTCTCAAAAGTCCGGGACAGCCTCTTTTTATTCGGTAAGTCGAGGGAGAAAGTTTTGTCTACGCAACTCTCAGAGCGTTCATTTTACTTTTGATACGACCTCCCTTTTTTATGAAATCGAAAATTATGCAGTTCGAAATTTTGACTACCGCTTACGGCAAGCGCAAATGCCATCTTTTCAGTTGTATCTAAACTTATGGGGGGTAGCCCATGACATATAATGCCACTAATGCCTTTTTACTACCAGCACCTGAAAAGTTCCCGGGATCATTTTTGGGCGTTCCCCTCCAACTGCCTTTTCAAGATCTGCTGCTGGCAGGTAAACTTCATGTTTGGCTTCATCCAATGCAATCGTTCTTGCGCTTCTTTTTGTTTGAACATGATCGAGCACTTTAAATTTTTCACCGCTCAGTTCTTCAATGATGATTAATTTTCCTTCCCCACAGGAAGCAAAAACGTATTTCAGCCCGTTATCAAAAGCCACACCATCACAACCATCGCCTATAGGAAGTTTGTCAATAATCTTTCCATTGACTGCATCAATCACCATCAATAATTTATCGCAGCCTGCAAATAATCTTTTGGTTTTCCTGTCAATTGCTAAGCCTGTCGGGCCATCGCCCGGCGCAATGCTCCAGCTTTTTTCGACTTTGTGGTTTTTAATGTCAACCACATCAACCTGGTTTTTGTCTTCAATATTCACAAAAATTTTCCCTGCATTATCAGATACGGCAGTTTCTGGTTTGCCACTGACTGGAATAGTGGCAACAACCTTACTGGTTTCCGGGTCAATTACAGACAGGTCTTTGCTCCTTCCGTTGCAGGTAATAATTTTCTTGGAGAATTCATCATACATGATCGCATCAGGGTTTTGCCCTGTGGCTATTCGGCCGATGACTTCATTGGTACTTAAATCAAAAACGGTTATGTTGTTCAGCCGCCCATTGCTGGTATAGCCCTTATTAAGCGATGGAACAAAAGCAATGCCATGTACCCCTTCAGTTCCTGATATGATGCCGGCAGAATCGCCATTTTCCTGGTTAAGGACATTAACTTGTGATCCATGAGAAACATAAAGCTTGTTATTGCCCGGGCCCACGGCAATATAATCCCATCCGCCCGGGCTGGCGATGTGATAGGTGTTGGCAACATGGAAACCACTTGAGGTTTGGGCTTTAGCATTGGTTAATAAAATGGTGAGTATGGCTACTGCCATCAGTGTGGTCAATACATATTTCATAATGTTTATTTTTATGATGGTAAAAGGGAACTTATGCCAAAGATGATGTCAGAATCTGAAGGAATGTTGAAGTTTTTGAATTTCATGCAAGAGGGCCGTGAAAAGAAGGAATTGGCATCTTGTACCTTATCTTTCATGCTTCATATAAATTAATCGCATGAAGATATTGTTGATTGAAGACGAAAGATCATTGAGCGAAAGCATTGTCGCCTGTCTGAACCAGGAAGGCTTTGTGTGTGAAACGGCAGGAACTTATTCAAATGCTCTCCAAAAAATTGAAAGCTTCGATTATGACTGCATATTGCTGGACATCAACCTGCCGGGCGGGAGCGGGCTGGATCTTCTTCGCGAGCTAAAGAAAAATAAAAAAATGGATGGGGTGCTGATCATTTCTGCCAAAAACGCCCTTGAAGATAAAATTACCGGCCTTCAACTTGGCGCAGACGACTATTTGCCAAAACCTTTTCACCTATCCGAATTGGTGGCAAGAACAACAGCAATTATCCGGAGAAGAAATTCAGGCGGGAATAACCTGCTTCAATTCAAGGAACTGCTTATCGATACCCTGTCTAAAACAGTTTCTGTGAACAACAAGCTGGTTGAACTGACGCGCAAAGAATACCAGTTGTTATTATACTTCGCTTATAACAAAGGCCGGGTAATTTCAAAAAACGCCATTGCTGAACATTTGTGGGGAGATGAAACAGAAAGCGCCGCTAACTTAGATTTTATTTATACACATATTAAAAACCTGCGCAGGAAACTGTTGGTAGCAGGTTGCGGGGATTACATACAATCAGTTTACGGAATGGGGTATAGGCTGAGTAGCTGATGGGTGAAATGCGATTGGTATTATTGCCAGGAAAGTATCTCAACATATAAAATGACACCCCTGCTTTGCATGAGACTGATGCTTTAGGGCAAGTCCCCAAAACCATAATATTTCACGCAAAGAACGCAACGCATTATTGGAAAATCAATCTTTGCCTTTTGTCTTCGCATGTTCTACAGTTAAATTGCATTTATGAAACTCATTGCAAAGTATAATCGTGTTAATATTATTGCAACGATCATTGTGCTGCTTATTGCAAGTACCTGTTATTATTTCATCGTTCGGTATGCGCTGATCCGCCAGTTAGACAATACGCTGAAAGTAGAAGAAGCTGAGATTATGAATTATGTGCAGCGCAATAGCAAATTGCCGGAAGCTACCAGCTATCGGGACCAGCACACCTATTTTGCGGAAGCAACATCCCCTCTGAAAAGAAATTTCGGGAACATCAGCCTGCCAGAGAGGCATCACAAAAGAATGGTAACCTACCGGGTGCTTTCTTTCCCGATATCCATTGATGGGAAATTATACCAGGCTTCTGTAACAAAATCGGAAGAGGGGATGGAGGATCTTGTGCACTTAATTTTTTTGATCACCGTGGGCATCATTATTTTGTTACTGCTTATTTTATTTATTACCAACAGGTTTTTATTGAGAAACTTATGGGAGCCATTTTACCATACACTGCACTCAATCAAACAATTCAATTTTGCCGACAACCAACCTATTGTTCCGCAACAAACCGATATTGAAGAATTTAAAGAACTTGACGATGCAGCGAAGGCAATGCAGTCGAGGATTATTAAAGACTATGAAACATTAAAAAATTTTGTAGACAATGCGTCGCATGAAATGCAAACCCCGCTTGCTGTTTTAAATTCAAAACTGGATTTGCTGATACAGGAGCCTGGGCTATTAGAACCGCACACCAAACAATTGCAGGCCATGTATGATGCCATGGGCCGGCTGACCAATTTGAACAAATCGCTATTGCTGCTTGCGAAAATTGAAAACAGCCAGTTTAAGTCGATAGCCGTGGTTCAAATAGATGTGTTGATTAATGAAAAATTAAGCCAGTTCGAAGACCTGATCAGCGCAAAACACCTGGAAGTAAACGCTGAACTGCAACCGGTACAGGCCTCCATGGATGGTTACCTTGCAGATATTTTATTAAATAACCTTCTTGGCAATGCGGTCAAGCATAATCATGAAAACGGTGTTATACAAATCAGCCTCAATGAAGAAAAATTGAAAATCGTCAATACAGGGCCTTTATTTGATTTTGACAAAGAACAGATTTTCGACCGGTTTAAAAGAGGCGAGCAATCAGAGGGAACTGGCCTTGGCCTTGCCATTGTAAAACAGATTTGCGACAATTACGGGTTCATGGTTTCTTATTCACGCAACAACACACTTCATCTTTTTGAAATTCTTTTCAGGGGAAAGGCTACATTAACTAAGGATTAACCAAGATATGGACTGCATTTTCGTTTTCAAGATATGTTAATAACCTGCTTTTCCAAAGGATTTCTTTTTCGCATAAGTTTGTCTTAAATAATCTGTTCAATGAGCGATTTACTCCACCTCGGCGATTTTTTGGATCCTGTAAGGCTCAACAAAAAATCAATTCAAGATCAGTACAGGCCCGGGCAGCTTGGCAAAAGCATCGAAGTGCATGAAGAAGATGCCATGCCTGATTTTTTTGATAAGGACATCATTCTTGTCGGTTGCAACGAAATGCGCGGCAATGGGCTGTACTCAAGCGGCATGACCGCTGCTAATGCCATACGTGAGCAATTGTACAAGCTGTACAACTGGCATAAAGACATTCGGCTTGCCGATGCGGGCGATATTAAAGCAGGCGCAGGGCTTAACGATACTTATGCTGCACTGAAAACGGTAATAAAAGAATTGACAGATGTAGGCAAAACGGTAGTAGTGCTTGGCGGTTCGCACGACCTGACCCTGGCGCAATACCAAAATTATGTAGATAAGAAGCAGATTATTGAAGCTGTTTGCATTGATGCGCTGATTGACCTTGATCTTGACTCGTTGAACCGCAGCGATAACTTTTTGATGGAGATGCTTACCAGCGAGCCAAATTTTGTGCGGCATTATAATCACATCGGCTTCCAGAGTTTTTATGTGCACCCCCACATGCTCGAAACGATGGACAAACTGCGCTTTGATTGTTACCGTGTAGGCAGCGTGAAAGAAAATATTGAGGAGATGGAGCCTGTTATCCGTAACTCTTCATTGTTCAGTTTCGATATTTCGGCCATAGCAAATACTTATGCGCCGGCCAATGACCTTTCACCTAATGGCTTTAACGGTGAAGAAGCTTGTGCGCTGATGCGCTTTGCCGGTTTAAGCCCCAATATTAATACCATTGGCATTTATGGCTACCTGCCGGAAAAAGATGTGAACGACCTGACCGCAAAGCAGATAAGCCACATGTTATGGTACCTGGCTGATGGCAAAAGCCGCGGCCAGCGAGAAGCAGGGCTCGAAGAAAGAGACTCTTTCATCGAATACCACACCGCATTCGCAGAAGTAGAAACCGTTTTTTTGAAAAGCAGGAAAACAAACCGCTGGTGGATGCAACTGCCGGATAAAAAATACATCGCATGCTCTTACCGAGATTACCTGTTGGCCAGCAGCAACGAAATCCCTGAACGCTGGCTGAGGGCACAGGAGAGGGTATAAAAAAATAAAAATATAGGATTGCTTATTTGCCGGCAAAGGCAAATTTGAGGCAGGGGCACTAACATTTAGCAGAACCGCAAAGGCCACCTTTTGAACACAACAATAATAAAACTTGATTTTTATGAAGAAAAAGATTTTGCCATTTATGATCTGCGCGCCCATCATTTTATTGCAGATTGCTTATGCACAGGACAGCACCAACATGAACCAACGAGCTGCACAGGCAGTAGCCATTCCGAAACAGCACATTGGAACCATCAGGGGCGCTCCTTTAAAAGGTATTGGCGTATCACTTGGAAAAATACCCGGCGGGGGCTGTGCTGCAAGGGCCGGCATGAAGGACAGCTCCTTTATTAAAAGCGGGCTGGATATTGAGGTGAGTGGTTTTATTTCCTTGACCACACGTTATCGCCCAGGTAATAATAAAACCACCAGACACCTAAAAGACCTTGAGAAGCAAGTTGCATCTATGAGGGAGGCAAATAACTCTGTGAGCAGTAATGAAAATCACCTGCATTCTTTTTCTTTTGGCATCGAAGCCGGAGTTGAATATTCACAAATGGATGCAGGTGGCGCCCTGTCGGCATACAACAATGCATTTCATTTGCAGGATGGCGCCATGAATGCCGCCTTTGTGGGCGGCACGCCCAAGGCCAATATTTTCCAGGTTTTTGCGGGGCCAAAAGCAATTTGGGGATGGGGCAAAGTATATGCTTCTCCTTCCGTGCTGTTGGGCTACTCCTGGTTAAGCAGGAAAGCATACACACTTTCGGGCAGCATTGCAAGCTCCGGCCAGCCCGTGGAAAGCAAAAACATTGAGCTCGTTACGGGCAATGATTTTTCTAAATCGGGTGTGGTCATCAAACCTAAAATAGAAATAGGCTATTATTTTAGTCATCACTTTTCTGTCTTCATAAATGGCAATATGACCTTCGGGCCTTCTTTCCAAAATAATTTTAACTACTGGAAACCGCAAGGCCAGTCAAACGGCAATAGCAATTATAGTTACAAGCAGTTTGCATCCGGAACAACACAAAGCACATCCTACCAAAGCCCCTGGCAGGTGTGGGTGCTTAATTTAGGCATAAATTATTCCTGGTAAAAAAACAAAAAGAAAATATGGTTATCGGCGTGAACGATACAAAATAAAAACAGCTATCGTGCTTATGGTTCCTGGCGGATGTGGCATCGGCAAAAGCGGAAGCGACAGGCAGTAGGTCCTGCCAATTTATGAAAGCCTGAAGTACGCCCTATTGTTCAATTGCATTGCTGCAAATCATAACGGCTTTCTCTGTAACTTCGGTTGAATTTTTTAATTAACAAGCAATGCGCCAGTTTTCAGGCAACAGGTATTTTTATTTTTTATTTTTTGTTCTTTGCTTTTTGCTCTTTGCTTCCTGCGCCGTTCAAAAAAACAGCATCAAACATGATTATGACGATTTGCTGAACACGCCTTCATTGCAATCTGCCCATGTAGGCATTTCCGTTTTCGACGCAACATCCGACAAAGCCTTAATGGATCACCAGGGCAATAAATATTTTACGCCCGCAAGCAACACCAAATTGTTTTCCCTCTATGCCGGGCTGAAATACCTTGGCGATTCATTGACCGGCATCCGTTATTTTGAAAATGATACCGCTTTGTATATTGTGCCAACGGGCGATCCGACTTTTCTTCATCCCGATTTTCAAAAGCAGCCTGTTGCTGATTTTTTAAGGCCTAAAAAGAAAAACATTTATATCACAGGCGCAAACTGGCAAGATCAGGCCTTGGGGGCTGGTTGGAGCTGGGATGATTACAATGATGATTACTCACAGGAAAGAAGCGCGTTTCCGGTGTATGGCAATACCATCAAATGGGTACAAACTCAAATGCCTGACAATAGCTTCAGCAGTTTCTCTATCCCGGATGTGGACTGGAAAGTGAATTTCTCAACAGATACTGCAAGCAAAAAATTTTTTGTGAAAAGAAACCTTGCTGAAAACACATTTGAGATTACCCAGGGCACTGAAAAATATAAGGAACAGGATGTGCCATTTGTAACTAATGGCATTCAATCAGCAGTGGAATTATTAAAGGATACCATCAGCAAAAATATTTTTATCAGCCATTCACCATTGCCTGCTTACCACCCGCAGCTCACGATCCTGCGTTCCCAGCCTGTTGACTCGCTCTTCCGGCCCATGATGTGGCGAAGCGATAATTTTTTTGCAGAACAAACACTGATGATGGTGAGCAACCAGGTGCTTGGTTTTATGAATGACGAAAAAATCACCGACACCCTGCTCAATACCGATTTGAAAGATTTGCCGCAAAAGCCCGAATGGGCTGATGGCAGCGGGCTCAGCAGGTTCAATTTATTTACACCACAGGATTTTATTTTCCTTCTTAATAAAATGAAAAATGAGTTTGGCCTTGAAAGAATGAAACATATCCTTCCAACCGGCGGCCAGGGCACATTGGGCAATCGGTACAAAGCCGATAGCGCCTACCTCTTTGCAAAAACGGGCAGCCTTTCAGGTGTGGCAGCATTAAGCGGTTACCTGGTCTCTCAAAAAAATCATTTGCTGATTTTTTCCGTTCTTATAAATAATTACAGGGGAAGCGGGGCGCAGGTAAGGGATGCGATTCAAAAATTTGTTGACGGTTTGCGAAGGAAATATTAACGATTCTTTTGTGCTGTTATATGGCCAACGGGAAAAGTGTTCAAAATGGAACCAAAATGCAGGGCATGAAAAAAATTTATTCTGACATCCCAGCGCCCAACCAATAACACTAAAAAATATGGAATTTCATGAATTATACAGAAAATTTTGAAGGCATCAAATTAGATGTACAGGCCGTTGACATTAAGGTAGACGAAGAAATCCAACAAAAAATAAGAGAATTGCTTGCCCGAATGCTCAAGTTCTATGCTAAGATATCCCATGCTGATATTTATTTGGAGGAAAAAAGCGGGAAATCTACTAACCAAAGGTCGGTAAGCATTCGGCTTGGCATATCCGGCAACGATCCTTTCGCATCAGATTCCGGAGATAATTTCCTGGCGTTGTTGGCAAGCGTAGAAAAAAAATTGCTCAGGCAATTAGAAAAGCGGTAATCGCTGCTGCTTGCAGGCTATAAGTAGCCGTTCCCTTACCACTACTTCCCAAATAGTTGTTCCAGGTAATCTTTATTGAACTCAATATAAGTAGGCTTTCCGTTTGCCGTAACATTGGGTTGTGCGCAATTAAATAGCTGTTCGGTTAATGTTTGCATTTCTTTTTCGGAAAGGAATGTTCCCGGTTTAATGGAATGTTGCCATGCCATTGACCTTATTAATTTTTCCCGCTTCGAAAACTTTATGTCGCTGCTGAAATGCTTGAACTGTTCCAGTAAGTTTTCAATAGAAGATTTTTCATTGCCCTGCTGCATATCAGCCGGCGTGCCTTCCACAAGAAAAGCATCTTTTCCGAATGGCCCAATCAAATAACCAAGCTCATTCAAATCATTTATTAAATCGTTCAATAATGTTGCATCCTGCGATGACAAATTGATTGTTGCCGGGAACAAGCTTCTTTGTGAAGCAATTGCTTTTCCATGCGAAGCAGCAATATATCTTTCATATAAAACCCGCTCGTGCGCCAATTGCTGGCTTATTAAAATAAACCCGCGATTGGTGGATGCTATGATGTATGAATTATGGATTTGCAAAAGCCCTATGCCGGGAAGCAATTCCAGCGGCGCTGATTTATAGCTAACAACTGGTTGCTGATAATCTAAATCCCTCTCTTGTTGATTGCCAACTGCCAAGCCCCGGCTCCCGGTTTCCAGCTTCGGGCCTTCATACAAGTCTTTCCAGTGCTTCAGCTCGCTTTTATTTTCGCGCTCAATAAAATGTGCCTGGTTTTTCTGGGTGAATGTTTTGTATAATGAAGAAGATACGGCTTCAGATTTCTTTTCTTCAGTGAATGGCTTGTTGATCGCGTCTAATTGCTGAATAGCAGGGTCAAGGTCAAAATCCAAAGTAGGCGTAATGCTGAATTGGGCAAGCGCATGTTTTACTGCAGCATGCACAAATGCATACACAATCTTTTCGTCTTCGAATTTTATTTCCTGCTTGGTTGGGTGGACATTGATATCTAACTGTGCCGGGTCCAGATCAATAAAAAGGGCATACAACGGGAAACTGTCGGCAGGAATCATCTGCTGGTAGGCGCTCATCACCGCATGGTTAAGATAAGCGCTTTTAATGAAACGGTTGTTCACAAAAAAATACTGGTCGCCCCTGGTTTTCTTTGCTGCTTCTGGCTTTCCAACAAAACCGAAAATGTTCATATAATCTGTGCTCTCCTGAACGGATACTAATTTTGCGTTCAGGTTATCGCCAAAGACCTGAACAATGCGCTGTTTTAATGTCCCCTTCTCCAGGTGAAAAATTTCCTGCCGGTTGCTGGTTACAGAAAAGAAAATTTCAGGAAAAGACAATGCCACGCGGATGAATTCATCAATAATATGGCGCATTTCCGCAGCGTTGCTCTTTAAAAAATTTCTCCTTGCCGGTACATTGAAGAACAAATTCTTCATCGCAATGCTGGTCCCGCCGGGAGCAGCAACAGGTTCTTGTTTCTTTACAATGCTGTTCTCCACTTCAATAAAAGTTCCTGTATCAGCATCCTGGGTTTTTGTTTTTAGTTCCACCTGTGCAACAGCAGCAATTGAAGCAAGGGCTTCGCCACGGAAGCCCATGGTTTTTATATGAAAGAGGTCTTCGATGTTCCTGATCTTTGAGGTAGCATGCCGCTCAAATGCCATGCGTGCATCCGTTTCGCTCATTCCTTTTCCGTTATCAATAACCTGTACCAATGCTTTTCCCGCATCGCCGATGATCAGCCTGATTTCTGTAGCGCCTGCGTCTACTGCGTTTTCCAGCAATTCCTTCACTGCGCTTGCCGGCCGCTGTATCACTTCTCCGGCTGCGATCTGGTTCGCAATGTTATCGGGCAACAATTGAATAATATCTGGCAATTCTGTCTTAATTTGTGCTGCAATTTAGTGCTAATTAACGGCAGTCTGCATCTAATCTATTTGCTTTATTATTCACCGTAGATATTTCTGCTGCTGAGGTTTTTTCCGCTGGCCCTCGGGGCTAATTTGCGCTAATACATACTATTTGCCAATTATTCGGGCCCTTGTTTTTTATTTTTTTTGTATGCTGTTCTTGTAAAAAATTTTGTGTTGCTAATGAAAAATTTTTTTGCGGTATTAATTTCCTGCGCTGTTTTGGCGCCATCTTTCGCACAGTTTCATTCAAACCTTCCGGCAGGCAAATGGGTAGATAGTGTTTTCAAAACTTTAAGCGATGAACAAAAGATTGCCCAGTTGATTGTAGTGCGATTGTCCTCCATTGATCCCCGCACAAGATCAGTTACTTTTTATAGCAAAGATGTTGAAGATGCCGTGCGCAAGTACAATATTGGCGGCATTTGCCTGTTCCAGGGCGGTCCGGTAACACAGGCACAGTACATCAATTACTTTCAAAATATTGCAAAAACGCCCATCATGATCTGCATTGATGCCGAGAATGGAGTGGGCATGCGCATGGACAGCGTTCTGGGGCTGCCACGCCAAATGATGCTTGGCGCTGTTCAGGACCCGCAGCTTATTTACGATTATGGCAGGATTGTCGGTGAACAATGTAAACGGATGGGCATTACGGTTAACTATGCGCCCGTGGTCGATATCAATAATAACCCCGATAACCCGGTTATCAACGACCGTTCATTTGGCGAAGACAAATACAAAGCAGCTCAATATGGCCTGGAATACATGAAGGCGTTGCAGGATGTAGGCGTGATGGCCTGCGCCAAGCATTTCCCAGGCCACGGCGATGTGGCTGTTGATTCACATCTTGACTTGCCTGTAATTGACAAAACAATCAGGCAGTTGGATACGCTCGAATTATACCCCTTCAAAAAATTATTTGACGCAGGATGTGCAAGTGTGATGGTTGCTCATTTGTATATTCCTGCCATTGACAATACCCTTAATCTTGCCACTTCGCTTTCATATAAAAATGTTACTAAGCTTTTGCGAAAGAAATTAAAATTCAAAGGCATCAGCTTTACCGATGCGCTCGAAATGAAAGGCGTCGCAAAATATTTCCCTGTTGGCGAATCGGCCGTGCAATCGCTGGTAGCAGGCAATGATATGCTTTGCCTTCCGGGCAATGTGGACACGGTGGTGATGAAAATAAAAGAAGCGATCAGTGAAAGAAAATTAAAATGGAAAGATATCAATGAACATGTAAAAAGAGTGCTGCTGGCAAAATATACTTATGGGCTCGCGAACAGGCAACCGGTAAAATTTGACTCTTTAGCAGAGGACCTGAATAAAGAAGTGCATGACATGCGAAAAAGAGTGGCGGAAGATGCGCTCACTTTGTTGCATAATAATGATGAAGGGATATTTCCTTTGCATGCAGCACCTGGCAGAAAAATAGCTTATGTAGGTATTGGGCTGAATGCAGAAAATGAATTTGCCCGCCGCATGTACAGCGACTATAACGCACATGTTTATTATTTCGATTATTCGCTCGATAGCCTGAAAGCGGCAGCAATGCTGGAATTGCTGAAAGGCCGCTATGATGCAGTAGTCATCGGCCTGCACAACTATCACCGTTTCCCTGCAAATAATTTTGGTGTGAGCAAAGCGGCGCTGTGGTTATTGAACGGTTTGCAGCAACAAAACAAATGCCTGACACTTGTATTTGGCAATCCTTATATCATAAAAAACTTTTGCGATGCAAAAACGCTGATTGCCTGTTATGAAGATGATGACATCACAGAAGGTGTGGCGGCAGATTTGCTCAACGGAAAATTTTCTGCAAAAGGGAAATTGCCAGTTACGGTTTGCAACAACTTAAAATTTGGTGATGGGGTCCTTCCTGAAAGCGGGCTGCTGCCAATAGCTCCTGCCTCAACAGAAGGTTTCAACACAGGCAAGCTGCGGGTAATCGATTCTATCTGCAAAGCTGCAATTATAAAAGAAGCTTTCCCTGGATGCGTGGTGCTGGTGGCAAAAAACGGCCATGTGGTTTATGATAAAGCGTTCGGTTACCTTTCCTATGAAAATAAAGAACATGTTTACCCGCAAACCATTTACGACCTCGCCTCTGTTACGAAAATTTGTGCTACAACAATGGCTGTGATGAAATTATACGATCAGGGGAAATTAGACTTGCATAAAACATTGGGCGATTACCTGCCATGGGCTAGGGGAACGAATAAAGACTCACTAAAAATATGGGACGTGCTGTTGCACCAGGCAGGGCTAAAAGCTTTTATCCCATTCTATAAAGAAACAATCGACACTGCACATGGCGGGAGCCCATTGCCATCTATTTATTCTACCAATGCCGATAGCCTGCATTGCGTGCGTGTTGCCGAACATTTATATATGCGCAGCGATTGGCTCGATACTATTGATGAGCGCATTCTCACGAGTGATGTACTGCCTTACAAGAAATATATTTATAGCGACAACGATTTTATTTTCATGGGGAAAGTTGTTGAAGCCATTACGGGCATGCCGCTTGATGAATATGTGAAAAAAACTTTTTACATGCCATTAAGAATGAATACGACAGGGTTCTTTCCCAGGCTTTATTTTCCATTATACCGAATAGCACCAACAGAAAATGAACAAATTTTCAGGAAGCAGTTAATAAGAGGCGATGTGCACGACCCCGGTGCGGCGATGTTTGGCGGGGTCGCCGGGCATGCTGGCTTATTCAGTGATGCGTATGACCTGGCTGTGCTGGAGCAGATGTTGCTGAATGGCGGTGTGATCAATGGCATTCGATTTTTAAAGAGCTCGACAATCGATTTTTTTACCGGCTACCACAGCGATATCAGCCGCCGCGGTTTGGGCTTCGACAAGCCTGAAAAAAATAATACAGAACTGAAAGAACCTTATCCCTGTGCTTCCGCTTCACCACAAACTTTTGGGCACACCGGGTTTACCGGCACCTGCGTTTGGGCAGACCCTAAATACAATCTGATCTTCATCTTCCTTTCTAACCGGGTGAACCCAACGAGCGAGAACCCCAAAATTTCTACCTTGAGCGTAAGGAGCGGCATTATGGAAGCGATATATAAGGCCATGGGCATGTAGCAAATCGAGCACAACATGATAAGGGCCTATTTAATGTAAGGCCACTGCCTACAAAAGTTCCCGAGAAACTCCAGGGAATGATGAGGTTTTCAGCCAATGAAGACAAACAGGAAAGCACGTATAAAAAATATTTTTATGGTTACCTGGGCGCCCATACTGTTTACAAGAAAGTTGCCCGGCGTGATTTCGCAGAAGATTGCCTTTGCATCCAATATCGATCTTATCAAATTTATTATTGAACAGCGAATGCCAGCGGCAAAATACAAAAAGGCCCTTTTATAAGGCCTTTTCCGGGAGTTGCGAAGGGAGGGTTCGAACCTCCGACCTTCGGGTTATGAGCCCGACGAGCTACCGCTGCTCTACTTCGCGATGTAGGGCTGCAAAGGTAAGGCTGAACTAATTAACAGCCAAAGATTTTCTTTAGCTACCTTTGCCGCGCTCATGAAAACCGGTTTCGTCAGCATATTCGGAAAGCCTAATGCAGGCAAAAGCACGCTGCTCAATACTTTGTTGGGCGAGAAGCTGGCAATTGTATCACATAAGGTGCAAACAACCAGGCACCGTATAAAGGGGATCCTAACAGAAAAAGATTACCAAATTGTTTTTTCAGACACACCTGGTATTATTGAGCCGAAATATAAGCTGCATGAAAAAATGATGCTGTCAGTTAAAAGTTCTATTGAAGATGCGGACGTTTGTTTGCTGATGCTGGATGCAAACGATGCTTTGGAAGAGAATGATAAATTATTCGATTCACTGAAATTAAAAACGCCTGCGCTTGTTGTGCTAAATAAAATAGACAAAACGCCGGAAGAAAAATTGAAAGAAGCTGTTTTGTTTTTTAAAAACAAACCCTATTGCAGCAAAGTCATTGGCATTTCTGCGAAAAAGGGTTTGTGTGTTGACAAGCTGATTGAAACATTATTGTATTATCTTCCTGAAGGCGAACCCTTTTTTGAAGGCAATGAGATAACTGATTTGTCAACCAAATTTTTTGTAGCAGAAATCATCCGTGAAAAAATTTTTCTTTTTTATGAAGAAGAAATCCCTTATCACGCCACTGTTGTAGTGCAGGAATTCAAAGAAAAAGAAACCCTTACCAAAATTCGGGCAGATATTGTTGTTCAGCGCGAAACGCAAAAAGGCATCATGCTTGGCGAAGCGGGCAAAATGATAAAAAAACTTGGCACACAGTCAAGAATGGAAATAGAAAAATTTTTAAACAGGAAAGTATTTCTTGAGTTGTTTGTAAAAGTGCGCCCAAAATGGCGCGAAGATGAATTGTATTTAAAAGAATATGGATATTGAACTCCTTTCCTCTTAGCAGGGTCAGGGAAATTATCAAATATTAAAATCTCCTTTAGGAGCCGGGCATGAGTTTTACAGTAGCCATTGTTGGAAGGCCAAATGTAGGCAAAAGCACATTTTTTAACCGCTTGCTGGAGCAGCGCAAAGCCATTGTTGATGATGTGAGCGGCGTTACACGCGACAGGCAATATGGGATGACAGATTGGAATGGCAAAACCTTCAACGTAATTGACACCGGGGGGTTTGTGCCTAAAAGCGAAGATGTGTTTGAGCGTGAAATAAAAAAACAGGTGCTTATTGCCGTTGAAGAGGCAAATGCAATTGTTTTTCTGGTGGACGTTTCAACGGGCATCACTGATCTTGATGAAGCCATGGCCGATGTGCTCCGCCGTTCAACCAAGCCCGTTTTATTAGCTGTTAATAAAGTCGACAATAATGACCGGTTGCTGGAGGCCACAGAGTTTTACAGCCTGGGCTTTGATCAGATCTTTTTTATCTCGGCTATCACAGGGAGCGGCACCGGCGAATTGTTGGATGCGCTGACCTCCCTGATAACCGATAAGGACACTGCATCGCTGGACAAGGAATCACAGCTCCCTAAATTTGCTATTATTGGCCAGCCGAACACGGGCAAATCATCTTTATTAAATGCATTGGTTGGGCAGGAAAGAACCATCGTGAGCAGTATTGCCGGCACTACAAGGGACACTATTCATACACATTATAAATTGTACAACAAAGAATTTATATTGATAGACACTGCCGGCATCAGGCGAAAAGCCAAAGTGCATGAAGACCTCGAGTTCTATTCTGTTATCAGGGCTATCAATGCAATGGATGAGGCCGATGTTTGCATGCTGATGATCGATGCCGGGAAAGGGATTGCCGCCCAGGACCTGAGCATCTTTTCTCTGGCAGCAAAAAAAGGGAAAGGAATTGTGGTGCTGGTCAATAAATGGGACCTTATCAAAAAAGAAACGAACACCGCTAAAGAATATGAAAAAGAATTGAAGAAAAGGCTGGCCCCATTTACTGACGTGCCAGTGCTATTTATTTCCGCAACGGAAAAGACTCGGATATTTAAAGCCATTGAAACAGCGCTGGAAGTATATGATAACCGCCTGCGAAAAATCCCCACATCACAACTGAATGAAGTGATGCTAAAAGCAGTTGAGCTGTTTCATGCGCCGGTCGTCCGCGGTTACCCGGTCAAAATAAAATATGTTTCGCAACTTCCTACGGCTGTACCTTCCTTTGCTTTTTTCTGCAATTTCCCGGATGATATAAAAAAACCCTACAAAAACTATCTTGAAAACCAATTGAGGCAGCATTTCAATTTTAAAGGCGTTCCTATAAGGCTGTTTTTCCGTAAGAAATAAATTGATGCCCAGGCATTTGCTTTGGCAACTTGCGCCAAAGCACTTTCTGCCCACATTAAAGCTGTATCGTTCATTTCCCCCATCGGCTCCCCGTTTTATCGAGCTGTTTAGTACCCAAATTCATCTACCACCAAAATGGTATTATGTAGGTTATCGTTCTTTATTACCTTTCATTTTCGCAAAACAAACTTTATAAATAATAAACCTGATCGCTATGCCAAAAAATCTACCTGGGCCACCAAAGCTTTTTGCCGGATGGTTCCTTCAAAAAGCCCCTCCGCTCCATTGTTACGATCTGCTAGTAAATGTTTTATATTCTGCATGAAGGCACTTTTGCCGGTTAATATATTAGCCGGTCGCTTCATTATGGTCAATTCTGCTCCTAACATTTAAAATTCAAGTTTATGCAATTCTGTTACAAAAAAAGCCACACGCTTTTGTGTGGAATGTTCTTCGCTGTTCAATCCCTTTTTGCAGACATTAAAACATGGACATCGCTTGCGGGCGATGGCCTATATGCCAATCCGCTAAACTGGTCTGGCAATTCACTGCCAACTTCTGCAGATGAATTGCTGTTCGATAATTCAACAATGGCAACAAGCTATACCGTTACTTTGCCTGATGAAGCAATTACTGTCCGGTCAATAATAATTTCACCTTCAGGAGGGCAAACCATCAAACTTGTTCTCCCGCCAACAAACCTCAATACGCCTGCCGTTATCATTACTGGCGGGAGCTATAGTCTTAGAATTGAAAATGGCGGTATTTTTCAAAACTCTTCCGGGTTGACGAGCGGTTCATCTGTAAGCGTTGCAGACTCCATCAAAATCAATAATGGGGGCAGGTATATTCACAACACGCGTTCTTCTCATGCAATGAGCATTGTGCAGCTGCTATCAAAAGCGCCAGGCACTGAGACCGGTATTTTTGAATTTGATACCCCTGGAACACAAAGCTATACCGTTTCTTTAAGCAACCGCACTTACGGCACACTTGTTTTAAATGCTGCTTCTGCTGTATCAGGCACCCGGACCTACACAGATTTAGGGAGCAACCAACTTACCATCAGGGGGGATTTCCAGATAGGCATTGGCGTTACTCTTAAATCCAATTTAGCAACAGACAAGGGCAATATTCTTGTAAATGGCAATTTCATCCAAAATGGAGGTGAGCTTAATCTTGCCAGTGGCCCGGACAATACCATACTGAAAATAAAAGGAGATATTATTCAGGCAGCAGGATCAGTGATCACTGAAACATCAACAGGTCATCCTGCAATTGAACTGAATGGCTCGGTGCTGCAACATATTTCCATGCAGGGCACCATTTCGAACAGCGTTATTTTCCGGATGAACAACCCTGCAGGCGCTGTTTTGCAGGCCCCCTTATCGCTTTCGCACCAATTGGAACTGGTTAAAGGCAATATCACAACCAGTGCCGTTAATTTATTGACCCTGCAACCTGGTGCAAATATTTTTGTGGATAGCACTACTGAAAACGCAAGTTTTATAAGCGGGCCATTAAGAAAAGAGGGGCTTTTTGCTACTGACTATTTCTTATTCCCCATTGGCAAACCGAACGAGTTTCGCTGGCTGGAATTAAAAAATGCAAGTGGCAATTTCTTAGTTGAATATATTTCCGCCAATGCACAAAGCCTGAGCAGCAATTATGGCCCTGGCATTGACCATATTTCAACTCACGGCTATTGGTCAGTAGCCGCAGATGCAAGCCCGGTTGCTTCTGCCCATATCGAACTTTCATTTAGTGATGCCGGCGCCAGTGGCATCACCGACATGGCCACACTAAGGGCTTCCCAGCTAAATGCCGGAATGTGGGCAGACAGGAACAACAGCGCTACTACCGGCTCACCAGGCTCTTCCGGGTCAGTAATAAGCGAGCTCATAAACCCGATAGCGCCATCTGCAAATTATTTTGTGCTGGCAAGCAGCGTTTCGAATGAAAACCCATTGCCACTTATCCTCTTGTCTTTCTCCGGTGTCCAGGAAAACCACTTTGTAAAATTGAACTGGAATGTCAATTCCGATAATGACATCGATTATTTTGAAATTTGGTCTGCAGATCACAATGATGAATATAATAAACTGAATGAGGTGCCAGCGATTTTATATCAATCAACATATAGTTTCCGGGACAGCCGGATGTTAAACGGAAGCATGTACTACAAGCTTCGCGTTGTTATGAAAGACGGCTCCTATTTCTTCAGCAAAATTATTTTGATCAACAAGGATATTAGCTCATTAAGCTCTTTAATAATTGCGCCATCGCCCGCCTATGACTATGCCACTGTTTTTGTTCAGGTAAAAGAAAAATCAAAATTACAGTTCATCATAACCGGAACTGAAGGAAAAATAGCGGGCAGCTTCTATTTCCCGGCCGACAGGGGAATGAACACTGTTCCCATTAACCTTGACCAGCTAGCTTCCGGCGCTTATGTTTTATCATGCTTTGACGGGAAAGGAAAAATCAGTTCTGTAAGGTTCATTAAATTATAGGAGCTGAAATTTATAATGAAGCATTATTCAATAACCGGAAGCTGTTCATTGTGCTTCCGGTTTATTATAATTTCGCAATCAGCACATTTATCTTCTTTTTATATAAATTCAATGCTTCCGTTTCCTGTTTAATAAAACTGTTGTCCTCTAATTTTCCTACCACAACATGCATTTCGGCGTCATTTTCATAAACCATTTTCCTGAAAGGGTTGGTATAATCTTTTGAGCGGGCCTCTTTAATGGCTTTTACCATCCATTCCCGTGTGGATACGCTTTGCCGCAATAATTTTCTTATAACTGGCTTTTCTGCTTTGCTGATATCAATTCCATGCACCTCACGTACAGCAGCTATAGCATGCTGCAGTTTTGCGCTGGCATAATTTGCGCCCTGTGCTTTATAAAATTCGTGCACCTGGCCCCAATCTTTAATTTTCCCATTAGTAATCCTGTCAATCATCTTTTGCAGTTCTACTTCTTCTATCAACTGCCCACCTACATTTTTCCATTTAGCAAGCTTATTATTGGCATTAAGCTTTCCCATGGCCTCATGCAGATTGTCGAAGCTGGCTGCCCCAAAAAAATGAGCAATTTGTGCCGAAGCATAATACATGATCATTTCCTTAAAAACATGATAAGCCTTCGAAACCCTGATCAACCTGGTTTTTCTTTTGCTGTTCTCAAAAATACCCGGTGGTATTTCGGTTTCAGCAATCGTTTTTTTTGAGTGCAGGTTTTTTTTGCCAGCATATTTTTCCATCAGTTTAATAGCATAAATCATTTCATTGATGCTGTCTGGAGCCAGGAAATCATATTCTATCAGTTGCAGCCTGTCAGCCCGTTTATCCCTGTCAACATATTTCCAGGAATTGCGAGACAGGGCGTACAGGTTGTACAGGAACCAATAGGCTGGCATCACAACCAATTCATCTTTGCTCACATTGTTGCTGATCAGCGCAAAAGGAATCGGGATATTGAGCTCTGCGGGATAATCTCCTTTTGAGAGGATATTGAATGATGCAAATTTTGAATTGTGTTTCAGGCTGACGCATAAACCCGGCCAGAACCCGCGGCCGGCAATGATTTCGCCATCAGCGCTTCTTGAGTTGTGATTAGAGCCAATCGTCGCTCCGGCAGCCATATTGCTTTGCCCCTTCACCAACGCGGCGCACAAAAAAGAGTTGTTGTGGTGCTGCTCGTGCGCAGGAAAAATAAGCGCATTCAACACCTCGCAGCAGGAAATGGTGGAATTGTCAGCAAGGTATGAGTTGATCAGCCTCGCTCCGTACTTTAATTGCGAATGGGAAGCCATAATGAAGCGCACTGCTTTTACTCCGTAAAAAATGCGGCAACCGTTATTGATAATGCCATTCACCATTTCGCAACCCTCGCCAATTTGTGTTTTGCTTTCAGCAGAAGAGTTGATGGTGAGGTTTTTTAATTTATTGGCTCCTTTCAGATAGGCATCGCTCCCGATCATCACATCTTTAATGATCTTACAGTTTTTTATGACCGTTCTGTCGCCAATCTTTCCATAATACCCGCGGTGATTATCAAATTTTTTTTCGGTGAACTCACAGAACTTTTTTTGAAGGAGTGCATCATTACGAAAACTGCTCCACAGGTAGGCATCGCCCGGAAGCATGCCATCGAAAGGCATAATGGCCCTTCCTGCATTTTCATTCCTCACTTCGAGCCATATACGCCTCAATTCGGGCTCGCCCTGTTTCAGTATGCCATTCCCGAATTTCGCATTGTCGGTAGTTGCCAGTTCATTCACATTCACAATAATCACATCGTTGCCTATAATATAATGCGACAAATAATTTACATTATCAATAGCCACGTTGTCCCCAAAATCGGAGCTGATGATGGTGCTGTTGTATAACCCTACCGGGCAACGAAGGTTATGGAATTCGAGATAATAAGGTTCAAGCTTCCCAATCCTCACCAATCCAAAAAATTTACAATTCACTACAAGCCCGGGGGCAAAGGCATCCGAAACCAGAATATGGTTCCAGTTGTCTGACGTATTTCTGTTGCGCACCAGGGTTTCAATTTCGGAAGCTGTAAGATTGCGGTAACGGATGCCGCTCTTATTTTGCATATTCCGCAGGTAATATTCGTCCTTCCCTTTCGGTAAATATTTTATATCGATAAAGTTGTAGCCCAGTGAATCAACAGGGCTTTTATTGATCTGGTTCATTGGTGAGCTTGATTGTGGCAAGTTACATAAAATAAGAAAGGCGGGTACAAGCAAACTGCATTCGCGGCCTGTTTGCGCATTCGCATTTTCCAAAACCACTTTTAAAAATCAAGTGATTATTCTTTAACTTGAACTGTTTAATACTAAAATTACACAGCATGTATAAAGCTTTTAACAGGATACTTATTATTGCGCTATGCCTTGTTGCCATTTCATCAACCTATGCACAAAAAAAGAAAAATACTCCTGGCGAAGATGAAAAACTGAAAAAGCAAGCTGTTGGTGATTTGCAATTAAAATTTGGGGATTACAAAAAAATGGCATTAGACATTTGGAGCTATGCTGAAGTGGGCTATAAAGAATATAAGAGCTCCGCCCTGCTGCAACAAACTCTAAAAGACGATGGGTTTTCTATTGAAGCAGGCGTTGCAGAAATGCCTACGGCATTCGTTGCAACTTATGGAAGCGGCAAACCGGTGATTGGGATACTCGCTGAATTTGATGCATTGCCAGGCTTATCACAGGATTCTGTGCCTGAAAAAAAGCCAATTCCCGGAATGAAATCTGGCCATGGCTGCGGGCATCATTTATTTGGTGTGGCATCAATGGCTGCAGGCATCGAATTAAAGAAGCTGATCGAATCAGGAAAGTTAAAAGGCACGATCAAAGTTTTTGGTTGCCCTGCTGAAGAGGGCGGGTCAGGAAAAGTGTATATGGTGCGAGCCGGTTTGTTTAGTAATGTGGATATAGTCATGCACTGGCACCCAGGCTCTGAAAATAAAGTGGAGCTGAGGAGGTCGATGGCGAATATCAGTGCTAAATTTCGTTTTCATGGATTGGCAGCGCATGCTGCCGCTGCACCTGACAAAGGGCGTTCCGCATTGGACGCTGTTGAAGGAATGGACATGATGGTGAACATGATGCGCGAGCATGTTCCATCCAGTACGCGCATTCATTATGTAATAACAGACGGAGGCAAAGCGCCTAATGTGGTTCCTGATTTCGCTGAATCTTATTATTATGTGCGCAACCAGGACCGCAGCATTGTTCAGGATGTTTTTGAAAGAGTGGTAAAAGCTGCTGAAGGCGCAGCTTTGGGCACAGGCACTACTATGGATTATGAAATTACCGGCGGCGTGTATGACCTGCTGCCCAACAAAACACTTGCAGAGGCTATGCAAAAGAATTTGCTGATGATTGGCGGAGTAGCATACACCGATGAAAATGTTGAGTTTGCAAAAAAAATACAGGCGACATTCAGCTACAAAGCCCCTGGGATTGAAACCGCTAAAATTGTACAGCCCCTTTCGGAAGAAAAAGATGATGGCGGCGGCTCAACCGATGTGGCTGATGTAAGCTGGGCTGTTCCGACTGTTGGTCTCAATGCCGCAACATGGGTGCCAGGCACACCGGCGCATAGCTGGCAGGCAACCGCTTGCGGAGGGACATCTATCGGAATAAAAGGAATGATGGTAGCCGCAAAGACCATTGCGCTCACCGGCATCGATTTGTTTAGCGACAGCACGCTTATACAAAAAGCAAAAGAAGAATTCAACAAAGCAAAAGGGCCCGATTTCCATTACAAAGCATTGCTCGGGGAGCGAAAGCCAGCATTACATTACCGGGATTAAAGCGCAGCGTTCACCTTTTTTTGCGCCTGGCGAAAGAGCCATATTCGGCCTTGGTTATGCAACTTTTCGGTACGCACCTGATTTGAACTGTTTGTTCATCCGTTTCGCACAAAAGAATGGGTATCGATGCTCAGAAAGCCCGCTGCGCCCTTTGGATCCTTTGGGTTTTTTTGTGAGACGTATTGCGCTCGACAACCTGATAACAGAGAAAAGCAATCACTTTTTCAGGGATGCGATGTCAATAACAAACCGGTACCGCACGTCATTTTTCAACATTCGTTCATAGGCCTGGTTGATGTACGAAATATCGATTACCTCCACATCTGATACAATATTACATTCAGCACAATAATCGAGCATTTCCTGTGTTTCTGCAATGCCTCCTATCAGCGAGCCTACAATAGAACGGCGCTTTATGATGAGATTGAGAGCGGGTACTTCAGAAGGCTTCGGCGGAGCGCCTACCACAATCATTGTGCCGTTTACTGTTAGCAAATTCAGGTAGGTGGCATATTGGTGCGGCGCTGAAACTGTGTTAAGTATCACATCAAATTTGTTTTTTACGGCATTCAATTGCTTAGCATCGCTCGTTAAAACAAAATGGTGCGCACCAAGTTTTTTAGCGCCTGCTTCTTTTGTCGGAGAGGAGCTCAGCATCGTTACTTCTGCTCCGAATGATGAAGCAAATTTTACAGCCATGTGCCCCAAACCTCCGAGGCCAACTACGGCCACCTTGTCTCCTTTTTTTACGCCTACGTGCCTTAAAGGCGAATAGGTAGTAATGCCTGCGCAAAGCAAGGGCGCAACTCCTGTCAATTGCAATTTCTCCGAAATTTTTAATACGTAGTTTTCATCAACTACAATATTTGTTGAGTAGCCTCCATAGGTAGGCGTTTTGCCGTCTTTTTCGTACCCATTATAAGTGGAATTCATGCCCACTTCGCAGTATTGCTCAAGGCCTGCTTTGCATTGGGGACATTCCCGACAGCTATCTACAAAACATCCTACACCGGCTAAATCGCCAATTTTAAATTTTTTTACATGGTTGCCTACCTGGGCCACCCGCCCGACAATTTCATGCCCGGGCACCATCGGAAAAATTGAACCGCCCCATTCGTTCCGCACCTGATGTATATCCGAATGGCAAACGCCACAATATAAAATTTCAATCTGCACATCGTGTGCCTCAACCGCCCTCCTGTTGAACGAGAATGGCGCTAACAAAGATGTTGCGCTCTGCGCTGCATACGCTTTTGTATTGCTCATAATATTGTTTTGGGTTTAAATTATTTCAGGTGATTAACATCCTGGCGTTTTAATTGTTCAGGGCATGAAACCTGAAGATCGCAAATTAAATCTGGGCCGTACCAATTTTTAAAGAAAAGGGAATATAGTCAAATATAGAACAGGGGGGAATTGCAGCCTATATACAGCCTATTTTAAAAGAACAAGACAATAACATTAACAGGCCGCGCTATTTAATAATCGCTTAGTCATTTAATTTGTAAAAAATTATATGTGATTTTTCTTTTGGCCAGCCATTCGTTTCGTTGCGATTTCGTTTACCAATTCCATGTACAATAGTTTTGAGCAATCAACTTATCGGCCTTACATTTGTTGTTCCTTAAAATATCAGTTCATTTAAAATCGAATATTATGGCATTTACATTACCCGCGCTGCCTTATGCGCACGACGCATTGGAACCTTATATTGACACAATGACCATGCAGATACATCATGGAAAACATCACCAGGCTTATGTTGATAACCTGAACAAAGCAATAGCAGGCACACCTAATGAAAATAAATCGCTCGAAGAACTGGTAAAAAGCTCCGGCAGCATAAGCCCTGCTGTGCGCAACAATGGCGGCGGGCATTGGAACCACAGTTTTTTCTGGGAAATACTCGCGCCAAAAGCCGGCGGCACTCCATCAGGAAAATTAGCGGAAGCCATTAACGCCTCTTTTGGTTCATTCGACAGCTTCAAAGAAAAATTCAATGCTGCTGGCGCAACACGTTTCGGAAGTGGATGGGCATGGCTGATCGTGAAAGACGGAAAGCTTGAAGTCTCCTCCACGCCAAACCAGGACAACCCGTTGATGGACGTTGCCGAAGTAAAGGGAACACCAATTCTTGGAGTAGATGTTTGGGAACATGCCTATTACCTGAAATATCAAAACCGCCGGCCTGAATACCTTGGCGCAATATGGAATGTGATCAATTGGAACAAAGTTGCAGACCGCTTTGCAAAAGTTTCTAAATAACTTGTTCCGGAAAATTTACTATTTTCAATCCCGGTGATAACCCGGGATTTTTTATTTCTTAAAAAATACTTTATGAGAAAATCAAAACTCATTTTAGCACTTGCCTCATTGGTAATTTTTGCTTCCTGCTCAACGCATGAAAAAAAGATCCTGATATATGCCAGCAATGATATACAGGTAGATGAGGGCCAGAAAAACATTACTGTTACTGAAGGGACAACGCACCATGAGAAAATATTGGAGTTTAAAGGGAGCAGCCCTGTTACGCTGAACATCCAATCACCTTCCGGGAAATTCAGTTTACAGGCAAATGAAGACGGATTATACATAGCGAACCTGAAGCCAGATACTGTTGTAGGAAGTTACCAACATGTAGGCGCTGATACAGGTATGGTAAAAATAAGTTCACAATCCCTGCAGGCAAGAATAGACAGCCTTCGTAAGTTAATCGCTGATGCTAATGTAAATGCCGCTAACCGCAATTATTTTATTCAACCGAACACCATCAGGAAGATTACTGATAAAACAAATGCAAAGGTTTTTGGGCCTTTCACTACAGTCCCTTCTGGCTTTGATGCTTCTTCAGTTCCTGAAATCTACAAGTTTTACGCAGTAAAGGAAGTGAGAGAAATTATCGATAGGCTAACAGGAATGGGTAAATGAAAAGGCTGGCGGCATGCAAAACGCCAGTTGCCGGATATGAGCGCATTGGCTACTGTCCACTTCAGCTTTTCATGGCACAGGATCATACCCATGGCCGCCCCATGGGTGGCATCTTGAAATTCTTTTGATAGCGAGCCAGGTCCCTTTAAAAACCCCATGTTTTTTTAAAGCTTCAGCCGCATAATGCGAACAGGTTGGCGTAAACCTGCACTTAGGGCCAAGAATGGGAGAAATAGCCCATTGATAAAACTTGATGAGCAATACGAATGGGATACTAAGTATTTGAAGGGCTTTTTTCACTGATGATGTTTGAAAGCTTCTGCAAAATTAGCCCTATCTTATCATATACTAATTGGTATTCAGGAAGCTCCTTTCCCGAGTAAACAACAAAAAGCACAAGCTGCAGTTTTCTTTCTTGCAGCAATTGGTTCAAATTATTTTTCTGCAAACGGCACGCTTCTCTCATCAGCCTTTTGATCCTGTTGCGCTCTACTGATTTCTTAAAAGTTTTGCTGCTTGCGCCAACACCTATTTGAGCATGGAAGCCCGCAGTCTGCAGGCCAAAAGTAGAATGCCCGGACAAGTAATATACACGGAACGGGAATATGGAAAAGCCTTTCCCTTCATTGAACACTTGCTCAATAAGCTTCCGGCTTTTCAGCCTTTCCTGTTTTCCTAAAGTAAATTGCCTGGTTATAATCAATCAATTTAAAAAAATAGCCCTGGCAGGGCCAGAGCTATAAATATATAATATCAGTTTAAGCTTTGATTATTTTAATCTTGATTCATCAGAAACACTAAGCTTCTTGCGCCCTTTTTTGCGGCGGCTGGCCAGCACCTTGCGGCCATTTGCGGTTTGCATGCGCTTGCGGAAACCGTGAACAGTTTTGCGCCTGCGCCTGTGCGGTTGAAATGTACGTTTCATTTTTTCTGCATTTTATGCCCGTGGAGAAACGAGCGGTTATCTATTCAAGGCCAAGGGCCACCATGCCCATGACGGTGAAAGGGCTGCAAAGGTAACAGAATAATCTTACATTTTTATCTGAACCATGAGATTTTTCTACAATTCCGTGTACTTCGATCGAATCGGCTTTCCATAAAAAACAGTGGCATGGTTGTCAAAATCTTCGGCAGCGTCAGTGGTGTAAAAATCTGTTTGCCCGTTTTGGCTGCATTCTTTTTCAATTTCAGGGTGGCGCTTCAGGTAGCCTGCGAGGCTGCCAGCAACAATTTCTCCCTGGGAAATAACTGAAATATGGCCAGGCAAGTTTTCGGCAATCTTATTTTTTAATAACGGGTAGTGCGTACAGGCCAGCAGAACGGTATCTATTGAATTGTTTTTTGTTAGCAGGCTGTCCAGGTATTCTTTCACGAAATAATCAGCCCCCCTGCTATTGTGTTCATTGTTTTCAATTAAAGGCACCCACATCGGGCAAGCCTGCTGCACTACCTTTACCCCGGGAAAGAACTTGTTGATTTCAACAAGATAGGATGCTGACTGGACCGTGCCATTGGTGGCCAAAATACCAATATTGTTTGTTTTGGTGAAGTTCCCGATAATTTCCGTTGTTGGCCGGATAACGCCTAATACCTTTTTGTGAGGCGCAATTTTCGGCAGGTCCTTTTGCTGAATGGTCCGCAGGGCCTTTGCCGATGCAGTATTGCATGCCAGTATTACCAAAGGGCAATTTTTTTTAAAAAACCACTGAACGCATTCTAACGTATACCTGTAAACGCTTTCAAATGAGCGTGAACCATAAGGAGCCCGCGCATTATCGCCAAGGTATAAATAGTCATACTGCGGGAGCTTCGTTTTTATTTCTTTTAAAACCGTTAAGCCACCATAACCGGAATCGAATACGCCAATTGGCTGAGCAGGCTGCATTCAACAAAAATAAAAAACGCCACGCATATTGCGCGGCGCTTAAATTAAATTAAATAATAAACCAGGCTGACTTGTAATTATTTAAGTCCCAATTTCTTTTTCACCAGGGGAAGCAAATCCTCAGCATTAGGATAAACATATAAAGCCTCTTTCTGAAAAACATAAGTAAAGCCGCTTTCTTTTGCCACAGCCTGTATAGCATCTAATGCTTTCTTCTGGACCGGGGCCAGCAGTTCCTGCTGCTTTTGCTGTATTTGTTCCGAAGCATGCTGCTGATAGCCTTGTATTTTAATATATAATTCTGTTGCCTGTTTTCTTTTTATTTCAAGCTGTGCTTTGGTGAATTTTACTGTATCCTTAGAGCTCAAAATGCTATCCTGGTCATTGAATTCTCTTTGATATTCCTGGTATTCCTGTGCCAAAGCATTCCTGAAGTCAGTCATAGATGAATCAGCTTTCTTGAACTCGGGCATCATTGGCATGAATTCAGCAAGGCTTATATAACCAATTTTTGTTTGTGCGTTAACATTCGTTTTTGAAGCCAAAAGAAAAGCGGCCATCAACACCATTGAAACAATTTTTTTCATTTTTTTAATTTGATGTTTGTTTTTAAATGCAACATAAAGAGCTTGGGGCATCCCGATGTTAGTTGTTGTTTATTTCAGATTTATATAAATAATAATTTTTTTGGTTTATTAATCAGATAATTATTTTATGCCCAAGTCTTTCAGCACATCCTCGCTTTTATCCAATTTAGGGTCGGCAAAGATAACGGTTATTCCTTCACTTTTGTCCAAAACAAAATCATACATCCTGTTAATGGCTATTTTTTGTATGGCATTGTACACCTTATCTTGAATAGGTTTTACCAGTTCCTGCCTTTTCTTGAATAAATCGCCTTCGAAGCCAAATCTTTTGCGCTGCAGGTCGCGCACTTCTTTTTCTTTGTTATAAATCTCATCCTCGCGTTTTTTTTTCAGCTCATCGCTGAGCATTACCTGTTCGGCTTCATAATCCTTGTACATTTTGTTCAGTTCTTCCTGTTTGCTGTCAATTTCTTTCTGCCATAATTCGCTTTGCTGGTCAAGTTTTTTCTGGGCTTCGGCATACTCTGGCATTTTCGCCAGGATATATTTAGTATCCACAACCGCATAACGCTGGGCATTTGCGGCAAATGCGAAAGAAGCAGAAGCCATGGCAATAAGGAACAGTTTTTTCATACTCAAACTTTTAAGACCGGGAATTTAGTAAATTTATTCGGGTTCAAAGCCTAACATAAACGTAAAGCGGCCTGCATTTTTGATGGAGCCGTTCTGGATCCTGTCAAGGCCGATGCCATAATCAAAACCGAGCAGGCCAAACATGGGCAGGAAGAACCTTAGCCCTGCCCCAACGCTCCTTCGCAACTGGAAGGGGTTATATTCCTGGTAATTCCTCCAGCCATTAGCGGCTTCAAAAAATACTTCCCCGTAAATGGTGCTGCTTGGGTTAGTAACAAATGGATAGCGCATCTCAAGGGTGTACTTATTGAAGAGCACAAAAAACTGCTGGCTGACCTGTTGCTCAGGATTAACCTTTGGGTCAGGATTTTGATAAACCGGGTAGCCGCGCTGAGAAATGATGTCGTAACCCAATAATCCAAAATTATTTGTTAACCCGGCATCGCCCAACTGGAAGCGCCCAAATGGTGAAAAATCAAGCTTGCTGTTGTAACGGCCCATAAACCCATACTTCATGGCCGCCTTCAGCACAAACTGCCTGCTTTTGTCGGCCCCCATTGGTTTTCCGATAGGTATGTACCATTCATTCGTGAACCTCCATTTGTGATATTCCGGCAGTTCGAAACTTTGGTTTTGAGTGATGTTGGGATCGAAAAGCGAATAAGGCGGGCTGAACTCAACGCTCAACAACGTATTTGAACCATTATGCGGGAAAATAGGCTGGTCCAGCGAATAACGGCTCAGCGCAAGCTTGAAGCTGAAATTTTTTGAATGCCCATTGCGGAAATTTGTGGTGAACAACGGGTAATTCGTCAGGTCGTATTGGATGAAATTGACCGAATAGGTCAAAGTGAAATAATCGTCAGGCCATTTTAAGCGTGTGCCCAATGCCACAGTAAGCCCGAAGTTTTTCAGGGAGTTGGTATCACTGAATCTATAGGTGTTTGTGCTGTAGTTATAGCCGCCAGTCCTGAACACGCTCCGGTAAACACTAAAGGTGAGCGAGTTGTTTTTCTTTCCCCCAAACCATGGTTCTGTAAAAGAGGCATTGTAAGACTGGTAAGCCTTGCCATTGGATTGAATGCGCAAACTAAGCTTTTGCCCGTCTCCCGATGGTATGGGGTCCCAGGAGGATTTTTTCCAGATTTGTTTTATTGAAAAGTTGTTGAAAGATACCCCAACTGTTCCTGTCAGGCCAATACCGCCGCCCCATCCTGCCGAAAGCTCGAGCTGGTCTGCGGATTTTTCCTCAACGCTCCAGTTGATGTCCACAGTCCCGTCTTCCTGGTTGGGCACCGGGTTGGGCACCACTTTTTCCTGGTTAAAAAACCCGAGGTTCACGATTTCCCGTTGCGAACGAAGGAGCTCAGTCCGGCTGAATTTTTCGCCGGGAATAGTCCGAAGCTCTCTTCTTATCACATACTCCTTGGTTTTATCATTACCGGAAATGGTTACATTTTTAATTGTTGCCTGGGGGCCTTCTACAATCCTGATTTCGAAATCAATGGTGTCATTGTAAACTGCCGTCTCCACCGGGTCGACATGGAAGAACAGATAGCCATCGTCCTGGTAAAGGCCGCTTATGTCCCCGCCTTCAGCAGTAACCTGTTTGCCCAGCCTTTTATTAAGGATGTCGAGATCGTAAACATCGCCTTTCTTTATCCCCAATATCGCGGTCAGAATGGAGTCGGAATATTTCGTGTTGCCCTTCCAGGCTATATTTCCAAAATAATACTTATTGCCTTCGTTCACTTTAATATCAATATCCATCTGGCCTTTTTTATTGTAGTACTGGGTGTCAGCAACGAGGGTTGCATCCCGATAGCCTAATGAATTGTAATAATCCAATACCTTTTGTTTGTCGTCAGCATATTTTTTTGCATTGAATTTTGATCCGCTGAACAATTTGAACCTGAAGTAAGGATCGATGAATTCTTTAGTTTTCGTGAATGACAAAAAGCCCCAGTTATCAATATAATCTTTAAAAGAGATTTCATTTCTTTTGCCATAAGCGCTGGAATCATGATTCGGAAAAAGAGTGATGTGCGTTAGCTCTTTTGTATCTTTCAATTGCTTTTTCAGCTTGCTTTCGGGAACTGCTTCGTTGCCAAAAAAACTGATTTGGGAAATATGTACTTTTTGCCCCTTTTGGATATTGAACGTAAGCGTTTCGTAATTGGGCGAAGCAGGGTCTTTTGTTTCCCTGATCAAAATTTTTGCGCTTTGGAACCCTTTGTCGGCATAAAACTTTTTAATCGCTTCAACGGCCTGCTGCTTCATGTTTTCCGTAACCACGCGGCCTTTGATGAGCCCCGTTTTGGTTTGAAGGTCGTCAGATTCTGATTTGGTAGCGCCTTTGAATGTAAAATCCCTGAGCCTTGGCTTTTCGGTTACATTTATTTCTATATTGATGTCATTATTATTGGAAAGTTTTGTGATATAAATAGCAATATTTGAAAAAAGGTTTTGTTTCCAAAGGTTATTGATGGCTTTGCTAAAGTTGTCTCCTCCGGGTATCATCATTTTATCTCCAACGGTAAGCCCTGAAATGGAAATGAGCAATGCTTCATCAAGGTACTTTGTGCCCGTTACTTTTATTCCTGCTATTACATATTCCCTGGGTGTTTTGGCGTTTGCAAGTGCAAGCAAATCAGGGTTAACTGATACGGGATGCGTTGTATCGGTTACCTGTCCATAAGCGTTGCTGTTGGTAAAAGAAAGCAAAAACAAAGAAATAAGAACACAGATCAGTAAACTTCGTAGCATCCAGTCGGTTTTTTAGTGCGGCAAATTAAGTTGATTTATTAAAAGTGTTTGTTAAAAAAGCTATGCTGAAAACAGCATTCCGCCCTATTTATAACGAATCTTCTTTCCTCTTATCCATTTCTTTTTCCAGTTGTTCGCTGATCTTGCCAAATCGCCTTTCTCTTCCCTGGAAATCGATGATTGCCCTGTACAGCTCCTCTTTGCGGAAATCGGGCCACAGCACACTGGTGAAATACAGCTCTGTATAAGCCAGTTGATAAAGTAAAAAATTGCTGATCCGGTATTCGCCGCTTGTCCGTATCATCAGCTCAGGATCTGGAAATTGACTTGTACATAAATATTTTTGCAAAGTTTGCTGATTAACCAAGGATGGTTCCAAGTCTCCTTTTTTTGCATCTATGGCTATTTTTCTAATGGCTTCAGCAATTTCCCAACGGCTGCTGTAACTGAGGGCCATTACCAGGTTCATGCCCGAATTTTTGGCTGTTTGGCCTATTGCATCCTGCAGCTCCTTTTTTGCATAATCTGGCAGCATGCCCATATCACCAATAACATGCAGCTTAATATTGTTTTTATTAAGGGCCTCTACTTCTTTTTTAATAGTGTCCACCAGCAGCTCCATCAGGCCTGTTACTTCCTCTTCAGGCCTGTCCCAGTTTTCGGTCGAAAAAGCATATAGCGTAAGATAGCCCACCCCCAGTTCAGCGCACCCTTCTACAATGTCCCTAACGCTTTGCACCCCATGGTAATGCCCGTAAAGCCTGTCCTGGCCTTTTTCTTTTGCCCAACGGCCATTGCCATCCATAATGATCGCAATGTGCACGGGCAGTTGATGCACGTCAATTTTATCTTTTAAAGACAAGGATGCCTGATTTTTAAAGGGGGCGAAGGTAGGGAAAAAAATGGTTGATGGGTCTATCTTTTGGCCATCGAGCTTAACCGGCCAGGCAGCCTGTCGAACAATTTTCGGTTATCGGTTGCTTATCCGGGCAGGCCTTAAAGATTAATGCGGAAAAAAATCAAGCCAATCATGTAAGCAACAACAGTAAAGCTATTGTGCCGGGTCGTAATCTACAGGCAATATCGTTGCCAGTTTTTCCCACCAAGCCCAAAAACCGGTAATTTTAAGATTGGAAGGGTCGGAATAAGTTCCATTTGCATAAATGTTTATTGCCTCATTTTTTTTTAATTCAAATGTTGACATGAGCGCATTGCCCGACGGCTCGCTGCCCAAAAATCCAATATACCCAGATCGGTCCCTTATTTTGTAAATGCTGATTGCCAGCCTGCCCGTAAAATACATGCTTATTTGCTGATCTGAAAACGAAAAAACAGAGGCGCCAACAGCTAATGAGCCCGAAACGCTTATAATCTTATTATTAGTTGCCTGGGAAGTAACGCTGCGCTCGTTAAGCATTATAATTTTTATGTTCACCATGTCGCTCCCCATTTCGTACACAGTATCGGCTGCCGGCAAATGGAATGCCGGTAAACTATCACTTTTTTTTAGAGGAAGCGGGACATTAAAAATGTTTCGGCCATCTAATTGTTGTATGGCATAATCGTTTTGTGCGCTATCAGAAAAAAGGGTTTGCATAAATCGCATCAAGGAAAGGTAATATGCCTTTTTTCTATTTTCGATTATGCGCATTTGTTCTTTAAAGCTTTTAGCAGGTAGTTCCCGAAAAAAAGGATGGCCTGAATAAAAAAGCGTGTTTCCGGAATCGGAAAAAGTTAGTGAGAACTTTTGCAGGTCAAACCGAAGCTCGTAACCGAGCGAACTATTCTCGATCACCAAAGGCTCGCCGGCATCCACCAGTAATGTGCTGTCCTTATGCCGCATCCTAAACTTAAGGGCCTCATGATTTTTTATTTTGCAATGTCGGGCATAAGGTGAGGTGCCGATTAAATTTTCGACAAAAATGTCTCCCCAGTCCCTCCACCCGTTCTTTTCATAAGGGCTAACGGTGATTGCATTCAATTCATTAGCCCTGCGTTCAAGCGGAATGATCAGCTCATCCGGGAGTTTGCTGGTTTGCAAATTCATCTCTGCAACATTGTACCCAACACTCGAAGCTACCAGGATGAAATTGTTTGACGGGAATTTTCCAATATAAAACTGCCCTTCGGCATTGGTCCTTGCGCCTACAGATGTTTTACTAATATACACACTGGCAGAAGGGATTGGCTCACCGGAAATTTTATCAACTACTTTCCCCTTTAGCACATTCTGAGAATAACAGCTACAAGAAAATATACTCAAAATGCAATACAAAAAATAACCGATTATATTAGCTCCGAATTGCATGCCATGCCACATTTTTTATTCAATAATTTTATTTAGGCTGATAACCATTCCATTCTTGTCGAGCCCCCAGGCAATGATCCTGAAGCCTTTTGAAATAGCATTATGCTGAAAGCTAAAAGTCGCCGTATGGCTGTTGCGATCTACTTTTAAAGTAGGCATCCAGTACACAGTGCCTGGCTCATGTGAAAGATTATCAGTGCCTTTAAAATTGTTTTTTGCCGTATGATGATCGTTAGTAAGCAAGCCATAGCCATACTTTATGAACTTTTTGAAACTTACCTGTGAAGGAGGCTTATTTTCTTCTGTTCCGTTTTTTAAGTAAATAGCAATTGACCCGTGAGGCCCGTTATCAGGCACTATCGGGTTCATTCCAGGTTGGAAAATACGCACCATCGCCACATCGCGCATCCTGATATTCGACAGCAGGTCAATAGCCTGGTCATAACCTTCATTACCTACATTCAATAGTTTTTCATTAAGAAAAAAGGAAGGCGCATTCAACTTCAATTGTTCCGGCCCGGTAAGGCCAGACATAAAATTAGAAAGCCGCCAATAAATCAGGTACCGGTTATTTAAATGGTCAACTCTATACTCCAGGCCGGCCACCTTGCCATTCAAATATTCAAGAATATTGATGTCCAGGTTCCTGGCTATCTCATCATTTGTAAAATCCATAGTTCTTGCCCATGTTCCTTTATTTGCAAAAACACCAGTTGCATATTTCAACAATAGGCTGTCTTCATGCGTTTTCATTTTCGCGCCAACGGTTACGGGCCTCAGCATACCCATTTGCTTTTCCGCCCTCTCCTCGTCTAAAATGCTATCCCGAAAGTGGGTTGCCACCGATCCGTTCCATCCTTTCCATAAAAAGGGCTCAGTTACAAACTTTGTTTGCCTTATAGAATCAGCAAATTCTTCATCGCATTCAACGGAAATATTTTCCTGTTCAATCCTGCCCGATCTTTCCCCGGTTTGCACGAAAATGTCGGCCCCGTCATTAAAATTTAAACCCGTTATTGCAAACTTCCCGAGCGAATCAGTAAAAGCGTTCAATAACCGGGTCGAAGAATCTTTCTTGTTTTTTATAATCATCAACAAAGCCCCGTTTTTCAACAATTCTTTTTTTTGGCCTTCAGCAGATTGATACGCCCGCCCCCTTAAAGCAATTGACTGTTCAGGCTGGTAATGTATCGAAGGGAAATCATTCCTGGCTATTCTTCCCGGGTCTGGCATTCCCGATTTGCCTGTAAGCAGGAACAAATCAAGGGCTAAAGATGGATCTGCATTCTCAAAATAAAGCCCTGGCCGGCTCAGGTATTCATCAAGGTTGGAAGAAAGCAAGAGGTCATTGTAGAGAAGTTCATTTTCATTAAAGCGAGGAGCGGCCACAGCTTCTGTAACTGATACGGAAATTGCCGATCCTTCAAATGCGGCTGGGATGTCTAATGTAAAATTGTTTTTTCCGCCAGTGTTCAAATCTGGTTTTTCCCCCTCCATTTTTATTTCACAGTTCATCTTATCCTGCCCATGAAGAAAAATCATTCGCCGGGCTAAAACTTCACCCGATTGATTTAATACCGAAAGGTGAAGGATACCGCTATTGAAGCCAGCGAGCAAAGGGCTTGGGGCATTAAGTATGGTATCCATGGGGTTACCTGCCACCTCATCTGCAAAATGCACAAGCGCCAATGACGATTGGCCATTCCCCTCTGCGCAGATAACCAGGTTTTGATATTTGTCTTTATCAGCCTTGCTTCTTGATAAATTAAAAAAGGCAGTATCCGTTTTTTTCCCGCAATGTCTCTCCACGTGCAAAACAATTCCGCTTTTTAAAGCGAACGGCAAAGGGACCTTTTTCACCATTCCATTCGCAGCAACAACAGCAGTATATTGAATTCCCGGGGAATGATGCATGATAAAGCTGCCTAAGCCATTTTTCCCTGATGACAACACTGCAACGGTAGCGCCAAAGCTATTGATGATTTTCCCTGAAACCTGCAAAGGCAAGCCATCAGGGCCAGTCGCTTTAAAAGCAACAAGGCTGGTAAGGCCTTCAACCAGGTTGCCCCCTTCAGGAAAAAAATCTATTGAAAAATTTTTTGTTGCAGAAGCAGAAGCCGGCAAAATGGTTTTTGTTGCAATCCTAATTTGTTTATAAAAAAATAATGAGCTTTTAAAATTGGCCATCCACGCAGTATAGGCGCGCAAAAAGCAATCCCCTTGTTCCAGTTTATCCGGGAGCGCTATCTCGCCATTAAAGCAGCCTTCTGTCACAGGCAGCATTAACTGTTCAAGGATGAGCCCTTCTTTATTGAACAATTCTACATAAACAATCTTACTGATGGCCGAAGGCCTGGAAGCAGATAGAAGGCAGCCTTTAAACAAAATAATTTCACCCGGCTGATATTGTTCTTTGTTAAATTGAACATAGGCCCTTTCTTGCGGGAAGCTGTTATGATAATTGAACAATTGCTGCCTGATGGTCAACAAAATCGGGTCGCCGGGAAAATAAAAAGAAGAAAGCAATGCAAGCAAATTGAACAGCAGCAGCAAGAAAAACGATTGTTTCAACCATTTTTCCCGGATAGTGCCTTTTTGATTTTTATGGGCATCGGCCAATAGGTCTTTTCTCATCGCTATAGCGTTAATCTGCTGAATTTCGGTCTTGCCACAAAGTAAGTATTTTGTAACCAAAACAGGCTGTGGCATTACTAGGGTCTGCTTAAAAACGAAGTTTTGAATCGTCAATAAGCTTTAACTTTTCCAAAGCTATTATAGTATGCAAAAAAATATCAGCCATTTAAGTTTTGAAAAAGTTTAATAACTATTATACGGCATCGCTATAATCATTTTCAAACAGGCCCTCCGTTTCAAAAAAAGAAAGCCACACCAACTCTATTTATTCTTTGATGAACATGTACAAGTATAGGTGCAATTGCCGGCCGAACAAGTTCCATTATAGCATCCAGTGGAATTAGGAGATGGGCAACAAGTAAGTTGAGGATTGCAGCCTCCGGATCCCATGATCTTTTTCATTTCATCTCTGCTCAGTTGCCTCGCATTGGCAAGATTTAATTTTTTCATTTTAAAAAATTTAGTTTGAATAATTATAGCCTACTCTTTTCTACAGGTTTTCGGCTGCCCCTTTTTGCTTGCAAACAAGTTTTATAAAATATTTTTATTATGATGATACATGTCGCCCCTGTATTTCTGAAACGAAGGCGTATAAACAGCCGCGTCAGCCTCTTCTTTTCTTCATGGCTTTAATGGCTTGTTTCTCTGCATCTATTGCTTTTGATTTGTTGTTTGCACGCCAATACCACGCTGCCATTTTATTATAAAGTTTGGGAAGGTTAGCAATTTCGGGATACGGGATATGGTCAATTTCTACCTGGTAGGCTTCAGCGCCAAGCTCATAAATTTCTGAGCGAAGAGTTATTTTGTCTGACCACCATTCGATGAGGTAAATAATCTGACTATAGGCAGGCTCATCATAAGCGGGGTTTATCAATGCCTGTTTGCCATATTCGTAAGCTTTGCGCTGGTTTGTTTTAAGCAAGGCAGAAAAGGTATTATGAGCCATATTCGGCGCATATTTAAGTTTTGGTTCTCTTCTGACCAATTCTTCAATTACTAAAAGGGCTGAATCCGGTTTCCCAAAGTCTCCAGAAATTTTAGGATCTCCATTGTAAGGGATCAGTTTATAACTTAATGAATCATCCAGTTCCTCCAAATGCTTATCTGAATTATGCTTAGCGATCGCCTCATTTGTATCCCATTCATTGTTCACTATCTTGGGCAAGACTTCCTGAAGATGCATGGGATGCCCGATCCAAGCCACTATTCCTTCTGCATTTATTATAAAGGTTTTGGGGATGCCCTGCTCTCCTGATGCTTTGAGCCAGGCAGTTTCCATAAAACTGCTATCCCCTATTGCCACATTGTATTTCATCCTGCGCCCCATGCTATCGACAAAGGCTTTTATTTGATTTATATTTTTCCTGTAAGCAAGCGGTACTTGTTGTTCGTAAACATCCATGCCTATGAAAACGGCTTTGTTTTTGTATTTGCGGGCTAATTTGGAAAGACGGGGCACCGCTGCTTTGCATGGATTGCACCAGGTTGCCCAAAACTCTATCACATATACTTTGCCCTTTTCAAATTTTTCAATTGGCTTGCCTTTCAGCCATTCGCGCACACGCAGTGGCGGCGCAGCGTCACCGAGGCGCAATGAAGGCGGTTGATCATCCTGCCCATACGTTGCATTGTGCGCAATAACTAACAGGAACAATAATATTTGAAACTTTAATCGCATAACGATTGTTGGCTTAAAAAAATATGTGCTAAGATGGTTTCACATATATTGGCTTCCATGATAATACCATTGCCAGCCAATCCATATTAATGTTCGAAAAAATTGCAAGGGGCATTCTTTAAATGACAGTTCATAAAGTTACTGCGTGCTTTCCTGCACACGCAGTATAAAAAATTACGGAATTGTTAGCATGCTCCATAACAAACGCAAGGGCCATAGTTTGTCATTGGTGAGCAGGTGCCAATGGTTAGGTTGCCCCCACAGTTCAGGTTACAGTGTAAACCAACTGCACAGCCATAAGGAGTGCTGCATTGACCGCCACCGCTGCCCGCCATGATCTTTTTCATTTCCGTTTTGCTCAGTTGCCTCGCATTGGCAAGATTTAATTTTTTCATTTTAAAAAATTTTAGTTTATAATAATTATAGCCTACTCTTTTCTACAGGTTTTCGGCTGCCCCTTTCTTTGCAAAGGCTATTAGCAACCCTAAGTTCTATCATTATTGCTTGCCCAACATTTTTTTGAGGTTATACTTTATAACCTTTGCCAAAAAAAATTCGCTTTCCTGGCTCTGTTACCCTTATGCGTACCGCTTTTGGCGGTCGCGCTTTTGGCCTGCCTGTTTCACGGCAACCTCTCTTTTTCCCAAAGTTTAACCCTTTGGAAAAGAGGTTACCGCCTGATGATATCTTTCAATTGCCCGACGAACCGATCGAACAGCCTGCGGTCATCGGTCATCACCTCTGCGCCTGCAACCAGCCCGTTCCTGAAAAAAATGGTTTTATTGTAATTTGTTGTAAGCCCTTTTGGAAAATCGACCTTGATCAAAAAGCTATCGCGGGCCGTAGGTATTGCAGATATGTAACCAATGGCGCCTGTTATGTAACCGAACTCCGTGCTGGGATAGCTTTGCAGCCGCGCCAACACTTTTTGCCCTGCTTTAATTTTCCCCAGCCCTGACTGGGCAACCTTTAGTTCCCCGTAATAAATGCTTTGCTGTGGCTGAACATAAAACAATTCCTGCCCGGCATACACCAATTGGTTTTCCTGCAAAAAAGAGGTGAAAAGGGCCTGGCCACTTTCCGGTGCGCTGATGACATATTGCTGCTTCCATATTTCAATTTTGCTTTTCAGGCCCAACAACCCGGCGCGGAATTTTTGTTGTTGGTCGCCAATATATTTTTTTACATCAAGGATTTCTTTTTGCTTATTGTGCTTGTTCATGTTATTATTGATGACCTGCGCTTTCATCTGCTGCAGGCCCTGCTCTTTATTAAGTAATTTGCTTTTGTTCTGGCCCAGTTCAATCGGCGCGATCACCTTTTCGTTCGTGAGCATTTCGTTGGCATGGTATTCGCGCTGCTGCAGTTCATAATCCTGTTTTAATATTTGCTGCTGCTGTTTTGTGTTTTTTTGAATGGCAGATAAATAATCCATATCCGCGACCAAAGCGCCCTGCTTTTGCTGGTAATAGCCATTGGCAAGCACTTGCATTGTTTCGTTGCAAACGCTTTGGAATCCCTGGTAATCGCTTTGCAGATCTCCCAATTGGTCGAAAACGGGCAATGGATGGCTTAATAAAATATCAAAGCTGTCTTTGATGACGGATGGCTCCATTGCAGCAACCCATTTTTGCAGGCCCATTACCTGTTGGGGGCTGGCCGCACTTTGCAGGAACGCCAATGCCTGGCCCTGCTGCACTTCTTCCTGGTTCGATACCAATAGCTTTTCCAGTTTCCCTTCTGTTTTTGCCACTACTGATTTTGGCGCATTAATAGCTACCAGCTTCATAGAGCCCTTGATAATGTCTGGGTATTGGATGAACCATGTGAATGCGAACAAAACAACCAGCACAAAAAAGAAAAGCACATTGCCATTCCGGATTATCCAGTGAGGCTTGTAGGAAATGATCTCTTGCACTTCATTACTGCTTAGGGCCATCTTTTTTCTTTTTATTATTAGCCTTTGTTATCCCGGGCATTTGAAATTCCAATTTAAGCGTCTTTTTAATCATTAAAAATGACATCAAAAGCATGCCAGAAGAAAACCGAATGAGCATTTTATTTATTTAACGCTTCTAAAAAATGCTTGTTCGGAGATAATAGGTTGTTTTCTGTTATAAACTTTTTTTTGCTTTGGCTCACATAAAAAGAGTCTAGCACTCCATTTTGTTTCACCCCATTTAATAGGTAATCCGCGGTAGAATCTGGAGTTAAAAACATTTGTTCCACCATCGCTTGAACTTTTTGTTTGATTGTTTTCATTTTCATTTTCCGCAAATGGTTGCCAAAAAGATCGGATGAAATGCTAAAAGAGAAATCTATGCTTTCTTCCTTTGGAGCGCGGTACTTATCAACTGATAACTTTAATTGCTCTTTTATAAAAGCTTCCTTTTGTCTTACTGTTGCGCATGAGCAAAAGAACAAAACCGGTATTATTAATATCTTATTTGGCATACAATTTTATTCTGTTGTGCAATTAATGGATGATGGAAATATTTCAATTTGAATTAGCCAGTTTATTAAGAATTGTTTTAATCTCCTGGCTACTTGGTCTTGGCGCATCAAAATTGATAATACTTCCTTTTTTATCAAGTATAATGTACCGTGGTATTTCATTTATTTTATAATACCGAGCATTATATTTTCCCTTTGGGTTTATAATCAAATAGCTTTTATTGCTGTCTTGCAAATTTTCCTGCAAAACTGCTTTTTTCCAGTCAGTTTTATTTTCATCTATTGACAAATAAACAAAATCAATGTTTTTCCCTTGAAGGCCCTCAGCCAACATTCTGCTAAAAGGAATTTCATAGCGGCAAGGAGCACACCAGCTCGCCCAAAAATCAACATATATGTACCTTCCCTGATGAGAATTTATGATTTTTTTCCACCAGGAGCGACCTCCATTCAAATTCATAAGCAAAAAATCAGGGCTATTCTTAAAGTCAGAAGCAATTCTTTTTTGTTCCAAAATGCCATCAACATAATTTCGATAGCTTTGGTTATTGCATAAAGACTTATACCTATTCAAAAAAGAATCAGGAACTTCACCTCGATACCTGATACAATCAATAATATTACTTGTCAAAGCAAAATCTGCTATTCTACCAGGAAAGAATTGAGCCGATTTTTCCTGTTTAATCTCAAAATATTGTAAGTTGTCGCTATTAAAACCTGGATCAAGAAAACAATCGTGAAGAAAAATGATTTCGATATTTTGTATTAAATCTTTATCAATCACATTAAACTTTCCATTTTCTGAATGTAAAGCATTGAGGTAAGTTGCCAGGCTATCTTTGTAAAAGTAAAAGGTTTCATTGCGCCAACGATTAATGCTATCCTTCAATTCCTGTATGCTATGAGCCCTCTCCAGCACTTGTGTTTTATTTGAATATTTTAATATTTCCAGAATATATCGGCATTGCTGATAAAATTCTTTAGAAAGATTGAATTTCTTGGTGTACTCTTCAAGAAAGCCGAGTTGACGACAATAATCAGTTTCAATCTTTCTTTCACGAATGGCAAGGTTTGCGCTCTTATTTTTTATGTTTTTGAACATCGTAAACACCGAAGGACGTAGAAATCCAAATGTATCAGCAAAAGCAGGGAAAAAATTCAGCTCCGCATCTTCTTCATTGTTTTTTGGTTTAGAATATATCCTGTTAATGCCATTAATAATTCCTTTCACATAATATGTTCTCCCTTTTGTTAAAAAGTAAATACACTTATCCGACTGCACAAGCATTACTTTCTCATCTACTGGCTTAAATTTTATGAGCCTCTTTTTTGGCAAAAATAATAGGTCATTATTCAATGGATAATCTATCGTGAATAAAATATCATGGTTAGTGGCATTATAAATTTCTATTGAATCGCTTTTCTTATCGCATACGACATCCATGGAATAGGAAATATTTTCAATTTGAACAAATACAAAAAGAAATAACAAATAGGAACAATAGGGAATATTTACCATATACAACAATTACATTTTGTAAAATACCGGGATAGTAACATCCCGGTAAATTTTTAACAGGACGCGCAACACCAATATCCACGTTGACCAGTAATAAGCGCATACGCAGTAGCTGCTGCTTTTGCATCAGACATGCTCAATCCGCAATCAGACGTAGACCAAGATGCATTGTGCATACAACAACTACCGCTGCCGGCCATGATCTTTTTCATTTCCGTTTTGCTCAGTTGCCTCGCGTCGGCGAGATTTAACTTTTTCAGTTTAAAAAATTTAGTTTGAATAATTATTGCCTACTCTTTTCTAAAGGTTTTCGGCTTACCCTTTTCTTTGTAGGTAAGATGAAACCCAAGTTTCGCTTTTTCTTAAAAGGCATTAGGTTTAATCTTTTAAGTTGAATGCTGTTTTCATTTCGGAAAACAGGTTGTCACCCGAACTAGGCCTTGTTGCATTTGCATTAATTACTTTTCCCTGCTCATTTACCAATAGGTAATGAGGTATGGTATATCCGCCCTGGCCCGGATAAAATCTTTTAACAATATCATCAATTAGTCGTTGAGTGGCTACTACATGAAAACCTTTTAAATTGTACGCCTTTATATCTCTTTTTAAATTCAGTTTTGTTTGTCCAATCTCAAATGCTATATATAAGCGTTGAATATTATTTTTAGTACAAAAACTATCTACCTGGTCGTTATATGAAAATTCCATTTTACACGGAACACACCATGTTGCCCAAAGGTCTACCAGTATTCTTTTCCCTTTCAAAAGAGTAATTGCCGAATCAAATGAATTTAAACTATCGCTCTTTAAAAAAATAATTACAGCACTGTCATTCGGTCTTGCTGATTCGTCTGTTAATTTAAAATAAGGAGGAGAAAAATAATCTTTCATTTTGCTATTAGGAAAAAAATTTAAATAAGCGTCCACATCTCTTTTGCCAATACTTGCCGAAAAAAGATGCTTCAATTGAAGTATAGCCATAGCCCATTCGGTTTCCTGAATATTTTTAGGGGCATAAAGCCAAGGAACAAAATTGCTGCTAATAAAACATTTTTTTCCGTTTTTGATAAGTAAACTGTCGTCAAGATGAGGGTTTAAATAATACTTCTTCGCTTTTGAATAATAATAATAGTATGCTATACTTGATCCATACAACCCACTTCTAATAACATCCTCGGTAACCGGGAATTTTGAATATACGCTGTCTACAAGCGCAAAAGCGTCATCAGGGTTTAGCCTATTGCTAAAAAATGCAAATTTAATAAGCTCAGTCAAGAGTACATCTTTTGTATCACTCACCATAATATCATAGAAAAGCCTTGTAATTTTACCTTTTACCAGCAGTGAATCGAATGGATAAATAATTTTAGATAAAGCAAAATACACTGCATTGAAATCAAGTGTTCTTTGAAAATGCATACTGTCAAGCATGTTTTCAAAAACCACAAACTTTCGTCTTGGAGAATAGTTGAACGAATTATAAAATTCATTGCCAGTTCCATTTTTACCTTTAATTTTTATACCACCATTTGGTGAAAAATTATCAAACGCAGAAGTGTTTATTTCAACTGAGACAGTATCACCTGGAGCTACAAACAACCATACCGGCTGTGATTGCCCAACTCGTATGGTAATTACACAGGGCAAATAAATTTGAAGTCGCTTCTCAAAATACCCTGCTGGAGTTAAATATAAAACAAAATCAGGCCTTTCTATCAAAAGGTTGTTAGCAAAATTATTAATAGGTTCATATAAGACAACTCTAGAATGATTATTATTAATAATTTTACCCTTAATTAAAATTTGTGAAGGGCAGGAAAAACCTGAAAAGAAAAGTACAGTAAAAATTAATATTGGTTTTATGCTGCTGAATTTTAAATAGCCTGCCTGCATACACAATAATGTTTTTGAATTATTGAAAACTTAAAAGAATGAGCAGTCCTGCCGAACTGCCCATTCAAATGTGGTGCTACTTGTAAATGTTAGTACATCCGCCACAGGTTGCTACGCCTGTGCTACAGTAATCCGCAATATCTTGCGCAATAGTCGCACCATTGGGCTCATAATTATACTGCCAAGCGCCTCCCGATCCGCCTGCACAGGTGCAATGGCAGGGAGCAGGCAATCCGCCGACTATCTTTTTCATTTCCGTTTTGCCCAGTTGCCTCGCATTGGCAAGATTTAATTTTTTCATTTTTCAAAATTTAGTTGTAGAAAATTAGCGCCTACTGTTTTCTACAGGTTTTCGGCTGCCCATTTTCCCTTTGGCCAAAAAGTATTTTTGCATTATTAATTCTTCATTATCAATTTGCCCTCATTCCCCCAATTCTAACTGGTTCTTCACCAGCATAAAATATTCGCCTTTCAAGTTTATCAATTCCTGATGTGTTCCCCGTTCTGCAATAACCCCTTTGTCAAGCACAATGATCTGGCCTGCATTTTTAACGGTGCTCAAGCGGTGCGCCACCACCACTACCGTTCTGCCCTTAAAAAAGGAACCGAGGTTTTGAAGAATGATGCTTTCATTATTTGCATCAAGGCTGTTAGTGGCTTCGTCAAAAAAAATAAATTCAGGGTTGCGGTAAACGGCACGGGCAATCAGGATCCTTTGTTTTTGCCCCATGCTGATCCCCGTTCCTTCAGCACCTATTTTTGTGTTGAACCCGAGCGGCAGGCTTTCCATGAAATCGGTGATATTGGCAACTGCTACGGCATGTTGCAATTTTTCCATATCGATCTTTTCCCCGCCCACGGCAATGTTGCGGGCAATGGTGTCTGAAAAAATAAAACTCTCCTGCATCACTGCGCCGCAATAGCTTCTCCATACTTTATGGCTGATATTATTGAGCGGCGTGTTGTTTAATTTAATATCGCCTTTCTGCGGCTCGTAAAATTTCAGCAACAGCTTCAGCAGCGTGGTTTTGCCGCTGCCGCTGACGCCAACAATGGCCGTTGTCTTCCCTTTAGGGATTTTTAAATTGATGTCTTTTAAAACGGGCTCATTGCCGGCCCCCGGGTAAGTGAAAGAAACATTTTTGAAAAAAATGCAGTCGCTGCTTTCTGTTATAACATTATTTCCTTCATTGTTGAAAGAAGGGGATTTATACCCGGGCACGCTATTATTTTCGCCAACTATTATTCCCCTGCTTGCTGGCATTTGCTCATTTCTTTTTCCTCCAACCAACAGTTTGGTAAAAGCCGTTGGCAGTTCCTGCAGCAAAAACCTATGCTGCGGCTCTTCCTCTTCCATTCCATGGACCTCATTCAGCCTGTCCATGCTGATCTTTGCATTTTGCCAGCTTTGCACAAAATTGATCATCTGTTCAATCGGGCTGTTCAACTGCCCGATAATGTATTGCACGGCAAGCATTGCCCCGAGCGTCATTTGCCCATCAATCACCGTTTTGGCAGAAAGAAAGGTGATGAAGATGTTTTTGCCTTCGTTGATGAAGGAAGCCCCAGATTGCTGCCATTGGTTCAGCGAAAGCCCCTTCATGCTAAGCCTGAACAATTTTGCCTGCAGCTTTTCCCAGTTCCAGCGCATTGGCTTTTCCACACCATTCAGCTTTATTTCCTGCATGCCCTGCACCAATTGTATGGTGGCGCTTTGTTCCCTGGAAGCGATGTCGAACCTTTTGTAATCGAGCACCCTTCTTTTTTTCAAAAACAGGACGACCCATGATGAATACAGCAAGCTGGCGATGATAAAGACAGTAAATATATAAGCATTAAAAACAGCCAATACGATAGAGAAAATAACCAGGTTCGCCAATGAGAACAGCACGCTGATGGAAGAACCTGTGAGGAATGATTCGATGCGCTGGTGGTCGTTCATGCGCTGGAGTATGTCGCCGGTTTTTTTGCTGTCAAAAAACGAAAGCGGCAGCTTCATCAGCTTTATTAAAAAATCAGTGAGTATGGAAATGTTTATGCGGGCGCTGATGTGCAATAATATCCAACTGCGCACAAAATCGGTAACCAGCCTTCCTATGAACAAGGCGATTTGCGCGAGCAGCACAATGTAAACAAAATGGATGTTGGCCGTGCTCACGCCCACATCCACCACGCTTTGGGCAAGGAAGGGCAATATCAATTGTAAAATACTTGCCACGGCAAGGCCAAGGAATAATTGGAAGACCAATTTCTTATAGGGAAGGAGGTAGTTAAAAATATTTTTGAAAGCAAGGGCCCCGCCTTCGGAAAAAGAAACTTCTTCTTCATCAGCTTCATAAAATTTTGGTGTGGGCTCCAATAACAAGGCTATTCCTGCGTCGGTGCCTGTTCCGGTTTTGTCGCTTATCCATCTTTGCAAAAATTCTTGTTTAGTGAACGTAGCCAGGCCGTGCGCCGGGTCGGCCACGAACAACAAATCCTTTTTCGCTTTGTAAAGAACAATGAAATGATACTGGTTCCAATGAAGGATGCAGGGCAGCTTTGCATCATTTACCAGCGCTTCATAACCCAGTTTCACTGCACGGGCCCTGAATCCGATCCGCTCTGCTGCTTCGCTGATGCCAAGCATGCTCACGCCTTCTTTGCCAATTTGAGATACTTCCCTAAGCGACTGCAGGGAAGCGCTTTTGCCGTAATATTTCGCTACCATCTGCAGGCAGGTAGGCCCGCAGTCCATTGAATCGGGCTGGCGGAAGAAGGGGAATGGTTTCATAAACAAATGTGATCAATTAAATTCTTACTCACTAAGTTATCACTCGTAATAAATCCCCATAACATTTTTTCTTTGAAAAATTGGTTTGCGCATACTTGAATGCTTCTCCTGCTATCTTCTTTCTGTGCTCAAAATTATAAATCAAGTTATCGAATGCTTCTACAAATTCTTCAGGGGTATCTGCTATTAAAAAAGCAATTGATGCTCCATCCTCTATGCCTGATGCCCCATGAGTGGTTGTTATCAATGGTAGCCCATGTCCTAACGCTTCAATGCTTTTTATCTTCAAACCTGCACCGCACCTAATCGGATTTATAATTATGTCTAAATATTTATAGACTCCTTCCAAGTCATGTACTAAGCCGTGAAAAATAATCTTTTTTGAGTGCATGTCTCGTTGGTTGCCAATCGCATATTTTATATTTCCATAAACATTCAACACCAAATCATATTTAGAATAAATTTTTTCCCAAACCTTATGTATGAACCAATTTAATGCATCAATATTCGGGGCATAAGGGCTTGCTATAAATCCTACATTTTTAAGCACCTTACGAATAAATTTCTTACTAAGCATAACAGGATGAGGAACTAACAATAACATTGTAACACCAATTTCTTCAGCTATATTTTCAAAGTCAGATTTTTGTATTAGCATAACATAATCATAGCACTTAAAAATTTTAAGTTCCTCCTTTCTGCTCAGTAAAATGTTTTTATATTCGAGTTTATATTTCTTAAAACTTTTTACGCGATTGTGAACAAGATCATGGGTATCAAGAATAGTCATGGTTTTATCAGGCAAATATTCTAATACTATTGATAGCTCTATATATTCGACAATAGCGATATCAAAAAATTTTTCTTTTATATACTTTTCAAATTTCTCCTTGCACTCTTTATAAGTCAAAATTCCATTTTCACTTGCAAATTCGACTTTAATTTCAGGGAAATTTTCATAGAGATTTTTTTTGTCACCTTCATTTTCCGATCCTGCAAAAAAAACTGTAATGCATACCTTGTTCCTCAAATAATTTAGCAAAGAACTAACCCTAGCTCTATGCCCTGAGCCTGTGATCCAGAAATCTATATATGTTATAAGCAAGAGACTCTTCATACATAATCAACAGAAAGCATCATAACTAAATTGTGTTCAAGAAGCTTCGGGTCTACAATATAATCGCCTTCAAAATAATCTTCTTTACCATAAGTTTTGCAGCTTTGATGATAGTAGTTTATGCCCAATGCGCCTGCCATATACCAGAAAAGAAAACTTGGATGGGTTAATTCATTGGTTTGGTTTTTGTGCAATTCTAAGACTGAAGTTCCTTTATTCATAAACAGAATATTTGTAAGTCCTGAGCCATGTTCCCCGACTAAATATTTTATTTTTGAGAAAATAGCAACCTGCTCAAGAAAATCGTGCTCCTCTGGGTAAAATATAGTAAAATCATATTTGTAAAAAATGCGCAATATTTCATCTTCATTCACCACCTTTCTTCTACTCGCCTTTTTTCTGCTTATATACAGATTTTCAATTTTGTCGCCTACATTTTTTTTTCTTTTGGCAATATAATCCCAATAAAATTTTCTTACTTGTTTTAAATGAAGCACATTATAAGAATCGCAAATTGGCTTTAATTGAGGGAGACAAAGATTTTTAACAAGCAGGCTTTTGCCGTTTGGTATAAAATAAATATTCTTAATATTGAAAGGCTCAATAGAAGCAGTTATAAAGTTGGCATCTTTATAAAATTCTGGTAGGATTAAAGTGAGGTTATTTAATTTCTTTCTCACCATCCACAATCGGAATATAGATTCGCAGATCCAGTGATAATAATTGAACCAAATGTGATGAATCGCTAAATAAATTGTTTTGTTATTTAACGTAATCAAATTCTCTGGTTTTATAATGGAGTAATGATAATAATGGCTCGCGTTGCAGAGATAATCATCGTATTGAACTGCGTAGTCATGATGACATTCTTTAATGAGCCCTTTTTCATTTACACAGAAGCCAGTGAACGTAATAAAAACATTTTTGAATGTTTTTATTTTTTGAACAGGAAATCGATAGGCTCTATAGTGCGAGTATAGGTTAAATTCATCTGAGGAAATATTTAGCGGAAGCGGAATAGTAATCAGGTTGTTCATAATAAAATAATTTGTTATGAATAGATTCTAGTCGGGCTAATGTAAAATTTTTCGGGAATTTTTTTGGGGGATCTTTTAGGGTGGTATACTTCTTTCAGCTTTATCAAATGATAAAGTATTGCTTCAAACTCATTTTTATAAATTAGTGTACCCTTTTCCCATTTCAATTTTCCTGGCCGGCCTTCTATAATAAAAAACTCAAAATAGGGGTAGATATAGTCTTTTTCTTCAAGCCTTCGAATCACGTGCATCATACTTTCAATTTTACTGGGTATTTCATAATACTTCTTCCCTTCGGTAAATGCATCGTGCTGAAAATTAGTTTCATCAAAACAATAATGCCTACCGTTTGAAAAAACTTTTTTATAGTCCTTGCTTTGCATAAATAATGTATTCATTTTTTTGCAGTTCTTAAAAAGAAGGAAACAGCCTGGCGCCCAATCAGGTCTTATGCTTATAAGGTCGTATACTTTCATCAACTCATTAGAAATGAAATTCCTAATGTTACCATAAACAACGTCGATGTCGCCATACCCCCAAAAATCACATCCTTCAATTATCTCAGGAAAAAGAAAACCATAAGCGGGTTTGAAATCGCAAAATTTATACCCCCTTTTGATGGCAACAGGAAAGCCTAATTTTTTTGAAGCTAAGGCATTTATTTGATTCAATTCTTTATAAATGAAATGTACGTTTTTGGGATGCTGTATATCGTAAGTGCGCTCATCTGTAATTATAAAAAAATCAATTGTTAAATTATAGCTGCATGAGTATAAAAAGTATTTAAAATACCAAGGGAGTTTTCCATAATAACATGCTATTACTGCAATTTTCATTTATTGTTTTTTGTTATTATAATCACTATTTTGTAAACAACTTGAGAATAATAGAATTCGTTACCCCGCTTCAGGCAGCACGCTTTTAAGGCTTATAGGTATTCTCCATCTATGTAATTGTTGACTCCGAAAACTGTTTTACAAATTCTACATCTTATCTCACAGTATACTTGTATACACTATGGCCAATCCTTCCATCGTCGGCAATACCTTCAACTTCTATCCTATATGTTCCAGCCCCATCGGCATTGTAAAAATTAAAAGATGCATTTCCTGATTTATCAGTTTTAATTTCTGGGGCCCAATAAATAGCAGAGCGGAGGTCTGGTTTTGTGTTGCCATCTTCATGATCATATTTCGGCGTATAAAATATTCTCGCTTTGTAAAACCCAATGGAAGTTATTTGGAAAATACCTGTTGCCTTAGTTTTATCTTGAAAATTTTCATACCTTTTTGTAGTTATTACTAAAACTCCTCCTCCTCCCTCCATACCATAAATACTTGCATTGGCATATTTTAATATTTCAACTGTCTCAACGTTTGACAATGGAATCTCATCAATATTGTATGGCAACATTTTGCCATTTTGCCCAACACTGTTTTGCTCTACGCCATCGACTATAACTAACATTGGGTTGACATTAAATGCCTGCATTCCCTTTAAATAGGGAATTCCATTGATAAAATCGACACCATGCAACCTTCCATTTAAACTTGTCGAAAGCAAGCCACTGATTTTCTCAATCTCTTGCGCATGCATAACCTGATCAGCATTGCCAGCACCCACAAGGCTTTCTGTCCTATATTGGTTATCTTTCTTAAACCCTCTCACTTCAACTTCTTTTAATATATCAACTTTAGCCTTTTCAGCTCCAGGAAATTCATCTCTTTCTTTCTTGATCACTAATAAGTGGTGCTCCAGTTCTAATTGGTTATTTAAATTGTAATCTTTACAAGTTGTTACTGGAGTTAAGATTTTAGTTGGCGTATAAACTATATCGTAATCAGAATTTTGACCCTTTTCATTTAAAACACTTAAAACAAAATGGGCAGTGTCCGAGAAAAGTAAATCAGAAAAATTAAACCTACCAGTGCTATCGGAAAAACATGTTAAAAGTGTTCCTTTTCCTAAAGGCATCAACATGATAATTTTCCCAGAAACAGGTTTTCCTGAATGATGAGTTACTTTGCCATCAATTGATAATCCCATTTCGGGCTGGTAGGGGGGAAGTATATAGATCGTATCAAGCACATGCTTCCAATCAAAGTGTCTATAACCTTGAGTGAGCATCAATACATCAAGATCCTTACAAGATTTCATGCTTGTATCAACAAAATAATAGTTGGGCTTCTCTATATAGCCTTTCAAATCAGCAGTAAGTAGTAAATTAGTTAATATATTAGTTTCTTTATTTTCATTTACGGGTATTTTATTTTCATCAATCACTGAAATTGAAAAATGTCCAGATACAGTAGTATCTCCCTGGAAAAGAGTTTTTAGCCGAACAATCACCTTATCTCTTTTTGAGTACTGTGCCTTATCAGTTTCAATATTCAATGCAAGCTGATCATTTTTTTTTATAAACAGCAAGCGTTCGCATAGTGGTTCTCCCTCTGGTGAAAAAAGTGTAATAACTGCTATGCCTGTCTGAAATTTCTGTTTTACTATGGCAAAATTTATAATTGTGCTATCAAGATTTATAGTAAGTGCAACAACTTTGCCTCCTGAATAAATAATCAGGAAAAAGTTCCTATCCCTATTTAGTTTGTAATAGCTTTTGTTTGATGTGATAGTAACAAATGCTCTTGAAGCTGAATCATTGTCAATATGTAAAACTATTCCAGAAATGGTTGGCTTTGGCAAATAAACCATAGTTCGGGATCCATCTTCAGCAATGATTATTGCTTTGTATGTTTTGCCGTTTAAAGGTAATAGATAAAAATATCCCATGCCGTTATGTTCAGTTTGAAATGAGCAAATGGTATCATTATCATTGTTAAGTAAAATACCTTTAACACTAATTCCCAATCCACTTTCATTAATTACTTTAAAAGCAATTTTTTGACGAATATCCTCAACCAATTCGCCTCCTTCAGGGAAAAACTGTATATCGATTTTATTGACAATGTTTGTATGCTGAAAAATGTTGTTTTTCATGATTCGCTTTTCGCGCAAAGCGCCGATCGATATAGGTTTTTCAAAAAGCCCGTTCATGTTGTTATTGAGCATCCACCGTGTATATGCTCGTATGCGATAAGTTCCCGCAGGCAGTGAATCTTCTAAAACAAAATCTCCCCAGCTAATACCACTATCCAATTGCAATTTGATGGATTGAATGATAAGATTTCCCTGGTTGATTAGCTCAACATATAGCACCTTGCTTAAATCAGAAAGTTGGTGTTTTTCTCCTTCCGTTACGTATGATTTGAAATAAATAGTATCCCCAGCAATATAATAAGGCTTATTGAATTGCAAATACGCTTTTTCGCATATAAATGTCGATAAATATGCTTTTAATTTATTTGCTGTGTTTATTGCAAGATTGGTCGGTTGAGCTAAAATAGTATTTTGCAAATAAAAAATAAACACAAGTAATGAAACAACTATTTTCATTTTCTATTTTTAATATTATAGAGTACATAAACCAGTCTATTATCAACAAACTATAAAATATTATTCAAGCGAACAAACAAGCTTAAGTGAAATAGTAATTGCAAAATCTGTTCATACAAATTCAAAAAACTATCAAAAAATAGAAAAAATCAAGTACTAGTTTATATTTTCTTCTGTACTGTCAAGGCTTCACAGAGAATTAAATACCCGCTTTCCAGCTAAAGTTACTGTTATCTTGTAAAGGAAACAGGCCTACCCCCTCCTTAAAAAAACATGAAATACATTAGCTTAAATAAAATAATAGAATTGCTAAGGCAAAAATAGCTATGCTGGTTTAGCACAATGAGGTGATGAAGAACCGCCTCGCCCGATTACGCAAACAGGACATGGGCCGCCAATGCATTCATAGCCACCCCAACAGGCCGAGCCACATGCGAGTGGGCCACTCCCAGCTATTATTTTTTTCATTTCCATTTTGCTCAATTTTTTCACATTTTTAATGCTCATCTTTTTCATGATTGTTAATTTAAAAATTAAGAAATATTGCTTACTCTATATAATGATTTTCTGCTTCCCAATTTTCCTTGCAGAAAACTTATAAAATATATTTCAATTCATCTACATCGTAGCTCTGGGGCAATCGATGCCCATTTAAAAAAATTGTCGGTGTATATGGAATCTCCGCCTCTTCGCACCAATTGCTCATTGCTTCTAATTTTGAGCCTTGTTGCATCAATTCTTCTTTAACTGAATATTTACTGGCAAAAGCGCAATAGTCCTTTTGCTCTGGAAGATACCAGTCATCCAGTGCCTGCTTTGTTTTCATTTCATTCATTTGGCTAGAAATAGATAGTAAATGTTTTACCACTAATGCGCCTTTATCATTTTCGTTATTTTCCGTTATAAAAATTATTTTTAGTTGTACATTCATGTTATTGCTTATAATTTCTTCTAAAACGTGATGCATCATCGCACAGGGCCTGCAATAAGGGTTACAAACTTTAATGATGGTGTTTGATGCGCTTGGGTTGCCAATGCTAATGCCGAGATGTTGCCAGCCATCCGGCGCTTTGGGCTGCTGCTGCAACAGGGCATTAAAAATTTCAGGGTTGTATTGAAGCCTTTTATACGCTGATGAATACAGATCGGCATCCTTCGATTTTGCGAGCAAGGGCTTGATGCCATACCAGGCAACGCAGGGAAGCATGGCGCAAAACGCTAAACGCAGCACGCCAGGAATTTGGCGATCAAATGAAAATAAAATGGAAGGGTTTGCGGGCCAAAAATTAATCATGCTCCATACCAGTTCCAAAAACAGGATGGCCTGCACCGTTAGGCAAAGCGGGCACCATTGCTTCACCACTTTCCACTGGTAATAGATGCTGAAGGGGATGTACAGCGAAGCAAATGCGTTTAGCAGCCCAATCACCAAAACTTTTTCAGCAAAATTGATGGAAGGCTGCAATAGCCACAGCGTGGTCGAGGCGAAATAAAAAAAACCGATCTCGCCCCAGCTAATGCCGTTTATTTTTGCGGCCCTGCTGCCCAGCACTGCATCGCAGTTGGCATGGCCACCTGCTGAGCAAAGGTTTTTTACAAAAGCATTGCTTTTGCCGTTCTCGTACATCAATATCATACCACAAACCGCCAGGCCGGCAAGTTTCAGCAGTGCTATGGCGCTAAAGCCAATGTAACCCTTCGGGCTGATATTTACAGCGAGCGCAATGAGGGCGAGCAAGACCAGCGCAGCTTGCCAGGCAAATTTTTTTGTCCTTGCCTTTCCCTCTTCCTGTAGTTTCACGGCATAGCCGCTTTCGCCGCTCTGTTCGCCAGGCTCCGCCATCCAGACAACATCCTGGTATCTTTTTAAGAACTCCGCTTTGCCTATGGTCTCCGCTTTTTGTTTTTTGTGCAGGTAGCTGACCGAACCGTTTTGCATGGCGGTTACCAGCACAAAATCTTTTCCTGCCCCGGGCATGTTGGCAAAAGCCACAAAGGGCGGCACTAATTCACTAAAATTTTCCTTGCCCACTTCATAAGCGCTATTGGGGATATTATACCTGTCGAAGGTATCGCTCAGGCTCAGCAGGCTTGGGTAATAGGGGTTTTCTTCAATGGCTTTTTTGATGCCAGAAGCAGTAATTTTTGCGCGTAGCAACCGGGCATAGCCTGAGGCAATTTGGTTTAAGCCGGTATTAAAGCTTTGCGCCATAACAAGGATATTTTAAGGTTAATGGCGTAAATTTCCTTATTCCTGCATTACGAAATGTTTCGTGAATGGTTATACTTTATAACCTTTTGGAAAAATTTTTGGTTTTACCATAGCCCCGTTGCCCGCTATTGCGTGTTTTTACTTACCTTTCAGTAACTGTTTCATTAAACCCTTTCCTTTATGTATTCCGGTGAAACGATTAAACTGATGCGGCTGATGAAAGGCCTCAGCCAAAACGGGGTAGCAAAAAAATTGGGCATCTCCCAGCCCGCTTACTGCAAATTAGAAAAAAGAAGAAAAGTGAACCGCGCCCACCTTGAAAAAATCCTGTCCATCATTAAATGCTCGAAAGAGGAGCTGGAAGAAATTAAGAAATTCACCATCCCCCCCCCCCCCCCCCCGCGGAAGGTTAGCCTGATGTCAACCGAACGATATTGGCTTTTTTAGCTTTTCCCAAAGTTGATGCGCTTTGGAAAAAAACTTTTTACCTGAGTTTTGCATAGTTTATTTTATACCCAACCTCATGTAATAAAGTTTCCTATTTTTTGAGCCCTGTTCTTTCTCTGTCTTCCCAATTTCCTTTCTCGCTCTCTTTCTCAACTTCTTTGACCGATAAGTTATTAATGGCATGGTAGATATGTTTTAATTGAACATCATCTCCAAGGCGATTGGCAATCTTCTTTACATTAAAGTCGAGTACTTTCGAAGGAGAGAAAGCTTTAAATGTCCGGCCCTGCTTTTGTAAATACTTTGGTTGCAGACAGGTGTTTTGAGTTATTCGCCTGCCTGTTTCAAAGCTTGAAGTTCAGTTTCAGCCGATAGCCTAAAGTTAGTCTGCTTGATTTTAGATAGTATTGGTTTTATGCTTGGAACAATTCCTTGCAGTTTGGCTTTTACTATAACACCAATAGTACCTGTGTAAGTTAGTCCAAGTTGATGTGCGGTCCTTCGTGCTTTGTTGTCATCCAAAATAATAATGCTGTCAAGTATTTCCAAGGCTAAAGCCAATGCGCTTGATTCGCCCTTGTCAATTTGCAATTCGAGAAGTTGTTGTTTAGATTTATCTGTGGCATTTACAATTTCAATCCATTCAGGAAGTCGATCTCCATATTCGGTTGCAATGTCCAATGTTGTTGTAATCCGGCCATAAAGTTTGTGCAAAAGCTCAAGTTCGCCGATATTGGTCAGGATAATCAAGCAACTTGTGTCGGCAATAATTATTTTAGGCATTCGCAACGTCCCTTGAAATGTCTGATGCAGGATAGTTAAATATAGAAACGTTATAAGCGCCCAATAATTCTGCGAAAGTTCTTTTTGTCAACCCTGCAATGGCTGCAGCTTGTCCGAGTGATAATTTCCCCTGTTCATATAACCTGCTTGCAACAAGCATAGCAACCTGCATATTGTCCAAGTCTAAACTGTCCGGTATATTGAGTGTTAAAATTTTCATAAGTCAAATTTATCATTTTTCGGAGAACTGTCAAACTTTAGAAGTGTGCATTACGTTTGCCTGCAACTCATTTTTAGGCACTGCAATTATTGGTTAAACCCTTTGTGCTATACAGCAAATTCCTTTTGCTCAACCAAAGCCCTGACGATGGCTATAACGGTAGGTTTTTTAATTGTATCACTTTTCATTCTTCAACAGTAAGCCCAAACACAAAATCTTTACGAAACTGTTCTGCATTTCGCTTCACCTGTTCAATAAACACTTGATTTTAACGGGGGCCATCCCTATATACATTCGTTGTGCACTACTTAAGATAGAAATGATGGGGATACCAGGTAAAGAAACTGCCTGTTTGAGCGAAGCTGTAGCGAAGATGGCTGCCAAATGCTATAGCAAAGCCTTCTGGTTTTTTCTGTCGTAAACTTTTCCTACAATTGATGCGCTATAAAAAAAAGACAGAAAGCATTATGGCTTTACCGTAGGGCATTTGTATGAAGTAAGGTTAACGGAAAGCATCAGTTCGGCCATCACATAGCTGTCTTTTTGGTTAGAATAACCGCGCTGGCGGCCTTTGTTGCCGATTGGAGGGCCGTAAACATAGGACCTGTCCTGCATGATGCCGGCAAGAGAAGGCTGGCCATTGGGCAATGGCGGGAAAGCAGCAGCCCCGGCATAGGTGCCGCTGACATCATCAATATAATCTGTTGTGGTAAAGCGGTACACCACTTCAAAACCGATATTGATGTTCCTGTTCAAATTGTATTTGTACCCAACACCAAAAGGAAAACAAAATGCCATCGTGCTATAAGGTTTCCTGTTGGGGTAAGCAGCGGAGCCCTGGCCTTCAGTCCCCAATGGCCTTAAAAAAACTTTCTGGCCCTGGTAGTACGCATAAGGATCGTAGTTAAAAACACCGGCGCCCAAGGTGATGTAAGGAGTATACCTTCTAAAAAAATCGCCGGGCACAAATTTGAAGAAATTGAAATCGCCCTGTAAAGCAAATTCCCAGATATTGGTCTGGAAGCTCAGGTTGCGGGTATGCATGAATGTGTTATACGTATTGTACACATCCGAATAACCGAGCTGGGCAAAATGGCCGCTTAAGCGCACGGCCACATAATCATTAAACTGCTTCCTGGCAAAAATGCCAAAAGCGGCTTTTGGCCTGTTGAGCCTGAGTTTGGGGTTCAAATCGCCGAAATAATGAGCAGCACCGGCCGTGATGCCAATCTCGCCTTTTTGGACTGTGCTCTGCGGCTGGGCCGACACAATAAATACAATAAAAAAAAGAAGGGCTATTGTTAAAATAAACTTCTTGGTTGTTCCCATACCCGATAATATGATTTCCGATAACGCAATAAACCGGATTTTCTTTTAAATGAAACCTTAATTTCTGGCATCTAACCCCCAGGAAAGCTTGTTCCTCAGCGTTTGCAGGAAGTTGTTCTCATTCAGGCGCACCAGGCTGATGGTAAAAGATTCGCGCCTGACAGCGATCTGAACATTTTTGTCCACAATTTCTTTCCGGGAATCAAGGGCGCAAATAAACTGGTCGGACCGCCCTTCTACTTCGAACGAAATAATATTATTGTCAGGCACAACAATTGGCCGGGCATTCAGGTTATGCGGGGCTACCGGTGTGATCACGAAACTGGCAGAATCGGGGAACACAATCGGCCCGCCACAGCTTAAAGAATACCCTGTGGAGCCGGTAGGCGTAGAAACGATCAACCCGTCAGACCAGTACGTGTTGAGGAATTCGCCATTGAGATAAGTGTGCACTTTGATCATCGGCGAGGTGTCTGTTTTGTGAATGGCAAATTCGTTCAGTCCATAAGGCACTTTATCGAACAGGGGCTTGTTGGAATCGAGGTGTATCAACGTACGCTTATCTACCACAAATGTGCGGTTAACCAATGCCGATACCACGGTGTTCAGGTCTTCATTGCCAATACTGGCTAAAAAACCTAGCCTTCCGAAATTGATGCCGAGGACGGGTATATTTTTATCGCGGGCCAGCGAAAGCGTGTCCAGCAAAGTACCATCGCCACCAAGGCTGATGATAAATTCGATGGAGCCGTTCAGGTCTTTCGATTCCTGGAAGCTCGATATGCTTGCAGGCAATGTAAATTCTGCCTGAATTTTTTCTAAAAAAGGATGATAGATGACCGGTTCGATGTTTTGTTTTATCAGCGCATCGAACAACTGCTGTATCTGTTCGCGTTGGCCGTAATCAATTACCCTGCTGTAAATCGCGATCTTCATGCCATTCATTTTTTTTAACCATATAAGTGATCAGCGAGCGATGGACATTATAGTTTGCCACTGTCAAAAATCGTTATGGATATGTAAAAATAGCCCGTTTTGCCCTAATTGGTTAAAACTGTACTCGATCCGAAAAATAAAATCATAAGAAGTAACGATATCGATGCCAAAGCCTTCCGTATAAAGAAACTTTCTAGAGAGCGTGTTCGAAGGGTCGGTGTTGTTGTTATAGATATAGCCCATGTCAGCATAAGCTTTGGCCATGACCCGGAAAGGCACCTGGTAAAGCCCGAGGAAGGGGATTTTGAAAGGCAGGCTAAAGTTGGTTACCTCGCGCAAAAAAGTGTTGCGGACAGCAAAACCGGCAACGCCATCGATCACGTACTTTTCCAGCCCGCGCAAATAAAAATTGCCATAGCCAAAAAGCTGCTGGTTATAAAATGGCTGGTCGAAAGGGAGCTTGATGGTTGCCATGTTCTGCGTGCTGAAGTAAGTTTTGTGCGCCAGCCTGGCGCTTTCAATGCTCTGAAGGTTGAGCTGCCAGAGGTTCATGTCCTTATTGATGCCCCTTTTCAATATGGCCGCGTTGGCAGCAACACCCTTTAGCGGATAAGCGATATAATCAACATTTGTATAATCCATTTCATAAGAAAACTCTGGGAAGAATACTTGTTTTTTCCCATTGCTCAGGAAACTTGGGTTATAAAATTTTACCGCTGTATCTATTTTAAGATCATCGACATTCAATCGTATGATATGCCTTGTGGTCAATGCCGGGCGATAATAGTATCGCAAGGAAAGCTTCCATTCCTCGCTCAGGTATTTCCCGGCAAAACCCATCGTGTCGGAATTGATAAAATATTGCTGGTTATTTTTGGTAGTTACATCAAATTCCTTGTTTGCTCTGTAAATAACAGTGAAACCGAAACCATGTTTTAATGATGCATCGGCATAAGGCTGGTCGTAGGCAATCTCTGCCTGCCGGGAATAGCCGGTAATAAGCCATAATACCAGGTCATCGTTTCTTCCTGAAAAATTATTCTGTGTATATTTCAATCCATAATTAACACGGCCCAGGCTGTAATGATGCTCCTGCCAAACGGTAAGGTTCCTGTCAACCGGGCGGAAATAAGGGAGGGGATAGATATACCAGCGCTCAATAACATCAATTTGAACATCTACAATATACCCCCTGAAACCTTTAAGGGACACCACCACATTAGTGAACAATAAAGTATTGATGAGCCGGTCGTGGCCCATTTCAAAAGCTTTTACTAACCCGGGCAGGGAAACAGCATCACCGGTTTTGAAGCTAAGCTCCCTGAGTATAATATAGCGTTTTGTTTTTTTATTGCCATTAATATAAATGTTGCCAATGACAAAAGGAGTTTGCTGGTTTAATGAGGACGCCACTGCCGGCGCATTCGGGGTAAGCTCCTGGTTAGCAGTTGGAACAGCATTGCTCAAAACAGCTTGTGCGCCTGCACCAAAAGAAAGCCCGGCCACTAACAAAAATATAAGGCAATGATATTTCCAACGATTGATCATTAAGGGCACAAATCTAATTTGCTGGGATTTATTGATAAAAAAAAACGCAGGCGAGATCAAATGTTGAGATAGTTCATGAGGTGGTCGTAGTTGCTCTTCAGGTCGTTCTGGTATAATTCTTCGCCAAAAGAGTATTTTACCTGGTAATCGTAGCGCTGGAAGGTGGCGACGATATCAGCAATTTCAAATTTGTTCACCTTAATGGTAACATAAAAAAATTTTGACTGGGGGTCGTTGTAAGTGTTTAACTGAGTGATTTGCGCATCGTTCGTTTCGATCAGCTTGCTGAGCTCAGAAAATGAGAAATTGATGTGTTCCATTTCAAGTACGATAATGCCACCTGGCTCATTGATGCCGGCAATCTTTCCCAGTTGTTGCAAAAGATCAATAGCAGAAATAGAGCCCAGGTATTCATCTTCCTTATCTATCACAGGGATCACGCTCAGGTTAAATTCATTCACGCGCTGCACAGCCTCAATAAAATGGGCATTTGCGTGAACGGCAATTTTCGAAAAAAGGTTTTCCAGTTGTGAAAGTTCAGTCCGTTCATCTACCACATTCAGCAAATCGTTTTCAGTGGTAAGGCCAAGCAATTTTTCTTCAGCCACCACTGCCAAATGGGAAACATGGAAATCTGCCATAAGGCCAAGCGCCTGATGAACCGGGTCATTGGGGCTCAGTGAAGGGATAGAAGCCGATATGATTTCCTTGTTCAGCACAGCGTTCAAATCAATACGGTTTTTGTCAAGCCACCGTTGCGGGCTGGTTCAGTTTTGTAAGAAATTTATGCAAGATCTCATTGAATTCATTTTCACGTTCCATCATGGGCGCATGCCCGCATTGATCAATAAAATGAAGCTCGCTGTTCGGTATCAGCCGATGGAACTCTCGGCCCACAAACGGGGGGGTAATGGAATCGTTATTTCCCCAAATCAATAACGCAGGTTGTTTGATTTGATTGAGCTCTTCCCCTAAATTATTCCTGATGGCGCTTTTTGCCAGTGCAATGATCTTAATGGCTTTTATCCTGTTATTGACTATTTCATACACTTCATCTACCAGTTCCTTGGTAGCTGTCTTTGAGTCATAAAACGTAAGCTCTGTTTTCTTTTTGATGTATTCATAATCGCCACGCTTGGGATAGCTGTCGCCCATGCCATTTTCAAAAAGGCCCGAACTGCCGGTAAGTATAATCGATTTTAGCCTTTCCGGATGTTTTAATGCATGAACGAGCGCCACATGCCCGCCCAAAGAATTGCCCAGCAAATGAATATTATGATAATTTCTTTTCTCAATGAATTTGTGAACAAACTTTTCAAGGCCACCTACCGAAGTATGGAGAATATCGAGATCAAATAAAGGCAACATAGGCACGATCACCTTATTGTGATGGCGGAAATATTCGATCAACCCTTTGAAGTTGCTAAGTGCGCCAAACAAGCCATGCAGCAGCACCAAAGGCTCCCCCTCGCCTTCTTCAATGAATTTGAATTTATCCTGTTGTTTGATTTCGTATTGCATTATTAATAAATTCCTTGCTTATTCAATCGCTAAAGTAAACGTTTTATGCCAAATACCATTTTTAAAGGAACAAATTTACAATAACTAAACATGATACCTGGCTCTATGATTCTTGTCATAGCATGATAAAATTTTTGTAATTAGCGCAACAACCTGGTTGAACAGCAGCAATATGCTTAGTATGCAAAGCCTGCAAAAAAATGTTCCAGCTCATTGAACATATTCTTGAATATGGGAACCACCTTGCCAAGCGCATTAACAACAATCGGACCCCATGGTTCAATGAAGGGGTAAGTTACAGAAGAAGAGATCATGTGTTGTGAAACGATATGAAGGCGCGTGGCATAGAAAAGCAGCACGCTATAAGCTACAACATAAATACAGATGTATAGAACTACACCCCCCAACTTATCTATCCAACCCAAAAAAACATAATCTATTGCTTCCCTGATAAGATTGGCTACCCAACGGACAATCAGCACCACTGCTATAAAAACAAGTGCAAAGCCCAGGGCTGGGAGCCATTTGGATGGGAGGTGGATGGCGCCATCAATGCTTTCAGCAACCACAGCCGACAATTTTATAGCAGCGGCAATGCCCAGCAAAAGTCCAAATACCGAAAACAAAGCAACAATTAAACCTTTGCGCAACCCCTTAAAAACAGCAAGCACCAGTAGCCCCAAAAAAAAGATGTCAAGCAGCACTGTACAATTTTTTCCTAAAAATTATTTGAAAAAAAATTATTTCTGCAACAATTCTTTAACCATTGCACTAACTGTTTTGCCATCGGCCTGGCCGGCCAGTTGTTTGGTAGCAATGCCCATTACCTTGCCCATATCTGCCGGAGATGCTGCACCGGTTTCAGCAATAATTTTCCCAATAAGCGATTTTAACTCTTCTATGCTTAACTGCTTAGGCATGAATTTTTCGATTATAGCAATTTCTTCCTTTTCCTTTATGGCAAGGTCTGCGCGGCCCTGCTTTTCATAAATCTCAAGAGCGTCTTTTCGCTGTTTGATGAGTTTCTGCAACAATTTTATTTCATCAGCCTCTTTCAATTCTCCATTAGCGCCTTCGGCTGTTTTAGCCAGTATAATCGCAGCTTTTATTGCCCTAAGGCTTCTTAAAGCTGCTTCATCTTTAGCAAGCATAGCTGCTTTCAGGTCGGTCATTATCTTTTGTTCAAGGGACATAAAAAATTTTTAAGCTTTGTTTTCTTTTAATTGCAGCTCCCTGAATTTGTCATAAAAATTTTTAGCGAACTGCTTGATATCATTCGTCAATTCAGGTTGTTTGGTGGCCCGGTTATAGGTTTCGGCCATAGCCATAAATGATTGATAAAAAAAATCAGTCATCTCATCAACCATCATCGCTTTGGTCCACAAATCAATGCGCAGGGCTGTTTTATCTGTCCCGTCCCAAAATGCAAGCATCATGGCTTTTGCTTGTTGCGCATGGTCTGCAGTGGTATCGGTTGCGTTCCACAAAATCTGGTCGGGTACCTTGTTTTCATCCAGGTGCACATCGATGTTTATAGATGACTTCTTCATAACTTGGCTTTATAAACCTGCAAAGTTACGCTGAATTTATTTTAGCACATGCAAAATGGCGCCGCACAGTGTATCAATCGATTGTTGCATATTAAATTGCGCTGCCTGTGCTTTACCCTTTTCAACCGTACGAGACCGTATCTTTTCATCTTTATATAATAGCACCAGTTGATTTGCCAATGACCCGCTATTTTTAAAATCGGCATACCATGCGGCATTGCCGGCAATTTCGCGCAATGGGCTGTTCGCATCCAGCACTAAAGCGGTATGGGCCTGCAATGCATGCAGCACATCGACCCCTGCTCCTTCCTCATAAAATGGCAAAATGAGCCCATAAGATGCAGCAATCAGTTTTATTAATATATTTTCTTCAACCTGGTTGTATACATGCACATCAGCACGATACTTGAAGCTTTCCATTTTTTCCGTAAAACGGATATGGTTTATTAACATTTCACCAGCCAATACCAACTGCATATTTGATTGGAGCCTTTTTTTAAATTGCGAAAAAGCTTTCAGCAAATCAATAAGGCCTTCATCGCTGTGGTTCATGAGGGCCATAAAATATTCCTTCCCTGCTGCAAATTTTGTTTTTGTGCTTTCTCTTTCAGCCCAGGATGGTGGCTTTGCCCCTTCTGTTGTAAAAGGTTTTATTACCGCAATTTTATTTGCATCAACATCATATTGCTGAACAGCTTCCATCTTGTTTTTTTGTGAAACCGTAAAGATCACTTTCGCACAGCTCAAAGTTCGTTTCAGTTTTTTTTTATAAAGATTGTAATAGCTTTTGCTTTTCGAAGATTGTTTATTTTGCACTATTCCTGCTGCCCAGGCACATTGAGCTGTTGCTGACGAAGCAATAATGCCCCCGGTGGTGATGAGCAAATCGGCCTTATTTTTCTTTGCCAATGCTGGCAATTGGTACCGGTACCAAAGCAGCCAGCCCAGCCGGGTCGGCAAAATTTTTTTTGAAATAATATTTGTTAACGATGCGGCTTTTATGAGCTTGCTATTATCGGTTAAAGGGCTGGTTATAAATAACCAGTCGATTTCGGGCATTTTTTGTTTGAGATGGCCGAGACAGGCAACAATAAATTTTGAAGTTGAAAAACCAATACAGTTATGGGCAAGCGGCTGACAGTCAACAATAATTTTCATAATCAAAATGCAAAGTTAGGTTTCGGAAAATGTTTAGCATGAAATCGTTTTATGAAAATTTACGTAACATAAACACTCTGGCAATACGCATATTTTCTATGACATTTCAGTTTTTACTGTTGTTTTAAGTGAAGTAAAACTGCTTTGCAATTAAAATTGCGAAGCAATAATTTAGTGGTCAAAATCCGTATTACCTCATTAAAACCAGTACCCATGAAAAATGTCTACTTTGTGCTTATTGCCTCTAGTACATGCCTGATGACATTTGTCCCCAAGCGCAGCACTGCACAGTGCCTCTGCTCCTCCGGTCTGCCTGCAACACCAATAACACAATCTATCACAATCGCACCAAAAGTATCAAGCTCCTTAACTTTTAATTTTAACCAGTTTGACCCCTCTGTTGGAACACTGTCCTGTGTGAGCCTGAAGGATACGGTAACTATTGTAACCACTTCCAGTGCGCTTAATACCGGGCCAGACAGCACTGCTTTTCTTTTTCAATTAACAGTGCCAAGTAAAATCACAGCCCCTGGCATTACCATAAACAAAGTATTCAACAAAACTTATGGCTATGACACGCTTTCTCCTCACGGAGTTCCTGGCTATAGCATCACTTATGGGCCAGATACCATTGCCTTAAACAATAAAGGATCCGGATCAACTGGTGGAAACGCTGCATATATAGGAATAGGTACGGTTGGGATTACATTCGCGATCACAGGCGGTGGCCTTTCTGTGCTCGATGGGGGGCTGAATGATACTACTTCTGTTGCTACCACGCTTGCAGGCACACTGAACCTGACTTATTACTGGTGCCCGGCAAGTGCTTTAGCCAGCCTGATCACCAATTTCACTGCTGCGCAAAATGGCAACTATGTGCAGTTGAAGTGGCAGTCAGAAAATGAACAAAAAGGCATTAGCTATGCAATTGAATACAGTTCAGACGGCCATTCATTTACACCTGCCGGCACACTCATATCCGACTCCAATTCAGATGGCACTTCGGCTGATTATCAATATGAGTTCAGCATTCCACAAAATACGAATGGAAAACTGTTCTTCCGCATTATGCGCATAACGGCAGATGGCAATTCGGCAATATACTCTCCTGTTAAAATGGTGAACATAGGGGGCGATGGCAGCCTGGTAAGTTATCGCATTTACCCAAACCCGGTGAGCACTTTTGCCATGATCGAATTCGACAAAGTATTGTCGGGCAACTTTACTGTAGACCTGGCAAACACCGCCGGACAGGTTGTCCGGCATAAAACGCTAACGCTGTCCGGAAGCAATCAGATCAAGCTGGATTTGATAAGCCGACTGGCAACCGGGCTTTATTATTTGCATATTCATGATCAGTTAAATAATCGACAATATATATCTAAACTGATTATTGAATAAGCAGCCGTTAGCAATAATAATACATTTCTGGAGGGGCCTTTGCACAAAGGCCCTTTTCCTGCATAAAATTGTTCGCCTGATAAAATCTTGCAGCACTTTGCCCGTTTTTAGCGTATTTCCTGTAGGTTTGCTTAATAATCTTTTACAATACTAATGGAATATAACACCACCCGCAACCACCTTGTGATCCGAGAATATGGACGCCATATACAAAAGATGATTGAATACCTGTTGACTATTGAAGACCCCGAGAAACGCCAGAAAAATGCTTATGCAGTGATTGAGCTAATGGGGTTTCTTAACCCCCATTTAAAAAATGTTGAAGATTTTCGGCATAAACTGTGGGACCATCTTTTTTTGATTTCTGATTTCAAATTAAAAGTTTCCTCGCCTTACCCTATTCCCACCAGGGAAACATTGAAGTCAAAACCAAATGCCCTGCCTTATCCAAAGCGCTATCCGAAGTTTTCACATCTTGGAAAAAACCTTGAACTGGTTATTAATAAAGCCCTGAAAGAGGAGAATACCGAAAAGAAAAACGGGTTTGCCAATGCTGTTGCATACTATATGAAGCTGGCTTATAATAACTGGCATAAAGAAACAGTGCACGACGATGCCATACAAAGCGAACTGAGCAATATAACCGGAGGGCAGTTAGAATTCACCAATACCCCTTATGTCAAAAGTTTTCGTGCCAATGAAAACCGCGACCGCAGCGGTTATGGCGATTTTAGGAATAAGCGCAACCAGAAATTCCAGCAAAGGAATGGGGGCAATCGCGATGGGCGGGGAAACTCGGGTCGCGATAATAAATTTAAGAAGAAGCGGTTTTAATAACACGGGCTTTAATAATTTAGTGGCGATGAGCAGCGGCTCATCGCTTTTTTATTACACAAAAAACTTTTACCGTGAGCTCATTTGAAGTAACAGGAGGAAAAAAACTAAACGGTGAAATAACGCCACAGGGCGCAAAAAACGAAGCGCTTCAAATTATCAGCGCAGTTTTATTGACTCCTGAAAAAGTGACTGTCACCAATATCCCCGACATTCTCGATGTCAATTTATTGATCGAATTGCTTAGCGACATGAAAGTGAAGATTTGGCGGCAAAGCCGGGACACCTGCGTGTTCCAGGCCGACGAGGTAGATATTGATTACCTGCGCAGCGATGCTTACCGGAAAAAAAGCGGCAGGCTCCGCGGGTCAGTGATGGTAGCAGGGCCAATGCTGGCAAGGTTCAAAAAGGCGTTTATTGCCAGGCCCGGTGGGGACAAAATAGGGAGAAGAAGATTAGATACCCATATTATCGGGTTTGAAAAATTAGGAGCGGAATTTAACTACGATGCTGACGGCCATTTTTTTCACCTGAGCGCTCCCAACCTCAGGGGAACTCATTTGCTGCTTGATGAGCCCTCGGTAACTGGCACTGCAAATATTGTGATGGCCGCATCCATGGCAAAAGGGGTAACTACTGTTTACAATGCAGCATGCGAGCCGTATATCCAGCAGCTTTGCAAAATGCTGAACAGGATGGGAGCAAAGATTAATGGCATAGGCAGTAATTTGCTTGCCATCGAAGGGGTAACATATCTGGGCGGAACAGAGCACCGCATGCTGCCAGACATGATCGAAGTGGGCTCATTTATCGGCCTCGCCGCCATGACCCAAAGCGATATCACCATTAAAAATGTGGGCCTGGAAAATCTTGGGGTTATCCCTGATAAATTTAAACAGTTGGGGATCAAAATGGAATTTAGCGGTGATGATATCCATATCCCTTCACAGGAGGTATACGAAATACAAACATTTTTGGATGGCTCTGTGCTCACCATTTACGATCACCCCTGGCCAGGGTTCACGCCGGACCTGTTGAGCATCATTTTAGTGGTTGCTGCACAGGCTAAAGGAAGCGTCCTCATTCACCAGAAAATGTTCGAAAGCAGGCTGTTTTTTGTGGACAAACTCATAGACATGGGCGCAAAAATTATTTTATGTGACCCCCACCGGGCAGCAGTGATTGGCCTTGCAAGAGAACAAAAATTGCGTGGCATTACGATGAGCACGCCAGACATCAGGGCCGGCGTAGCTCTGCTGATTGCTGCATTGAGCGCCGAAGGGAAAAGCATCATTCAAAACATTGACCAGATTGACAGGGGATACCAGCATATTGATGAACGATTGAAAAATTTAGGGGCGCAAATAAAAAGAGTTTGAGAAATGAATACTGATAAGCAAGCCGGATCATTTCCTGTTTCTTTTAAAATTGTTCAACACAATCTATGCAAATGCATAAACTAATTATCATAACAGCGCCTTCCGGTGCGGGCAAAACTTCGATTACCCATTACCTGCTGAAGAAGTTCCCGCAACTGTCTTTTTCTATATCCGCTGCCACCCGCCAGCAAAGGGCTTATGAGAAAAACGGAATGGACTACTACTTTATGAGCCTTGAAGAATTTCAGGAAAAAATACGCGCAAATGAATTTGTAGAATGGGAAATGGTTTATGAAGGGAAATATTATGGTACATTAAAAGCCGAACTGCAAAGAATTTGGGGCAACCATCAAATACCCGTTCTGGATATTGATGTGAAAGGAGCCATTCACGTGCAACAACAATACCCTGGAACTTCTTTATCGTTATTTATTGAACCGCCATCCATTGATGAGCTTAAAGCAAGGCTGCTTTCCCGTGGCACAGAAACAGAAGAAAGCCTGAACGCACGCATCAATAAAGCCTCTTATGAAATTTCCTTTAAGCAGCATTTTAATAAAGTAATTGTCAACGACAACCTTGACCGCGCATGTGCTGAAGCCGAGGAAACCATTAATAAGTTCATTCCGTCCTGAACCTTTGCTTTTTCACCCCCCTTCCCTGTATAAAACTTCCAATTTAAAGATTAAATTTGCTGTTCAATGCTTAACGTTTACACATTCATTTGGATCGGTATTGCATGGCTGGTACTTTTCTTTTTTGCAGGCATTGAAATGGCTTTTGCCAGTGCCAATAAACTGTCTATTGAACTTAAAAAAAAGCAGGGCCTCAAAAGCGGGATAATTTTGTCGCGCTTATTGGAAAAGCCAGCCCAGTTCATCGGCACAGCCATTATCGGCTTCAATCTTTTCCTGATTTTATTTGGCCTGATGGTCGGTGAAACACTTCAGCCATTCTGGAATGTGCTTATTACTAAAATCCATATCCCCAGTGGATATGTAAATGCAATGCGGCTTTTGGTAGAAACATTCATTTCTGCCTTTTTTATAATCGTGTTCGGCAACGTCCTGCCTAAAGCCCTATTCAGGGCAAAAAGCGACAAATTACTGCATCTTTTTTCCAGTGTTGCCAATTTCTTTTTCGATTTTTTTAACCCTGTGCTAACATTTTTTATTGCCATTTCAAAATGGATATTAAAATACCTTTTCAACGTTCGCATCGAGGAAAGCACGGGAACCTTTTCCAGTTCGGCAGTAGAAAATTTTTATCAGCAAACCGGTGAGGCCGATGAAGAGAACAAAGAGCTTAATGCAGAATTATTCGAAGCCGCATTATCGCTGCCAAAGCTGAAAGTGAGGGAATGCTTTGTGCCCAGGAAAGAGATCGAAGGCATAGACATCAATGCCACTGTAGAAGAAGCCAGGAAAAAATTTATTTCAACAAAACTCAGTAAACTGGTGGTGTATGATGGCAATCTTGACCATGTGGCCGGTTATATACACCAATTGGACCTGTTTAAAAACCCGGCAACCATACAATCGATTTTATTGCCAATCCCTGCTGTTCCTGAGAGCATGGGCGCAACAGACCTGATCAACAAATTCAGCAGGGAAAGAAAAAGCATTGCATGGGTAGTTGATGAATTCGGGGGCACCGCAGGCATTGTTACCATGGAAGACCTGCTGGAAGAAATTTTTGGTGAAATAAAAGATGAATACGATACAGAAGAATTTGAAGAAAAGAAGCTGTCTGATACGGAGTTTATTTTTTCAGGCCGCCTTGAACTGGATTATCTTAATGCAAAATATGAGCTCAGCTTCCCGATGGAAGAATCCGAAACATTATCTGGGTATATCATCAATAAGCACGAAGCCATCCCAAAGCAAAAAGAGCGCATCATTATTGGCCACTACGAATTCGAGATCCTTGCTGTAAGCGATACCCGAATTGAAATGGTAAGAATAAAAATATTGAAATAGGCTTTTCAGTTAACCATTGTTAAGCTGTAGTTAATCACAGCTTATTTTTTTTCCATCTTTTCATTTTTTTTCAACTTAGCCCTACAATTCATCAAACAACTTTTTACCCTGAGAGATTTGAAGTTTTGAATTCTTTTAAGGGAATTTTTTTCATAGGTCAGTTAGGAGTAACAATGCACCCCGCCCGGGGTGCTTGTTTTTTATATAGCCTCTTAAAAAAGAAAAATGTTCCTCGATATGAATAGCCGCCTTCCCGAAGATGCTGAAAATTGATTGCGGGATTGTTTCTACATTTTCTTCTGCTATCTTTACCCTTTATCCATCAACAAAATTATGAACCCCTCCTTTGACCTTAACAAACCCATTGCCATTGGTAGCGACCATGCAGGTTTTGAGTATAAAAAAGAACTCGCTTTATGGCTTAGCGGAAAGGGCTACCAGGTAAAAGATTTTGGCGTGGATGAAAACAAATCAGCTGACTATCCCGATTATGCTCATCCCGTGGCCGAGAGCGTAGAGCAAGGCGAAGCTGCTTTTGGCATTTTATTGTGTGGCTCTGCTAATGGAGTTTGCATGACTGCAAATAAGCATCAGCACATTCGTGCCGCATTATGTTGGGAAACTGAAGTGGCTAAATTGGTGAGGCAACATAATAATGCAAATATAATTTGTTTGCCTGCACGTTTTATTGCTCTTGAATTTGCAAAAAGCCTGGTCGAAATTTTTATGAACACAAGTTTCGAAGGTGGCAGGCATGAAAAAAGGATAGAAAAGATGATGTGTGTGTGAAAGCAATCTTAGGGCCACGATCGTGCCATCGGCACCTCACTCCTTATGCTTATCCTTAATTTCCATTTTCATCCTGCACCGCTCGATGTCTTGTTTGAAGTCTTTTATTTTTTCATCGCTCTGGCTGGCAAGGATGGCTTTCTCAAAGTAATATATCGCCTTGTCGTATTCAAATTGTTGCTCTTCCATTAAAGCATAACGGCCATGTACCCACGATTTATCAATAGTGCGCACTTTAAGGCACCTTTCCAAATGCCTGCTCAGCTCTCCCATTCTTTCCATGTCCATTAATAATGCGGCAATATGAAAATAAGAGTGTGGGTAAAGCGGGTCGCATTTTATGGCCATTAAAAAATGGTTTTCAGCTTTTGCATAATCATCAAACTGTGTTTTATAAAGCCATCCCATCGAATTGTGTGCAGGAGCACTGTCTGGCTCTTCATATAAAATGCTTTCGTATTTTTTGAAGGCCTCAGCATAGTTGTTATTCTTTATATCGGCTTCCGCCTCTAAGTACATTTCTTCCGAGTTCGTGTTCATAAAATATTTTTTCACGGGTAATGCGTTGCCTGCAAATTTGCTTCTTATAAAAATTTCAATTTAGCCTTGGTTTTATACGGTTATTGCCCCAAAATCCATGCAAAAATCAATGGTGCAACAATCGTGGCATCGCTTTCAACAATAAATTTCGGCGTATTCACATCCAATTTGCCCCAGGTGATTTTTTCGTTGGGCACAGCTCCCGAATAAGACCCGTAGGAGGTGGTTGAATCCGAAACCTGGCAAAAATAGCTCCAGAACGGTACATCATGCCATTCCAGGTCCTGGTACATCATCGGCACCACGCAAATCGGGAAATCACCTGCTATGCCTCCTCCAATCTGGAAAAAGCCAACTCCTTTGCCCGAAGAGTTTTTCCTGTACCAGCCGCTTAGCCAAACCATGTATTCAATACCGCTCTTCATGGTAGCCGCTTTCAATTCGTTCTTTATAACATAAGATGCAAAAATATTCCCCATGGTGCTATCCTCCCATCCTGGCACTACGATAGGGATATTTTTTTGTGCTGCTGCGAGCATCCAACTGTCTTTTGCATCTATTTCATAATACTGCTCAAGCGCACCGCTCAGCAACATTTTATACATGTACTCATGTGGGAAAAAGCGCTCGCCATTTTCATCTGCTTCTTTCCATATTTTAAAAATATGCTTTTGGATCCTTCTGAATGCTTCTTCTTCGGGAATGCAGGTATCCGTTACCCTGTTATAATGGTTCTCTAACAAATTCCATTCATCCTGCGGGCTCAGGTCGCGATAATTCGGAACACGTTTGTAATGGCTGTGCGCTACAAGGTTCATGATGTCTTCTTCCAGGTTTGCCCCGGTGCAACTGATAATGGAAACTTTATCCTGCCTGATCATTTCAGCGAGGCTGATGCCCAATTCAGCCGTGCTCATCGCGCCGGCCAGGGTCACCATCATTTTTCCGCCATCTGCCAAATGTGCTTCATAGCCTTTGGCCGCATCCATCAGGGCTGCAGCATTAAAATGCCGGTAGTGATGTTCAATAAACTGAGAAATGGGTCCTTTATACATAATTGTAGTGATGTAGGTCTGCAAAAGTAATTTTTTTTAGGTATATTATGTTTTCGGTAATGATCAGGGCCACGATTCTTGAGCTTGTTGCAGGCAGGTGCCATAACTCTTATTTTAAAAAAAAGCCCCGCAATGGCGGGGCGCTACAAATATTTACCCTATTTGAAAATATCAGTCATTCTCCTTTTTTGTTTTTTTATAGGTTCCCCATTCCCCAGAACCGTTTGATTTCAGCACGATGGTTTCATCGGTTGTTTCCAAAGTAACATAATATGAACTTTGACCGTCCGCGGCCATCTCAAACAAATCTGAAATCCAATAATTGTTATAATTTTTTTTCAGGCTGGTCATTAAATTAATAGGAAGCTTATCAGAAAGAATATTTCTTACCACGCCCATCAATTCCCCATTGTTGTGATAATAAGCGAACATCACCTGGTCATCCAGCGTAAATGTAGCTTTCACGAAGCGCGCCTCTTTTTGCCATTGCACATTCTTAGCATTGGCAAAATCTTTAGAAAACGAGGTTGCCACATCTGTGCTTACATTGTCCTTCTTTCCAGCAAAAGCGTTGGCCATTCCAACGGTTAAGATCATTGCAGTTGCAAAAATTGCTTTTTTCATTTTTTTTAGTTTATCGTGTTTTCAATGTTTTTCTTCTATTTAAATAAGACGCAGGTAGTTTCAAGATGTTGCAGCTTATTAAAATTTTTTTAAGAAATAATGTTTGATGGTTCTCTTTGACGTGACAAAAATATTTATGTTACTCTTAGGCACAAACAAATAATGACTGATGGAAGATCATACCAACCTATTGCGAGCAAAAAAACAATTATTGTGGTATTGCCAGGCTGATAAAAGCTTATGGAACATTCTCCAGTAAAGGCTTTCTTCAAAGCCATTAAATATTTTTTAACAACAGGTTAATCATTTCATAAAATAAAGAGCCGGTTATAAGGCATCCTAAATAACTTTACATGATGAATTACCTCGCCCACGCATATTTATCCTTTAATAACCCGGAAATATTATTGGGCAACATGATCAGCGACTTTGTGAAAGGGAAAAAAAAATTTGAGTACCCGGCTATTGTTCAAAAAGGGATCGCATTGCATCGGGCAATTGATGAGTTCACTGATAACCATGAAACTACCAAAAAAGCCAAAAGGATTTTTAAAACAGAATACGGGTTATATGCCGGAGCTTTTATTGATATTGCTTATGATTATTTTTTAGCCAATGACAAAAATATCTTTCCATCAGAAAGCCTTAGTGATTTTTCAAACTTTGCTTATCAAAAGATCCAATCACAGCAACAGTTTTTCCCGGAAAAATTTAGCCCCGTTTTTTACTATATGCAATTGCACAACTGGCTTTACAATTATCAATTCAAAGAAGCGATAGCAAAAAGTTTCCGGGGACTGGCATATCGGGCCGCCTATATTAAAGATGCAGCGGCAGCGATTTCCATTTTCGAAAACAATATTGACGAGCTCAAAAATTGTTATGATGCTTTTTTCCCTTCGCTTAAACAGTTCTCCTTCCAAAAGTTTTGTCAACTGACAACCAGCTCAGAATAAAATTTTTTCATAGGTATAGGAATCAGGATATTTACACCATGTGCGGCATTGCAGGCATTATATCAAATAACCCAAATAATATCGGCGAAAACAGGCTGAAAAAAATGACGGATGCCATTGCGCACCGAGGGCCTGATGGCGAAGGTTTTTGGATGAGCCCTTCTTCCTGCATCGGATTAGGCCACAGGAGGCTTTCAATAATTGACCTGAGCGACAAAGCAGCCCAGCCCATGCATTACCTGAACAGGTATTCAATTGTGCACAATGGTGAAATTTATAACTATATCGAATTGCGCACAGGGCTAATAAAAAAAGGATACCGGTTCAACACCGGATCTGACACCGAAGTAATTTTGGCAGCTTACGATCATTATAAGCAAGAATGCGTTCAATATTTTGATGGAATGTTTGCCTTTGCTATTTGGGATGAAAAAGAAAAAACGCTTTTTTGTGCCAGGGACCGCTTTGGCGAGAAACCGTTCTATTATGCTTTCAATGAAACCGCATTTCTTTTTGCATCTGAAGCAAAAGGGCTATGGGCTGCAGGCATCGAAAAAAAAATAAATAACCCATTATTATTAAATTACCTGGCATTAGGGCATGCCCAAACTCCTGTCGACAAAACAATTACTTTTTACCAGGAAATATTTTCATTGCCGCCTGCGCATTGTCTTCTGTTCAGGTTTCATGATTTTTTGTTTGATATAAACAGTTACTGGGATTGTAACAAGGAAAAACAAAGCCATATCCGGGAAAATGAAGCCATTGAAAAACTAAATGAAATTTTTTTTCAGTCAATAAAAAAAAGACTGCGGAGCGATGTAACGATTGGCTCCTCATTGAGCGGCGGGCTGGACAGTTCATGCATTATTGCCGGCGCCAACGAACTCAGTCATGCTCATTTTAGCCAAAAAACTTTTTCAGCCGTCTTCCCTGGCTTTGAAAAAGATGAATCTTCTTATATCATCCAGGTTGCAAAAAAATTCAACTTAAAGAACTATACAACATCGCCAACAGCAAATGACCTGGTCAAAACTTTGGAAAAGCTTTGCCATCACCAGGAAATGCCTTTCCCTTCATCCAGCATTTTTTTGCAATACAAAGTTTTTGAACTGGCAGCCCGGCATCATGTAAAAGTGTTGCTCGATGGGCAGGGCGCTGATGAAATATTTGCAGGCTATACAAAATATATTCACTGGTATTTACAGGAAATATTAAGGTTGCGCCCTTTAACTATAACCAGAGAAATAGCTGCTTTTAAAAAAAATAAAATAAATGTTAACTGGAGCTGGAAAAATTACCTGGCTTCCATTTTCCCTGCGCAAACTGCCAACCAGTTGGAAAAAAAAGCATCAAAAAAAATACTGCACAATAGCGATATCAATGAAGATTTTAGGCAACAGTTTTTTGACAGGCCTAGTATTTACAAGCCCCTTGTAACAAAACTAAACGATATCCTTTATTTCAACACATTTCAGTCCGGCCTTGATGACCTGTTGCATTATGCCGACAGAAATTCAATGGCACATGGTACAGAGTTGCGCCTGCCATTTTTGAGCCATGAGCTCGTTGAGCTTGCTTTTGCTCTACCTTCGGGATTTAAGATACACAATGGTTTCACCAAATACATTTTAAGAAAGGCATTCGAAAATAAGCTGCCCGAAGAAATCACATGGAGGAGCGATAAAGTTGGCTTTGAGCCTCCCCAAAAATTATGGATGCAAAGCCCAATTCTGCTCGACTACCTTCACGAAGCAAAAAGGAAGCTGATCGATTATAGAATTTTGAATCCAAAAGTACTCAATAAAAAAAATCAGCCGCTTGATGCATATGCGGCTGACAACTTTGACTGGCGCTATTTGATTGCGGCCAATTGTATAAATTAGTTTAAGCGCTCCTTAATCGCTTATGCTTTTTTAAACTTGTCGAATACGTTAAAGTTTGCATCAGCGTCTGATTGAATGATTGTCCAGTTCCGATTGTCTTTTAATTCAATAAAGTAATTGGTCCCATTATCATCATTCACTTCAGTAACTATATTTATTGTTTTGGAAGGGTAATTTTCTTTAATTGCGTATAGAATATTCAAGGGCAAATATTGGGCTTTGTAGTAACGTATCGAATTAACCATGTTCCCGTTCATGTCATAATTCGCTTTTACCAGCATGTCATTCTGTTTAAAGCTCACAAAATAGTGGTCTTTATATTCTTCCCATTGGACATTTGTAGCCCTTGAAAAAACCGAATGAAAAGATTTTAATACTTTTTTGTTCACATCTGCTTTTACGGAAAATGCGCTTAAAGACAAAAGCGCTGCAAAACAAACTGCAGTTGAAAAAGTCTTTTTCATAGCTGATTATTTTATTTGTGATTAATTCAAAATTGACAATGTGAATGTAATATCACTTAACCCTGAAGTCAAGAACATCTTTATCGCCGGTTAAAAAAAGCTGTACTTTAAAAGTTCTGCTACAAAAAAACATGTAAAAGCATTCTGCTATTTTACCTTAAACCTGCTCCTGTTCTTCGTTTTCATTTTGTTGCATGGTATTTTTTTTATGCGGTTAAGTTTTTGTTAAACTGGAATGGCGGGATTAACAAATCAAGAATAGCTGTCAATTAGCAGCGCTTCTTTTTATGTTTGCGATTTTTTCATGTGTCGCAACACTAAAATTCATGTTTGGGCTGCGCTGAATAATTCCGCAACTTTGCAAACTATAAAACTTAAAAGATGAAATTTGCTACAAAGCTGATCCATGCAGGAATGGAGCCCGACCCCTCTACTGGAGCCATTATGGTCCCCATATATCAAACCTCCACTTACGTGCAGGAAGCCCCGGGCAAAAACAAAGGTTATGAATATGCCCGTTCGCAAAACCCAACAAGAAAAGCGCTTGAAAACGCCCTCGCGATAATTGAAAACGGAAAATATGCATTATGTTTCAGCAGCGGGGTAGCAGCAAGCGATGCCGTGATCAAATTGTTGCAACCGGGCGATGAAGTTATTGCAGGGAATGACTTGTACGGCGGCACTTACCGATTATTCACAAAAGTGTTTGAAAAATTCGGGATCAGGTTTCATTTTGTGAACATGAAAGATGCAGAAAGCATCAAAACTTCCGTCAGCAATAAAACAAAATTGATTTGGATGGAAACGCCTACTAACCCTTTAATGAACATTGTTGACATCGAATCGATATCTTCCTATGCAAAACAAAAAAATATACTAACATGCGTCGACAATACCTTTGCATCTCCCTATTTGCAGAATCCCTTGAACTTAGGCGCTGATATCGTTCTTCATTCTGCTACAAAATATCTTGGCGGCCACAGCGATGCCATTCACGGATGTTTGGCAATGAATAATGCAGAGCTCAGAGAAAAATTATATTTTATTCAAAAAAGCTGTGGCGCAGTGCCTGGCCCGCAAGATTGCTTTTTGATTTTAAGAGGCCTGAAGACTTTGCATGTGCGCATGGAAAGGCATTGTGAAAACGGGGAAAAGATTGCTGCATTTTTGCGCAACCATCGCAAAGTGGCCAAAGTATATTGGTGCGGTTTTGCCGATCATCCCGGGTATGATGTTGCAAAAAAGCAAATGCGCGGTTTTGGGGGCATGATGAGTTTTGAACTGAAGAACCAAAGCGTTGACGAAGCAAAAAGGGTTTTATCGTCGACCAAACTGTTTTCGCTGGCTGAGAGCCTTGGCGGTGTTGAATCCCTGATCAACCACCCTGCAACCATGACACATGCATCAATACCCAGGGAAGAAAGGATAAAAAACGGGCTAAGCGATTCCCTGATAAGGTTAAGCATAGGCATTGAAGATGCAGATGATCTGACAGAAGACCTCGAACAAGCTATCGGTTAAAAATCGCAAGCTGATAATGGCTCCAAAAAAGTTAAAAGAATTTCTTGATAAAAAGGTTGACGAATACAATCAGCTTTTTTTTATTCATGAAGACCCCGTTTCTGTCCCACATTATTTCAGCAAAAAACAAGACATAGAAATAGCTGCCTTTTTTGCTTCCATCTTTGCCTGGGGAAAACGTGCTGCTATTATTAAAAAAGCAAAAGAACTGATGGCTTTGATGGATAATGCGCCACATGATTTTTGCATACATTGCCAGGAGAAAGATCTAAAAAAATTATCCGGTTTCAGGCATCGTACTTTCAATACAACCGATCTTTTATATTTTGTTGAATTCTTCAGGAGCCATTATTCAAAATACGATTCCCTGGAAATGGCCTTTACTAAATGGATGGATAAAAAAAATGAAACAACAGAGAATGGCTTAAATGGCTTTTATCATTATTTTTTTTCGCTGGATGAGGCCCCGGCGAGAACAAAAAAACATATAGCTTCCCCTGAAAAAAAATCTTCCTGCAAACGGCTAAACATGTTTTTAAGGTGGATGGTAAGAAAAGATAGCAAAGGCGTGGATTTTGGTATCTGGAAAAATATTTCGCCTTCTCAACTCGTTTGCCCGGTTGACCTGCATGTGGCAAGGGTTGCCAGGCGCTTTGGGCTATTAGAGCGTGAGCAGGCGAACTGGCCGTCGGCCTTGCAGCTTACTGCACATCTTCGTACATTCGACAGAGACGACCCGGTAAAATATGATTTCGCATTGTTCGGATTGGGCGCAGTTGAACATTATTAGAAGAAAAAATTGATCAGGCCTGAAAGTACATTACATGAATGATGAGCAATTATTGGTAGCTGAACTAAAAAAGGAATTGCTGATTGAAGCAACGGAAAAAATTCCGCTGGCTGAACTAAAAAGGAAATTGGCGCAACACATTAATGATTTAATAAACTCTGATTTTGAAAAGCTGGTTTCATTATTATATAGGATTGATATAAATGAGCGTAAATTGAAGGCGCTTTTGAAGGAACATAAAAACGAAGATGCCGGTGCACTGATTGCTGAACTAATAATTGAACGACAGCTCCAAAAAATAATAACCAGGGCGAAATTTTCAAAAACCAGTGATCATACCAATGAAGAAAAATGGTAGCCTGAAATGAAAATCAATCTTCAACAAGTTCCTCTTTTCTTTTCCTGAACATCAGTTCCTGCACTTTTTGTTTGTCTTCTTTTTCTTTTTTCAGGTCGAACATAGTTCCAAAAACACGGTCCCAAATGGTGGTGCTTACACCAAAACCCTGGTTTTCGTTTTTATAATGGTGAAGGTGGTGGTTGCGCCATAAAGGCTTTAACCATTTAAAAGGAGGGTTCCATGCATGAATGGCATAATGCATGCTGCCATATAAAAGGTATCCGAGCACAAACCCCGGAAAAAACATGAAGGCATTATGACGCATAATACCATACATGAGCATAAAAACAATGGAAGCAAAAATAATACTGGGCACAGGCGGCATAAAAAGACGCTCCCGGTCGCGTGGATATTCATGATGGTTGCCATGCATTACATACACAATCCGTCTTGCCTTTTCACTTTCGGCAACCAAATGAAAAATGAAACGGTGCATTATATATTCAAAAAAAGTCCAGAATAAACCGCCAGCTAAAAATGTCAGCACAATTCTTGGAATACCGAATTGAAGCGCTGAAGCGCTATAATATAAACAATATATAATAACAGGCATATAAACACCCCAGATCACCAGGGGGTGTGTCTTGGTAAGCATTTCCAGATAACTGTTCTGAAATAATTTTGCCTGTCCTTTATTATGGATTTTGTCAAATTTCATGTCCGTGTATAATCTGCAAAAATATGAAAAACTAAGTTATTTACTGCATGCCAATTTTCCAAATATGCAATGCCAATACTAACTGAACTGATGAAAATCATGCTTCCAATTTATTAATTACTTTTATCGCCATAAAAAAAATTATGAAACTAGTTTCTTACCTGAATGAAGGGCATGACCAGCTTGCCATATTAGTTGATGGTTTGTTATATGATACTGAGCTCATCCATCCAGACCTTCCTAATAGCATTAATTTGTTTTTGAATTATTGGGAAGATTTTTTGCCAATGGCCCAGGCTGCACAAATAGCCATTGAACAAGGGAATATCTCCCGGGAAAAAGGGATCCCAATGGCATCTGTTGACATCATCGCCCCTGTTCCCTTCCCCTCTTCCTGTCGCGATGGTTATGCTTTTCATCAGCATGTTGCAACGGCAAGGCGTAACCGTGGGGCAAAGATGATCCCTGAGTTTGATCAATATCCTGTATTTTATTTTACCAACCATCATAGCATTACCGGGCAGGGAGCAATTAAATGCATGCCGGACCATTTTGAAAAGTTAGACTTTGAATTGGAAGCCGCCATCGTGATCAGCAAACATGGCAGGAACATCCGGGCAGAAGATGCGGATGGGCATATCGCCGGGCTTATGATCCTGAATGATTTCAGCGCAAGGAGGCTGCAGATGGAAGAAATGCTGCTTAACCTCGGCCCGGCTAAAGGAAAAGATTTTGCCACAGCAACCGGCCCATGCCTGGTCACGCTCGATGAATTGCAACCATTCGAAATGCCCTGCAAAGATGGCCATATCGGCAAGAACTGGAGCCTGCGCATGCAGTGCCGCGTTAACGGAAAACAGGTGAGCGATGGTAATTTGAAAGACATGGATTGGACCTTTGCTGAAATTATTGAACGCGCTTCCTATGGGGCCGACCTGTATCCAGGCGATATTATCGGGAGCGGCACGGTGGGCACCGGCTGTTTCCTGGAGCTGAACGGGACTGCCAAATTGAATGACGCGGATTATGAAGAGCAATGGCTGAAAGAAGGCGATGAAATCGAGCTTGAAATTGATGGCCTGGGCATTCTGAAAAATACTATTGTTAGAGAGGAAGATGATTTCTCAATACTTGGGAGAAAGATTAACAGGGAAGGATAGGTATATAAACAAGATCAGAAAGTTATGTTGAAAACTCAAGTCAAAAACGGGCTTATGCCTTTCAAATCCCTATTCAGGCATTACCTTTGCACAAATTTTTTTGAGGACAGAATATGAGCAACCAACATTTATCTGAACAGGAAATCATCCGCCGGGACAAATTAGCGGAGCTGCAGAAGCTCGGCATCGATGCCTATCCCGCAGCATTGTACCCGGTAAACAGTACAGCAGCTTTTATCAAATCAAATTATAAAGGCGAAGAAAACAAGAATGATTTTGCTGATGTTTGCCTTGCCGGCCGTATCATGAGCATACGTGACATGGGCAAGGCTTCCTTTGCAGTGATACAGGACAGCTCCGGGAAAATACAGCTTTATATAAAACGCGATGAAATTTGCAAAGGCGAAGACAAAATGCTTTATGATAAAGTGTGGAAGCATTTGCTCGACATTGGTGATTTTATCGGCGTAAAAGGTTATGTGTTCACTACAAAAACAGGAGAAACTTCTGTTCACGTCGGCGAGTTAACGCTGCTCGCAAAATCACTTCGCCCGTTGCCAATAGTAAAAGAAAAAGAAGGCGAAACTTTTGATGCAGTCACCGATCCCGAATTCAGGTACAGGCAGCGCTATGCCGACCTAATCGTGAACCCCCAGGTGAAAAATATTTTCATCAAGCGAACAAAAATGGTGAATGCCATTCGCGAGTTCCTGAATGAAAGAGGAGCATTGGAAGTAGATACGCCGGTGCTCCAAAGCATTCCCGGCGGAGCAGCGGCAAGACCATTCATAACTCATCACAATGCGCTTGATGTCCCTTTTTATCTGCGCATCGCAAACGAGCTATACCTAAAAAGATTAATCGTTGGCGGGTTTGACTGGGTGTATGAGTTCAGCCGCAATTTCCGCAATGAAGGAATGGACAGGACGCACAACCCCGAGTTCACCATTCTTGAATGGTATGCGGCTTACAAAGATTATTTCTGGATGATGGAGATAACAGAACAGTTGCTGGAGAAGTTAGCCATTGTGCTGAACGGCTCAACAAAAGTTATAGTTGGAGATAAAGAAATCGATTTAAAAGCTCCTTATAAAAGAATTGGGATCCTGGATGCAATCGAAGAAAAGATAGGCATTAACGTTAGCAACATGGATGAAGAGCAATTGAAAGATGTTTGCAGAAAACTTGAGATCCATGTTGATCATACGATGGGCAAAGCAAAACTGATCGATGAAATTTTTGGTAATAAATGCGAGCCGGATTTTATACAGCCCACATTTATTACTGATTACCCTGTAGAGATGAGCCCGCTCACCAAAAAGCACCGTAGCAAACCCGGGCTGGTAGAGCGTTTTGAGCTGATGGTCAATGGCAAAGAACTGGCAAATGCGTATAGCGAGCTGAACGACCCGATTGACCAGCGTGCCCGTTTTGAGGAACAGGCAGAATTGATGAAGCGTGGGGATGACGAAGCCATGTACATCGATTATGACTTCCTGCGTGCGCTTGAATATGCGATGCCGCCGACTTCAGGGATTGGCATTGGCATTGACAGGCTTTGTATGCTGCTCACCAACCAGGCTTCTATACAAGATGTTTTGTTCTTCCCACAAATGCGGCCTGAAAAAGGGATGGAATAAAGATTTCTTACAAAAATAAATCGGTCATCAATTTTTGCTCGGGGTTAACAGCATATTTGCTGAAATCCGAAACCCCTTCGCTTTTCAAAACTTCTTCATCAATAAAAAAATTGCCGGTGCACTTGTCTGATGGCTTTTGTAAAATATAATATGCTGCATCCGCTACAATTTCAGGTGTGCGGCTCCGCTGCATCAGAAAATCACCGCCCAACAAATTTTTTACCGCAGCAGTAGCAATGGTTGTCTTTGGCCACAATGCATTTGCCGCAATATGGAATTGTTTCATCTCTTCTGATAAGCCGAGAACAATCATGCTCATCCCAAATTTGCTCATTGTATAAGCAAGGTGATTAGCGAACCATTTTTTATCAAGGCTGATGGGTGGCGAAAGGTTGAGTATATGCGCATTTGTTGACTTCTTCAAATAGGGGATGCAAGCCCTGCTCATGAAAAAAGTGCCACGGATATTGATGTCATGCATCAGGTCAAAGCGCTTGGGCTCCATTTGCGCTGTGCCTGATAAATTTATGGCGCTTGCATTATTGACCAAGATGTCAATGCCACCAAATTCTTTCGCTGTAGCTTCTGCAACATGATCAATCTGGTCTCCGAACCTGATATCGCACTGCAATGGCAACACCTTTGCCGCCCCGGCAGCAGATATTTCTTCAGCAGCAGTATAAATGGTGCCCTCTATTTTTGCATTGGCTTCAACCGTTTTGCTGGCAATAGCCACGTTTGCGCCTTCTTTTGCAAGCCTTACTGCTATTGCTTTGCCAATGCCGCGGCTGCCCCCGGTGATAAGAACTGATTTGCCCTTGAATATCATAAAATTGAATGTTTAGATAAAACCGATTTAGCAATAATACTTTGAAAGGCCTCGTAATTATACTAAAATAGGAGTAAATAATGAAAGCTTCAAATCCAGCAAATATTCTATTGCGCAGCGCTTGCATTGTTTATATGTTTGTGTTGTTAAGATTGATTGATACAACAGGTTCAGGAAATCCATGAAATCCTAAAACCAGGTCCAAAATCCAAAGAAAGCCAAAACCAATTATCCGCGAAAAACCAAATCCAATTATTCGAAAAAACCAAAAACATGAATCTGTTATCAACCAAAGCTTACAAAATTTAAAATCCAACATCTGTATCCAAACATCCTACGAAACGATTAAAATTTGTACCTATTGATGGCCCTTAGAAGTGCGGTTTGGTTAGTACAAAAAAATTGGAAGCCCCGGATAATTTCCGGGGCTTTGTGTTTTCATGTATTGCTGATTGAATTTTGTTTTGGCTATTATGCCTGGCATCATGGATGTTAATGCGCACCTGTTGCTAAGGCTGTTCCTTTCTTAAACTTCTGCAGGTATATTATCGGTATGCAGCATAGCACGAACACGCCGATGATCAAATACATATTATCGTAAGTAAGCAACATGGTTTGTTTGATCACTTTGCCCTCCATGGCCTGGTGGGCCATGTGTTGAGCATCAAGCAGGCTGTAGCCTTTTGATAAAAAATTCTGCACCATCCCCTGGTTATCCTGTTGATAAGCCGGGTTATACATGCTGATATTACCGATTAGCGCATTGCGCACTACTCCTGTTTTAATATGGATCATAGTGGTCAGTATGGCGATGCCGAACGACCCGCCGAGTTGCCTCATCATGTTATTCAAACCTGTCCCCTGTCCGATATCAGGGCCATTCAAATCCTGTAAAGCGAGGGTAGTGAGCGGAACAAACAATAAGCTCATCCCGATGCCGCGAATAATAAGCGGCCAGAAAAAATCTCCTGTGCCAGACAACAAAGTAGAATTAGATAACATCCAGGTAAAAACAAAAAATAATGCAAAACCTGCTGTTGCCATAAGCTGTGCAGGGACTCCCCGCTTAAGCATCGTGCCAATGAACGGCATCATGATGATCGTAGCCAGGCCACCGGGGAATAATATAAGCCCGGTCTGTTCTGCAGTGAAACCTAAAAGGCTTTGACAAAAAACAGGGAAAATAAACACTGAGCCATACAATGCAAAACCAAGCGTGAATGTAGTTACAATGCCGATGGCGAAGCTTCTGGTTCGAACAATACGGAAGTTGACAACGGGATGATCGGTGCTCAGCTCGCGCCATACGAATGCTATGGCTCCAACAATGGCAGCAAGCGAAAGCACAGCAATATATGTTTTTGCAAACCAGTCTTCAGACTCGCCTTTTTCAAGCACTACCTGCAAACTGCCAACGCAAACAGTGAGCAATAAAATCCCCCACCAGTCAATTGGTTTCCCTTTCGCGTAACGTGGCGACTCTTTCACAAATGTTGAAACAAGGAATGCTGCAATTGCACCAATCGGGATGTTTACGTAAAATATATAAGGCCAGTTGAAATGATCGGTAATAAACCCGCCAATCGTCGGGCCAACGGTTGGGCCAACAACGGCTCCCAACCCAAATAAAGCGGTTGCCATGCCAATTTCTTCGCGTGGCCATGTTTCCATCAATATGGCCTGCGCAGTTGAAAGCAGGCCGCCCCCTGCCAACCCTTGTATAATGCGGAAAATGATAAGCTCGGTCAGGCTATGCGCATTGCCGCAAAGAAATGAAGCCAATGTGAACATCAGGATAGATGTAATAAAATAATTTTTTCTACCAAAGCGGTCACCAAGCCAGCCCGACATGGGAAGGATGATCACATTGGCTACAGCATAACCCGTAACGATCCAGCCTGCATCTTCAAGTGTTGCCCCAAGGTTGCCCATGATGTCGGGCAGCGCCACATTCACAATAGTAGTGTCAATCAGCTCCAGCAGCGAGGCAGTTATCACTGTTATGGTAATGATCCATTTTCTTAAGCCATGTTCTGCCATAATATTTTTAAATTTTGGGGCTTGTGACCTCAAGCAACAAGTTGCTCAAGGTCACCAATCTTAATTTTAATTATATGCTTCATTTGTCTTAATTCAATTCCTGTGACGCCTGCCAGTCTGTGGCTAAAACACCAGCAGTGCTGTGCAATAATATTCGATATAGAATAGACAATGCAGGCATCAAAGTCATAAGTTCTTTGATTCTTCCTTGTCAGTCCATCGCCAGGCACGCCATAAAATCAAAAATCTTCAAACCATCTGCTATTTCGTGTGCACTACCACTTTGACGCTCATCCCGGGCCTCAGCTTATCAACAAGTGTTGAATCGGCATGAAGCGCAATTTTCACAGGTATGCGCTGTACAACTTTCACAAAGTTGCCGGTTGCATTATCAGGCGGCAGCAATGAGAACTTAGCGCCAGTTGCCCCGGAAAACGATTGCACAGTTCCCTCTATGGCATGCTCTGGAAACGCATCTACTTTTAAATCCACTTTTTCTCCCACTTCCAAATGGTCCATTTGTGTTTCCTTGAAATTGGCGGTAACATAAATATCATTTTCATGCACCACGGCAAAAAGCGTTTGGCCTGCCTGTACGAGTTGGCCAACCTGGATGCTCCTTTTAGAAACAATACCGCTTGCAGGAGCAACAATAACGGTGTAGGATAACTGAAGCCTGGCGTAATCAATATCAGCCTGCCTTGATGCAATATTCGATGCTGTTGCGCTGACCTGGGTTTGATTGGCGCTAACTTTTTTTGCCTGGACAGGCACCTGGCTTTGAGCAACGGCCAACTGTGCTTCCGCTGCTTCCATCGCAGCTTTTGCATCATCATATTGTGCTTTAGTGATGGCGCGATCATTGTACAGGTTTTGGAAACGCTCAAAATCCTGTGCAGTTTTCCAGACCTGTACTTTTGCCGCTTCGATATTCGCATGAGCAGTGGCCATCGCCGTCTTTGCCTCGGTTACATTAGCTTGAGAAACGTCAACAGAATGCTTTGCAGAAGCCAATGCAGCTTCTGCCTGTTGCTGCCTTATTTTAAAGTCTCTGTCATCAAGCACAACAAGCGTGTCTCCGGCTTTTACATATTGGTTGTCCTGGAAACGGATTTCCTTTACATATCCCCCAACACGCGCCACTACGGAGCTAATATCAGCGTCGATTTGTGCATCATCTGTAACCTCGTGGCTTTGATAATAGATATATTCTTTTACAGTGAATATCAGTGCGCCAACCAGCACCAGCCCCAGTATTATCGGGAAGATTACCTTTTTGCCTTTTTTGGGTTTTGTCTCGTTCATAAAATGATTCTTTAGTTCTTTAAAAATTAGTTTGGTTAATATTTACGGTTGTATATGACCGGTAGATTTCAAAAGACTGTAATATGCAATAGTAGCATCGTTTTTTGCGATCTCAAGACTAATCCTGGCCTGGTATAACAGGGTCTGCGCATCAATCCGGTCTGTTGTGGTAGCAAGATTATTGTGAAATTTCGATTCCATGACCCGCTCGTTTTCTGTTGCCTGGGCAATCGCTTCTTGAAGGACTTTTATTTTGTTAAGCGCTAAATGGAACTGCATATAACTTTGGTGAACCTCTGTCTTTACCCTGTCAACCTCGGCATCTTTATTAATATCTATCTGCCGCCTTTCAATTCTTGCTTCACTTATTTTATTTTTTGTTTTATACAAAGAGCCAATATCCCAGCTTGCATTAATGCCTAAAATAAATGGGGCAAGAAATGAGCCGTTGCCTGGTATGAAAGCTTTCGACAAATTGAAATAATACAAATTGCCTCCTACACCAACGGTTGGCAATTGCTGGCTATGAATTTTTTTAATATTGATGTCAGCGATCTGAGACTGGTAGTCAAGCGAGCCAAACTCCTTTCTGTCTTTCAATGCAATTTGAAGATATTGGCTGAAACTGCTGTCAACATCCAGTTTGTACGATACCTCCTGTATATCCAGCTCGGTAGAATCAGGCAGGCCAAGCATAATGTTCATGTTATAATTGGCAATTGCCCGATTGTTTTCCAGTTCGGCCATAGTAAGCTCAGTGTTCGATTTTTGCAACTGATAGCGCAGCACATCGTTTTTCGTAGCTAATCCCTGCTTTTCGTATTTCATGATCTCATCCAGCTTATTTTGTATATCGCTTAAATTCTGCTGAATGATGGCCTGGTTCTTTATTATTTTATAATAATTCAAATAGGCATTGATGATGTTGTACACTATTTCATCTTTATCCAGGTCGGCATCCAGTTTGCTGGCCTTAATCAGCAGATCGGCTGACTGCTGCGCATATCTGAACTGATGGCCTGCAAAAATCGGTTCATTAATACTCAATGTTGCCTGGTACAAAGTATTGTCAAAAGGCAACTTGATTTTAGTGCTCCTTCCGCTGTCTCCGGGAAAACTTAAAGTCCTTGCCAGCATCAGCGCATGGCTATACCCTGCGCTTACTTTTGCCGATGGAAGTGCAGCATCTTTTGCCTGTTCGAATTGCGAGATTGCCAGGTCAATTTTGTTTTGCGATAATTTTAGCTGCTTGCTGTTCTGCACCCCGAGCTGCACAGCTTCTTCAAAGCTTAGCTTTTTGGTTTGCGCCCGGAGAGCAACTGCGCTGATCATTAAAAAAAGGAAAATCCATACTTGCTTGTTCATGTGTTGGTTAATTTTTTATTCTTCATTTTTTATGTCCAGGTGAGCATGCAATAGTTGTTTTAAATGAGATTTTAGCCTGGGAGCCATTTTTTTTCGATACGCATCATCGTTACCTTCTTCAATATTAAAAAGCGAATTATAGAAATGGCGAGCCAGTGTGACCTGGGAAATTGTTCCCATCACTGTACCAACGCTCAGTTCTATATCTACCTTCCTGAAAACTTTTTTCTTCTGGCCATCGGTTACTATCTTTTTAATCTGTTCAAAATTCCGGAGCTTGATTTTTGTGGTAAGCTTTTTAATTTCTTCAGAAGAACTTCGGTTTGCCTGCTGCATAATGTTATGGATACATAGGTTGCTCATGATCTTATCCACATAAAAATCAACGACTTTATCAATTTTTTCCCATGGTGAAATCGATTCATCTTTATTCAAAGCCTCGAGTATGGTGTAGTTGGCCCTGCGCTCCAGCAATGCTTCCAGTAATTTTTCTTTCGATCCGAAATAGTAAGAAATCATTGCGAGGTTCACTTTCGCGTGCTGGGCAATGTCCCTAACAGAAGCGCCTTCAAAACCTTTATCCCCAAACAGCTTCTCAGCTACCTCAAGAATATGTTCACGTTTATCTGCTGCCATTTTTTTGGTTTGAGGGCACAAATTTAAACAAACGTTTGAATTAAACAAACGTTTAATCAATATTTTTAAAAATAGCTGCTGCTGTCTTTGGCGCCCATCACGGGTGTATTTCAAATTTTCGTTAAGCGGCAGCTTTATAATCTTGTTTAGTAAGGGCGATTATCTTTTCCCATTGTTGATTTTTTTTTACCGCTCTGAGGTTAAGCATATTGTTTGCACCAGTTAAACTCCATCGTTGCCCTGATTGTTTCATTCGCTTCTGCACTACCGTGCGGTGAGCTGATTCAATAGCTCCGGATCCTATGAGCCCACAGCCTATCTGCTGATATTTTTTATAATCCATCCTTTGTAAGTTGCTTTCGTAATAGGCAATCAATCTTAAAGCTTCTTTATTTTTATCGCCTGCCAGCTGGCTAATATTTGCAATCACTTCTTTTACCCGGCTGTCAAGTAGCAATTCTCTTTGTTGCTTTGCCCATTTGAGCTCTGCTTCTTTATCTTTAAAGAACTGCGAGGAAAAACCATGTAAATGTTCGGTAGCATGATAAAAATCAAGAATGGAAACCGCATCAGGAAAAGAATCTTCTATCCAATTTTTTAACCAGGTGGCACCATCGGTTATAAATATCAACCGTTGTTTCAACGGGCCAAAATCATCCAACAAACTATCCATCTGATGGCAAAATTCTTTGTGACCGCCCAGGTAAGCCAAATATTGTGAATGACTTATCCAGCCTGGCTTTCCCTCTACATGCATGCAATCACTGCTTTTAAAAATCCGCCCTAGTTTTACTTCGCTCCATCCATTTTCACGGGTTTGTATCATGCTGCCATCGGCTTGTGCATACAGCACTTCTTTGTTATTTACGGGTTCAAGAATTCTTTCTTTGTTCAAGGTGCCATTGAGGCGGCTTCCATAAAAATCTGCTACCCGATACACTTGTGCGCTGCTTACTTTCACGCTGATAAATTCTTGTATCACTTCATTGCAGTTTTCGTAACTGTCCATCTGACCCGCATAGACCATTAGCTCTTGTAGCCGGGGGCTTATTTGAAAACCATTGTTGCCTTTGCTGAATGGATGCGAATTATTGATGGTTACATGACCCAGCGTCGTGAGGTTTTTTTTTACGCTTGTCTTTGGATAGCGTACCTAAATTCTTTTCTAACACCTCCCGTCCTAAATTGTGCAGAATGGACACAAACTGCTTTTCGTAATCATAAAAATTATCCAACTTGTTTAATGCCTGTAGTTCATCATAGCGTTTAGCGGCAATTTCAAGATATTCTGCTTTTGTCATAGTTATGGGTTTTGTTTACCCAAGTTAAGCATTTTCACTTTAGCGAAAATTTGAAATACACCCCCCATCACTGAACCCCTTTTATTCTTCAGAAAATCTATTAACTTTGCTACCATAGCAGGCAGATTTGTTTATTGTTCAGCCTGTTTGAAGTTAAAAACTGAACTAATAAACGATAATACTTCAGAAAACCTTCACTGCAAGTTTTTCGTTAATAGTCAGAAAATTTTGTGAGGCCGGCGTTATCAACGTGATTGTTCACCGTTGTGCCTTCACTGGTACAGTATCAATTCTATGTCATCGAAAAAAAAGGGAATATGAAAACGATCCAGGATTGCCTTAAAGAAAGGATATTGGTCATTGATGGCGCTATGGGCACTATGATACAGAAGCATAAGCCCACAGAGGCAACATACCGCGGGGAAAGGTTCAAAAACTGGCACACTGACGTAAAAAACAATAGCGACATTATGAACCTTACCCAACCACTGATTATTGAAAACATACATAAAGAATACCTTGAAGCAGGCGCAGACATAATAGAGACAAATACATTCGCTGCAACTTCGATCCCGCAGGCTGATTTCGACTTACAGCCTTTTGTTTACGAAATGAACGTGGAAGGAGCCAAGCTTGCGAGGAAAGCCGCAGGCCAATATACTGCCCAAGACCCAGGCAAGCCCAGGTTTGTAGCTGGCGCCATTGGGCCAATGAACAAAACGTTATCATTATCCCCCGATGTGAACAACCCGGGATTTCGCTCAGTATCATTCGATGAGGTTGCCGATGCTTATTATGAACAGGTTAAAGGCTTAACTGATGGCGGCGTTGACATATTGCTGATCGAAACAATTTTTGATACGCTAAATGCCAAAGCAGCTATCTATGCGATAAAAAAATATTTTCGCGAAACAAAAAAGAACCCGCTGCCTGTAATGATCAGCGGGACAATTACCGATGCAAGCGGCAGGACATTAAGCGGGCAGACACTTGAAGCATTTTACACATCGATGATGCACATAAAACCATTGAGCATAGGGCTCAACTGTGCACTAGGCGCTGAACAAATGCGGCCTCACATTGAAGAGCTTTCTTACATAGCGGCCTGCTATGTTTCTGCATATCCTAATGCGGGCCTGCCCAATGCCATGGGTGAGTATGACGAGCAGCCGGAAGAGACTGCTCATTTTATTGAAGAATGGGCCCGGCAAGGCTTTGTAAATATTGTGGGCGGCTGTTGCGGCACAACTCCCGATCACATCAGGCATATTGCAGAGCATGTAAAAAAAATCAAACCCAGGGAAATGCCGGTTTTGGAAGCAATATTATAAATGTACATTCAATGGTCAGCAAATATTAGAAACTAAGAAATTATGGGTATTAAGCCATATTTACGTTTAAGCGGGCTAGAGCCCCTGGTTGTCCGGCCTGAAACCAATTTTATTAATATTGGCGAGCGAACCAACGTGACCGGTTCAAAAAAATTTGCAAGGCTTGTTCGTGAGAATAAATATGAAGAAGCGCTAAGTGTAGCCCGCCAACAGGTAGAGAGCGGCGCCCAGGTGCTCGATGTGAATATGGACGACGCGTTGCTTGATGGCGAAAAAGCCATGCAAACATTTTTGAACTTGTTACAGGCTGAACCGGATATTGCGAAGATCCCGGTCATGATCGACTCTTCAAAGTTCTCCATCATTGAAACAGGATTGAAATGCGTGCAGGGAAAGTGTATCGTGAATTCCATCTCCATGAAGGAAGGCCCTGCAAAATTTATCGAACAGGCAATTATTTGCAAAAGCTATGGAGCTGCCATAGTGGTAATGGCTTTTGATGAAATAGGCCAGGCAGATACATTGGAACGCCGTGTCTCCATTTGTGAAAAAGCGTATAAGATATTAACCGAAGAAGCGGGTTATGATGGCCAGGACATTATTTTCGACCCAAATATTTTTCCTATAGCCACCGGTATTGAGGATCATAATAATTATGCTGTAGATTTTATAGAAGCTACACGTATCATCAAACAAAAAATGCCCCTTGCCAAAGTGAGCGGTGGTGTGAGCAATATTTCATTTTCCTTTCGAGGGAATGAAACGGTAAGAGAAGCCATGCACAGCGTATTCTTATACTATGCCATCAAAGCCGGGATGGATATGGGCATTGTGAATGCAGGCCAGTTGGTTGTTTATGATGAAATTGAACCTCAACTCAGGAAATTATGCGAAGATGTGGTGCTGAACCGCAATGCGGATGCGACTGATCAATTGCTCGCATTTGCCGAAACCATAAAAGCAAAAGGAAAAACCGAAGTTAAGGATGAAGCATGGAGGAATACGCCTGTTGAAGAAAGGCTGAAACATGCATTGGTTAATGGCATTACCGATTATATTGAAGTTGATACGGAAGAAGCCAGGGGAAAATATCCTAAACCGCTTGATGTCATTGAAGGCCCATTAATGGATGGGATGAATGTTGTGGGCGATTTATTCGGTAGTGGAAAAATGTTTTTGCCTCAGGTAGTGAAAAGTGCCAGGGTGATGAAAAAATCTGTCGCTATCCTTACTCCTTACATTGAAGAAGAAAAAAAGAAAAACCCTAAAGCTGTTCAGGGCGGGGCTGCCAGGATCCTATTGGCTACTGTGAAAGGGGATGTGCATGACATTGGCAAAAATATTGTTGGCGTTGTGCTTGGGTGCAATGGTTACGATGTTATCGATCTGGGCGTTATGGTGCCCGCAGATAAAATCCTCGAAACAGCAAAAAAGGAGAAAGCTGATATAATCGGCGTGAGCGGGCTGATCACCCCCTCGCTTGACGAAATGGTGCATGTGGCAAGAGAGATGAAGCGCCAACGTTTCGAACTGCCTTTATTAATTGGTGGCGCAACCACTTCCCGTATGCACACTGCCGTCAAGATAGCCCCTGAATACGATCAGGGCGTGGTGCATGTGCTTGATGCATCAAGAAGCGTGACCATTGTCGGTTCATTGCTGAACAAAGAACAAAAAAGCAGCTTCCTGGAAACTATCGGTCATGAATACACGAAGTTGAAAAAAGATTTTGGAGCCAAGAAGACGGTTAAGCAATTTTTAAATTTCGCAGATGCGCAACAGCGCAAAACAAAAATCGACTGGGATAATTTTGCTCCCGTTAAACCGGCATTTGTCGGAACAAAGGTTTTTGAAGATTACAGTCTTTCGGAAATTGCAAAATACATAGACTGGCAACCTTTCTTTATAGCATGGGAAATGCACGGAAAATTTCCGCAAATTTTGAGCGATGAAAAAATTGGCAAAGAAGCAAAAAAACTTTTTGACGACGCCCATGCGCTATTGCAACAAATTATTAATAAGAAATGGCTTATCGCAAGAGGAGTAGTAGGGTTTTGGGAAGCAGGGTCAGACGGCAAAGACACCATAACAGTTAATGCTGAGGGAGCAAACATAAACCTGGAATTCCTGAGACAGCAGGTTAAAAAAGCCGAAGGGCAGGCAAATTTGTCATTAGCTGATTTTATTAAACCATCATCTCCCGGCTCATCAGTTCCATTTCAAGATCATATCGGCGCCTTTGCGGTAACTGTTCAGGGCATTGAAAAACATATTGAGTATTTTCAAAAGAACCATGATGACTACAATAAGATCATCCTGCAAGCGCTTGCCGACAGGCTCACAGAGGCATTTGCAGAATTGCTCCACGAAAAGGTGCGCAAAGAATTTTGGGGCTATGCAAAAAATGAAAAACTTTCCAATGAAGAGCTGATCAAAGAAGGATATTCAGGCATCCGGCCTGCCCCTGGTTATCCAGCCTGCCCAGACCATACAGAAAAATATAAGCTCTTTTCATTGCTTAATGCTACAGAAAATACAGGTATCGTACTAACCGAATCTCTTGCCATGTACCCGGCCTCATCAGTTTGCGGCTGGTATTTCTCCCATCCCGAAAGCAAATATTTTGGGATTGGCAAAATTGAAAAGGACCAGGTAGAAGATTATGCTAAAAGAAAAAATATGCCTGTTGCTGAAATTGAAAGATGGCTGAGGCCGGTCCTTGATTATGATGCATGATACGCATCATAAGCCCGGTTGATTTTTCTGTTGTACATTTGGCACATTTTAATTTTACAATGAGCTATACATGTTATTACCGGTGCGGAGCTATAGAAAGGTTATGAAAAAAACTTTATCATTTGTTTTGTTGGCAATGGTGCTTGCTCCTGCATGCCTAAAAGCCCAGGAGCGGCAAAAACCAAAACATAAAAAACATGAAATATATGGCTCATGGGGCTATAATAAAGAGTGGTACACGCACAGCAACCTTCATGTTGACCAGCCATCATTAGGAAATAATTACACATTTGTATCTGCTAAAGCACATGACCACCCGGGATGGGATGCACAGTTTTTTACAAAAGCGTTGTCCATACCTCAATACAATTACAGGCTTGGGTATTTTTTTAATGAAAAAAAAGGACTGGCTTTTGAAATTAATTTTGATCATACCAAATATATTTTAGCCGAGCAGGATGTGCGCATAAAAGGCGCCATGAACGGGCAGGTCGTTGACAAAGTCATCCATTGGCCAGATGACAGCTCGGCACACTATTACTTAAACAACGGGGCAAACTTTTTGCTTTTTAACCTGGTGAAACGCTGGCATTTGTTTTCCACTCGAGATGGCAAGTTCCAGGTAGATGGTTTAACAAAAACAGGAATAGGGCCTGTTATCCCGCATGTACAAAATAAATTTTTTGGCCAGCCAGAGAATAAACAGCATTTCCAGGTTGGGGGCATGAATGTTGGCCTCGAAGGAACTATAAGAGCAACATTTTTTAATTATGTTTTCCTCGAATATTGCAACAAGCTCGATTATGCCAACTATTGGGGGCTGAGAAGTTATCAAGGAACAGTTAAACAAGCCTTCGGCACTTATGAAATGATCCTGAATTTAGGGGTAACTTATCCTTTCGGCAAAGAATAACTTTACCTCTCCGGAGTTTTCCTTTCAAACAACCACCACAATGGCTTCCTGCGCATCACGGCGTAGTGGGTGGTGATGTACATTTTGATATGGCTCATTGCTTCTTCAACACTGTCAGTCAGGAGCACCAATGACAGGTCGGGCTTTGAAACAGTGCCATGCTGCGACATGTATTCCATATATTCCCACAGGTCTTTATAATACTCTTTCCCAAAGAGCACAATGGGGAAACTTGCCAGCATTTTGGTTTGTACCAATGTGAGCGTTTCGTAAAATTCATCCATAGTCCCGAAGCCGCCTGGCATAATGATAAAAGCATAGGAATATTTTATCATCATTGTTTTGCGGATAAAGAAATGTTCAAAGGTGATGGAAGTTTGCACATAAGGGTTTGGCTTTTGCTCAAAAGGCAATTGAATGTTGCAGCCGACAGATTTGCCGTTATTCTCGAAAGCCCCTCGGTTAGCCGCTTCCATAATGCCAGGGCCGCCTCCTGTCATGGTTGTAAAACCCATATCAGCGATCTTTTTGCCAAAGGCCCTCGCCGCCTGGTAATATTCATTGTCTTCTTTGAACCTTGCAGAACCAAAAACAGCAATGCAGGGCCCGATGAAATGCAAGCTGCGAAAACCATGGATAAATTCCTTAAAGACCCGCCATGTGAAGCCAAATTCATAGGCCCGGCTTTTTGGCCCTTCCAAATAAATCGGCTCTTTTGCTTTGATTATTCTTTCTTTATTTTTCATAATGACCATTAAACAGGCATTGTACATATTGCCTGAAACAAATTTAATCCGTGCAATATGTGCTTATTAAAATGTTTTTCATTTACAACAATGGTAAATTGCAGTGCTAATTTAAATCAAACATTGTCATGTCAACATTGCGCATCATCAGTTATAATGTTAATGGCCTACGGGCTGCCATGAAGAAGGGTTTTATTGATTGGCTAAAAACAGACCCTGCTGATATTGTGTGCATACAGGAAACAAAAGCAACTAAGGACAATGTCGATCATAAGCAATTCACAGCACTTGGCTTTCATGATTATTGGTTTAGCGCACAAAAAAAGGGATATAGCGGCGTTGCTGTCTTCACGAAAATAAAACCTGATGCTGTTGAATACGGGACAGGCAACAAACTGAGCGATGACGAAGGCAGGGTCATACAATTGGGTTTTGGCGATACCCGGTTGATAAATGCTTATTTTCCTTCGGGCACATCAGGAGAAGAAAGACAGCAATTCAAATATGCATGGCTCGATGAATTTTTGAATTACCTGAATGTTCAAAAGAAAAAATATCCAAAAATGATTTTGTGCGGGGATTATAATATCGCCCACAAAGAAATTGATATCCACGACCCGAAAGGGAATAAACACTCATCGGGATTCTTGCCTGAAGAAAGAGCATGGATGGACAGGTTTTTTTTGACAAACTGGATCGATGCCTTCCGGATAATACATAACGAACCTAATCGTTACAGTTGGTGGAGCCAGCGTTTCCCTTCGGTACGTATTCAAAACAAAGGCTGGAGGATCGATTACATCAGTGTTACTGAAAACCTGAAGGGGAATATCGTTGATGCAGAGATTTATCCTGATGTAAAACACAGCGATCATTGCCCGGTATATCTGAAAATAAGTATGAAATAAGCACTGAAAGCATAAATTGAAAAATTACTTTTTCCTGGTTTCGAATCTATATCATGATAGTCTATAACATTACCATAAAAGTTAGTCACAATATCGTTGATGAGTGGATAGCCTGGCAAAAGCATGAGCACATTCCAGAGACAATGGCTACAAAGATGTTCGATGATTATAAAATGTACCACATTTTCGAGCATGATGACGAGGAGGGCGCGACTTTCGCGATCCAGTATTTCACCTCATCCATTGAAAGATATGAGCAGTATACCTCCTTATTTGCGCCAATGCTCCGTGAGAAAAGCGTTGCAAAATGGGGCAGCCAATTCACTGCTTTCAGAACAATAATGCAAACCGTGCTATAATTGTGGAAAAAAATTGTTCGCTATATCATCATTTCTGCCCTAAAAGAAAAGCAAATGCGCAGGTTCTGATAAAAGCCATCAAACTGTTGATGGTACTGTATTTCAGGCAATAGCCCATTTCCCGGGTAACCAAATTTGATATGATCATTTTCCGCAACCCGCGCCCCACGCGGCTTGCAGCGATTTTATAAAAAAGAAGAACACAAAAAAAGATTTTATTAGAATGAAAAAGCCTCTATATTTGCTGTCGCTAAAATTCTAAAAAAAATCACTATGAACAAAGCTGAATTAATCACAAAACTCGCAGAAGATGCAGGCATCACTAAAACGCAAGCAAACTCTGCGCTTGATTCTTTTGTTGAAGCTGTTACCAAAACTTTAAAAGGCGGCGGCAAAGTTACTTTAGTAGGCTTCGGCACTTTTTCCGTATCAAAAAGGCAAGCCCGCAATGGCCGCAACCCTCAAACAGGCGCTGTAATAAAAATCAAAGCTAAAAAGGTAGCCAAGTTCAAAGCAGGTAAGGAATTGTCTGCAAAATTATAATGCCGCACCAAACACATTAAAAAGGCTCTGGCTCATTGCCGGGGTTTTTTATTTTTGTCGTTACTCGATTTATAATATTACATGACCAATAAAAAAAATCTCTATGGGCAGAGGTGATAAAAAAACAAAAAAAGGAAAAATATTTAAAGGTTCATTCGGGAAAACAAGACCGGCTAAGGTGAAGAAAAAAGCAGCAGGCAAGAAAGAAAGCAAGTAAGCTGGCAGATGAAAAAGAAGCAAGCGCAAAGTGTAAATGAAAGTCGCGTTCAACACCTCAGGGTGCAAGTCTTTCAATTTTCCAACGCGCATCATTTTGTAAGGTATATAAAATGCGGTCATGCAGGCGGTTGGGCCTTCCCTGCCAGAACTCGATGCTTACGGGCCTCACACAGTACCCTCCCCAATGGTTAGGTCTTTTTATTGCTTTACCTGAATACTGGAGGCGCAGCTTATTTTCATTTTCTTCAAGCCATTTCCTGCCTTTAATAACATGGCTTTGAGGGGAAGCAATTGCCCCAATCCGGCTGCCTTCCGGCCTGCTATTGAAATATTCATCACTTGCTTCTTTGCTTGTTTTTTCAACAATCCCTGTTATGCGCACCTGTCTTTCCAGTTCTTTCCAGAAAAAAACCAGGCAGGCCCTCGGGTTTTCCAGGAGCTGCAAGCCCTTAAAACTTTCGTAGTTAGTGAAAAAAACAAATCCATTTTTGTCATACTCTTTCAGCAAAACGATTCTTGCCGAAGGAAGCCCGTCTACTGAGGCAGTTGCCAGTGCCATGGCGTTCACCTCTTCTATTTCTGATTGCATGGCTTCGTCCCACCATTTGCTGAATTGCTCGATTGGGTCCACACAGGCTTCTTTTTCATCAAGCGATCTCAATTTGTATTCTTTGCGCATGCCCGCTAAATTCTTCATGGCATATATTTAGAGCGTAAAATTATCAAAAAAGAAACGGCCCTGCATTAGCAAGGCCGCGCAAAATTTTATTTATTTTTATTTTCCTTCTTCGCCCCTGAAATCTGTTTTCGAAACCTGGGCTGCTTTTGCAAGCATGGCTTCCATTTCTACAATCCGCCTGATCTGGCTCTCCAGTTTTTTATTGTGCTCTGACACCTGTTGTAAATCATTATTCAGCTCTTCAAGAAAAATAACTTTCTTCTGCAATTGCACCCGCTGGAAATTCGCTTCGCGCAATTTGTCTTCAGTATCCGATAATATCCTGCTTAATCGCTGGTTTTCTTCCCATAAGGCAATCTGTTTCTGTTTGGCTTCATCAAAATCTTTGGTAAGCTTGAAATAGGATTCGTGCAGCTGTTCGTAATCATTTCCCTTTTGTGGCTGTGCAAGATTCAATTGCATTTTTTGCAATTTATCCTGAAGTAGCCCAAATTCCGAATAAGCTTTGTTAAGCCTTTCGCTCATTTCTTCGCTCAGCCGCTGTTGCTGCTTTATCGAGTTAATCTCATTATCTTTTTCATTAAGCTGCCTGTGGGTTTCCGCTAATTGATTCACCAAAGCTTCTTTTTCTCTTGCAAGGATATCATATTTGTTTTCAGCTTCTTTTAAAAGCTCGATTTGGGCAACGAGGCGGTTTACCGTATTGTTATGCTCCAGCAAGTTCTCCTGGGCTGATTTCAACTGGGCAAGATAATCTGATGCTTCGAAGCCTTGCCTTGCCTGCTGGCTTTGATGCACAGCTGCCGGCTTGGGGATGGAAACAAGTTTGTTTTCAAGTTCATTAATTTCTTTGCGCAGCTCTTCCACTTCAATAGTAAGTATTTGTTCATTCTCTCTCGTCTCAGCTAAGCGCTCCCGCAATTGCTGCTGGGCACTTTCCTGCATGTCCATGTCATTGTAATACTTCAGCTTCCAGTTATCATTTTCGCTGATGCCTTCCGGTTCACTGGGCTGCTCAATCTTAATGGTTTTTTTGGAATGCCAAAAAAAAGAGATGCTAAAGCCTAATATTAAGGCTACGATCAGGGGTATTACGATCTCAGGTATTCCTACCGTAAGCTGAAATCCTAATATGAGAAGATGCGTATTCATATTGGTTCGGAAATAATTTTGTTCCCAAGTTTAATTTGCATTGGAATTAAAACTTACCGGTGCTTTCAAGGGATTACTGAATGGGGGATGGATATGAAAAAACCACCGAAGGGTGGTTTTTCAAGTGTGTAAGATAGACAGCTTTCCACAGATATGCAAGCTGTACGAAGAATTATTTTCTATATAGTGCAGTATCAACTTTTTACAAGCGTGCCGACTTTTGCGCCCGTTACTACTTGTTTCAGGTTCCCTGCTTTATTCATATCAAAAACAATAATGGGGAGCTTGTTTTCCATACAAAGCGTAAATGCGGTCATGTCCATCACGCGCAGGTTTTTTGAAATACATTCCTGGAAAGTAATGACATCAAATTTTGTTGCAGTTTTATCCTTCTCGGGATCGGCGGTATAAATGCCATCTACCCTTGTTCCTTTCAAGATCACATCAGCATTTATTTCAATAGCCCGTAATGAGCCTGCAGTGTCTGTCGTAAAATAAGGATTGCCAGTGCCTGCCCCAAAAATCACTACCCTGCCCTTTTCAACGTGCCTGATGGCACGGCGACGTATGTATGGCTCTGCAACCTGCTCCATTTTAATAGCGCTCTGCAACCTTGTAAAAACGCCAATTTTTTCAAGCCCGGCTTGGAGCGCCATGCCATTAATTACCGTAGCCAGCATGCCCATGTAATCGCCATGAGCCCGTTCTATGCCCGTTTCTGCCTCGTTCATCCCACGGTAAATATTGCCTCCCCCAATCACTACCGCCACTTGCACGCCCAAATCAACAATGCTTTTGATATCATTCGCATATTGGGCAATCACAGCATTGTCAAAACCAAAACTTTTGTCACCCATGAGTGATTCACCTGAGAGCTTTAAAAGAATGCGTTTGTACTTTGGTAGCATGGATTATAAGGGTAATTTTTAATTCTGGTAACCAGCAATACTGATCCGCATCCTTGCCGTGGATACCTGTATGGGCTGGCTTAGCACTTTTGTGCTCTTGATATTCTGTTCAGCATTTCAAAATCTCTTTCTGCCTATTTCGATTGCAAAGAAAAGGATTTTAGAGATATGCCACGCAAGGGGCTCAAATAAGGGATTTCAAAAATTCCAAATCAAAATAAGAAAGTAAAAACCAAGTCGTTCGTTCTCCCTTGAGCTCTTTGCTGCTTGCACACAAAAAGCGCATAAAAAAAGAGGGCCAAGCCCTCTTTTACATTACATGCGTTATCCTAATTGTACCCGTTTAAATTCTGTTATTTTAAGGTTTTCATCTATACCTTTCAAATAATCGCCAACTGTTTTAGAAGAATCTTTAACAAAAGACTGGGCCAATAATGTGTTTTCTTTAAAATAAGCGTTTAGCTTGCCGATTGCAATCTTATCAATCATTTCATCGGTTTTGCCCGCCATTTTTGGGTCGTTCCTGATTTGGTCGGTAACAATTGCTTTTTCCCTTTCTACCACTTGGGCGGGAACCACATCAGCAGAAACTGCAACTGGGTTCATCGCAGCTACCTGCATGGCAACATCTTTGCCCGCTTCTAAAGCAGCAGGCGTATTTTTTGTTAAGCCCACCAGGACCCCCATTCTGTAAGCGCCATGAATATAAGCAGCAACCCCATCAGCAAAAATTTTTTCAAACCGTGAAAGCTGTATCTTCTCGCCAATTTTTGCTAACTGGTCATTGATTTTATCAGCAATGGTTGATCCGCCCAACTGAATGGCCAGTAATTCTTCTGAAGAATTTACATTATTTTTAATGGCTGCATCCATAATAGATTGAGCAAATTCAACGAACTCTGCATTCTTTGCCACGAAATCCGTTTCACATGCCAATGTGATGATAAACCCTGTTTTATTATCTGCAGTTGCTTTTGCAATCACAACCCCCTCTTTAGCTTCGCGGTCACTACGTAGCGCGGCTACTTTTTGCCCTTTTTTGCGCAAGTAGTCAATTGCCTTTTCAAAATCTCCGTCGCTTTCTAACAATGCTTTTCGGCAATCCATCATACCTGCGCCTGTCATCTGGCGGAGCTTATTAATTTCTGTAGCAGTTATTGTTGCTGTTGCCATATCTAAAAAAGTTGAAATTAAAAATTAAAAAAAAGGAAAAACCAAATGATGCTTTCAATAAAGCAGGGCTTCATTTAATTTATCTTGCAGACGTGCGCTTAGGCGAATTTGGCATCCTGCGCTTGGGCTGGTTACCACCTCTTCCCCTTTCGCCGCGCCCACGTGCCGCTTCTGATTCTGCTTCAGCCTGCAGGCGTGCAGCCTTCTTTTCATTATCATCTGCTGACACCTCTTCCACTTCTTCTTCTTTTGCAGCCTGCCTTTCAGCAAGCCCTTCAGCAACAGCAGCTACTATATAATTAGTAATGATCGCTATCGACTTAGTGGCATCATCATTGGCCGGGATCGCAAAATCTACTTTATTGGGATCGCAGTTGGTATCCACCATGCCGAAGGTAGTGATGCCAAGGCGCTTTGCTTCAGCAAGAGCGATGTGTTCGTGCCCGATATCAACGATGAACAAAGCGGCAGGAACGCGCCCCAACTGTGCAATGCCCCCCAATACTTTTTCCATTTTTTCTTTGTCGCGAGCCAGTGTCAGCTTTTCTTTTTTAGTAATGCTGTCGAGCGTTCCGTCATTCAGCATCTTTTCAATGCTCTGCATTTTTTTCACGCTTTTACGAACGGTGTTGAAATTGGTGAGCATGCCGCCGAGCCAGCGCTCTGTTACAAAAGGCATGTTCACTTTCTTTGCGCTTTCCGTTACGATTTCTTTGGCTTGTTTTTTTGTGCCAACAAACATGATCTTCTTGCCGCTCTTTGCAATTTGCTTCAATGCGGCAGCGGCTTCCTGAAGCGAATCTGTTGTTTTGTTCAGGTCAATAATATGGATGCCTTTCTTTTCAGCAAAGATGTAAGGCAACATTTTAGGATTCCATTTTTTGCGCAGATGGCCGAAATGCACACCCGCTTCCAAAAGTTGCTGCTGAAGTGAAGTACTCTGTTCCATTATTCTTAGTTTGATAAGTTTTGAATTTGTTTGGCAGTTGGCCGATCACAGTTACTATGGCCTTTTGTGTGGGCCATGAACCATTATCTTTCAACCTCACATTAACGTTTGCTGAACTGGTAGCTCCTTCTCGCTTTTTTGCGGCCCGGTTTTTTACGTTCTACAGCTCTTGGGTCACGGCGAAGCAAGCCTGCCGCTTTCAGCGCCGGCCGATATTCAGCATTCACTTCGAGCAGTGCACGGGCAATACCGAGTTTTACAGCTTCTGCCTGGCCTTTGACACCGCCTCCTGCAGCATTAACCTTAACATTAAATTTATCGGCAGCATCAACTGTTTTTAAAGGCAGCTCCACCTGGTTTTGCAAATAAGCAAGACTGAAATATTGTTTATAGTCTTTATCGTTAACAGTTATTTTCCCATCGCCCCTGCTCAGGAAAACCCTGGTTACGGCTTCTTTGCGACGGCCAACGGCATTTTTCTGTTTTTCCATTTATTTGGGTTGAATATTATTTAGATAATTTTAATTCTTTAGGCTGTTGAGCCCCATGCGGGTGCGCTGCGCCAGCATATACAAAAAGTTTCCTGAACATTTTTCGGCCGAGGCGATTCTTAGGCAACATGCCTTTCACAGCTCTTTCTACAACCGCCTCAGGACGGCGTTTCAGCAAATTTTTTGCAGCTTCTTCTTTTTTGCCTCCGGGATAACCTGAGAAGTTGATATAAATCTTGTCTTCTGGCTTATTTCCTGTAAAAATTACTTTATCAGCGTTGATCACCACGATGAAATCGCCACAGTCAACATGTGGGGTATAATAGGCTTTGTTTTTTCCACGCAGCATGGCTGCGATCTTTGCGCACATGCGGCCTACGGTTTGATTAGTACCGTCCACAACATACCAGTCGCGTTTAACGGTAGCCTCGTTCGCATGTTTGGTAATGAAATGTAGTTTGCTCATTGTTTGTTTTTTAATGAAGCTGCTGCTATCCCAACAGCAAAATTTTTAAGGAGTGCGAAGGTAGGCCGATTGCCTGTTACAATCCAAAGAAAAGGGCGGGTATTTTTTATCGGGCCTTTATAAGTAATTGATAATTAATAAAAATTTTGACCGCTTTGAGAATAATGCATAAAAAACGAAATTTATTTTTATCGCTATGCTTAGAGGTGTTGCTGCTCATCAGCACCTTTGCGCTGCCTGTTTGCGCTGAAAAGAAGATGATGCGGCGCTGACCCAAATCGAGAAAGCCAGCCAGCCCATATTGCTATTTGATGTAGTTGTGCATCCATAAAGAATGGATGGGCCCTTTCCAGGAAAAGATTTTGCTTGCCCGGCACAGGCCTTTGCAGCAATCTTACATGCTGCTGTTGCAAAATATACAGCCTGGGTCAGTACCATATCGACAAGCCATCTCAAAATATTTTAAATTGCCAGAAAAAACGCAATATCATGCCTGGAACGATTTTGCGCCTCGGAAGGAACAGGTTTGGCAAACCTGAAAACACAGGCCATTTAATGAGCATTGAAGCAGCCAGTGCCTTGCTGAACGATTGGGTGGCCAATGAGCGGTTGAGACTGCACATGAAACAGGTTTCGGCAGTAATGAAGGCATGGGCCATCGAAAAAGAAAATGCCGATGACGATACTGCCTTAAAATGGGAACTGGCCGGACTGTTGCACGATGCCGACTGGGAAAAATACCCGGGCGAACATTGCAGGATAATAATAGAAGAACTGGAAAAGCGAAATATTGACCCAGAGGTGATACAATGCATTGCTTCGCATGGCCCAAAACATTTTGGCGTAGAGCCGCAATCAAAAATGGATAAGATGATCTACGTGTTTGATGAGCTATCAGGTTTTATACATGCTGCCGCTTTAATAAGGCCTGCCCGTTATGAAGGCCTGGATGTAAAAAGCGTGATGAAGAAGTTAAAAACGCCATCGTTTGCAGCACAGGTAAGCCGCGATGACATCACTGATGCAGTTTCCAGGATTGATGTGCCGCTGGAAAAAATCATCGAGTTTGTTATTGAAAAACAGAGGGATGTTTAGTGTATAAATACCTCTACAAAATCAGGCCACTTGTTAAGTTGAAAATTTGATAACTTTAAACATGCTTATTCGATTATAACCTGTTAGTAAAATTTTAAATAAGACGAAAAACAACAAGTATTTCATCTTAATGGTGAGCTTATGCTACTTCATTCTTTCCTGCAAAAAAGAACAACATGCTGGAACAAAAATCACACAGCCTTCATACTCGCTGATATCCATTACTAATGCTGCAGTAAGAACGGATAGTTTTGAGTTCTACATTGATGATAGTTTGGTCGCTTTACCTAGTTCTCTTTTTTTTGGGAATACTGAATTTTTTTCTTTACAAAATCCAGGGCACACGGATAAGACCCCTTATATGAACATTCTATCAGGTTATAGGGAACTATGTTTTAAAAAGAATGGAGGAAATAATTTCCAGATTCATTTTAATGAATATTTTGAGCCTGGTTTAAGATATTCAATTTTTATTGCGGATACTGTCACACACGGACAGTTAAAATATTTGCTTTTAAAGGACAATATAGCCCGACCCGATTCAGGAAAGGCTCAATTGAGATTTATCAACCTTTCTCCTGATGCGCCTCCGATGGATATTTGGGTATTCCCTAACGCAGGCAATGTCGGTTATAAGCTTTTCACAAACCGGTCATACGCTGTTTCAAATTATACTGAATCTATAAAATCACAAATATTTACAACAATTGATGCAGGCCCATATTATTTTGTAGCAACCCAAGCTGGAACTTATAACATTATTATGGAAGGCGGGTTGATACTTGCGGGGAGAGGCGTAATTACAATTTATGCCAAAGGATTATTGGCAACAACAGGGCTTGAGCAACTCGATGTGGGCTTGATTGAATATACGCAATAATATAATAAGCATTCGACTATTTTAAAAGTTAACTGCAGAACGTTTCTATTAATAACTCAAAAAAATAAGGCTATCGTTGTTCCTTGCCAAAATCAATGTTTTTTTATTTTTCACTTTAATACATTTTATATCCCGAAATTCTCCCTGAATCAATAGCTGATCAGGGTAAGGCAATGTACAGTGAAAATCCCCCTCTCCGTTGCCATAGCCAATTGTAGGGGGCATAGCGTCGTATCTGCCTTCATAAGGCGCAACACCAAAAAAGTTTCCACCTGCTATTATATCTGTCTTTCCATCATGATTAAAATCGTCAGCAAAGAATGAAAATATCGGGGCCATCTGCATAAATGTTGGCAGGGGCTTTTCGTAAAAACCTCCTCTTCTGTCATTAATCAATACGATTGACTGAAAAGTGGATGCCTGAAACAATGGGGAATTATTCAACCGCGGCCCGAAAATTTCTTCAACAGTTTTACCAGCCATTTTACTATAGCTTAAAAATTCCCGCTTTAGATATGGGAGATGTTTTTCTAATTCTTCCTTGCCCAGGAAAGGATAATATTTGCCATTCTTAGAAATTGCGAGGATTTGATCAGCTATACCATTATGATCAAAATCTCCATAATACATTTTTAAAGGATATTGAGCAGATGCCTTCAATTTAGAGTTTAGCCCATAGTTTCCTAATAATAAATCGTCATAGCCATCTCCATTTATATCAACATTTTTGATACAGGTCCACCATCCGGTAAGCGATGAAATCTGGTCATTCTTTAAAAGAACGAGCTTTCCCTCCTCGTTCATAAATATTGATGGGGCCATCCATTCCCCCACAACTATAAGGTCTGGTTTGCCATCTTTATTTAGATCTGCCCAACATGCATCTGTTACCATGCCTATACTTCCTAAGCCTTTTGCAATACTATCAGTTACAATCCTGAAACCACCCTTTCCATCATTTTGTAATAGGTAAGATAAAGTAATGCCCCCATACGATACAGCATTTGCCCTCCCTCCAACAAATAAATCCATATAACCATCACCGTTAAAATCGGCAGCCCTCACTACAGATTTATTTTGATATAAAGCGGGCAATTGTAAGGATTCGAAAAACTCCCCTTTGCCATTGTTAATGTATAAATGATCTTTAAGCCCCGTTGCTTTAGAGGCATATTCATTACCGCCGCTGGCAATATATAAATCAAGGTCGCCATCATTATCAGCATCAAAAAAGATAGCATCTACCTGGTCTGCAGCGCTATCTTTAGAAAATGCATTTTGACCAGACGGTTGAAATGTGCCATCGCTTTTTTGAATATATAATTTTCCTGGAGCATCTCTTGTACCACAAACGAAAAAGTCTTGTAGGCCATCTCCATTTACATCCCCTATTGCTATCTTTGGCCCCATCGTGGACACTTCATGCGGAATCAGTGGTTGTTTATTAAAATCAATAAAAGAAATGTTTTCGCGATGGGCAAAATCAACTTTAGTTTGGGGAGTAATATTTTGAAATAGCCGTGCAGAATCCGTTTTGAGCAAATGGCTAATAAAACTGAAATGGTCGGTAAGTTTTCCTCTCCCGTCCGTTTGCTTAATAGCCATGTTTTTGTTTACTGGTAAGTTAAAAAGCACCTGGTAGTGGTTGTCCGGCCAAATCACCACCATAGTATCAATTTTTTGAATTTTACCTAATCCAAAAGTTAATACTGGCTCCACGCTGCTCATAAAACCACGAGTGGTTTGCAATTCCTGAAAAAAAATCTTCCCCCCGGCGAACAAAAAAACTTTTGAACCTATTCCAAAAGTGTTTTTGTCATCCCCCTTAAATTTAAGCCTGAGGTAATTGTTCTTTAATATTTGGCCGGCATTGTTTCTATAAACCCCTGCAGGTTCATTGATGTCGTTTGTAACAAGGTCGAGGTCTCCATCATTATCAAGATCAGCATAAGCAGCTCCATTCGAAAGTGTAGCTTGGCCAAATCCCCAGGTTTTAGATTTATCAGTAAAAATCAGGCTATCCGATCCTTTAAAAATGTAATTATGCCATTTGCCTTCGGGCATCTTTTCTATCATCGCCTTGTCCATCATTTTTGAAGACATATTGGATTTTCGTATCTCATCGTTAGAAATAAAATTGAGGTAATCAAGGTCATTTTCCCTTCTTTTTATTCCGTTCGAAATGAAAATATCCTCATAGCCGTCCTGATCAAAATCTGCAATAAGCGCCGCCCAGCTCCAATCTGTTGCCATCACGCCGCTCAAAGGAGCTATATCACTGAAACGCTTTCCTTTTCCAATATTCAATTGAAGGCAGTTTCTTGAATATTGATAATGATAGCCCATTGCCCTGCGCTGCAGGTAAAGATCTAATGGCTCATCTCCTACTGATGATTTTAATATCCCCTCATCTTCGGGAAGCATATCAAGAGTAATGATATCAGGCCAGCCATCATTATTAATGTCTGCTATATCATTTCCCATAGAAAATTTTGATTCATGCCCAAAAGCTTCCTTATTCATTTCCTTAAATGTCCCATTGCCCTGGTTCACATAATAGTAATCATTCTCATGAAAGTCGTTGCTGACATAAATATCATCCCACCCATCCTGATTGATATCAGCAACTCCAACTCCAAGCCCATAGCCGAGAGGGCTGGCAATTATACCTGATTGCTTGGTAACATCAGTAAAGTGATCCCCATCATTTCTGAATAATTTGCCCCCGCTAATTGCGCTATACCTGCTCCTTGAAGATGTATCGCCATAACTGTCGGTTTGATGGACAGAATGTTGTAGCAGAAACATATCTAAATCACCGTCTTTATCATAATCAAAAAATACGGCCTGGGTAGAATAACCGCTCGCATCAAGCCCCCACTTCGCTGCACATTCAGTAAATGTTCCGTTATGGTTATTTATAAAAAGCTGGTTTTTTGAATGAGGAAAGTAAGTATGTTGAGATTCACCCGGCCTACCTGGAAGTTTATGATTTGCCACAGTGCATACATAAATATCCAGCCAGCCATCTCCATTCACATCAGCCATTGTTACCCCTGTTGTCCAATCGGCATTTCCGGCTACCCCGGCTTTTTGGGTAATGTCTTCAAATTTAAAATCGCCTTTATTTAAGTATAGCTTGTTGCCATTTTGGTTGGATGCAAGATAGATATCAGGCAACCCGTCATTATTAATATCGCCTATTGCAACCCCTGCACCATTATAATAATACAGGTAATCGAGAATATTGAGTGTATCCGAATCAACATTCTTGTTCACAAAATGGATACCTGTTTTATTCTCGTCTATCTTCTCAAACAAAGGTTCGTGTTTTCCACAACTATATATCAAAAAAAGATTGAGAAAAAACAAATTGTATAAAACAATCCTATAAAAAGAAGCGATATCTATTAAAAGTAATTTCAAGTTTTTATTTGCGTTTGGCGAAAGCCTGTAAAGCATCATTGTTCCGTGCAATAACCAACAAATCCCCCTTAGTTGTTTTTATTGATTTCGCATCCCTGCATTCTCCAGTTACAAATAACCCGCTTGAAGATGGGGGAATATATAAAAATGAATCTGTACCTGATGCTAAATATGTTACGCCATAACTTGCATCCAGCCTCCCTACCTCTGGTTTTAGCCCAAAAAAATTCCCTGCCAAAAAAATATCCTTCTTGCCATCGCCATTAAAATCTGCGACGATTATCGCATTAACAGGCGAAATTTGAGCCATTAATGGCAAGGGCTTCATTGTAAAATGCCCTTTGCCGTCATTTATAAAAACACAAGTTTGAGTTTGATTGACTGTTAGTACACTTGCCTGCTTTAGTTGATCATTATCAAATATTTCATCGATCGGTTTTCCAGCATAGGCTTCATACAGCAGGAACTTCTTTTTCAAAGAAGGGATTTGAGAGACCATATCCCCTCTTAAATAATAAGGGTATGCTTTCCCATCTGTTTTATAATATACCGGGATACATTCACTTTGTCCGTTCCTGTTAAAATCTCCGACATACAACTGCGCAGGATGTTCCAGGTCTGCTTTTATTTTTGAATTTAATCCAAAATTACCCGCTATCAAATCAGGATAGCCATCACCATTAATATCGGTAACTGTCAGGCAATTCCACCACCCGGATGAATTTGGTATTTCACCAATATTCTTTAATTGCCCATTCGTGTATTTCAGAATTGTTACCGGCATCCAATCACCTACCACAATCAGCTCCTTTTTTCCATCTCCATCAATATCCACCCAACAGGCATCAGTAACCATTCCTAAATTTTGAAGATCTGGAGCCATGGTTTGTGTAACATTCGTGAAACTGCCATTGCCCTCGTTATGAAGTAAAACACTTGAAGGTATTCGGCCATAAGCTCCCGGCACATTCCTCGCTCCAATAAAAATATCTGGTTTGCCATCTGCATCAACATCATTGACAGCTACACAGGATGCATTTAATGAAACAGCAGGCCAGCCTTTGAAGCTGCGCGTAAAATTTCCTTTGCCATCGTTCAGATACAACCTGGGCATTAAATATGGAGACCCTATTTTATCCTGGTTGCCTCCTGAAACAACGATCAGGTCTAAATCACCATCATTGTCTGCATCAAAAAATGCAGCGCCGATATCTTCATTATCTTTGTCCTGAGCAAAAACAAACTGTGGCTTCTGCAAAAAGCTTCCATCTTGTTGTTGTAAAAATAATTTTGCGGTATCGTTCTTAGCGCTGCCCATAAAGAAGTCTGCCAGCCCGTCCCCATTAACATCCCCTACTGCTAACTTTGGGCCTTCTGTTGAAAGCATTTTCGGTATCAATGGTTCGGCATCAAAATCATTAAAAAAATTTTCTTTATGATAGATGTTGCCGTGCAATACAGCTGTAGTTATATTATCATATAACGAATTTGACCTGCCGGTTTGTAAAACAAAATGAATTTTCGCATCCGATTGATTGAGAACCAAAGTCGTATCTGCAACAATATTCCGAATGGTTTGAGTATTCATGTCTGGCCACCAAACAACAAGGCTGTCTATTGTGCTGTTGTTTCCAATGCCAAAATTCAAAACTGGCTCCACGCTGCTTTCAAATCCTCTTGTCGGCATTTGTTCCAATATCTGTTCAACTCCTTGTGTATATATGGTTACGCGGCAACCAATCCCAAAAGTATTAGGAGCTTTCCCGTTTAATTTAATTTTCAGAAAATGGGTGTGCAATTGTTCGGAAGCCATATTTCGATATACGAATGCGTCCATATTCTCATTATTAATAACAAGGTCGAGATCGCCATCTCCATCAAGGTCGCCATAAGCCGCACCATTACTAAATGAAGGGGTGCTCAGCCCTAATTCAACAGATGCATTTTTGAATGTCAGGTTTTTATTATTAATGAACCCATAATTCATTAGCGGTGTTGATGTCATCTTATCTAAAAATTCTTTATAGTTGAACCCATTCCCCATCACATGATTGACAACTTCCTGGCTACTGAAATATTCCAGAAAATCCTGGTTAGTGAGGTCTTTGCTGATCCCATTGCTTACAAAAATATCTTTCCAGCCATCATTGTCGAAATCAAAAGACAAAGCTCCCCAGCTCCAGTCAGTTGCAGAAACACCAGCGAGGCCTGCAATTTCGCTAAATGTGCCATCACCATTGTTTAACTGAAGGCAATTAGTTGTGAACTGGTGATGAAAATCGTTTTGCAGTTTTGCATTATGCACATCATAATCATCAAATTTTGTGGTGGTTTTTAAACGATAATCTCCTTCAGGCAACATATCGGTCGTAAAAATATCAAGCTTGCCATCATTATTAATGTCAACCATATCTGAGCCCATTGATGACAGGCTAATATGGCCCATTTCTTCATTTACCATTTCTTTGAAAGTACCGTCATGCTGATTTATGTACAGGTAGTCTTTCTCAAAAAAATCATTTGAGACATAAATATCATCCCATCCATCATTATTCAGGTCGCCAACAGTTACTCCAAGACCAAATCCAATTTCGCTTCCAAAAATGCCAGCCTGTTCGCTTACATCAACAAATTTCCCTCCATCATTCCTGTATAACCTATCGCCATTTATTGGATCTCTTTTATTCCTTATTGACTTATTGTATCCAAAACTTTCAATAGGCCGGTAACTGTTGTTGAGCACAAAACAATCAAGGTCCCCATCATGGTCATAATCAAAAAAAACAGCTTGCGTGCCCATCCCTTTATCATCTAGCCCATATTCATGAGCTTCTTCTTTGAAAGTCCCATCCTTTTGATTTATGTAAAGTTCATTGGCTCTGTCATCGCCTTCATAGGCGCCACTGTTGCTAACATATATATCAAGCCACCCGTCTCCATTCACGTCAGCCATTGTTACTCCTGTATGCCATTTATGTTTGCTGCCTATATTCGCTTTATCTGTTACATCTTCAAATTTCCAGTTGCCTTTGTTTATGTACAGCCTGTTTTTACCCTGGTTGCTGGTAAAGAAAATATCTGGTTTGCCGTCATTATTCACATCCCCGATAGCTACACCTCCGCCATTGTAAAAATTCCGATATTTAAACACATTAAGCTCTTTGCTATCGACCACTTTATTAACAAAGTCAATACCCGTTTGTGATGCAGAGAGCAATTGAAAAAGTGATTTTTTATTTTGTTCTTTGCCATTTGAAGTGCAGGATATAATGGCAGAAAAAAAAGTCAGGCTACTTAATATAATTAATGGCTTCTTTAACATTAGTGATATGCTTATTAAACAACAATTAAAACGCCGATAAATTTACTGTACTTATTTCAAGAAGAAATTTTTTTAACTAAACTTCTTGGTTATGAAACAAAAACATGAATTTTGAAAAAAATTTATCGCTTAGCAAATTTTTTTATTTAACCAACCTGGGCATAGTTTAAAATGAAGAGAATAATTTTGACAGTCGTTTTACTTGTAGTATTGCTATTTTTTCTGTTTATCGTTTTTGTCCCCGTTCAAATTTCTAACAGTCAGCAAACAACCGTAAACCTGCCAATTAATGATGTGTCTCCTGAAATCATAAACCTGAGAAACTGGGTTAAATGGTTTCCTGAGCTTATAAAAATAGATTCTGAAAAGATCAACTATTCACATACCGATTCAATACTTATTTCCGCGCCATTAACATTATATAAAAAAAAATCAAATCCCGCATTTATTGAACTGACAGAAAAAAATGACAAAGGGATAACAGATTACACTATCCAATTGGTGCCCGATTCTTTTGGTTTTGGAACGAAAATAATTTGGTCGACCAGAACTAGCTTGCTGAGCTGGCTGGAAAATAAATTTAACCACCGTCATAACAACTCAATATCAGGCCAAAACCTTAATGCATTCAGAATGTTTGCTGAAAGCCCAAAAAGGTTTTTTGGGTTTGACATCCAAATCAGGCCGGTTGAAGACACATTGGTGATGACCAATTACTCGACCTGCCAAAAAGCATCTGTCACACATACGCTAAAATCTCTCTATTTCAAAATAGAAAACCTGGCAATTAAATACAATATTTATATTGACAGCAATAGAAACAGACTGGCTGCATTTGAATTCAAAGGCAGAGACAGTGTAATAGTAATGGCAGGCATCCCTGTTAAAAAAAAATTTTTACCTGTTAATGGAGTTTCTTATTTGGAAATGCCGCCTAAAGGAAGAATGTTAGTAGGCTATTATGAAGGGCCATACCAAAAAATCAGCCAATTGTATGTAGCAATGGATAAGTTTGCCCGTATCAGGTCGCTTTCCAAAATTGCAACGCCTTTTGAAAAATACCTTACATCGCCAGTAACAGCATCCGACAGCCTGCACATTAAGATTGAGTTATTCTATCCTATTCTTTGACATATCACTTATTAACCCCTTATTCAAAGCTTATACTTTAAGTAACAGCATAGCAGAACTTCACGTAAATAGTAAACATGGGGTTTTCGCAGACAATCTATAGCCAAAGCTTTTCCGTTTTATAATAGAAAAGAGAGCGGTTAAATTCAACTGCTCTCTTTTGTTTAGATAAATTATCTATCTCCCTTATCAAGAAAAACGAGAATCAATATCCCGGATTTTGTGTCAATTTCGAGTTAGCTGTCATTTGAGGTGTGGGGATTGGGAAAATTTGCCAATGTGCATCAGCATCGGCGCCCTTACCGGGGTTACGCGCATTGCCAAAAGTACCGAACCTGATCGCATCCTGCCTGCTCCAGCATTCCCACATCATTTCGCGCTGGCGTTCAGCTAAGAGATTAGCTGAAGTCACGTCTGCAATTTGCCAGTCGTGTGCTCCCCCGGGAGCTTCTCCATAAGCACGTTCCCTCACTAAATTCACATCTGCTGCTGCAGAAGCGGGACTACCTAACTGAAATTCTGCTTCTGCACGCATCAAATAAGCATCTGCCAAACGGAATATGACCATATCATTGCTTTGGTTACCACCGGTTCCTGCCTCAGGATGATATTTAATGCTACGCGCGCCAACCAGCCTGAATGCTGGAGAAGGATCTGAGGTAGAGGGCACATTAGGAGTAAAAATTAAGGGCAGCCCTGTTTGTAAATCCTTCAATGCAGATCCGTCAGCACCATATTGCTGGCCAACAAGCCACATCGCTTTGCGCTTATCAGCATTGTCAAATTCATTATAGATATCGGCCGTTGCACAATAACCATTCCATGGGCTGTTGGTTAAGCCATAAGTGCTGTTTGACTGGTAGTGCAGTGTTTGCATTTCCCAATTGTTGCCACCAATATAAGTTTTATCGAATGGCACAACTAATATATTTTCTGCTGACCCGGAATTATCAATTGCAAAATTGTCAAAATAGTTCCCCGACAATGAATATTTTCCGGAACTGATAACTGAATCACATTCGGATATGGCATCTGCCCACCTTTCATTTCCCGCACCTAAGTAAACACCTGCATTCAGGTATAATTTTGCCAGCAACATGTGAGCCGCCCATCGGGTCATACGCCCATAGGTTGATTTATCAACGTTGCCTGGCAAAAACTGCATATTATCTTTCAGTTCTTTTTCTACAAAAGCAAACACCGTAGCGCGGGTACTATTTGTAACGGAATTAGGATCTGTGTTAAAATCTGTAACTAAAGGAACATTTCCGAAATTGTCCATTGCCAGATAATAAAAATAAGCCCTTAATGCTTTAAGCTCCGCATTAATCGCATCAATGTTTGATGGCTTATTAGTTAAGCTATTAACCACGCTCAGCGTAAAATTAGACTTACCTATACCATTAAATATATCGCCCCATAAACCATTTATAAAGCCCCGATCCTGGTTCCATGTATGAAGCCAAAGCGAAAGATGGTCGCCCCCATCATACCAGTCATTCCCCCTGGTAGGAGTTATCATTACGCCTGAAGAGGTTTCGCTCATTTCATACAAATTGCCATCTGGCAGCGCCTGCAATGCCTGGTACGCAGGGGCAACACCGGCCGCAATCTGTTCGGGTGTTTGCCAGAAATTAGCGTCCGGCACAGGAGAATAAACTTTAGTGTCCAGCCTTGTACAAGAGAATGACAGAATGGTCACACCAAAAATTAGAGCAAGCGCCTTTCCCGTCAACATTATTTTATTTTTCATATCGAAATTTTTTATTTTTTTGATAACAGCTCATTTTCAAGCTATATAAAAGTTTAAGGTTAAAAAGTTACATTAAGTCCAAATGTAACAGACCTGGTTTTATAGTAAAATGCTGACCCGTAATACGACACATCTATATAAGCCTGGTTGCTGCCCGTATTCGTAGCCTGTATCTCAGGGTCAAGTCCTTTATAAGGCGTTATCACAAAAAGATTGTTTCCTGACACATAAGCTCTCAAATTGCTTATTCCCTTCATGTGCGGGAATTCATAAGAAATGGTAAGATTGTCCAAACGCAGGAAGGAAGCTTTTTGGAGCCATAAATCAGACACGGCAGCAGCGTCTTTTATGCCATTGGTAAGCGCCTCTTTGGTAGCATTGTTACCCGGTAAGCGATTGACATTAGCAAAGTCTAAGCTGGTATTATTAAAAAACTTTTGGCCATGCACACCACGGAGAAAAAAGTTGAGCGACCATTTGCCGTAAGTAAATGTGTTGTTGATGCCATACGTAAAGTCTGGTGAAGGGTCAGTATAGAATTTATCAACATTAGCGCTGCTCGCAAAACCAGTAGTACCTGCAGAATCTACCAACTGGTTCCCATTTTTATCAACACCTACAAAATGGGGCAAATAAAATACATTAGGGGCATACCCGGGTTTAAAGTAGGTAATGGGATAGCTGCTCAACCCACGGCCTACAGCCGATGAACCGGGTATTTGATCAGTCCTGATGGGGTATCCTTCAAAAGTTCCCGATAAGCTTGAGATCCTTGTTTTAATAAAGGTGATCTGCCCGTTAATTGTCCAGCTAAGCTTTTTGTCCTGTATGACCCTTGCTGTTAAAGAAAATTCAAGCCCTTTATTGGTCATGCTGCCCACATTTGCCAAAATATAAGGGATATAGAATGGCGGTGTCGGGACCTGGTATTGATTGTATAATAAGTTTATTGTTTTATCACTGAAATAGTTTATATCGCCGCTAAACCTGCTATTCAATATAGAAAAGTCTAAGCCAATATTTTTGCCATGCCTTTCTTCCCATTTCAAATCAGGGTTGGGGTTTTGAATAGGCGAATACGATTGAGGATATATATTGTTTACGGCATCGTAATACCTTCCCCCTGGCCCGTATAACAACAATGTGGCATAAGGGGTAATGGCATCAGAGTTGCCGGTAACGCCATAACCTGCCCGCAGTTTCAGGTCATCGAGCCAGCCAATGTTTTTCATGAAGCTTTCCCTGCTAATGCGCCATGCCACATCAAAGGAAGGGAAATAGCCATGCCTGTTGTTTTTACCAAATTTGGAAGAACCGTCCTCTCTTAAACTGGCAGTTACATAATATTTACCTGCATAATTATAATTCAACCTTCCAAGGAATGAAATCAGTTTATATTCTTCTTTATAGCTCCCGGCAGATACCTTGGTAGGGTCAATTGCTGAAGTAAAGTTGTTGTCCAAATTTTGAGGAACGAGGAAATTTGAACCTGTCGCTGTCAAATAATCATTAGTAAAATAGTTGTATTCATAAACACCGGTAAAGCCAATGGTATGCTGGCCAAAATCTTTCAGGTAATTGATGTGCAGGTCTCCTTTACGGGAATCAGTATTATAATTACCGTCTGAGGCATTATTCACATTGCCTTCAACAGGATAAGCCGGTTGAAAAAAATGGGTCTGCTGATTAAAATGAGAAACTGATCCTGTTGCACCAACTTTTAATCCTTTTATTAATTCATAATTGATTGTTCCGTTCAAAAGATTTAAATGCTCAAAGGACTTATTGTATTCCTCATTAATGTGCTCAACGGGATTGAATACTTCAAAATCGGTAAAAGCATAATAGCTGCCATCAGGATTTCTAACCGGATATACTGGAACATCATTAAATGCCTTGGTAATATTGGTATAATTTGTCAAAGTTCTGTTAGTAGTTGTATTGATGATCCCTAAATTGATTTCCAATTTATCATCAAGGGCTTTTTGTTGTGCATTGAACCTAAGCCCATATTCTTCCTTGCCTGAATTTATCACCACGCCCTGTTGATTAAGGTAGTTTACTGACCCGCGGTAGGTAAATCCCTTAGAGCCCCCTGAGATTGCGACATCATGGCTATGAACCATCCCTGTTTGAGTAATTGCCTTTTGCCAATCAGTATTTGCTCCTTTATCAATCCCGGCACCTGCAGCCCCGGTAGCAGCTCTCCATTCATTAGGGCTCAACATGTCCAAATATTTAGCTACTTTTTGTATCCCGACATAACCATTATAACTTACCTGTGGCTTGCCTGCAGTTCCTTTCTTAGTGTTTACAATAATAACGCCATTTGCGCCCCTGGACCCATAAATAGCAGCAGCAGATGCATCCTTCAAAATATCATAAGACTCAATATCACCTGGGGGGATATTGTTCAAAAGATCGGGAAAATCAAGCGGAATGCCATCAAGAACAATCAATGGCGTTTGGCCACCGGTAAGTGAAGTCTGGCCTCTCAGGCGGATAATCGGCGCCTGGTTAGGGTCGCCACCCGGCGTAGTAATTACCAAGCCAGCCACCTTGCCCTGGATCTGCGCAATTGGGTTTGTAACCACTCCCTGGTTAAACTCTTTAGCGCCCACCTTTGCAACAGCTCCTGTTAGGTCCTTTTTTCTGGCTGTACCATAACCTACCACAACCACATCGCTCAATGATGATGCAGCAGCAACGAGAGAAACATCAAAGCTTTCTTTCCCTTGCATGGCAATTTCCTGTTCACTAAATCCCACACTGGAAATAACCAATGTTTTTGCATTTGCAGGAACATTTAATGAAAATGCACCAGAAGCATCTGTTGAGGTGCCAACCTTCGATCCTCTTACAGTAATGGTAGCGCCCTGTATCGGGTTCCCTTTGTCATCTGTAATTTTCCCGGTTATTGTTTTTGTTTGTGAAAATGCTAATTGTGTCATTATTACACAAAGCATAAGCAGCGTGATTTGCCGTAGCAATCTTGTAATGGTCATAATCAATGGTTTAAGCAATTAATAAACGAAATTAAAATAATTATTCCTTATTTAACAAAATTTTTTGGCTGGGGCAGGATAAGCGAGACAAGCATTTTCAATTTATCGCTGCGTTAATTTATAAATTATTTAAAAAAGTATGAAAAATTAATTGGATAGCGCAATGCCTTTATCTTTTTTACTTACCCGGTACTTTCCAGCAAGCAGCCGACAGTCATGAACTGTCGTCGCAGCGCATTTTCAGGTACACCCCGTTGGTCCATCCAAAGCCGTCCTGGTTAGGATATTCGCCACCAGTAGCGCCAATATTTATGTCCACAACATTGTATTTTTCTGTTATTTTTCCAGTCTTCTTAAAAATGTATTCTACCGTGGACACCCAATTGTTTTTTATTGTTTTTGCGGTGCCGTCAAATCCATAGTTAAGCGCTCCTTTATAAGCTACCCATTGCAAAGGCGCCCATCCGTTAGGGGCGTCCCATTGCTGCCCGTTAAAATGGAGCGTTGTCATCACCCCTCCCGGTTTGATCAGTTTTTGTTCTAAAGCATGCATTGTTCTTTCTGCCCGCTTTTTTGTTGCCATGTTTAAAAACATGGGAAAAGCGGTTGCTGCACTTACTACCCCGGTTGGCCGTTTGTTTATCATATCATAATCTGCAAAAACTGCTTTATTTTCATCCCACAGGTATTTGTGTATTGCCTCTTGCCTGTTTGAGGAAATCTGATAATATTTATCAGCATTTGCCCTATCTCTTTTCAGCGCATACCCGGCTTCAATTGTTTTTTCCAAATGGAACAACAGGCAATTCAAATCAACAGGCACTATACCTGTTGTATAAATGGTGCTCATTTTGCCCGGGTCCCTAAACCACCGGCTGCTGAAGTCCCAGCCTGATTCTGCTGCTGCGCGGATATCTCTGAAAACTTCGCTTCCTTTTTGCCCTGCTTGGCTGGCTGTTTCGCTGTCTTCCACAAATGCTTCCTGCCTGGGAGCATCCATTTCATCCCAATACCGGTTGAGCACTTCGCCATCCGGCATTCTTACCACATGCTTTTCAGCTTTTTTATCTTTATCTAATACATCTTTGCCTTTCATCCAAAACAGGTATTCTTTTTCAAGTTGTGGCAAATATTTCAATAGCAGGCTTTCTCCTCTTTCTTCGCCCAGCAGTTCCACCATCAATGAAAAAAAAGGTGGCTGGGAGCGGCTTAAAAAATAAGTCCGGTTGCCATTTGGTATAAACCCAAATTCATTGATGAGGTATGCGAAATTGTCAACCATATTTTCGATCAGCTCAGTTTTTTTTGATACCTGCAAGCCCAGCATGGTAAAATAACTGTCCCAATAATAAATTTCCCTAAACCTTCCCCCTGGCACAACAAAAGGGTATGGAAGTTTTATCAGCGTGCCTCCGGTTGCTTTGGGCTGTTTGGTTAAAATATCCCAAAGCGCCAGGATATGTTCTTTTGTTGTTTTCGATTTATCGCTTACAAAGCCGGTGCTTTCATCAACAGGGTAATCGAAATTCTTTCCACAAAACTTTCCAAGGTCAAATCCATTCCTTCGTTTTTCATTGAAATAATTTTTCAGTATTTCCTTCACTGAAAATTTCGGGATGCAATCGGTGAAAAATTTTTGGTCGCTAAATACTTTTTTTTCCTGCACATCCACAAACAATTCACTCAGGTCCTCCAGGTATAATAGTTCTCCAGGTTTCATATTTTCATTAACAAGGCTGCTTACGCCAACCTTTCTTCTGCCAGCAACAAGCTGCCTGCCTGCCTGATTTTAATTTTATTGAACATAAAAAGCGTTATTGCCAAAATCCCGATTGGTGCCAATGAAAAATAAAAAGCATTGATGCCCCCGACTTTTTTGAACAAGAAGCCGGTTATTATTGATCCTAAAGTCCCTCCCAGGGCCGAAAACACAACAATCAGCCCGCTCATTGCGGCATGCTTAGATTTTGGCAATGCCCCCAGCACCAGTGAATTGATGGCCGGATAAATTGGAGCTAAAAATATCCCGATCGCCGGGAACACAAACGCAACCAATGGGACATCGCTGACTGAATCGATAGACGCCGGGACCGCCGTGTTCTTGGCCATGTACAGCGACGATACTAGTATTAGTGTCGCCCCTGCCAGGCAGCCCATCAAAATAACCATCCAATTGAATTTTCTTAACAGGATCCCTGCAAGGAACCGCCCAAGGGCCATGGAGCTTGGAAGAATGCTGGTCCAGATGATAGCCAGGCTTTCTGAGATGTGCAGCACTTTTTTATTAAATGTCGGCAGCCAGTTCATGGTGCTTTGCTCGATCAGCACATAAAAAAATGCACAAAGCACAAATGAGATCACTAAGGGGAGCACGATCAGCTTCAACATATCGGCAAGCTCGCGGGCAGAAGATCCATTTGCGCTTCTCATAATTACCGATTCATCGAGCGGCGATGACAATAATACAATAAAGGCAACAACAGCAAATGCCCCAACTACATAGTAGGAATGAAACCAATTCCCGGTTTCGGGATTGGGGGCGAAATGAGCAAATAAAAAATACCCGCTCAATATGCCGATCATAAAAAAGCTTTCAATAAAATTCATGATGCTCAAATGCTCTTTTTCAGAACGGGTAACAATCCCAATGGTGCCGAACACCGAAACCTTGGTAAGCCCGAAGGCAAACCCTGATATGGCGCATAACAATTTAACTGCCCAGAAAAACCTCAGTGATGGTATTATAAAGCAAGCCAGGGCAACCGAGGCCAGGGCAATAAGCATTGATTTTTTATACCCTATCCTGGAAATAAAAGCGCCGACTATGAATGAGGCCACAGCAATGCTGATGTCTTTAAAAGGATCCAGCAGCGCAGCTTCCGGCTCACTAACCTTAAAATAAGTTTGTACCAGCAATATAACCGTGCCGATGCTGTTCAGCAAAATCGCGAACAGGAAATAATTCAGAAAAATCGAAACCTTTATCCTTGAATTGTGCATGGCGCCTGGCAGCTTGTTGGTATTTATAATAAAATTTAAAATTGAGCTTTATTTCGAAGAAAACTTTCATCCCCATTTACTTTCTCTTTAACTGTATTAATATTTTAAGTATTAATTTTAGGCTCAAAACAATTAATATCAATGAAAATTGAATACGAATTGGTACAGCCCGACGAGGGAAGCTCGTTCCGCGTTTTGCACAACAAAGCGCTCGCAGAAAATTATGCCTGGCAATACCACTACCACCCGGAATATGAGATAGCTTGTGTGCTTCGGGGCAGTGGCACGAGGCATGTGGGCAACCATTTCAGCAGCTACGAAAATGGAAGCCTTGTTTTTTTGGGGCCAAACATGCCACATGCCGGTTTCGGGCTCAACGCGCATGGGCTGCATGAAGAAATTGTGGTGCAGGTGAAAGATGATGTGTTAAACGGGCCGTTGACAGGAAGGCCGGAAATGGCGCATATCAAAAAGCTGCTTGAGCGCTCTAAACATGGCATCTGTTTCCTGGGAGCCACAAAAAAAGAATTGACCCGGAAACTCGTGCAGTTAATGAAGCTGCCTCCTTTCGAAAGGTTTATCCAACTGATGGCCATATTGCACAGGATGGCTGTTTCAAACGAATTTGAATTGATCAACCCGGCAGTTGATTTTTCTTCGCTTATCAAAAAGCACAATTCAAGGCTCGAAAGAATTTTTACCTACATGGAAAATCATTTCCACGAAGAAATAAACATCCGGGATGTTGCCTCTGTAGCCAATTTATCTGTTCCGTCTTTTTGCAATTATTTTAAAAAGATAATGAGCGCCACCTTTACCGATTTCCTTAATCAATATCGTATCCAGCGGGCTTGTCATTTATTGCAACAGGAAAAAACCATTGCAGAAGTGTCTTTTGAATGCGGGTTCAACAATGTTGCTTATTTCAATAAGGTGTTTAAAAACCTCACCAAAAGAACGCCCTCGGGATTTAAAAAAGAAATGACAAAAAACGGCACCTATAGCCTTTCATTATAGCTGGTAGAAAAAATAAGTGAGCGCAATGCCAGTTGCAAATCCATTGACAGTTCGCACAACAAGCTACCTTCATCAATAGTTGTTTTGCATGGAGCCGTTATTTTTTACTCTTCTAAAAATCAATCCCAAACCATTTCTTTCTTTCCTTCTTCCTGTATTTTTCATAATTAAATTTATACAATTTACCGGGGCGGTGAGGAACATCTGGTTCAAATTCGCGGGTGTCTTCGAGCACGTCCATCGAAAAAAATTTTTTCCTGAAATTTCTCCGGTCCAGTTTCACGCATAATATGGCTTCATATAAATTCTGCAGTTCGCGCAATGAAAATTTTTTGGGGAGAAGGCTGAAACCAAGCGGGTGTTCCTGGATGCGTTTTTGCAGCCATTCATGGCAGGTATCTAAAATTTTTTTATGGTCAAATGCCATTTTTGTAATGGAGCTTATTTTGTGCCAGTGCAGTTCATTAGCATGTATTTTTAACTGGTGGTGCCGAATGTTGATCAGCGAGCAATAGGCAATCGTAACAACCCTTGCTGCCGGGTGCCGGCCCACTTCGCCAAAGGCTTTCACTTCTTCTAAGTACACATCGTTCATTCCTGTTCTTTCCTTTAAAATCCTGTATGCCGCCTGGTTGAGGTCTTCTTGATTGTTCACCAAATCGCCAAGAAGAGACCACCTGTCCTCATATTTTTCCAAATCGGATTTAATGAGCAACACTTTCAGTTCGTTTTCATCAAAACCAAAAATCACGCAGTCTACTGAAATGCCGATGATGCCGTCATCTTTCAGTTCTTCTAAAATGGCCTTTAATTTCTTTTGCCGGGTAGTCATAATATCTTTAGCAATCATTAATAAGCAGATTGTTATTGTAAGGTCATTGCAATTTAATGTTTGTTTAAATTCTTTATAATAATTTTAGAGAATGGCCCATCTTGAAAGGCCATGACCAGGTTGATGCCCCCCTCGCCAAATAAATTGAAGTGGGTTTTCTGATTTATTAACTTATTGATTTTTCACGCTTACATTTGATCACCCAACGCCTTTTGCTATGTATTCACAACAAGAAACGGCAAAGCTTCAAGAGCTCACTGACAGGCTGCTTGCCGGAACAAAAGACCACCCTTTTAAAAAAAACGAAATTGAGCAATTAAGAGATGTTCTTCGGTTCCATGAATACAGGTATTATATACTGAACGACCCGTTGATAGCAGACTTTGAATACGATAGCTTATACAAAGCGCTCGAAAAAATGGAGTCGGCATATCCTGAGCTCATAACCCGGGCATCGCCTACACAACGTGTAGCAAAAGGGCTAACTAAAGATTTTGCAACTGTGCAGCATTTAGTCCCCATGCTATCATTAGAAAACTCATATAATGCCGATGACCTGCTCGACTGGGACAGGAAAGCAAGGGAGCTCAGCGGCACTGAACAAATTGAATATTGTGCTGAACCAAAATTTGATGGCGCCAGCATCTCCCTCATTTATGAAAATGACCTGTTCAGCCGCGGCGCAACGCGGGGCGATGGGGTGGAAGGAGACGACATCTCCACCAACATCAGGCAGATCCGCTCTGTTCCCTTATCGGCAAAATTTTCGGCTTATGGCATCCAGCAAATAGAAATTCGCGGCGAGGTGCTGATGACCAAAAAGAATTTCAGGATGTATAATGACATGCTTGCTGAGCAAAACCTTCCCCCGCTTGCCAACCCGAGAAACGCTGCGGCCGGCACATTGCGGATCAAAGACCCAAAAGAAGTGGGCAGAAGAAACCTTGAAGCATTCCTGTACCATGTAAGCTATTTCACTAACACTGACGAACATACGGAAATCAATAAAGCGCTAAGAACACATAGCGGATGCCTCGAAATGCTTTGGGAGCTTGGCTTTCGCAGCCCACAGAAAGAAAGGAAAATATTGAAGGGCATACAGGCGGTAATTGATCATTGCCATGAGTTTGAAAAACACCGGGATGACCTTCCCTATGAAATAGATGGCATTGTAATTAAGGTAAATGAAATAGCACTGCAGGATAAAATGGGAATGACCACCCATCACCCGAGATGGGCAATCGCATTTAAGTTTAAAGCAAGGCAGGCCACCACAAAATTGAAGGCAGTGGAATTCCAGGTAGGCAGGACAGGCGCGGTTACCCCGGTTGCAAAACTGGACCCGGTTGCCATTGGCGGCGTTACAGTTTCCAGCATATCCATCCACAATGAAGACTACATCAAAGAAAAAGATTTGAAAATAGGAGACTCTGTTTTAATTGAGCGGGCAGGCGATGTCATCCCGCAAATTGTAAAATCATTGCCTGAGCTGAGGACAGGCCTGGAAAAGAAAATTTTTTTCCCGAAACATTGCCCGGTTTGCAAAAGCGAACTGGCAAAGGAAGAAGAAGAAGCCGTGTGGCGCTGCATAAACATCGAATGTGCTGCACAGGCAGTAGAGCGCATCATCCATTTTGCCAGTAAAGACGCGATGGACATACGCAGCTTGGGCGATGCCAATATCCGCAAATTTTTTGAGCTCGGCTTTTTAAAAGACATACCGGGCATCTATCAGTTGCCCTTTGATCAGATTGCAGGACTGGAAGGTTTTGGAGAAAAAAGCATTGGCAACCTGAAAGCAGCTATCGAAGCTTCAAAACAACAGCCTTTGCACAGGTTAATATATGGGCTGGGCATACGTTTTATTGGCGAAACAACTGCTAAAGTTCTTGCCAATGCGATAGATTATTTGCCTGACCTCAAAGACAAATCCCTGGAAGCGCTACAAAATCTTGAAGACATTGGGCCAAAGGTTGCCGGGAGCATTTTGAAATTTTTCCAGGTGAGCGACAATATTAAAATGTTGCACGAACTGGAAAAGCTGGGCCTTAGCCTGAAAAGCGACAGGAATACCAAAGCAACCAGCGGCAGCCTTGATGGTTATACTTTTTTGTTTACCGGAACGCTCACGAAGCTCAAGCGCAGCGAAGCAGAAGAAATGGCAGAAAAGAATGGGGGCAAAATATTATCCGGCGTGAGCAGCAAGCTGAATTATTTGATCGTCGGTGAAGATGCGGGGTCGAAACTGGAGAAAGCCAAAAAAATACCTTCAATCAAAATTTTATCAGAGGAAGAATTCATTCGGCTCGTCAACAAATGACAAATATTTTTTTGCATCAACACAATTAGGGGTTCTTTTTCGTAACTTTAATAAAATTGCATGTTATGATAAAAAAAATGGCCGGCGAAGCATGGAAACCCCTTGAATTTACGGGATGGAAGCAGCTCAGGAAAAAATATGCATTGTCTTCACATGGCCGGGTGGTAAGCTACACTAACGATATTCACGAAGATGGCAAATTACTGAACGGCTCCATTACCACAGGTTACAAAACGCTTAACCTGCACCGCTCCGGCAGCAATGGCACTTTATACATACATCGCGAAGTAGCCCGCATGTTCTTAAAAAAAGCAAGCCCAAAACAGAAATATGTAGTCCACAGCAATTACAACAAGCTCGACAATACTTCAAAAAATTTAAAATGGGCTACGCTCGAAGAAATGATCGAGCACCAGCAAAAAAGCCCGGCTAAGCTGGCATATAAAAAAATACAGGCAACCCGCACAAAAGGCCTGAAACTTTCTGTGAGCGACGTAAGGAGCATCAAAAAAACCCTTGGCAGCAAAAATAACACCATGCCGATTAAAAGGCTGGCGCAAAAATACGGGGTTAGCGAAATGACTTTATACCGCATCAAAAGTGGCGAAAACTGGGGAAGGGTAAAATAGTCATTGAGCGATTACATGGGCCGGGAAATATTTCGATTGACCTTTTAAAGGAACAGGGCTTTACCAGGTTCCTTTTATTTTTTTAACTTGGCGCATTATCATTTTTATGCTGCAAACATCTACCATCAAATTTTTAAAAGAGCTTAAAAAGAACAACAACAAGCCCTGGTTCGATGCCAACAGGGAAAAATACGAAGAAGCAAAAAAAGATTTCGGGCAGTTCATCCAGTCGGTGATTGACAAGCAGGCCAAAAAAGACCCGTCCGTCAAAGAGCTGAAAGCAAAAGATTGCATGTTCCGCATCAACCGCGATATACGCTTTTCAAAAGATAAATCTCCTTACAAAACAAACTTTGGGGCGAGCATTAACCGAGGCGGAAAAAAATCAATTTTTGCAGGCTATTATTTTCACTGCGAGCCCGGAGAAAGTTTTTCCGGTGGCGGGATATGGATGCCCATGCCACCTGAATTGAAAAAAGTGCGCCAGGAAATCGATTACAATTTTGACGAGTTCAAAAAAATCATCCAATCAAAAAAATTCCAATCGGCTTTTGGAGAACTGTACCGTGGCGATGACATCAGCCTCAGCAAAATACCACAGGGCTTTGAAAAAAATAATCCTGCCGCTGGCTATCTCAAACTAAAAAGCTTTATTGCAATGAAAAAAATCAGTGAGGCAGACCTTTCTTCCCATAACCTGGAAAAAATCACCCTCACAACATTTGATGCGCTGCAGCCCCTGGTGGAATTTATCAACAAAGCATTGGAGGAATAAACAGTGGCCGATAACAGGGGATGCGCATCGGCCACCGTGCACTTAACTTACAACATCCCTTTTTCCAGAAGATATTCTGCGATCTGCACCGCATTGGTAGCAGCGCCTTTGCGCAGGTTATCGCTCACCACCCACATGTTCAGCGTATTTGGCTGTGTTTCATCGCGGCGCAGCCGCCCAACAAAAACATCGTCCTTTTCATGCGCATCTTTAGGCATAGGGTATTGTTGAGCTGCGGGGTCATCAACCACAACCACCCCTGGTGAATTGCTCAGCAAATTTCTCACTTCAGCTAAGTCAAAATCTTTTTCAAACTCAATGTTCACGGCTTCGCTATGGCCCCCTACAACAGGTATGCGCACCGTGGTTGAGGTTACGCGTATGGCATCGTCACGCATAATTTTCTTTGTTTCATTAACCATCTTCATCTCTTCCTTGGTGTAGCCATTATCAAGAAATACATCAATTTGCGGTATCACATTCAGGTCAATCTGGTACTTGTAAGCCATATCGCCTTTCGTCCCCTTTCTTTCGTTCATCAATTGCGAAACCGCTTTTACGCCTGTGCCGGTAACGCTTTGATAAGTAGATACTACAATTCTTTTTGCCTTGTATTTTTTGTGAAGGGGGTTCAATGCCACCACCATTTGAATAGTAGAGCAATTGGGATTAGCTATGATTTTATCGTCTTTCGTCAACGCATCTGCATTAATTTCGGGCACTACCAGCTTCTTGGCAGGATCCATTCTCCATGCAGAGGAATTGTCGATAACCGTAATGCCGGCTGCCGCAAATTTCGGCGCCCATTCCAACGATGTTCCGCCACCTGCTGAAAATAAAGCTACGGCTGGCTTTGCTGCAATTGCATCAGCTGCGCTTATTACCTTATAGTTCTTTCCCTTAAATCCCACTTCCTTGCCGATTGATTTTTCTGAAGCAACGGGCAATAGTTCTGTGACCGGGAAGCTCCGCTCAGCGAGCACTTGTAACATTTTGGTGCCAACCAACCCTGTGGCGCCGACAACTGCAACTTTCATTTTTATTTTGTTTAGTGATTAAATTCATTATCCATTTCTTTATGCCATCAACATCATTCCTCGATGGAACATCGTTGCGCCACCCGTTGCACGGAAACAACCCTGCTCAGTTTATCATTATAGCCGGCTGCCCTTTCCTATTCCCGCTGTGCCTCAATAATGGCAGCATGCAAATTAAAAAGCCTTCCCGGGTTTGGGAAGGCTTTAATTATTTTGTATACAAAACAATCATACGGCTTCCCTGTCAAACAGTGCCTTGTATGTGTGTTTTGTATGTTTCTTAATTGCCATTGGGCAGCAAAAGTAATTATGAACAGGTTTATTCCCAAATTTTTTTATTTTTGTTATCAAACCTTTCCTGATGACAAAAAATTCATTCTCCTTATCTGTTCTCTTGCTGGCTTTTCATTTCCTGGGCGCACAAACTCCCTCCCGATACGACATCATCATTGATGAAATCTTTCCTGATCCAAGCCCATCGATCGGTTTGCCTAACGCAGAATTTATCGAGCTTAAAAATGTTTCGCAAACGTCTTATAATTTGCGCAACTGGCAAATCAGCCATGGAACCTCAACAGCTACCATCAAAAAGGATGTCATACTGCAACCCGATAGTTTTGTAATCATTTGCTCGGCCTCTGCTGCAATTGAATACAAAAACTTTGGTTCATCAATTGGCATCCCAGGCTTCCCTTCGCTGAATAATAATGGCAATGTTATTTTTTTGAAATCACCTTCTGGCTTGACAGTCCATGCAATTGCCTATAATAAAAGCTGGTACCATAACGACATCAAAAGTGCCGGGGGCTGGTCAATTGAAATGATCGACACCAAAAACCCCTGTGCCGGCTCTGACAACTGGAAAGCAAGTATTGATGCGCGGGGCGGAACGCCCGGGCAAAAAAATTCAGTTGACGGCATCTATAAAGACAATCGCTCACCTAATTTGTCAAGGACCTACACCATTAACGATACAACTATTGTCGCCGTATTTGATAAAACGGTTGACAGCAGCAGCGCATCACAGGCTTCAAATTATGATATCGATAATGGCTTCGGCAACCCGATATCGGTGCGCACTTCGGCACCATTGTTCAATGAAGCCGTATTAAACCTTTCTTCAAAATTGCAAGCCAGCACCCTTTATCATTTAAATGTAACCGGCATTACAGATTGTTCAGGCAACATTATTAAAAGCAATACTGCAAAAGTTGGGCTGCCGGTTTTAGCTGATACAAATGATATTGTTATCAATGAAATCCTCTTCAACCCAAAAACCAACGGGTATGATTATGTGGAATTTTATAACAAAAGCAATAAAATAACCGACATGCAGCAATTGTACGTCGCTACAAGAGAGGTTACGGGCGCACTAAAATCCATCGTGCCATTAAGCCCAGGCCCTTTATTATTTTTTCCTGGCGAATATTATGTGATCACTGAAAATAAATTATGGGTAGAGCAAAATTATCTAGTACAAAATCCTGACAGACTGCTCCAGCTTGGGTCATTGCCATCGTTCCCTGACGATGACGGGATTGTTGTGGTATTGAACCAGGGCCAAACTGCATTAGATGAGCTGCATTATGAACACAACTGGCAGCTTGCCCTGATCAGCAATGAGGAAGGGATTGCATTAGAAAGAATTGACTACAATAAACCTACCCAAGAACCTGCCAATTGGGCATCTGCAGCATCCACAGCAGGTTTTGGGACACCAACCTATCAAAACTCCCAATTCAAAATTCAGGAAGGGCTGAAAGGTGAAATTACCGTTGCCCCAAAAATTTTTTCGCCCGATAATGACGGCTATGAAGATTATTGCTTCATCAATTACCAACTCCCTAATTCCGGTTTCCTATCGAACATTACTATTTATGACGCATCCGGAAGGCCGGTAAGATTTCTTGCCAATAATTCCACACTTGCCCTAACAGGAAGTTTTAAATGGGATGGCCTCGATGATCAACAACAAAGATTGCCAGTTGGGGTTTATATCATTATTACGCAGGTTTTCGACCTGCGTGGCAAGACAAAACAGTTTAAAAATGTGGTAACCTTAGCCAGGAGATTATAAAAGACTGGCCGGTTTGGGGCCTGATGGGCTATTAAAAGTTCTATGCCACAATCAGACCAGCGCAATATCAAAATTCACCAAATCCACAAATTGCTGGATCCTGCTGTCAATATCAGGCTTAGTGATTTCTCTCAGCCTGTTTGTGCCGAATTTTTCTACACAGAAACTGGCCATGGCGCTGCCAACAATAATGGCAGTCTTCATATTCTCAAATGAAATGTCTTTTGTTCTTGCCAGGTGGCCTATAAAACCGCCCGCAAAAGTATCGCCCGCGCCAGTTGGGTCAAACACATCTTCCAATGGCAAAGCCGGCGCAAAAAAAACATGGCCGTCATTGAATAACAAAGCGCCGTGCTCTCCTTTTTTAATGACCACGTATTTAGGGCCCATTCTTGCAATAACAGCAGCAGCTTTTACTAATGAATATTGGCCGCTTAACTGCCTGGCTTCACTGTCGTTCACCAATAGCACATCAACTTTAGTAAGCAGCTTTTCCAAATCGCTCATTGCGGTGTCCATCCAAAAATTCATCGTGTCCATGGCAATCAACTTCGGCCTTCTCTTCAATTGCTCAATCACATTCAGTTGCACTTGCGGCGCCCAATTGCCCAGCATCAAAAAATCACAATCCTGGTAGCTATCCGGCAACACCGGCTGAAAAGCCCCTGCTGCATTCAATTCGGTAACCAGTGTGTCACGGGTATTCATATCTAAATGATAGCGGCCTGACCAATAAAAAGATTTTTCATCTTTTTTAACCTGCACACCTTCCATTGAAACCCCACGCGAAGACAATGCGTCCAATTCTTCTTTCGGGAAATCGCCGCCAATTATTGAAACCTGCTTCACAGGAATAAAGTTGGTGGCACACCATGCAATATAAGTGGCAGCTCCGCCCACAATTTTATTGCTTTTCCCAAAAGGTGTTTCGATATCATCAAAAGCCATTGAGCCAAATACTATTAAAGACATGATTCAAATTTGTTTTATTAAAAAATCGCACAAACCTACAAGAATTTTACCGGACATGCAACCTTGCAACAGAACCACCCTAACACTTGTTAGTTTTCATTATTTTTGAAACCTGATATGGCAAGGATCCAAAGCAAAAAGAACAGCACAAAAAAAGAAATCATTATAGAAAAAGCTGCCAGGCTATTTCGTGAAAAAGGTTTTGGGGCAGCAAGCATGCGCGATATTGCCGAAACGGTGGGCGTAGAAGCAGCAAGCCTGTACAACCATATCCAGTCCAAATCAGAAATCTTACAGGCCATCTGCTTCAAGGTAGCCAATGACTTTATTGCTCAACTGGAAGAAGTGGAAAGAAGCAACGCCTCCACATTAGAAAAAATGGAAACGATTATTCGGATGCATATCCGGATGATGCTGGAACATTATGAATATGTGTACATCTCCGACCATGAGTGGCGGCATTTGCCGGAACCTTATCTTTCTAATTTTTTGAACCAGCGCAGGAGTTATCGCAAAAGGCTAAGTGATGTTATTGAAGAAGGCATTCATAAAAATGAAATGAAAAATATTGACCCCTATGTTGCTGTACTGACCATATTATCGGCTATTAGCGGTATAGAATCCTGGCACCGGTCGCGCAAAACTACCGGCGCCGAAACCCTGGAAGAGAATATGGTGAAGTATTTGATCGAGGGGCTAAAAAAATAAACAAAACTTTTATTTTTTATGCTCAAGTGCATAAAACAACCCAACGCTAAATATCCTTCCTTTAATTGTTCCTCCATTGACTTCACTTTTTTGCAAGTTGGTAAGCCCTAACATGTATCTTGCATTAATGCCTAAGCCTGGCACAAATTGTTTCAATTTATATCCAAGGCCAAAGTCCCAGCTAAAATCAACAGAATGGAAATTTTTTGTGTTATTATAGGTCTCTCCGTTTATTACCTCATCTTTATAAGCAAGCAGAAAACTAACTTGTGGGCCGGTTTCTGCATATACGCCAAAAGGGCTGATGTACTGGAACAAAATAGGCACATTAATAAAATTTGCTTTTGCATTTTCGTTATCTCCAGAAAGCAAGTCTTTGACTTTTGCTCCTTCAAGTGAATAAGTTGCTTCAACCTGTGCTGCAAACCTGTCAGATAATGCATAATTTGCAAATGCACCAGCATAAAACCTTATATAAGTGGAAGCAGAGAAATTATCAATGTTTGAGAGCTTGACCTTTGAGATATTTATTCCCGCTTTGGGGCCAAAAGAAAGCTGTGCGCTTGCCACAAAAACGGCCATGATAAAAAACAAAGAAAAGAATAATTCTTTCATACAATAGTAGTTGAGATTTGAAATAATATAAAACCGGATTCAAAATAATGCCTTAATATACCCTTAGCCAATACTAAAAATGAAGTATTTTAAATTGTAAACAGTGCCTACACATTTTCATCAACTAACAATCAGGGACATACGAATCGAAACTTCGAATTGCATCTCCATTGCATTTAATATCCCCGATAAATTAAAAGAAGAATTTAAGTTTATCCAGGGGCAGAACATTACTGTTAAAGCAATGGTCATGGGCGAAGAAATCCGCCGCTCTTATTCTATTTGTTCAAGCCCATTGGAAAATGAGCTGCGCATAGCCGTTAAGAAAATCAGCAATGGAAAATTCTCCTGTTTTGCCGGGTCATTAAAAAAAGGCGATGACCTGGAAGTGTTGGCGCCTACAGGAAAATTTTACACATCCCTCGATCCCGGTAATAAAAAAAATTACATCGCATTCGCTGCAGGAAGCGGCATCACGCCTGTGATCTCCATTATTAAAACAGTTTTAGCGACCGAGCAACAAAGCCATTTTACATTGGTATATGGCAACAAAAACCGCAGCTCCATTATTTTTAAAGAAGAACTGGAAGCCATCAAGAACAAATACATGACTAGGTTTGCGATACACTATGTTTTAAGCCGCGAGCAAACCGATGCGGAAGTCAATCACGGAAGGATAACTATTGAAAAATGCGATATGCTTGCTGAAAAACTGATTGATATCAAAAACCAGGATGAGTTTTTTATATGCGGGCCAGAGCAAATGATTTTCTCAGTCAAAAAATGGTTGGAGAAAAAACAAATTGATAAAAATAAAATTCATTTTGAATTATTCACGGTGCCGGGAGAAAACCCAGAAGCCAAAACCGGGAAGCCAATAGTGGGAAAGCTTCAGGCTGAAAATAAAATCAGCCATATCACAGTGAAGCAGGATGGCATAGCATTCGGCTTTGACCTTCCCTATGAAGCCGAATCCATTTTAGATGCAGCTATCAGGCAAGGCGCAGATCTTCCTTTTTCATGCAAAGGTGGCGTTTGCAGCACCTGCCGCGCTAAACTAATTGAAGGCAAAGTAGCAATGGACCATAATTATGCATTAGAAGCGGATGAGCTGAAAAAAGGGTTTATACTTACCTGCCAGTCGCATCCCCGCTCAGGAAAAGTAGTGATTGATTTTGATGAGAAGTGAGCCTTTGAAAAGGATTTCTCAGATAAAAATTTGTCATCTTTTTTTCATCTGTCAATTGCCTGATAAAATCCCAGGAGACGAATTGTGCAACGCCAGAATGCCCCATAGCAGCAATGCTGCCTGGTGCAAACAATATCCCTTCGCGTTTTTTTAAGTTCGATCATCACATCACAATGGTTGCAATGGAATGCGGGAGCGCTGTAACATCAGCAGCTTTGCCGGCTATCCACAATTTATACGCAATCGTTTTATCTGACTGGTTCATTACCACCACTGCTAATTTCCCATCTTTGTTCAGAAAAGCCGTTGTTAAAAAAGGGCTGCGGCTGGATGCAGCAGCTACGCGTTTTGCACCGGGCCTGATGAATTTTGAAAAATGCCCGATATAATAAAAAGAACTGGTGTAAGTAAGTTCGCCTGTTTTCGTATTGGCATGAACAGGTGCAAAACAAAAGTTGCCCACGTGGTTAGGGCCGCCTCGTTCATCGAGCAGGATATTCCAGTCTGTCCAGCCCACCGCGCCATTATTGAAGTCATTGATCATACTGCGGCCATAACGCTCACCATGCGACCAGTTGCTGATGTCCCCAATTTGAAATTTATCGTTACAGCCCTCAGTGAAAATTAAATTTTTATTGGGGAAAGCTTCATGTACCAGCGCAACATTGCTGAACATCTGTGTACCGCCGCTCCAGTCTTCATACCAGTGAAAGCCCACGCCCCATATATATTTTGCAGCTTGGGCATCGTTCAACAAAGTGCTCGCCCTTTGATAAAGCAAATCGCGGTTGTGGTCCCACACAATGATTTTTTTATCAGCAAGGCCTTGCTTTGCGAACGCCGGGCCCAGTGCATTTTTTAAAAATACTTTTTCATTATCGGCGGTGTACACGCATGACTCCCATGTTTGAGTGGCCATCGGTTCATTCTGGATGGTTACGCCCCAAACCGGTATGCCTTCTTTTTCATAAGCTTTTATAAACTTCACGAAATAGCTTGCCCATGTTTGATAATATTCCGTCTTCAGCTTGCCCCCATGCAGCATGTCATTATTGGTTTTCATCCATGCCGGGGGGCTCCATGGGCTGCAGAATAAAATAAGCTTGCCGCCTGCTGCTGCCATGGCGTCTTTGATCAATGGAATGCGAAATTTTTTGTCGTGCTCAACAGAAAAAGAGCTTAATGTTTTGTCACTATCGCTAACATAAGTATAAGTATCGCTGGAAAAATCGCAGCTATTGATATTCGTTCTGGCAATCGTGTAACCAATCCCTTTTTGAGGGTTGTAATAAGCAGTAAGAAGCTCCTGCTGTTCATCTTTAGGAAGTTTTGCAAACACTTCTGCCGAGGCATCGGTGATCGCCCCACCAATGCCCAATAATGCCTGGAAAGATTTTGAGGGGTCAACAAAAATACAAACCTCTGTTTCTACCGGCTGGGGCAGTTCTTTAAAAGATAAAGTATCTGTAACAGCTAACCGAAGACCTGTGTTATCAGCTGTTGTATAAACCAGCGCCTTTTTACCGGCAACAGAAAAAGTATTTGTTTGGCCATAAGCCATTGAAGAAACCAGAAAAGCAGCAAGGAGCAATTTTCTCATTTGGCAGAATTGTAGAGCTAAAATTAGGAAATTATTAAGTAGATCGATAAGAGGCCTATTAATATCGCCCATTTTTGATTAAGCAACCAGAGCAGCTGTATTTGTCAGTTTTAAAGGCATAGGATCCAGGTGCACCTGCGCCTTTCTAAACACCCAAAAAATACCAGAGCAGTAAATCAAGAGATAAAAAAAACTTCGGCTTCTTCGCTGCTTTTCGAAAATAATATTTCATTGAAGCTTTATTTACACTAACACCTGTTAGCCTCAATTCGCAAAAAGATTTATCTTTATTAAATCAAATGTTTTTATGCAAGCCTTCGATGAAGGAAAAATATTTCTTGATAAAATAAGTCGCGAAATAAAAATTGAGCCGCAGGATTGGATGCCGGAACAGTACCGCAAAACGCTGATCAGGCAAATGTCGCAGCATGCGCACAGTGAAATTGTGGGCATGCTGCCTGAAGGCAACTGGATCACAAGAGCGCCATCGCTCAAAAGAAAGGCGATACTCATTGCTAAAGTGCAGGACGAAGCGGGCCATGGATTGTATTTGTATTCAGCAGCCGAAACATTGAATATTACAAGGGAAGAAATGATAGGCCAGCTTCATGCAGGCAAAGCAAAATATTCTTCTATCTTCAACTATCCGACATTAACATGGGCCGATATCGGCGCAATAGGCTGGCTGGTGGATGGCGCTGCCATTATGAACCAGGTGCCGCTATGCCGATGCAGTTACGGCCCTTATGCAAGAGCGATGATAAGAATTTGCAAAGAAGAAAGTTTTCACCAGCGGCAGGGATTTGACATCTTATTTACGCTTAGCAACGGAACTGGTGCCCAGAAAAAAATGGCGCAGGATGCCATCAACCGCTGGTGGTGGCCCAGCATCATGATGTTCGGCCCAAATGATGATGCATCGCCACATACCAAACAAAGCATGGACTGGAAAATAAAACGCTTTACCAACGATGAGCTCCGACAGAAATTTATAGATGTGTGCGCTGAACAGGTGAAGGTGCTAAGGTTAACATTGCCTGATGAAAAACTAAAATGGAACGATGAAAGAAAACATTATGATTTCGGTGATATTGACTGGGAAGAATTCCGGAATGTGGTAAATGGCAATGGCCCCTGCAATAAAGAAAGAATGGATGCAAGGATCAGAGCACATAAAGAAGGGGAATGGGTGAGGGAGGCTGCCGCAGCCCACGCCGAAAAAATAAAATTAAGACAGCAAAAAGCAGTTGCTTAAAAATTATAGCTATGCCCCAGCATGAATGGCCTTTATGGGAAGTGTTCATTAGAAGCAAAAATGGCCTCGATCATAAGCATGCCGGCAGCCTGCATGCAGCCGATGCGCAAATGGCGATTGAGCATGCAAGAGATGTGTATACACGAAGGATGGAAGGCATTAGCATTTGGGTAGTGGAATCAAAATACATCCATGCCTCAAATCCTGAAGAAGCATCATCACTTTATGACCCTGCAAATGACAAGCCTTACCGCCATCCCACTTTTTATGATTTGCCCGAGGAAGTGAAGAACATGTAATTTATGACGAGCCCGCTAATCAACTATACACTCCACCTTGCAGACAATGCACTCATCCTAGGTCACCGCAACAGCGAATGGACTGGCCATGGCCCGGTGCTGGAGCAGGATATTGCCATTTCAAACATTGCACTTGACCTAATCGGGCAGGCAAGAAATTTTTATCAATATGCCGCCCAGCTCATTAACCGGTCAACTAACCAACCCAACACTGCGACAGAAGACACAGTTGCCTATCTGAGAGACGCGCACGATTTCAAAAACTGTTTGCTGGTTGAACAAACAAACGGGGATTGGGCAAAAACCATTTTGAAGCAATTTTATTTCAGTGCTTACCAGTTTTATCTTTTTCAAAGATTGCGGGACAGCAAAGACGAAACACTCGCCGCTATTGCTGAAAAATCACTGAAAGAAGTTACTTACCACTTGCGATGGAGCAGCGAATGGGCAATCCGTTTGGGCGATGGCACAGAAGAAAGTCATGCGAGAATGACAAATGCCGTTGATGATTTGTGGATGTTCGCCGGCGAAATGTTCGTAGCCGCAGATTATGAAATTGCCTGTGCGAACAAAGGAGAGGCTGTTGATGTTGTATTGTTAAAAAGCGACTGGTTGCAAAAAGTAAAAGCTATTTTTAACGAAGCTACATTGCCTGTGCCACAGCATTCATGGATGCAGTCCGGGGGGAAAGAAGGTCGGCATACTGAACATCTGGGTTATATTTTAGCAGAAATGCAATTCATGCAAAGAGCATATCCTGGCAGTACATGGTAAGCTCTGATTTAGTTGAGACAATATGAACAATGACGAAAAAATAACAGAAAAGAAAATCATGGAACTGTTGGCACAGGTAAATGATCCGGAAGTTCCGGTACTTTCAGTTATTGATTTGGGAATTGTAAGAGAAGTAAAACTAAACGGAGAAGAAACTGAAATTGTCATTACCCCAACTTATTCCGGCTGCCCGGCAATGGATGTAATACAAATTAATATCCGGAAGGTTTTGCTCGAGAAAGGGTTTAAAAATGTCAAGATTACAAACACCCTTTCACCTGCATGGACAACCGATTGGATGAGCGGGCATGCTAAAGAAAAACTGAAGGCTTTTGGCATTGCTCCGCCAACCATCAAACAACAAGTTTGCCATACTGAATTATTTCATGATGGGGAAGCGATACAATGTCCCCGTTGCAATTCTTATAACACAAGAATGATCAGCCGGTTTGGGTCTACAGCATGCAAAGCGCTTTATCAATGCAATGATTGCCGCGAGCCCTTTGACTATTTTAAATGTCATTAAAACCCCGCGCCCTGAAAGGGAATAATTATATTCGTAAAACATTTGCCTGAGCATGCCTTCCATTCTTTTTGAAATAAAAAACCAGGTCGCTGTTATCACGCTTAACCGGCCGGAAAAATTCAATGCCTTTGACCGTCAAATGGCATTATCGCTTCAAAAAATTTTGGATGATTGTGCTGCTGACAAAAACATTCGTTGCATCTACCTCACAGGCAATGGCAAGGCATTTTGCGCCGGCCAGGATTTGAGCGAGCTTGCCAAGGAAAATGCGCCAGGTTTTGATAAAATTTTATCTGAACATTATAACCCCATTGTCACCAGGATAAGAAATATAGAAAAGCCTGTTGTGTGCGCAGTGAATGGAGTTGCCGCAGGAGCAGGAGCAAATATTGCACTGTGTTGCGATATTACGCTGGCAGCAGCTTCTGCTTCCTTCGTCCAGGCATTTTCAAGAATTGGCCTGATCCCGGATAGCGGCGGAACTTTTTTCCTGCCCCGGTTAATTGGGCTTCAAAAAGCATCGGCCATCATGATGCTGGGCGATAAGGTTAATGCGCCGGAAGCTGAAAAAATGGGAATGCTCTACAAAGTTTTTCCTGACGAAGGCTTTGCAACAGAATCTATGAAAATCGCACTTATCCTATCTCAGATGCCCACAAAAGGTTTGGCATTAACGAAACAGGTGCTCAATCTGTCGTTATCAAATTCATTTGAAGAACAATTGAAAGCAGAAGACACATTGCAGCTTATGGCTTCCCGCACCAAAGATCATGCTGAAGGGGTGAAGGCATTTTTAGAAAAAAGAAAACCGAATTTTACTGGAGAGTGAAAGCTGATTGGTTGATCAGTTGAATAGTAACCGGGCGCTCAACTTACTAACTACTTAAAGCAATAGTCATGAACTCACCAGACAACCTCGCTAAAAGGGCCGTTGAAAAAATGATGGCGCACGACTATTTCAGTCAATGGCTGAAAGTAGAAATAATGGAAGTGAAACAATATTACAGCAAAATAAAAATGGAGCTGAGGCGTGAAATGCTGAATGGCTTTGGTATTGCACATGGCGGCATCACCTTCGCACTGGCCGACAGTGCATTTGCGTTTGCATGCAATAGCGATGGAAAAATTACTGTTGCGCTGGACAATTCCATATCATTTACAAAACCAGGCAGGGAAGGCGATACATTAACAGCAGAAGCCAAACAAATCAGCAGGGCTAATAAAACTGCTTTGTACCTTATTGAAGTAAAAAATCAGAACAATGAACTGGTAGCTTTATTTAAAGGCACTTGCTACCGCACTGAAAAATCGTTGTTCTGATTTATCTTTAAAAAAAGAATTGTGCCAGTTGGCTAAATCAAACTCAACCAACAAAGCAATATGCACACCCATGTTCCTGTGCGCGGCCAACTGCCCACACCCCGGATGGCACTATCTGAATCCCCGGTATTACTCCTGCAGTCCATTCTTTTAAGATCTCGTTCGCATTGCCATTTGTTTGCATGGCCACTATGCCCGTGTATACCGTCAGGGCAGCATTACAAACACAGAACATTACTCCGCTTGACTGCAAGTCCTTTATGCCAATTGGAAGTTCTCCAAAAACAGGCATGGCAAAATCGCCAGGTTTTGTATTCCAGAAAGGGTTACGTGTAGCCATTGCCGTTGCCGCATCCGCAGCATGGAAAGCCGGGCCCAGTTCCTTTATTTTAAACATGTCGGCAAATTTGTATTTCTCCCAAAGATGATCCTGCAAAGCGAAGGGAATAGATTCATGGCGCAGGATAACTACGGCAGTACAGTCTTTTTCAGGAGATCCTGTAGCTGCGTTCGTCATTAAAAAAACTTTCGGCCAGGCAAATGGAAAAACGCCATGACCAGAGCCCGTAGTGTCGAACACGATCCGGTGTTTGCCCTTTACTTTGGCAAACCAGGCATCAGCATCTTCTGCCTGCTGTTTGAAATTTTTTTCAGCTAATGCGCTGAAAGGGGCAAATAAACTGCCAAGGCCCAGCGCTGCTGCGCTGCCTGCAACTGTGCCGAGAAACTCACGGCGATCGGTTGCTGGAATTAAATTGTTGGCTCGCATACGTGTAGGTTTTAATTTAGATATTATAAACGAAAATGAAATCTGGCAAAGGCAAGCAACAAGAGAAGTAACAATCCTTCACAAAGTGCGGAAAAAAGAGAAAGGTTATGCAGTTTTATTCAACAGCTGCCTGAATCCCGGGCTTAAATGCAATCAGTAATTATATTTAACAGCTAAAAGATAAGAAGATTTTTTTAAATACCAATTAAACTAAAATGATTATTTGAAGTTTAGTGGGGAAGTTTTTCCCTTATCAAACCGTAAAACCATGTGCCTGCAATGGCGCTGACCAGTGTTATTATTACGATGCTGAAGCCCGCACCAATCTGCGCAAACAAAGGGCCCGGGCATGCCCCGGTTATTGCCCATCCAAAACCAAATAGCAACCCGCCAAAAACCTGGCCTTTATTAAACTGCCGGGGATGAAAAACAATGGCTTCCCCATAAATCGTTTTTACATTGAACTTTTTGATGAGCCAAACCGACATCATGCCAACAATCACTGCCGATCCGATCACGCCATACATGTGAAAACTTTGCAGGCGGAACATTTCCTGTATGCGGAACCATGAAACAACCTCAGCCTTTACTAAAATAATCCCAAAGAAAATGCCAACAAAAAAATATTTGATGTTGTGGTACCAGGGGTGCTTCAATTCCGATTCATTGATGCACAGAGCGTCTAATGAACGCACTTCAAAATCGTTGTTCAATTCTTTTATACCCTGTTTCTTGATTGCTTCAGTTCCCATATTAAAGCCTTAAAATAAATGGAAGAAAAACATTTGCCATAATAAACCCTCCGGCCATAAAGCATGCTGTTGCTACCAGGGATGGCCATTGCCATGACGATAGCCCCATAATGGCATGCCCTGAAGTGCACCCCCCCGCATAGCGCGTTCCAAAGCCAACCAGAAAGCCGCCAACTATTGTAAATATCAAACCTTTTAGCGTCAACAAAGCCTGCCAGCTAAAGATCCCTGTTGGTTCCAGCAAAGAAAAACCTCCTATATGGTATTGTTGCAAATCCGTTATAAGTTTAGGGTTTAGTTGAATCGGGTAAGGATTCGCAAGCAGGGTTGCGGAAATCATGCCTCCAATAAAAATACCGGCAACAAAAAAAAGATTCCACAATTCTCTTTTCCAGTCGTATTTGAAAAAAGAAATGCCCGCAGGAAAGCATGCCGCGCAAATATGCCTGAGCGAAGAAGAAACACCAAGCCTTTTATTGCCCATAATGAGCAGGGCTGGCACTGATAACCCGATAAGCAGCCCAGCCACAAACCATGGCCAGGGCTGCCTTATATACTCTATTAAACGCATAGGCTGATTTTAGGAAAATAAAAATAGCTTAATTTGAACTAACAACAGCCGGGTATTTTCTTTTTGTCCACATTAGAAAATCTGCATCCAGCTTACGCTATTTTTGAAAAAACTTTCACTTGCTGAAAAAAAAATACCAACCTGTTTTGGTAGAAGCCGGTTGTGATGAGGCCGGGCGCGGTTGTTTTGCCGGGCCCGTGTTTGCTGCAGCAGTAATTTTGCCGGAGGAGTTTTCTCACCCACTTTTAAATGATTCAAAACAGGTAAATGAAGCCAACAGGTACTTGCTTAGAGAATACATAGAAAAAAATGCTCTTGATTATGCCATAGCCTCCGTAAGCCATGAAGAAATAGACCATATCAATATTCTTAATGCTTCTTTTAAAGCCATGCATCTTGCCCTTGACAAGTTAAAGGTAAAGCCGCAATTTTTGTTGATTGATGGCAACAGGTTCTGCCCTTATAAACAAACGCCATATAAATGTATTGTGGAAGGCGATGCGATATATGCGCCCATTGCAGCAGCCAGCATATTGGCCAAAACCTACCGTGATGACCATATGAAGCAGTTGCACAATGAATTCCCTAATTATAAATGGAATACAAATAAGGGATATGGCACTCCCGAACATCGGAGCGCAATCGAAAAATTTGGTTTATGCAAATACCACCGCAAAACTTTTAACATACTTCCCCCACAATTAAATATATTCGAATGATTTCATTTCCCAACAACATGGTTTTAGAAGATGGGCGTGTATTAATGCGGCCACTGGAGCTGACAGACATCGGGGCCTTGCTCCCTTATGCCATTAATGAGCCCGAAACCTGGGATTATTCAATAATCAGCCCGGCCGGTGAAGCGGGCATGAACACTTATATTGCGACCGCCATTGAACAGCGCAATAAAAAAATTGAATACCCCTTTATTGTTTTTGATAAAGCAGCAAATGTTTACGCAGGCAGTACCCGGTTTTATGATATTCAATTGCACAACCAGTCCACACAATTAGGATATACCTGGTACGGAAAAGATTTCAGGAGAACCGGCCTGAACAGGCATTGCAAACTACTAATGCTTACTTATGCATTTGAAGCATGGGGAATGGAAAGAGTTGAATTCAGGGCTGATGCAAGGAATGAGCAATCAGTAAATGCAATGAAAGACATTGGCTGCACAGTAGAAGGGATTTTGCGAAGCAATGCTGCCATCGATTCTGGCGGGCGAAGGGATAGTATTGTCCTATCTATTCTAAAAAGCGAATGGTTTGGGGGCGCAAAAGAAAATTTGACTAAAAAAATCTATCCCTGAGCTTATTAAATAAATTAAGAGGAGCGCTAACCTTTTTATACAACTCCTCTTTTGTGTTTGATATTGGTCATCCTTAATTTCCAGGCTCTTTCCATTCCCCTAATCCTCTTCTTAACACAATCGGTTCATCATTCGTGCAATCAACAACAGTCGATGGAATCATGCCGCCAGTCCCGCCATCAACAATAATATCGACAAGGTTTTTGAAATTTTCATTGATCAATTCCGGGTCAGTATATTCTTCGACCATTTCACCAGGCAATGATGTGCTTAAAACAGGATTGCCCAGCTCTTTTACGATCTCATTGCAAATTTGATTTTCGGGCACACGAAGCCCGATTGTATTTTTTTTGCTTTTCAGGATCTTCGGGACCTGTTTGCTTGCAGGAAGGATAAATGTATAGGGGCCTGGCAAATGGCTCTTCAGCATACGATACAATGGCGTTGAGATGCTTTTTGTGTACCTGCTTAAATCGCTTAGGCTATAACAAACAAAAGATAGCCGTGCTTTTGAGGGCTCAATATTTTTTATTCTGCAAATCCGTTCTATGGCTTTATGCTTAAAAATGTCACAGCCTAACCCGTAAATAGTATCTGTAGGGTATATAATAATCCCGCCATCTTTCAAACATTCAATAATTGTCCTGATGTTCCTGGGCTGGGGGCTATCAGGATGGACATGCAGCAACATTGGCCCAATGTAAGAAAACCCCGGGTATTTACCTTTAGCTTCTTAAAAACATTGTTAGCCCCAAATGCACAATTAGGGTCAGCGCTTTTGCTGTGCTGATGTTCAGGATTCCGGCCGGACAGGTGATGATAGTAGTACAAAGAGGAGGATATGTTCATCCGGCATAGCAAAAGTTCCATGTTGTATGTTCGCTCTTCGTTTTGCTGACCTGAATTGAATGTATGTGCCCACCGAAGCAGGGTGTGGCCGAGGTAGGTCTGCCTTGTCGCATCTGCTATTTGTCTTTGTCATCTCCGTTCTTAAATCCCCTGCGTTGTTGCAATCCGGTATCAGTGGAAAATTGAAAAGGGCCTGGAATTCGCTTTGGGGTGCTGGGCATTGTGGCCCGAATGGTGGTACAACATCAAAAAGGGGGGAAATTTCCAGGCCGTTGCAAAAGAGCTTGAAAAGCAGCATTAGCAAGGGTTTCCTATGTCCTGGTTCTTGTAAATTCCCATTGGATTTTATATTTTGCGCCAAAAAAATATAAATATTATTGCTTATTATGAAAACAACCTTTATTTTTATGCCGCTTACCAATTGAACTACTTGCTTGTACGCAGCAAGTTCCTGTTAACCCAGCTTCATCCAATTTCCAATTGTATTCCAATTCCGCGAAAAGTGCTTATGTAGTAAACTTTTTGTGGTTTATTAATCGTTTCTTTTCCGCCCTTTAAAAATTTTCTGTGCCAGGCTTATGCCTTATTTATTGTTGAAGACCCTAAAAGTTTTTTGAAGCATTTAGCCAACAGAGTAATGATGTTTTGATCACACTGGATGATCGGTAAGGCCTTCAAACCGGAAATTATTGTTCGTGAATAACGGATTTGTTAACCCCTAAGCCACCACCGCTTCCATTCCACTGTACGATAAGCATTTTTACTTCTCTATTACGGCCATCATCGTTTTGCCGCAATTCGAAAACAGTCGGACATTTGTTGCCCTGCTGAACGAAACTGGTGCGATACGATGATGGCAGCAACAAAATAAATTTATTTTATAGACGGATAGAGCATTTTTAATACGGTAGTCAACCTTTTTCTTTTTGTGGTTTCAGAGGTAAGCACAGGCCGGCGATGTCTATCGCTGGCTCTTTTTTTCTAAAAATAACTTCACTGTGAAAAAACCAATAAAGAAGCCCCGCTTTTATGGGGCTCTTCTTATCACGAAAAATTAATTGCTGTGAGGTACAAAAAGAATTTTAATAGAATTCCAGCTTTGCTATTTTAATTCCATATCCTCTTCTTCTATTGGATCGTCCAGGTTTCATTGCCACGAAGCAGTTTGTCAAGGTTGCCCTTCCCTTTGCTGGCAATCACTTCCTCGATTTGAAGATTGAGCATTTCTTCATAACAAGGCCTTGTGGTTTCATAAAAAATCCCGAACGGCCTGGGCAAGTGCCCTTCCATATTGGGATCATCAAATATGCGCACCAGAATTTGAGCTTTATAGAAATCTTTTTCATCATGTATCCACAAATCATCCGTGCTGGCGCCATTGCCTATTTCCACTACAACAGGTTTAAACCCATCTAATTTTATCCCTTTGTTCTGCTGGGCACCAAAAACCAATGGCTTGCCATGCTCCAGGAACAGCGTCTCTATAGGTTTAGTAGCTTTTTCTGTAAAAATTTCAAAGGCACTGTCATTAAAAATATTACAGTTCTGATAAATTTCTAAGAATGAAGCGCCTTTATGCTGATGGCTTCTTACAAGCAACTGTTGCAGGTGTTTGGGGTCGCGGTCCATGCTCCTTGCAATAAAAGTGGCGTCTGCTCCCATCGCCAGGGCCAGCGGGTTAAAAGGATGGTCAATGCTTCCGAATGGTGTTGATTTTGTTAATTTATGTACTTCTGAAGTTGGAGAATACTGGCCTTTTGTTAGCCCATATATCTGGTTGTTGAAGAGCATGACATTCACATCAAAATTCCTTCGCAACAAATGGATGGTATGGTTGCCTCCAATGCTCAATCCATCTCCGTCTCCTGTTACAATCCAAACACTCAATTCGGGCCTTGAGGCCTTTAAGCCCGATGCTATGGCTGTTGCGCGCCCATGAATGGAATGCATGCCGTAAGTGTCCATATAATATGGGAACCTGCTGCTACAGCCAATTCCAGAAATAATTACAATATTTTCCTTGGCAATACCAAGAGTGGGCATTACTTTCTGGACCTGTGCCAATATGGAATAGTCTCCGCACCCTGGGCACCAGCGCACTTCCTGGTCAGTTGCAAAATCTTTTGCTGTCAGCGTTGCCGGGGGAACAATTGTTGTACCGCTCATAATAAAATGGATTATTGCAAATTTAATTATTTGCTGTAAATAAAAATGCAATGCTTGGGCAATGGCCGTTTTTTTGTATATTTCAATGCAAAATTTTCACAATAAAAGTTTTTGGCAGCTCAATAATTCTTTTGACCCTGTAACCGTGGTTTCGCCTTGTAAAATCATAAAACCAGCTACCGCTTTACGTTGAAAATATTTGATTTTAAGCAAAAGGAACCTGCAAAAAAATAATCATCGCCTAACAAAAGAAAAAATGAAACTGAAAAATATCGTTATGGGCGTGTGCTTCTTTGCAGGTGCCTGTTCTTATTCGCATGCAATAAGCCAGCCTTCAGCTTCAGCTGAAAATATAAAGATTGGTACAGAATGGATCAGCTTATTGAACAGGCACGATTCGATAAGATTAGCAATACTTTATTCGGAAAATGCCCAGGTCAGCTCGCCAAATTGGGAAGGAACAAAAGAGGGCAGAACCGAAATCAGGGCTATTTATGGCAGGTATTTTAGCTCAACCCCCGACCTTCGGTATATCTTAAGCGACATCATTACAACTGATACCGCTATAGTCCTTGAGTATGAGTTCTACGGCACACTGTCAGCCCCTGAACCTAGCACACCTGCTTATATGAAAGGGAAAAAATATAGCTTAAAAGGTTGTACAGTAATGCACGTGCGCAATGGCATGATCACAAAACAGGAATTCTATTTTGACCAGCTTGCATTTTTAAGGCAAATGGGGTTTTTTGAACAAAAGTAAAATGACAATATTTATGCTTTGAAGCATTAAGCATGTTCCATTAGTTTTACACTACCATTGTCATTTTAAAACTAAAAAAATGAAACTATCTGCCCTTTCAGAAACATTGATTGCCTCAGAAATTGTAAGTCTCGGCGGTGAAATAAGGGAAAAAATTAGGCAGGGAGAAAAAATTTACAATTTCACGGTAGGGGATTTCGATCCTAATATATTTCCAATACCCAAACAACTGGAAGATGAAATCATTAATGCCTATCGCAATCATTACACAAATTACCCGGCTGCTGAAGGCAACCTTGATTTACGCGAATCCATTTCTTTTTTTTTGAGCCAAAGAGAAAACCTGGATTATGCGCCGAATGAAATCATCGTATCGTGTGGCGGAAGGCCACTTATCTATTCGGTGTTTAGGGCAATAGTTGACAAGGGAGATAAAGTAATATACGCAGTGCCTTCATGGAACAATAATCATTACACGCATTTTAACGAAGGCAGGCATGTGGTCATAGAAACTCATGTGAACAATAATTTTATGCCGCTTGCTGAAGATATTGCGCCGCATATTCAAGACGCTTCTTTAATTTGTCTATGCTCACCGCAAAACCCAACAGGAACAACCATTTCAAAAAGAGAGCTTGAAGCCATTTGCGATATAATACTTGAAGAAAATTCCAGGAGGGGCAACGATGAAAAAAAGTTGTTCCTGATGTATGACCAGATGTACTGCCAGCTTACTTACGGAAATACAGAACACTATAACCCTGTTGCCCTTAAACCTGAAATGAAAAAGTATACCATATTTATCGATGCCATCAGCAAAGTGTTTGCTGCAACAGGAGTAAGGGTGGGTTGGGCTTTCGGGCCTGCAAAAATTATGGATAAAATGAAATCGATATTAGGGCATATCGGCGCATGGGCCCCGATGGCAGAACAAAAAGCAACAGCAAAATTTTTGCTGCAAAAAGAGGATATTGATATGTTCCTGAAAAAATTTAAAGAGGCGATCGAACTGAGGCTACGCACTATTTATGATGAATTCATCAGGATGAAAAAAGAAGGATTTAATGTTGATGCCGTTGCCCCCCAGGCTGCGATCTACCTTGCAATAAAAATTGATTTAGCAGGGAAAAGAACGCCGGAAGGCAAATTATTGACCTCCCAACCCGAAGTCACCGCATACCTATTGCACGAAGCCAAGCTTGCTGTTGTGCCCTTTTCAGCTTTTGGCGCTTCAAAAAGTTCTCCGTGGTACCGGCTTAGCGTCGGCACTTGTCACTTGAATGACATTCCCGAAATGGCAAAAAAACTGAGGTCGTCAATGGCACAACTGTCATAAAATTTTTAAGGAGCCGCCTCGAAAAATTAAAGTATTTGTCCACATTAGTTTGCAAGATGTGACCAAATGCAAAAAACCTAAGCATAGCACAGGAAATCACCAAACCGGTGGCAGCAAAACCCGTTCGAACGCACTACAACCGTTGTTGCTGTAAGCGGAAGCTGTTCAGCATTGCTTTTTTCTGCCGGTGTTTGTACACTGGTGATTGGCGCACGCGCCTACATTGCAAAAACGACCAAAACCTGCCCGTTCAATGCAATGCTTGACCAGGAAAAAACATTTATGCTCATCATCCAAAATGGGGTTTTCCTGAGGGTTACACGGGTGGCACCTCCCAAAAAATTAAAGCCCCCGAAATTCGGGAGCTTTTTATCTTCGGTTATACCTAACTGTTAAAATCACTTCCCTTCTGCTTCAACAGCTCCTTCTACCAGCACTGCTACCTTATTATTGATCACTTCCACAAAGCCGCTTTGCACATCAAAATGAGCGAGATGGTGGTTCTTGTCTTTTAATATTTTTAGCCTGCCGCTGTTGAGGGCACTTACCAATGGAGCATGTTTGTCCAACACTTCAAATGAACCGGTGATGCCTGGCAACTGCACTCCATACACATCAGCGCTAAAAATTTTTTTCTCAGGTGTTAGTATTTCGAGGTTCATTGTTTGTTGTTTTAAATTCTCCGGGCATGCCATCCATTTAAAATTCTATGGCAGGGCCTAAGCTAAATACAGAGAAACGTATTATCCCTGTACCTGTGCCAGCAATTTTCTGCCCTTTTCAATCGCATCCTCAATAGTGCCCACTAAATTGAAAGCAGCTTCTGGATATTCGTCCACTTCCCCGTCCATGATCATGTTAAAACCGCGGATGGTTTCTTCAATCGGCACTAGCACGCCTTTCAAACCTGTGAATGCCTCTGCCACATGGAATGGTTGCGACAGGAAGCGCTGCACTTTGCGTGCCCTTGCCACAGTCATCTTGTCTTCATCGCTCAACTCGTCCAATCCAAGTATTGCAATAATATCCTGTAGTTCTTTATAGCGCTGCAAAATCAGTTTAACCCTGTTGGCACAGTCGTAATGCGAATCGCCCACAATCTTTGGGGTCAAAATTCTTGAAGTAGAATCCAGTGGATCCACAGCAGGATAAATGCCCAGGTCAGCAATTTTTCTGCTCAATACCGTTGTGGCATCAAGGTGTGCAAATGTTGTAGCCGGGGCAGGGTCAGTAAGGTCATCAGCCGGAACATAAACGGCCTGAACAGAAGTAATCGAGCCATTTTTTGTTGAAGTGATCCTTTCCTGCATCAGGCCCATTTCAGTGGCCAGCGTTGGCTGGTAGCCCACAGCCGATGGCATGCGGCCCAATAAAGCAGACACTTCTGAGCCGGCTTGCGTAAACCGGAAAATATTGTCAACAAAGAAAAGGATATCGCGCCCCTGGCCTTTGCCATCGCCATCGCGATAATATTCGGCAACAGTCAGCCCGCTCAGGGCTACCCGGGCACGTGCCCCCGGCGGCTCATTCATCTGGCCGAAAACGAATGTGGCCTTTGAATCGGAAAGCTCCTGCAAGTTCACTTTGCTCAGGTCCCATCCGCCTTCTTCCATACTGTGCTTAAAATCGTTGCCATATTTCATAATGCCTGCTTCGATCATTTCGCGCATCAGGTCATTGCCTTCGCGTGTCCTTTCGCCCACACCTGCAAACACCGACAAACCCGAATAGGCTTTCGCGATGTTATTAATCAGTTCCTGGATCAATACGGTTTTGCCTACGCCCGCTCCTCCGAATAGGCCAATCTTCCCTCCCTTAGCATAAGGCTCAATCAGGTCAATTACCTTGATGCCGGTATAAAGCACTTCGGTAGAGGTGCTCAGGTTTTCGAAGGCAGGGGGTTTAGCGTGGATGGGGCGCCCGCCGGCTTTCGAAACGGCTGGCAATCCGTCAATCGGATCGCCTGTTACATTAAAAAGACGGCCCTTGATTGCCTCACCAGTGGGCATGGTAATGGCAATGCCTGTGTCCACCACATCCATGCCGCGAACCAGGCCTTCAGTGCCATCCATGGCAATACAGCGGACACTGTCTTCTCCAAGATGCTGCTGGGCCTCAAGTACCAGTGTTTCGCTTGCTGATCGTTTTACTTCCAGGGCATTAAAAATTTCAGGGAGCTTTTCATCGAACTGCACATCAACTACCGCACCGATGATTTGCTTTATCTTTCCAACATTAGCCATATATGAGAAATTATTAAAATGGGGGTGTTTAAAATCGGCTGCAAATGTAAGAAACTGAAGCGATAAATCCGAAATGAAAATTTCGGGCAAAGTGCAGGGCATAAGGCACAATGGTTAAGAAGATTTCATGATTCAAAATGGCATCAAAAACAGGTGGTGCTGTTTGCCGAACCTGATGCCTGCCCCTTAACGTATGCCCAAACCCTTTATTTTTGCTTCATGCAATTGATAGAGGTTACAGATGTCGCCACGGCAAAAGATTTTATCCGTGCAAATGTTGAACTAAACAACAAAGACCCAAATTACATCCGGCCACTGGATAAAGACGTGAACGAAGTGTTCGATCCCAATAAAAATAAAGCATTCCGTTTTGGCGAATGCAAGCGGTGGGTGTTAAAAGAAGAAGATGGGAAATTTGCCGGAAGGATTGCAGCATTTATAAATAAAAAATACAAAACCAAGGGCGATGATGGGCCTGTTGGCGGTATTGGCTTTTTTGATTGCATCAATAACCAGGATGCAGCTGATATGTTGTTTGATGTAGCGAAACACTGGTTAATGCAAAAAGGCATGCAGGCGATGGATGGGCCTATCAATTTTGGAGAAAGAGACCGCTGGTGGGGATTGCTGGTACAAGGTTTTGAGCCACCATTATATTGCATGAACTATAACCCGCCTTATTACCAGGCTTTGTTCGAAACCTACGGCTTTAAAAATTTTTTCAACCAGGTTTGCTTTGGCCTGGCTGTTGCTGAAAAGGTGCAACAAAAATTTTATGACAGGCATGCTGCATGCGCTGCCGATCCAAATTTTGCTTCACGCCACATCAAAAAAAACCAGTTGAACAAATTTGCCAAAGATTTCACCACTGTTTACAATAAGGCATGGGCGGGCCATGGGGGACTAAAAGAGCTTGCCGAACCTGTGGTGCGCAAAATGTTCCAATCCATGAAACCCGTAATTGACGAAAGCGTTAGTTGGTTTGTGTATTATAAAAATGAACCAGTGGCGATATGGGTAAACCTGCCCGACCTTAACCAGTGGTTCAAATACCTGAACGGGAGGTTTGGGATCTGGCAAAAATTGAAATTTCTGTGGATCAGGAAAACCAAAAAGTGCAACAAATTTGTAGGCCTCGTATTTGGGGTTGTCCCACAATGGCAGGGAAAAGGAGTAGATAGCTATATGATCATAGAAGGAGCAAAAATCATCCAGAAAGAATTGAAATACGAGAAATATGAAATGCAGTGGATTGGGGAATTCAACCCCAAAATGATAAACGTAGCAGAATCGCTGGGCACGCACAGAAGCAGGTTATTAGCTACTTACAGGTATTTATTTGACAGGACGAAAGAATTCAGGAAGCATCCGATTTTATAATGCGCCCGGCAATTGCCAGCCAAAAGCCGGTATAGCTGCTGGCTGGCTTGAACATTTCAAATATAAAAAATTATTACAGAGGTATCGCACGGTGCGCAACTTTTTTTTCACCAACTGCAAACCGGGAACCGGAAACTGGGAACTGAAATGTAAATTGCAGCAGTATGGATAAATTTATTGTTTCTGCCAGGAAATACAGGCCACAAAATTTTTCAACAGTTGTTGGCCAGCCGCACATCACCACTACTTTAAAAAATGCAATCAAAAACAACCAGCTTGCACATGCATTTTTATTTTGCGGGCCAAGAGGGGTTGGTAAAACTACCTGCGCCAGGATACTGGCTAAAACCATCAATTGCGAAAACAGGGGGGCAGACGCAGAGGCATGTAACAAATGCACCAGTTGTATTTCTTTCAATGAAGGCACTTCACTGAACATACATGAACTGGACGCTGCCAGCAATAATTCTGTGGATGATATCAGGACATTGGTGGAGCAGGTGCGTTTTGCGCCACAGGCCGGAAAATATAAAGTCTATATCATTGATGAGGTGCACATGCTCACTGCTGCGGCATTCAATGCTTTTTTGAAAACATTGGAAGAGCCCCCGCCTTATGCCATTTTTATTTTGGCCACAACAGAAAAACATAAAATCCTTCCCACCATTTTAAGCCGCTGCCAGATTTTTGATTTCAAAAGAATCACAGTTAATGATACGGTTGAGCATCTACGTGAAATTTGTGATAAAGAAGAAATAAAAGCCGACAAGGCAGCGCTGCAGGTCATTGCCCAAAGAAGCGAAGGCTGCATGCGCGATGCGCTGAGCATTTTAGACAAAATTGCCAGTTTCACCAATAATGAAATCAGCTATCAGGATACGTTGGAGCACCTGAATATTTTAGATGCAGATTATTATTTCAGGTTAATGGAAGCCATGCAGCAACAAAATCTTGCCGGGGCTTTGTTGCTGTTCGATGACATCAATAAAAAGGGGTTTGAAGGAGATATGGTGCTGAACGGATTTGCTGAGTTCATCAGGAATTTGCTGGTGTGCAAAGATGAAAAGGTGGCACTTTTGCTGGAAGCTGTGGAAAATTTTAAAGAACGGTATGTTGATGCCGCCAAAAAAATAAGCGCTTCTTATTTGATCAGTGCATTGAACCTGTTGAATGAAACAGAAATCAATTATAAAGCGGCGAGGAACAAAAGGCTTCATGTTGAGCTGGCCTTAATAAAGTTGTGCTACCTGCAACAGGCTATTGAGATCAGTGCGAACAGCGAAGGCATCAGTAAAAAAAAATCAACTGAAGCCTCAAAACCGGTTGCATTCAGGAGCATTGTGCCAGTGGAGGCCCAGAGAAAAAAAGAAAAACAGGAAATTGCCGATAAACCCGGAACAGTCATTGACGGCCACCGCGCAAAACTGTTAATCGAAACAAGTAGTAGCGAAGAACAAATTTTGGTACAGGAAGCAACCAAAGACTATGCCCAACCTGTACAACAGGCTGTGAAAACCACTCCTGTAGCAACGCTTGGCGCTTTATCGAAACTACGAAAAGAAGTTGCGGGAAGACAGCAATCGGTTGTTGAAGAGAAAACTGAAAAATTGGATGATGCCATTTTGAAAAAAGCTTGGATGGAATATGCGCAGCAGTTGCGCATGCGCAAAAACCCGGCAGTACAAAGCTTTGAATTGGCTGTGCTGAGAATTATTGATGACCATTCTTTTGAAGCTATGGCTAATAATAACCTTGAACAAAAGTTTATTGAACAGGAAAAAAGGGATGTATCTGCCTTTCTTCAAAAATTCTTCAATAACAGGTCTGTTACTTTTAATGTAACTGTCAATGAAAACAAAACAATCCGTGAACTTGTGGGCCTGCCGCTTAATAAAAAAGAGCAATACCTGAAAATTATAGCACATTATCCATTGGTAAAGGAATTAAAAGACAGGCTGAGGCTGGAACTGGATTATTGATGCTCCCGGGCCATTGATTAGCCTGCAATTTCCTGCTTTCGCAACGGGCGGAGGCGTGGCCTGCATGGTTTAGCCTCTTTATGCAATTAATTTTGCGTTAAAACCTCTACTTAGTTCTGGTCAAGCAATAAAACGAAATCGCAAACTGCAATTTCATCCGTCCAGCAAATCCGGCCTCCTTGCCTTTGTGCGCAACCATGATTGTTCCTGTCTCCATTCATCTACTTTTTTGGGATCGCCGCTTAGTAATATTTCAGGCACTCTCATACTCCTGAAATCGGCCGGCCTGGTATAAACCGGAGGCGCTAATAAACTATCCTGAAAAGAATCGAAAAGTGCAGATGTTTCATCATTCAGTACCCCAGGTAACAGCCTACCGATGGCATCAACCAAAACAGCCGCAGGCAGCTCACCGCCACTGAGCACATAATCGCCAATAGAAATTTCCATGGTAATAAAATTTTGCCTGATGCGCTCATCAATGCCTTTGTAATGGCCACAAAGGATCAATAAATTTTTTTTCAGCGAAAGCCGGTTGGCCGTCTTTTGGTTGAACGGGCAGCCATCGGGTGTCATATAGATGATCTCATCAAATTGGCTTTCTCTGGAAAGAAATTCGATAGCATTCGCCAGGGGCTCGCACATCATCACCATCCCTGCGCCCCCGCCATACTGGTAATCGTCCACCTGCCCATGTTCATTTACAGCCCAGTTGCGGAGATTGTGCACATTCACTTCAAGCAGTTTTTTTTCTTTGGCCCTTTTTAAAATAGAATGCGCAAAGGGGCTTTCAAGCAATTCAGGCTGAACAGTGAGAATGTCGATTTTCATATAGCAAAGCTAATGGTGAACGGCCAATCGCCAATAGTGAATGGCCCTTTCATTAACTTTAACGCCAAACAGCAGTAAATGGCAACCGTATTAATAACAGGCGGAACAGGCTTGATCGGAACAGCGCTGACAAAGTTGTTGCTCCAAAAAAATTATGAAGTCGCCATCCTTACCCGGTCTTTGGGTGTTGGGCATCAGGCATCAGATATTAAAATTCGTTATGCCCTGTGGAGCCCCGAAAATCAGACAATTGATAGGAATGCATTGCAGGAGGCCGATTACATTGTTCATCTAGCCGGAGCAGGAGTGGCTGATAAACGGTGGACGGCTAAAAGAAAAAAAGAAATCATAGAAAGCAGGGCAAAAAGCAGTGAACTGATCATAAAATCATTAAAAGAAATTCCCAACAAAGTAAAAGCAGTGGTCAGCGCATCTGCAATTGGGTGGTACGGGGCGGATGGCCCTTCAAAAAAAAAATTTACAGAAACAGATAAAAGCTGTAACGATTTTTTTTGCAAAACCTGCAGGCTATGGGAAGAAAGTATTGATCCGGTAACGGAAATGAACATACGCTTAGTGAAAATACGGGCGGGGATTGTATTGAGCAGGGAAGGTGGTGCGCTAAAAGAGCTTATGAAACCCTTAAGATCAGGCATAGCTGCCATCCTGGGAAGCGGCAAACAAGTGGTAAGCTGGGTGCATATTGATGATGCTTGCAGGATGTTTGCTGAAGCAATTGAAAATGACAAGTTGCATGGCATATATAATGCAGTTGCCCCCAAACCTGTATGCAATAAAGATTTGGTACTTGCACTGGCAAAAAAAATGAGGAGGAAATTCTATATCCCTGTTTATGTGCCTTCGCTTGCCTTAAAGTTAATGCTTGGAGAAATGAGCATGGAAGTATTAAAAAGCGCTACGGTGAGCGCTGGCAAAATCTGCTCAACAGGTTTCCAGTTCCTATACCCCAGCATAGAAAGCGCACTTAATGAACTGGTGAATAATTAAACATCGCGCTTTCGAAATTTGGTTACTGCAAAACCTGGTATCTTTCTTTTCACAAAGCCTTCACTTTGCCGGGCAAGCTGCTTTTTATTTTTACATTACTTTTGAAGCCGGCAAAGCAAACAATTATTGATAAAAGCGGCCCTGATAAAAAAACTCAAGGCATTGCTGCAAACCGCCCACCGCAATCATAAATGAAAATCCTGGACTGGTATATTATCAGAAAATTTCTTGCCACATTTATCTTTACCCTTCTGCTCATCACCGTAATTGCAGTAGTGATCGATACCAGTGAAAAGGCTGATGATTTTGTAAAATCGGGACTGGGCACCAAACAAATAATCATGGCATATTATATCGGTTTTATACCGTTTATTATGTCTATGATTTTCCCTTTCGTATCTTTTATTTCGGTTATTTACTTTACCTCAAAAATGGCAGGCCAGTCAGAATTCGTAGCGATCATGACTGGCGGCGTGCGCTATAACCGCATGTTAAGGCCGTATGTGATCGCTGCTGCTTTTTTAAGCATCGTTTTCTGGATGGCAAGCCAGACAGGGGTGCCAAAGGCAAATGTGATACGGACAGATTTTCAAGCCAACTATGTAGACAAAAACAGCTCTTACACACCCGACCCAACCAAAGGCAACAGCTACTACCTGCGCGTTGATTCGCTCACTTATGTAGGTATGCGGTATTTTGATACAACCAGCAAATCTGCCGGCAATTTTTTCTTGGAAAAAATAAAAAACGACCAGGAATATTATAACCTGCGAGCTGACAGGATCAGATGGGACACAGCAAAAAAAATGTGGAAAGCAGACAATGCTATTGAACGAAAAATAAACGGCCTTCATGAAGCTGTCAGAAAAGTAAATGATACTTTGTTGAACCTTAACATAAAACCTTCGGAACTAAAAAGGGATGAATACCTTAAAGACAAGCTTACTACTGCACAGCTCAAACAGTTCATTCACATGCAGCAGGTGCGGGGCGTAGAAGGCCTGAACATTTATAAAGTAGAGCTGTATCACCGGGATGCCACCCCTTTTTCTGTTATTATACTCACCCTTATCGGGGCAATTATTGCTTCGCGAAAAATCCGCGGTGGCAGTGGCTTTCATCTGGCATTAGGTATTATAATGGCATTTAGTTTTGTGGTGATGGATAAATTTGCAGTAACCTTTGCCACAAAAGGGCATTTATCCCCTGTTCTTGCCGCCTGGATGCCAAATATCATTTTTGCGGGTGTGGTGCTATGGTTATACAGAAGGACGCCGAAATAACAATTTTAATCAATCGTTCGTGAGCACCACATTTTAAGAGCATAAAGTTTTAGCACAAATCATTTGCTGCACAAGCTTTCATGCCATAACTTTAGCGGCTAAAGCAACCCCCTTATCGCTTCATTTCAAAAATTGCTTCGTCATGGGAATTATTAAAGATCGTTTTAAAGCAAAGTCAGATTTAGTTAGCAATGAAATAAAAGACCTGCTCAAAGAGCATGGTGGCAAAAAAATAGGAGAAGTTACACTTTCACAAATCTATCAGGGAATGCGGGGAATGACTGGGCTGGTAAGCGAAACTTCGCTGCTGGACTCGCATGAGGGCATACGTTTTCGTGGTTATTCCATTCCAGAACTCCAACAAAAACTCCCTAAAGCACAGGATGGTTCTGAACCTTTGCCCGAGGGCCTTTTTTATCTGATGCTCGTAGGAGAACTTCCTTCAGATGATGATGTCCATCACGTTACCTCGGTGCTTCAGCGCCGCAGCCATGTCCCTACCCATGTTTTTAATACCATTGAGGCATTGCCGCTAAGCTCGCACCCCATGACGCAGTTTGTTACCGGAATCATGGCGCTGCAAACTGAAAGCCAGTTCGCAAAAAAATATGCTGCCGGAATGAGCAAGAAAGACTACTGGGAGGCCGCGTTTGATGATGCCATGGATTTAATTGCCAGGTTGCCACGAATTGCTGCATATATCTATCAGCGGAAATATAAATTTGGGAACCACGTTCAACCCAACGGGTTATTAGACTGGGCGGGCAATTTTGCACACATGCTCGGTTTTGAAGACGAGAGCTTTAAAGAACTGATGAGGCTTTACATGACCATTCATGCTGATCATGAAGGCGGCAATGTGAGTGCGCACACTACGCATCTTGTAGGTTCGGCCCTGGCTGATCCTTACCTTAGTTTTGCTGCAGGCATGAACGGGCTGGCCGGTCCTTTGCATGGATTGGCTAACCAGGAAGTCATCAGGTGGATTTTTGATATGCAGAAAGAACTTAAAACCGACCTGCCTACAAAATCCCAGATTGAAGAATATGTAAAGAAAACTTTAAGCGAAGGGAAAGTTGTGCCCGGGTATGGGCATGCTGTGCTCCGCATAACTGACCCGCGCTTTACTGCACAAATGGAATTTGGCAAAAAGCACATGGCCGATGACCCATTAGTTCAAACAGTTTGGAATATTTATGAAACGGTGCCCCCCATCCTGCAATCGCTGGGAAAAATAAAAAACCCCTGGCCCAATGTAGATGCGCACAGTGGGGCATTGCTGGTTCATTACGGCCTTGTGGAATACGAATTCTATACCGTTTTATTTGGTGTTAGCCGGGCCCTCGGAGTACTGGCAAGCCTTTGCTGGGACAGGGCACTGGGGTTTCCCCTTGAAAGGCCAAAATCTGTTACTACTGAATTGGTCCAGCTTTGGCTCGCAGGAAAGCACGAAATCTGGGGCGAATAAAAAATGCTCCTTCAAAGCTGCTTCTGTTGCATTCGTCTTATTTCCTAACGCTCATGCATATCTTAAGGTTTGAGTTCGGTCATTCCAAAATCTTTTCCATCTGCATACTTCTTGATCCTTTAATTAATATGTGAGCGTTTGTAGGTTTTTCTTCCGAGAACCAGTTTTTAGCTTCGGATGATGTGCTAAAGTTCAAATAGGGGTTTTTCGTTTTCAAGAAATTCTCTCCCACCAAAACCACCCTTTCCCATTGATGTTTATTTATCAGGTCCATAAGCATTTCGTGTTCTTCAAAACTTTTTTCACCCAATTCTGCCATTGAACCAAGCATCAGGATTTTTTTGTCGGCTTTAAGTTTTGCAAAATTTTCTATAGCAGCCCTCATGCTGCTGGGGTTGGCATTGTACGCATCCAGAATGATCTTGTTTGTGCCTTTTTCTATTAGCTGGGAACGGTTGTTCGAAGGAGCATAATTTTCAATTGCCTGCTTTATTTTATCATCATCCACTTTAAAGTATTTCCCAACAGCCACGGCACACAAAATGTTGGGCAGGTTATAGTCACCAACCAGTTGGCTGGATATTTTGTCAATTAGGGCCCCTTTTGTCATTTTAGCTTCCAGGAAAGGTTCGCTTCGGCTGGCTATCCCGGTAATGTCCGCATCGTGTGTGCCGTAGCGGATGATCTCTGGTATTCCTTTGCTCATAATGCGCAAATAATCATAATCCCACATAACAAATGCAGCACCATTATTCCCACGAAGAAAATCAAATAGCTCGCCCTTCCCTTTTTTTACTCCTTCTACGCCGCCAAAACCTTCAAGATGCGCTTTTCCGGCATTGGTAATAATGCCATGAGTGGGCAATACATATTTACAATAACCTTCAATTTCTTTTAAATGGTTTGCGCCCATTTCAACAACGGCTGCCTGGGCATCATTTTTTATTTTCAGGAGAGTTAATGGTATGCCTATATGATTATTGAGGTTGCCCCCGGTCGTATACGTTTTGTAAGTTGTAGCAAGCACTGCATGGATCAGTTCTTTGGTTGTGGTTTTGCCATTGCTGCCCGTAATGGCCAGAAACGGGATTTTGAATTTCATGCGATGATGCTTTGCCAACTGCTGCAAAACATTAAGCGCGTCATCAACCAAAATGATTTTTTCGGAAATGGCTGCTGTTTGCTCATCGGCTATAGCCCATGCAGCGCCTTTTTCAAAAGCCTGTTCCACAAAAGCATTCCCGTTAAACTTATTCCCTTTAAGAGCAAAAAAAATATCGCCCTGTTTAAGTTGCCTGGTATCGGTTTGTATTGAAGGATAATCCTGATATATTTTATACAATTCTTCTATAGATATCATATTAACAAACCTACGCGAATTAATTGACAAGTTGATGTACAAGGGCAAACATAGGATCTTCTGAAAATCAAATTTTCAATTAACAATAAAAAAAACACACATGATTTCGGGAAGCCCAAAACAGTCATGAAAGCCAGGTTACTTTACAGCCGCAAAGACACTGCTTAAAAACAATCAACCAGTTTCCAGGCATGAGAGTAGTGAATAGAAAACAAGCGGAATCCGGCAAGGCCACGGGTATTTATCTGCAATAAGAATTATGCTAAAGAAATTTTAAATAGCTAAGCAAAAGGATTGAAGGCTTAAAGATTCTCCTGAATAAAAAAGAAAGTTTTGAGTAGTTGGCCTTCCTGTGAATAAAACGGTCAACCGCTCTTTGTGCCAACAGTTGTTGCCTTCGAACACATGAAGAATTAAACTCAAGTCCTTCAACAGGATCTTTGAAATGGCTTTCAAAAAAAATCCCAGATTGAAGGGGCTTAAAAATTTTTGGTTGCTTCGCTATGGAGCAGGCTGGAACCTGATCTCTTCAAGTAATTGCCTGTCGCCTTTCAGTTTCATGAACACCAGGGTATGGTAATCGCCATTTCGCGTTTTCAAAATGCCGATGCAAAACTCAGAGCCGGCATTCTCGCCTTTGTGTTTTACCTGGAAATTCTCTACCCCATTGTTGATAAAAAAATCGCGGATGATCATTTCAGCCTGTGTTTTACTGTACGTATCGCTTTTATCGGGCAGCGTTATATCCACCCTGTTGTCTAAGTAAGCTGATAATTGATTTGCATTTCCTGAACGGATAGCCATGGCCACATCATCAATATTAAAGTACGGTTTGAAGGAAATAAGGGATAGCGCAACGAGTGCAACTGCTATACCTATAAACTTTTTCATACAAAAAATGGTTTTTCATAATAAGGTCTCCCAAAAATATGCCAAAGTAATGCCGGCATGGAAAAATAGGCTATTGCAAGGCAATACTCCGTACCTTTGCGCCGCGAAATAATTGCTTTATTAAACCTCTAAAAGTATGTCAACCAAAAAGGCAATGCTTATTATCATGGATGGGTGGGGCCTTGGCAAGATAAACTCGTCTGATGCGATCCGGCATTCTAAAACTCCTTTCGTAAGTGCCCTATATAATAAATACCCGAATACTACCCTTGTAACCTGTGGCGAAGCAGTTGGCCTGCCCGACGGTCAAATGGGCAATTCCGAAGTTGGGCATTTAAATCTCGGCGCGGGAAGGATTGTTTACCAGGAACTCCAAAGAATCAATGTGGCGGTACGTGATGGCTCTTTTGCAAAAAACCATGTATTGCTCAATTCCATCAGGTATGCTAAAACGAATAATAAGGCCCTTCATCTTTTAGGTTTGGTAAGCGATGGCGGGGTCCATTCGCATATCAATCACCTGAAAGAAATCATCGGCACCTGCAATAAAGAAGGGCTTAGCCGGGTTTATGTGCATGTGTTCACCGATGGAAGGGACACCGACCCTAAAAGCGGATTGGGGTTTATTGAAAGCTTACAGGAGCACCTTGATAAAAATGTGGGAAAAATTGCTACAGTTAGCGGCCGGTATTATGCCATGGACAGAGATAAAAGATGGGAACGCGTGAAACTGGCTTATGATGCCATGGTAAATGGCGCCGGCCAGAAAGCTGGCAGCGGTATTGAGGCCATTGAAAAATCGTATGCCAATAATGTCACAGATGAGTTCATCAAGCCTACTGTTATTACAGAAAATAATCAACCGGTAGCAACGATAAAGAATAATGACGTTGTTATATGTTTCAATTTCCGAACGGACAGGTGCCGCGAAATAACAGAGGCGCTCACACAAACTGATGTTCCTGAGCAGGGAATGAAAAAGCTTTCGTTGCATTATACCACCATGACCCAATACGACCATACCTTCAAAAATGTGAATATCATTTTTGAGAATGATGACTTGACAAACACATTGGGAGAAATGATTGCAAAGGCCGGGCTAAAACAAATCCGTATTGCCGAAACAGAAAAATACCCGCATGTTACTTTCTTTTTCAGTGGCGGAAGGGAAAAACCTTTTGATGGCGAAAGAAGGATCATGATCCCTTCGCCGAAAGTAGCTACTTATGACCTGAAGCCAGAGATGAGCGCTTACGAAGTAACTGATGCTATTGTGCCCGAAATCGAAAAAAAATCTGCTGATTTTATCTGCCTGAATTTTGCCAATGCAGATATGGTTGGCCACACAGGCTTTTGGGATGCTGCTGTTAAAGCGGTGGAAACTGTTGATAAATGCGTGGAGCGTGTTGTGACCGCCGCTTTGAATAATGGTTATGTTGTTTTCCTTACCGCCGACCATGGCAATGCGGATTACATGATCAATGAAGACGGGAGCCCAAATACCGCCCATACACTAAATCTTGTCCCTCTTTTTGTGATTGACAAAGATTGGAACGGGACTGTAAAACCCGGCAAGCTCGGCGACATTGCGCCCAGCATACTCACTTTGATGGGCCTTGAAATACCAAAAGAAATGACAGGAGATGTGCTGGTAAGCTGATTTGTTGATACCCCCGGCTATGAGGGGAAAACCGGCTTATATCCAAACCGGCAACGTGTCAACTCTTCAACAATCTATGCTTGTTTTTTACGAACAAAGCAGCTTTCACATGTAAAAATTGTCTAAATTACAGGCTACTAAAAGTCTTTCATGACCGAGGAAGCCATTTTTCAAGGTTGCATAAAGAACCAGGCTGCTGCTCAACGTGAGCTGTACAACAGGTATAGCCCTAAAATGTTAGCAGTTTGTTATCGTTATGCACACAACCGTGAAGACGCTGAAGATATGCTGCAGGAAGGGTTTATTAAAGTCTTTTCGCAGATTCATACTTTTCAGAACAAAGGGGCTTTCGAAGGATGGGTGAGGCGGATAATGGTGCATACCTGCATTAACAACTTAAAAAAGAACAAACGCTTTAATGAAAGCGTGGATATTATATACGCGAGCAGCATACAGGTAAGAGAAGAAACTGTGCCGTCAATTGTGCAGGCTAAACAAATAGTTGAATGTATTAGAATGCTGCCAATTGGCTACCGGACTGTTTTGAACTTATATGCAATTGAGGGCTACTCTCATAAAGAAATTGGCGAAATGCTTGAAATAGAAGAGAGCACCAGCCGGTCACAATATACGAGGGCAAAACAAATGCTGGAAGAGATCCTGATCAAAAAGAAAATCATCCAGAAGCCAAAAGAAAAAACAGGATGGCTCGCGGTGATCAAATAGCAATAAAAATTAATCCTCTGAAAAAATGCCCAAAAACATATAATTGCCATGGAAAGGAATTTTTACAATGAAGATTTTGAGGACCTGATTCGGCAAAAGGCGGGCCAGTACAAAATGTACCCTTCTGACAAAGTTTGGAAGAATATCAATGCCTCTTTACACACCCGGAAAAGATGGTTTATCGCAAGCATGTTCACTTTAATCACCGGCATTTTATTTTTTGCCGGTAAAGAATTATTAGCTCCATCATCTCCTGTTCATGTTAGTACAAAAGCTCCTGATAAGAAGGCAGATAAAAGTAGCAGCAACACAATCAATTCAGGCAGCAATAATGAAAGCAGCATAACCCGGGAAAACAAAACTGTTGAGATTTCAATTGCCCCGGCATTTGCAGTCTTTAGCGCTGAAGAAATCCTTGAAAAAAAGAGGCCTGAAGTTGTTGCCGTTTCTCAGGCAAGCACTTCCGTGAACACCATCAGCGGCGCCCTGGCAGAATTGGCAGCCACAAAAATTGAACCTTTGGATTTTTTGAATGATGCCGGTAATGGCTTACCACCTGTTTACAACAATTATTTATATACACGCAAAGCCGGCCTGCTCCCAATTGGCAAACAAACAAACATCAATATCGAAGCTGTCACACCTGGATCGATTGACCCGGGAACTAAGACAATTCAAACTTATTCTTCGGGTATGGTATTCGATAAAAAACAAATGGCTATTATACAAAACACAGCTCCCTATGAATTGATCTCTCCTAAAAAGCTGAATAGAAAATACTGGCAGCTTTATATTACCCCAATCCTCACTTACCGAACACTTTCAGGCGCCGCTTTTGCTGCTGCAAAATCAGACATACAAAATGGGCCAATTGCAACTGCTTCGCAGGATGCCAACCCGAACCTATATGCCAATAATAAGCCTGCCATTGGTTTTGAAATCGGAAGTGATTTGTTGTTCCGGTTCACCAGGAACCTAAGCTTCAAAGCTGGCCTTCAGTTCAATTACAGCAGGTACACGATAAACGCTTATGCTTCAAATACACAGCCTGCCATCATTGCTTTGAATTTTAACGGGTATCCCGGCAGTACCATCACAGCATATACAAATATTGGCACAGTTGGCGGAAAAGCCGTTGTGAACCTGCAGAACCAATATTTCCAGTTATCTGTGCCACTTGGTTTTGAAATGAGGATAATTGGCAATGAAAAACTGCAATTGAATATCGGAGCTACAGTACAGCCTTCCTACCTGCTGAACCGCGATTCTTACCTGCTGACAGCAGATTTTGCCAACTATACTCAAGAGCCATCATTGTTCAGGCGATGGAATGTAAATGCCGCAGTCGAAGCTTTTATTTCTTACAAAACAGGAAAGATCCGCTGGCAGGTAGGCCCGCAATTCCGCTACCAGCTTTTGTCCACTTATACAACGGAATATCCCATCAACGAGAACCTGAAAGGGTTCGGTATAAAATTCGGCATCAGCAAAACCATCTGGTAATAATTCAATAAGCTTAATTTTGCAAAGCTGTGATCATATGATCACAGCTTTTTTTATGAACCCAATAAAATCCATTTGCAAATGAAAAAAATTTTTGTCTTCACGGCAATTTTATCCGGTATCGCCTTCGCATGCAAAAACAAGCAAAAAAAAGAAACAATAAGGCAACAGGGAAAAGAAAATTTTTTTCACGTTTACCAGTTCCTTCAAAGTGAAATCCAATATGTCGATTCCTTACCGATAGGCATTGCTAAATACGCTACCTATAATAATAAAACCGACACCTTCTATATAAAAATGCCCGAGTTTGATAAAATTGCAGGAGGTTTCCTCTGCAATGAGCTCAAACCTGAAATTTTTGAGAAAGAGTTTTCAGAAAGCGCTTTTATGGACCAAACAACCCACAGTGCTACTTTCACCTACGCTGCTCAAAACCCGGAACTTGAATTGCAGCGGGTAGATGTGCTTGCAAAAACGAACGAAAGCACAAACAACGTTAGCAGCGTGTATCTTGAAAAAACAAAACACAGCAGCGATACGTTGATACAACAGAAGCTATTATGGAGGACAAGGACAAGCTGTGAAATAATAACCAGTGAACAGGCGCCTGGCAAAAAACCTGTTATTAGCCAAACAAAATTAGTTTGGGGAATTGAATAAACTGATGGAGCAATGACCCAACATGAATTTAAACATATCGCAATTTCGCTTCCGAGCCAGCCAGGCATATACAAATATTTTGATGAAGAAAATGAACTGCTCTATGTTGGTAAAGCCAAGAACATCAGGAAAAGAGTAAGCTCCTATTTTTCAAAAACGTTCACTACGTATAAAACGCATGAGCTTGTCCAGCGCATCCGCTATATTGAGTTCACCATTGTGAATTCCGAGCAGGATGCTTTTTTCCTAGAAAATTCACTCATCAAACAGTTTCAGCCAAAATTCAACATCAATTTAAAAGATGATAAAAGCTATCCTTTCATCGTCATTAAAAATGAGCCGTTCCCCAGGATTTTTCTAACAAGGAAAAAAATCAATGACGGGTCACAGTATCTCGGCCCATTCACCTCCGTAGCAAAAGTGAGGGAACTGATCCAATTTATAAGAATAGCTATACCGCTTCGTACCTGCAAGCTTAATTTAACAGAAACGAACATCCGCAAAAAGAAATTTAAAGTTTGCCTGGAATACCATCTCGGGAATTGCAAAGGCCCTTGCGAGGCACTACAATCTGCAGAGGAATACCAGCAGGGGCTTGAGCAGGCAAAAAACATACTGAAAGGAGACCTTGGCCCGGTGATACAGCATTTTAAAAAAGAAATGAAAGAAGCGGCCGGTGAAATGAAATTCGAAAAGGCAGAAATCATTAAGAAAAAAATAGAGCACCTTGAAAATTATCAGGCCAGGTCAGTTATTGTGAGCAAACACATTGCTGGCGCAGATGTGTTCACTATTGCTACAGAAGGTGAAATTGCCTTCGTAAATTATTTGATGGTAGAGAACGGAGCTGTTGTGCATACCCACACGCTAAAAATTGAACGGCAGGTGGAGGAACCCGTTGAAGATGTGCTGGCACAAGCGATTGCCAGTTTGCGGGAAACCTTCAACAGCAAAGCCACTGAAATCATCGTGCCTTTTCCTATTGCATTCCCGCAGCAAGGCATCAAAGTTTCTGTGCCTAAAGCCGGGGACAAAAAACAACTGCTTGACCTTTCTGAAAAAAATGTTGCTTATTTCAGGGAAGACCTGAAAAGGAAAAAAACTTTGCAACTGCATGAAAAAACCGATTCGGATCATGCTGCAGTTTTAACTGAATTGCAACAGGGCCTGCAATTGCCCGCAATTCCCCTGCACATAGAATGTTTTGACAACTCCAATTTCCAGGGAAGCTTTCCTGTATCCGCAATGGTATGTTTCAAGAATGGGGTAGCCAGCAAAAAAGATTATCGCCATTTTAATGTAAAAACCGTAAAAGGCATCAATGATTTTGCTACCATGAAAGAAGTGGTTTTAAGAAGATATAAAAGGTTATTGGAAGAGAACCAGCCTTTGCCCGAATTGGTAATCATTGATGGGGGCAAAGGCCAGCTCAGTGCCGCTATGGAAAGTATTGATGAACTAAAGCTGGCAGGTAAAATGACTGTGGTTGGGCTGGCAAAAAATGAAGAAGAAATTTTTTTCCCGGGCGATAGTGAATCCATCAAACTTCCATTCAACAGTGAAGGCCTGAAGCTGATCAGGATGATAAGAGATGAAGTGCACCGCTTTGGCATTACTTTTCATCGAAAAAAGCGAAGCCAAGGAACATTTATCAATGAACTGGAACAAATAAAGGGCATTGGCAAAAGCACCGCAGATATCTTATTGAAAGAATTTCATTCAGTGAATAAAATCAGGCTCTTAACGGATAAAGAGATTACAAAAGCAATTGGTGCTGCCAAAGCAAAAATAATCATCGGCTATTTTGAGAAAGGAAAGCAGCAACAGGACAATTAAAGCAACGAAGATTTTAATTTCTTATAAACTAAAAACCCCGCCATTAGCGGGGTTTGGATTTGACATGCTGGCCTGTTTTATTTTACTGTGACCTGCTTTGGTGCGAATAAGCTGTTAACCAATTGCACAAAATAACTGCCCTTGGCATAACCAATCAGCGAGATGGTAGTCTGGTCATTGTTATTATTTAGCTGGTATTGCCCCACAACAGCACCGGATGAATTGACAATCCTTACCATGCTGCTTGCAACCCCTTTATGTACAATAGTAATGTGGTCTGTTGCAGGGTTTGGATAAATGTTGAACTCTACGCCAGAACCTGCAATGGTAGCAAAAACTACGCTACTGAATGTTGCCCTGCCATTCTTATCAACCTCTTTCAGGCGATAATAATGTGTGCCAGCTGAAGGATGATAATGTGTGAAAGCATAGCTTGAGGGAAGCATTGTGCCATTTGAAGTTACATAGCCGATTGAATCAAATTTGATCTTATCATCACTGTGCTCGATCACATATTCGTTCAAATCGTTTTCACCGGATGCCTTCCAGTTCAGTACGATGTCCTGGTTAACCGGCGTTGCTGTAAAGCTGATCAGGTCTAAAGGAAGCACGCCCGGGCTGTTGCCAAGCAAATAAGTTTGCGAATAAATCCATGGGCTATAGATCTGCCCAAAAGTAACAGCAGTCGGGGCGTATTTAATCCTCACCCTTACTTTTGTAGCAAGTGCGGCTGATTTAGCAATAACAGCTTTAAGCTCTGTCCCTGCTGCAGGAATTGAAATATAGCCAGGCTGGCTGCCGGAAGTGGTGATGTTATTTGTGATGGGTACGCCGCTAAAAGCTGTGCCGTTGGGTTTTGTTTCCCAAACCAATTTCCCTTTTACAGCCCCAAACGGTGATTGTACCGAAAGCCCAAGCCCAAAGTTGTTCTGGAGCAAGTTGGCTACATTTATCGGTCCTGAAAAATCGGGCTGATAAAGTTTAAGCACATTGCTTGCATTGCGGCCCGAATTGTTATTGCCGTAATAAATATAAACTTTACCTGTTTTTGTGCCGCTCGTCGCGTCAGTATACTGACCGATGATCACATCGCTGTAACCATCGCCATTTACATCGCCTATGCCAGCCACGCTATTGTGAACAACCATTGTTGACGGCCCTGCCGGCGGCGTTTCCAGGTAAGTATTTGCCTTTTCATCAGAAAAAGTAGTAGCTATGGTTGAGGAAATACCCGATGGGCTGCCGGAGAAAATATATGACTCGCCTGTCAGGGGATTTGAGGAAGATGGTTCTGTTGCCCTGACAATCACATCGCTGTACCCATCGCCATTCACATCGCCCGCACTGGCCACGCTGGCGCCGAACTCATCGCCAACAGCCACTCCATTCAAAATTGTTGAAGCCGAGGGGCCAGTACTGCTGCCTAAAAATATTTCTGCAGCACCTTTATCAGATGTGTTATTATCGAAAGAAGATGCCCCGACAATAATATCGCCGTACCCATCGCCATTCACATCGCCCGCATTGGCTACACTGATCCCAAAGTCTAAATTTGAAGTCCCATTGCTAAGGGTGTAATCCGGGCTCGCCCCATTGGCAATGCCGCTTTTGCCTCCCTTATAAACATAAGCAACTCCCGTATTGCTGCTAGTGCCAGGTGCTCCTATAACGATATCTGCATACCCATCGCCATTCACATCGCCTGCATTTGATAAGGAAATTCCAAAGTGCTCTGTTTGGTTATTTGTGCTTGGTTGCAAAGTGGCGCTTATGGCTGGTGCTGAAGCAAAGAAACCTGAACTGCCATTATAAATATAAACAGCCCCGGTCCCAGGCAGGACGTTCGGGCTTGAGCTATTTACCCCGGGAGACCCGATAATGACATCGCTATACCCATCGCCATTAATATCAGCGCTTGCCACTGCGCCCCCGAACAAACCACCTACAGTTGCCCCATTAAGCGTCATGTCGGGAGCAGCCCAATTTGCAATGCCGCTGGCGCTTCCCTTATAGAAATAAACATGGCCCGTGCCCCCTGGGCTGGGCTGTTTGGCCCCAACGATAAGATCGCTGTACCCATCACCATTAATATCCCCTGCGGCTACGCTCCATCCTTCCTCGGTCAAACCGGTAACATTCAAAATAGAAGGAGTGGTATTGAGCCCTGTGGGGCTGCCATAATATAAAAAAGCAGCGCCGTTTAATGCACCAAACGAATATCCTATTGAGCCAATAACAACATCGTTATACCCGTCGCCATTCACATCGCCCGCACTCGATACGCTTAATCCATAACGGTCTCCAGGAGCGCCTTCTCCTATCATTGATAATGTATTCGTGCTGGTTGAGCCATCAGGGTTTCCAATATATGCGTAAACAGCACCCGTTGCAGTCGTTAAATTGGGAGATCCGATAAGGACATCACTATAGCCATCGCCATTCACATCGCCTGCGCTCTGTACTGCTGCGCCTAATTTACCGCCAGATGCTCCATTTATTGTCAATGCCGGGCTAGCCGCGTTTGCTATGCCTGAAGATGTGCCTTCGTACACATAAGCTGCCCCATTATTTAATGATGCCCCATAGGCGCCAATAATTATGTCCGCATAAGCATCGCCGTTCATGTCGCCTGCCCCGGAAACAGAAAATCCAAAATAATTGTTTGTTGCAGCGCCGTTCAGGGTTGTGGCGAGGCTGGTATTATTGACAATACCGGAACTGCTGCCTTTAAAAATATATGCAGCCCCGGTGTTGGTGGAAACCCCGGGAGCCCCAACAACCACATCGCTATATCCATCGCCATTCACATCGCCCGCACTGGCCACGCTCCATCCAAAGCCATCATTGGAAGCGCCGCCATTATTTATTGTCCCGGAAGCGCTTGCGCTTGTGCCGCTTGCAATGCCAGAACCGCCACTGCTGTTAAAAATGTACGCAGCTCCTGTGTTTGAGCTTACTCCTGGAGCACCAACAATTACGTCGCTGTAGCCATCGCCGTTCACATCGCCTGCACTGGCCACGCTCCACCCAAAGCCATTAAGCAGCCCTCCTCCGGTTAAGGTTGCAGCCAGGGTTGGTGAAGAAGTAAAAGTGGTACTGCCCGTATAGATGTATGCAGCACCTGTATTTGAGCTTACTCCCGGAGCGCCAACAATCACGTCGCTAAACCCATCGCCGTTCACATCGCCTGCATTAGCAACACTAAATCCAAAATTGTCGTTGCCCGCATTCCCGCTTAAAGTAACAGAAGCGCTTGCACTTGTGCCGCTTGCAATGCCTGAACTGCTGCCGAGAAAAAAATACACAGCCCCCTTGCTGGCCGAAACGCCCGGCGCACCAATCAATACATCACTATAGCCGTCACCGTTAATATCGCCTATTCCTGCTACGCTGGTTCCAAATTTATCACCGCCAGTCGCATCCGTAATTGTTGCCGATGGGCTTGTTGACAATCCTGAAGCCGAGCCTAAATAAATATATACTGCCCCGGCATTTGATGAAGCCTGTGGGGCGCCCACTAACACATCGCTGTACCCATCGCCATTAATGTCCCCAGCGCTTGCAACACTCCCCCCAAATGAACTGTTGGTCGAAAAACCTGCCAATGTTGATGAAGGGGTAGAGCTTAACGGGTCAATGGTTACAGGATAAGCTGCATTTTCAACATGAGCAATAATTTCAAAATTGTTATCGCCTTTCACTTCCATTCTTGCCAGCAATGATTTGCCGTTTGCATCCCATGCTTTCAGGTCATTATATACAATTTTGCTTTCAAGCATCCCTTTGTCGTTCATTTTCGAAAAATGCAATTCAGTATCATGTACTTTATTCACAGACCAATCGCCTTCGGCTTTTAAGCTAACCCTTATATCATGTGCCGGGGCCACAGGTTTTTTCTGAATAATAAAATTCTGGCGGACGCCTTTAGCATCATTGTGATATTGCACAACAAAGCCGCTACTGAATGTATAATCCACATCATTGGCTGAATTAGCGCTTGAAATTTTTCCGGCATTAAAGTCCTGCAAAGCCCGGTTATCAGCATAAATTCCCTGAAGCGAGATGTCCAGTTTCCAGTTGCCCTTTTCTGTTGATTGCCCCTTATCGTTTGGGATAAATGGCGCCAGCACAAACTTTTCAGCACCATAGCTTGTTTTTAAATTTTGTGCGTTATTGGTGCTGCTGAATGAATTATTATTTTCACTGGCCACAACAAAATAACTCCGCTGCTCAATATCCTGCTGAACGGTTTTGAACCAATCCGTTTGCTGCAACTTTTCGGTATCCATTTTATCGTGCAAAGTATTTGCAGTGCGCCCGTTGTGATTCCCTTGCCTTGTGGCCGACATTTTATTAACGACTGATGTGAAATCTTTGACAGGCCCTTTTATTTCCTGGGAAGCATATTTTCTATTGTTATCATGAAGGAACAAGAAAAGCGATGGCATGGCAATGAGGAAAACAAATTTTATGGAAAACGCAGGAAACCGTTTTCCCGAAAAGGAACGTAAAGTGGCTTGCATGATGTAAAGCTTGAGTTTTGAAATTGATGATTAGCTTTTGGTATGCACAGGTATTAAGAATACTAATTAGCTTTTTTTAAGATAGGAGCGATAAAGGTAAAATTTAAATATCGATTATGCAACCTACCCGCTCTCAAAGATTTGGAGAAAATTTCACGATTATTAACAGATAATATCAACACTATGTGGAAAATATAAACCTAAAAGATTATGATTAAATATGTTGTTTTAATTTGTGCATTTTAAAAGCGAAAGCTTACGATTGCCCACAAAGTAAGTTTACGAACTGAAGCATACAAAAATAAATTCATTATTTTACCCGACAATAGTTTTTTATGGAGGAAACAGAAGTGCCGACAGAACACCTTCAGGAAGCGATCCATGAAAAGGCTGAAGAAAAAAAAGAAGAAAGAGAGAAATGGGCTTTGGGCGTAGCCCTATCGACCGCAGTAATGGCTGTGCTTGCCGCTATTGCAGGGCTGCTCAGCGGGCACCACGTAAATGAAGCAATGATTGAACAGATAAAATCATCAGACCAATGGGCGTTCTATCAATCCAAAAGCATCAAATCAGAAGTAGCTTCTCAGTCGGATAAAATACTTCGTTCTATTTCTTCAAAACCATTTGAAGAAAACAGCATAGAAATTGCCCGCTATGAAAAAGAAAAAGCTGACATACAAAAAATAGCAGAAGAAGATGCGAAAAATTCAGAGGAACATCTATCCAGGCATATAACGCTTTCAAAAGCAGTAACGATTTTCCAGATTGCCATTGCTATTTCTGCTATTGCCATATTAACCAGGAAGAAATTGCTTTGGTATTTGGCCATCCTGCTCACGCTATGCGGCTCAGTGTTCCTCATTATGGGAGTGATGTAAAAATGATAAAAACTGTTCCGGGACCACCATTCCCCTTTTTAAAACAGCCCAAATTTTTTTGCAGTATAGGGAATGCAATAGAAAGCCAGGGGCTGAATTTTTTGGTGCAGGCCTCAACGCAGCGCCGATATTGGCCATGTGCACATAACTGTAATCACTGACTTCTTCTTTGCTCGGCACAATCTCTCATCATAATATCCAATAAGAAGATGCGAAAAATTCAAATTCCGTAAGCCCATTTTCAAAAATAGGTTTACAAGTGAATTGAAATATTTCCTGGAAATAAGTTACTGAAATTTATAAGCTCATCATTTTTCTATCTGAGCTTTTAGCAACTTTCTTGCAAAGTGGATCCTGCTTTTGATAGTGCCCAACGGCTCATCAATCATTTCAGCAATTTCATGGTATTTAAACCCATCGAAATAAAGAAGAAAAGGGTTCCTGAAAATTTCCGGGAGGTTGTGTATCGCATGCTGGATATCTTTTATGCGCAAATTGCTTTCTGCAGCATTAGCCACAGAAACCTGGTTAAGATTAAGCAAAAAGTCGTTCGGGGTAGCATCAAAAATGGTATACTTCTTTACTTTTCTTCGATAATTATTAATAAATATATTTCGCATGATGGTATACAACCATGCTTTGATATTTGTGCCGACATTGTATTTGTCTTTATTTGCAAGAGCCCGATAAAGCGTTTCCTGAAATAAATCTTTTGCTGCTTCCGTGTCCCTGGTGAGTGTTATAGCAAAAGGTTTTAGAAATTCAGCATTGTTTACGAGAAGTTGATTGAATTCTAAAGTTGACATATTAGCTGTTTAACAATTACTATTCCAAATCTAAACATAAAACAAAGCGGCAGGCCGACCGCCCATCACAAAAAAATGTTCGGCGAAAACAAGCCCAACAAAATCAACTGCTTGAGGTTTAAAAGCAATAATGCAGAAAGAAGTTTAACTAAAAGTTCACAAAACGCTGACAAACTCCATCACTTCAGTCAGAGACCTTTTGACATGAATAAAATCCGGGGCTTTGTTTTTGAATTTTTGACAGAGCTTGCCCGAAATAATCAGTTGGCTATCCGGAATAGCTGTTCTGAGCTCGGAGAAATATTTTTCAATCTTAAAATCGCAGGTAAGGTGCGCATACAAGAAATCAGGCTTTTTTACTTTGCAAATATTCTTCAGGTCCCTAATCGGGACATCGGCCCCCATGTAAAGGATCTTTGCGCCATTTTTTTTTAAAAGATAAGCTACATACAATAATCCAATTTCATGATGCTCCTCCTCTGGAAGAAAAAGCAGCACAGCCTTGTTCTTCAAAATAGGTGATGACGCGCTTTCTATCCCGACAATCAGCTTCTGCCGGATGATATTGGTAATAAGGTGTTCTTCGCCAGGGTTAATGTTGTTGGTCATCCATAAAATGCCAATCCTGTCAAGAAAAGGAAATACGATTTGAATAATCGTCTTATCAATGCCTTTGGAAAGGATATGGCTATCCAGTATGTCTTCAAATTTCTCCAAATCTACATTTACTGTGCATTGTATAAGCTCATTCACTATCCTGTCCTGCTGCGCTTCGGCAGTAGAAAGAGAGAAAATGCTTTTCCGTACCTCTTCCTCGCTCATTTTGTTGATGTGTGAAATCTTATACCCATATTTTGCAAGCAGGGCAATATTCAATATTTTCTTAAGCTCCCTGCTATTATAATAACGGATGTTGGTCTCTGTCCGCTGAGGCTTTATCAGTGAATAGCGCTGTTCCCAAATGCGAATGGTGTGCGCTTTGATACCGCTTAGGTTTTCGAGGTCTTTAATAGTAAATGCATCCATGCCAATACTACAACCGGGGTTTTAATTTGTTTAACAATTTGTATCTAAATCCTAAACTTTGAATTTAGTAAATCAGCTGGTGTAAAGAGAAATGGCCCAGGGGAAGGAATTTATAGCTGGGCATTAAAGATAAGCCCCGAATCGATGAGCTTATAAATGGTGTGGCCGTAAGAAGAAGAATCGCGCAGCAAGCCTAAGTGCTTGTTGTTGTGAAGATCTGTCCCGATCAGGTTATAATATCTTTGCTTAATCAGGTATTGTGCCAATTCAAATGCCGGCTTGCCGTAAAAGCCGGTCAACGAAAGAACATTGAGCTGAAAAAAGCAGCCTATCTCTTTCATATCATTATACCATTGTTTTTTTGCGCCAAAATAAAGATATCTTTCAGGATGAGCGATTACCGGCTGATAGCCCCTGAGCTGGAGCTTGAACAAAATAGATTTTAGCTCAATCGGCTCCTGCACAAAAGAAAACTCAACCAAAATAAGATTGTCATGAAAAGTAAGGAAAGAAGAATTTTCATCATCTGCCAACTTTTCAAAATGATCGTCCAGGAAATATTCCGCCGCCACGTCAAACTCAACAGAGATATCGTTGCTTTTAATTTCTTCTTTTACTTTTTTATAACGTGGCAAAATAATGTCGGGCGTGTTTTTGTACATGTCCCACATAATATGCGGTGTAGTAATAATTTTTTTGTACCCAAGATTATGTAACCCGGTTATCAACTGTAAAGAAGTAGCGATATCGGGCGCACCGTCATCAATTCCGGGCACCAGGTGGGAATGCATATCTGTTTTCAGTTGACTGAAATCGAACAGGGGCTGGTTTTTTTTATGAAAAATCGAAAACATTTATTTACGCTTTCATGGTGCTCTCAAAATGATTTGCCGTTTCCCCTTTTTTATATTCATCATACACTTTTGCGATCCCGTCTTCCAGGCTAATTTTCGCTTTCCAACCCAAGGTGTTCAATTTGCTCACTTCCATCAGTTTTCTGGGTGTGCCATCAGGTTTGCTGAGGTCATGTTTTATTTCGCCGGAATAGCCAACAATTTTGCTCACAAGTTCTGCCAGGGCTTTAACTTCAATGTCTTCGCCTACTCCCACGTTGATGAGGCCCGGCTCATCATAATGCTGCATCAAAAATAAACAGGCATCAGCCAGTTCATCAACATGCAAAAACTCCCGGCGCGGCATACCTGTTCCCCAAATGGTAACAAAAGGTTTCTTGTTGATTTTCGCTTCGTGGATTTTCCTGATCAGCGCAGGCAGCACATGCGAATTGTTCAGGTCATAATTATCATTTGGCCCATAGAGGTTGGTTGGCATCACTGAAATAAAATTACAGCCATACTGCGAGCGATATGCATCGCACATTTTGATGCCTGCAATTTTTGCAATGGCATAAGGCTCATTGGTATGTTCGAGCTTGCCGGTCAGCAGGTATTCTTCTTTTAAGGGCTGGGGCGCCAGTTTGGGATAGATGCAGGAAGAACCAAGGAACATCAACTTCTTCACTCCATTTTTATATGATTCATGAATGACATTATTTTGGATCATCAGGTTATCATATAAAAATTCAGCGCGATAAGTATTGTTGGCAACAATGCCGCCAACTCTGGCTGCAGCAAGAAAAACGAAATCCGGTTTTTCTTTTTCAAAAAAAAGCGCAACATTGCTTTGACTGCGCAAATCCAGTTCTGCAGACGTCCGTTGCAAGATATTATCAAATCCTTCTTTCTTCAGCCGCCTTACAATAGCGGACCCCACCATGCCTCGATGGCCGGCCACATATATTTTATCCTGCTTATTCATATTGGTTCTTTACATAAAAACCTGATTTTTTCAACAGCTTTTCTTTTTTGAAAATATCAAGGTCTGCTGCCACCATTTCTTTAACGAGCATGGGCAGATCATATTTAGGCTGCCATCCTAATTTGGTTTTAGCTTTGGAGGCGTCACCTATCAATAAATCCACTTCAGTAGGGCGATAATATTTTGCATCAACAGCAACCACTTCTTTGCCCGGTTCTATCTTGAATTCCGGGTTATTGCATTTTTTTATTACCCCTACCTCCTTTTCATCTTTTCCTTTAAATTCAAGGTCAATACCGGCTTCCGCAAAAGCCATTTTTACAAATTCCCGTACGGGCGTTGTTTTGCCTGTGGCAATAACATAGTCTTCCGCAACGGGCTGTTGCAATATCAGCCACATAGCTTCTACATAATCTTTGGCATGCCCCCAGTCTCTTTGGGCATTCAGGTTGCCTAAATAGATTTTATCCTGTAGGCCCAAAGCGATTTTGGCAACCCCCCTCGTTATTTTCCTGGTGACAAATGTTTCGCCGCGCAATGGCGATTCATGGTTAAATAAAATGCCATTTGTCGCAAACATGCCATAAGCCTCGCGGTAATTCACCGTGATCCAATAGGCATATAGTTTGGCTACAGCATAGGGAGAGCGTGGATAGAATGGCGTGTTTTCATTCTGCGGAACAGCCTGCACGAGGCCATATAACTCAGATGATGAAGCCTGGTAAACTTTTGTTTTTTTAGCAAGCCCAAGGAGCCTAACCGCTTCGAGCAGGCGCAAAGTACCGACACCATCAGCATTCGCGGTATACTCAGGTGTTTCGAAGCTGACATGAACATGGCTCATGGCAGCCAGGTTATAAATTTCATCAGGCTGGATTTCCTGCACCAACCTTATCAAATTGGTCGAATCGGTCAGATCGCCATAATGGAGCCTGAAATGCACATTCGACTCATGAGGGTCTTGGTACAAATGATCTATCCTGTCTGTATTGAACAATGAAGCCCTGCGTTTAATGCCATGCACATTATATCCTTTCTGCAGGAGCAATTCGCTTAAATAAGCTCCGTCCTGCCCGGTAACACCGGTAATCAATGCAGTTTTTGACATGCTTTTATTTTATTAAAAATTGAGAAATTTTCCTGATGGGTTTTGCATACAAAGTAAAGAAATGCGGTTGAAGGCCATTCAGTTTCCAGGCCAGCCTGTCTTCTTTATTTGCATTAATCCTGTTTTTGAACGATGCATTGCTCAATCCCCCCGCCCGCATCTTCACGATCACCCGTGGAATGTAATGAGTAGGGATTTCATGTTTAATCAAAATGCGCAGCATCATCTCATAATCTGCAGCCGATTTTAAGCAAAGATTGAACAGCCCGACTTTTTCATACACCTCCTTCCTGACAAAAAAAGTGGGATGCGGCGGCATCCATCCAAAATAAAAGTTTTTTTTAGTAAAAAAGCCGGCCTTCCATGTGCGCACTACTTTATCCGGATTATTGGCTTGCACATACTGCAAATCCGCATAGCAGGTTTTTGCCAACGGGTCTGAAAAGACCCCGGCAATCTCTGCAATTATGCCAGGGCCCGTATACGTATCATCTGAGTTCAAAATGCCTATCACGTCGCCGGATGCAATGGAAATCCCCTTGTTCATGGCATCATACATTCCTTTATCAGGCTCTGAAATGCATTTAGAAACATGAGGGAACTCTTTAACGATATTCATCGTTCCATCACCGGAATTCCCATCGATTACAATATGCTCAATATCCGGATAGTTCTGCCGTTGTACAGAATTCAGGGTATCCCTGACCGTTAGGGCACTGTTATAGGTGGTGGTAATGATAGAGACTTTCACAAAACTGCTTTACCGGGTTATAACGCAATTTTCAAGGACCAGCATATCCATATTCGTGCGCAGGAAACATTCAAGCGCTTCTGCTGGGGAATTTACAATGGGCTCATTTTCGTTAAATGAGGTATTCAACAGAATGGGGACCCCTGTTTTTTTATAAAAAGTTTCAATTAATCGGTGGTAACGTGGCGCTACTGCTTTATCAACTGTCTGTAACCTGCCAGTGCCATCTATATGCGTAACCGCAGGGATGATTTTATATTTTTCAGGCTTTATTGGAAAAACTTTTTCCATAAAAGGAACATCACCTGTTTGCTCAAAAAAATCAGCTACATATTCCTTCAATATAGACGGGGCAAACGGCCTAAAGCTTTCCCGGCGTTTTATTTTTAAATTCAATAAGTCTTTCGCATCTTCCCTGCGCGGGTCTGCCAGTATTGACCGGCCTCCAAGTGCCCTTGGCCCAAATTCTGCGCTGCCATTGAACCAGCCAACTACGCCCGCGCTGATGAGCTTTTCAGTAACCGTTTCATACAATTCCTCATCAGCCATTTTTTTATACACAATATTCCTTGATTGCAGGTATTGTTCTATTTCATCATTTGTGAACCTGCTCCCCGTATATGCGGACCAAATTGGTTTTGCTCTTGGATAATCAAGAATGTGGTTGTGAACATACAAAGCAGCTCCCATTGAAATACCCGCATCGTGCCCTGCAGAAGGGATATATATTTGATCAAAAGGTGTGTTTCTCTTTAGCTTCCCGTTAGCAACGGAATTTTGCGCGACTCCGCCGGCAATGCAAACATTTTTCATCCCGGTTTTTTTATAAAGGCTTTGCAGGATATGGAATATCAGTTCTTCCGTTATTTTTTGCACTGAAGCTGCAAGGTCTTTATGATATTGAGTGAGCGGTTCTTCTTTTTTTCTCGGCTGCCCGAACTTTTTTATCATCACCTCAGAAAAAAGGGGCGCCACTTCAGGAACATGGTTGTTGCCGTATGAAATAATCCCGCTTTTAGCCGAGCGAAAATAGGCAAGGTCCAAAGCAAACAACCCATCTTGTTTGAATAGCAGAACATCCCGCAATTCATTAACATATTTAGGTTGGCCATAAGGAGCTAACCCCATCACTTTATATTCATCGCCGTAATGCGGGAAGCCCAGCAATTGCGTGAATGCCGTATAAAATATGCCCGCGCTGTGCGGAAAGTCAACAGAACCGGTAACCTCAATTTTGTTTCCTTTGCCAACACCAATCATTGTTGTTGTAAAATCGCCGGACCCGTCAATGGAAAGCAAAGCAGCCTCATTAAATGGAGAGGCGAAAAATGCCGATGCCAGGTGACTGCGATGATGTTCGACCTGGTGAATTTTTTGTTTCAATGCAGCAAGAGAAGCTGACTCATCAATTGCAAAAAATTCATTCTCAAGAGAAGCGACTTTTTTAGCGTTAAGCAATCTTTCTTTAACAGCATTCCAACCACCTCCCGGGTTTTTGAGAAGGAATAACAATTTTTTTGCAAGCTTTGCCGAGGGATCCCTGCCAATAGCAATATGGCCAACCTCATTTAGGCTTATACCTGCTTCCTTCAAACAAAACTCCACTGCAAGGGAAGGGAAACCAGCCCAATGTTTTACTCTTCTAAACCTTTCCTCTTCGATAGCTGCCAGTATAATACCATCTTTAAATATAGCCGCTGAAGCATCGGCATGATAAGCATTGATCCCTAAAATATACATTAACTAAAAAGTTTTAAATACCCATCTTTTGATAACCTGCTTGAAATATATTCTTTGGCATAATTCCATGCACATTGGCAATAATCGTCAAATTCCTGTTGCCCGAAAGCAGCAGCCTGCTTAATTGCCTCACAATACAGGTCACTACGGTTCAAAGGCAAATCCCATCCTATTTTTTTTTCAGCAAGGCGGAGCCACGGTGTCTGGTCGCTGATCAAAACGGGCCTGCCGCACAAAAAAGATTCAAAAATAGAGTGCCCAAAATTTTCTCCCTGGGTAGGGAGCACAAACAGGTGGTGCTCCATCAGTATTTCAGCCAATTCATTATTTTTTTTTGGCCCAAGGTAATTTACCCTGATGTTTTTGGGCAACCCGTCCATTTGCTGCTCGCAAGCTTTCCAATAATTTTTATCTTCTACGGGGCCGATGATGGTGAAGCTGATGTCTTCAGCACAAGCTGCTAATGTATTTAATACGAATAACAGGTTTTTTATCGGAAGGATCCTTGCTATAAAAATACATTTAAGCGAACCTGCGTTTTTTTGGCAGGTCACAAAAGCAGGCTGGTCTGTGTTTGGAAGATTGTCTGCTATAACCGTTTCGCTGCCCGGAAAAAATTTTTCTATTGCCTTTTTTTCCCTGCTATTCGTTGCATGAAAAGTAATTTTTTTCTGCATATTCAGCCACCTGAACAAGGTGATGAATGGCTTTTTTTTAAAAGATTTTACAGCTATTGCACTATCGTATAGCGCTCCCCTGGGACATAAAACCACTTTGCTTTTTAACCTGCCCGAAAATTTCAGCCACAAAGGGTATATCACAAAATAAGGTGAATAGAAATGGTTGAGGTATACATAATCCGCATCGGCTCCCAGTATTGTTTGTTTTAATTGCTTTAGCGACATTGTTTTTTTCCTGGTATAGAAAATGTGGAACCCGTTTTCAGCGATCCATTTGTTGGGAACAATGTTCTCATAAGGCACCGTTTCGCCATGATCGGTATCCGTTGTCAACACATAAATATCAAAATCATCTCTAAGCGCGAAAGCAAAATTTACGCATGACTGTATTGGCCCGCCCGCTTTATACCCCGGCGCGAACCAATCTACAAGAAGCAGGATTTTTTTTTTATTCAACGCCATTTTTTTCAAGCCAGTATTCCAGGACCACAAAAAGCCACAGCTCCGCCCACCTGACACGATGATCGCCTTTTAAAAATTGTTTCCAAAAATGAAGGAGGCTATGGCCGTTTATAAATGAGCGTTCTGACATATTTTTAATATGCATTTCACAAAAGCTGCGCAATTCATTCTTCAACCATACATCCCAGGGAAAAAGGAACCCTTGTTTTTTCCTGAACACAATTTCATCGGGCAGTAATGGTTTAACAGATTCCACAAGCAGGCTTTTGGGATACACCGGTTTTTTAAGGCCATCCGGAACAGACAACATAAATTCTGCCAGGTCATGGTCAAAAAAAGGCTCGCGCAGTTCCAGGGAAACGGCCATGCTCATCTGATCGGTATCTTTCAACAATGTGTGTTGCGTATATCCAAAATACTCAGCCAGGGAAACCTGGCTCAGCAAAGGGAATTTATCAATATCCGGTTTTCTTTTCAACAGCTCCTTTTGCACTGAGGTGATAAATGGGCCGGATGGAGCAAGCTGAACCAGTTGCCGTATTTGCCCCGGTGAAATGATTTGCCTGAGTACCGGATAAACATTTTCAATTGACCCATCATCAAGCCTTAATAACTGTTGCATGCGGCCCGCTTTTGATCCGGACGCCCCGCTAAAAAACACAGTTGAAGCAAGGCTCCTTAAAGATTTTGGCAATAACCATAACAACTTCTTTTCCTGTAACTGCAGGTACTGAGGAAAAATCGGGTAGCCGGCAAAAAGTTCATCGCCGCCCACACCCGAAAGTGCCACAACAATCCCATTTTTCCGAATGGCTTTAGACACCACATACGTGTTGATGCCGTCGCCGCTGGGGGTATCCATGGCATCAAGCGCATTTTTCAGCTCATCAAGAAAAGCGGTTGGCTTTAATAAGATGTTGTTGTGGCAAGTGTTGAATTTTTTTGCGACAACCTCGGCATATCCTGATTCATCGAACTCTTTTTCCTGGAAAGAAATGGTAAATGTGTTTGGCTTTGCAGGGCCTGCTTCTGCCATGAGGCCGACAACTGCGCTCGAATCAACGCCGCCGGAAAGAAAAGCGCCGACTGGCACATCGCTTACCAGCCTCCTCTTTACCGATTGCAGCATCAGTTCCTTAATATGCTGATGGGTGGCTGTTTTATTACTGAAATCAAAATCAACTTTTGTTTTTGATGCATCCCAGTAAGTTTTCTTTTCGGTTTTGCTGTTCCTGATTTTCATCCAGCATCCCGCTTCCAGTTGTTTAATTCCTTCAATAACTGAATAAGGATAGGAGACAGACTGATAACTGAAATATTCCATCAACGCTGTTGTACTGATTTTCTTACTGACCAGGCCGCTGGCCAATATTGACCTGGTTTCAGAAGAAAACAATAATCTTTCTTCATCAATATAATAATATAAGGGCTTTACGCCCATCCTGTCCCGGCACAAAAAAAGCTCACGCTCCTGCCTGTCCCAAATGGCGAATGCAAACATGCCCCTGAAATATTGAATACAATCTGCGCCCCATTTTGCATAGGCGGCGATCAGCACTTCACTGTCGCCATTGGACTTAAATGCATACTCTTTAATAGTGCTTTTGACTTCAGCATAATTGTACATTTCGCCATTGAACACCATCGCGTACCTTCCTGAATTATCAATAAAAGGCTGGTTAGCTGCAGAAGAAAGATCGATAATAGAAAGCCTCCGGTGGCCAAGCGCCATTTCATTCTCCACAAAAAAACCATCGGCATCCGGGCCGCGGTGCGCAACAGCATCTGTCATTTTTTTAATGACTGCCTGTTCAACGCTTTGCTGCTTAAAATTCAATATCCCGGTAATGCCGCACATTAATTTAGCGCTGGCCCCCCAAATTTGTTTTCAAAAAGGTCATTATACAGAGAAACGTATTCGCGAACAATTGTATTAAGCTGAAAGCGTTCAACATTTTTGAACCCGTTATCAATTAACTGTGCACGATATGCAGCGTCATTGATCAATTTTATTATCCCCTGCCGGATGGATGAAACGCTAAAAGGGTCAATAAGATGCGCCCCATTGCCTGCCACTTCCTTCATAGGCGATAAGTTGCTGGTCAAAACAGGCCGGCCAACAGCCTGGGCTTCGATAATGGGCAAGCCAAACCCTTCATAAGTTGAGGGGAATGCCAGCAAATCGCATTGCCTGTATTTTTCCAATAGCGCTGTATCGGCCAGGTTAGTGAATTGTGAATACTGAATACGGTAACCTTTTAACTTTTGGGTTTGTTCTTCACTGACATGTCCTATAATTTCTAATCGTATGCGCAATCCTTCCAACGCCTCCATCAGCCTCACCAGGTTTTTGTTTTCCGTTGTGCCTATGAAAAGAATAAGCGGCATATCATCATTAAAGCGATAAACGGAAGGCTGAAAAATGGGATCTACAAAATTGGGGATGATTCTTATTTTATCCGGGTCGCACTTTGTATAATAAAGCAATTCTTTTTTTGTATTGGGAGAGACTACTGTAACAGCATCTGCTTTTTTAACAGGCCATTGGTACCAAAGCCATTTAAAAATCCAATACTTAGGGCTAAAACGCGAAGTATGCTTCAATAAAGTACAATCATGGACAGTGAGCACGTTAATGTTCTTTTTGCTGCACCCCAGCATGGCATAATGAATATCGCCGGTGATGTGGTTGATATGTGATTGCTTTTTTTTCAGGAAAAAAATATTCGGCAGGATCGAGCTCAGTTTGGTTTGATATGGAAGGCGCTGTTCTCCCACCACAAGCTCAGAAGGGTAATTTTTTGAAATGGCTTCTGAAAGTTTGTTGAATAGTTTTTCTATGCTGAAATAGGAAGTATATGCGCTACGATAGAAAAAAGTCACTCGAACAATCACAGTTCAATGCGAAAAAGGGTTTTAAATGAACGAAAAACAATAAACGCAAAAAAAATTGCTTTCGTGAGCGAATTCATTGTTGTAAGCAAATCGGTTTCAACAGAAATCGCATAAATAAATAAAAAAGGCAGCCATAGAATAATGGTGGGCGTTTTTTCTGCCTGCTTTAAAATCATGGTAAGAAAAAAATTAAAAAAAAGTCCATAAAAAAACATATATATGATGCCGCCCATCACTCCAAAATTGGCATAAGCTTCTCCTGAAGGGCCAATATTCATGCTGTAACCTTTAATGTCATATCCCCAAAAGCGCTTCAAGTTGGCTTTGCCGCCGGATTCCGGTTTATCCGGCCACAAAAAACGCGGCACAAAAGAGGCTAAAACAGATTGCCAAATTGTTTCTCCATTTGCAAACGGGTATCTTTCTGGCACCATTTTCATTGTATAAGCGGCCAGCCAGCCCTGGTTGAACCGCACAGCTACAAAAAATTGTTTATTGGGATCGAGCAAAGAAGAGGGATTGCTTAATTTTTCTGATATGAGTTGGGCAAAATATACGGGATCTGCTCCAGCGCCTGCTAGCCAGCTTTTCTCCCGATAATTTGATTTCACTGATTGAATAATCATCACCAAAACAAATCCAAGAACGGTAAAGGTAAGTTTCCGGTAAAAGCTAATTTTCTTTCCGAAGACAGCAAGCGTGAACATCAATGCCATCATATAAATCATTTCCCCAAACATTCCCTCAGCCAGCGCCTGCCCGACAAGCAGCACCAGAACAAAAGCAACAATAATTCTTTTGTATTTATTAGGAGAATACAAAATGTAAAAGAAGCCTACAAAAGTGAGATGTGACAATAAATAAAAAACCTGTTGAAGGCTGGCAGGAGACAGGAAGCTAAAAAAACCTGCAATCAATCCAATCCCAATCAACGGCAGCCCTGTATTGGGCTTTGAGATTAGGATATGTTTGACATTTTCTATATAACTCTTAGGGTTTTTATTTATAGATAGTTTTCCCAAGCGCATGCGCAAACCCATGATCATGCTCAATGTGCTTGGAACGGCAAACGATAAATAATCATCAGATGGGATAGGCATGTACCTGAGCCAGATGCGGGCAATAGGGTTTTCTATGGTATAAACATGATAAAATATGACAGGGATAAACAGCCAGGAAAACAATGCAGATACTATTATCAAATCAAGGATCACCACATTATTCCCAAGGCGATATAAGAATTCAAGCAGAAAAAAACAAAAAAGGCCCACTGATGCAGCTTCCCAAAATGTTAAGCTGGTTGAAAACCCAAGGTAAAAGGAAAATAGAGCAGAAAAAAAAAGAATATACTTCATTTAATTAGAAACAGTTCTTTAAATCAGCCGAATTTATTTGACCAAATGCAAGCTCAATCCCTATTTATACACAAAAAAAGTAATGTTACTGCTCAAAGCAATATGTTTTTCTCCCGTTTCTATATAGTGCAGTACGCGGATAAAAAATGTGCACACCTTCCATACTATTACACGCAAAAGAGTTTTCAAAAAGCTATTTGACCGAGGCACATCTTCGAGCACAAAAATTTTTTTAAACCCTATTGTTCTGAACAACTGATTTAATGATTTCTCATTGAATGCCTGCTCATGTGTTAAATCGCCGTACCTTACTTTCATACCAAAAATTCCGTTTGCGTTAGGAACATGACCAATAATTATTCCATCTTGTTTTAAAATCCTCTTTAGCTCTCCACCCAAATCAAAAAGCTCCTCCAAAGTCAAATGCTCTAGAATATCCTTGGCAAAAATTGCATTGAAAGAACCTGCGGCTGTGTTTTGAACATACTTCAATAAATCCTCTTCTATGACACTTGACAGCCCGTTCATATTTCTAGCCAGATCAATCTGTTCACTGGAAATGTCTACCCCGAAAATGTTAGAGAATCCTTTTGATTTCAAGTACAATAGAAAATCTCCGCTGCCACAGCCAATATCCAATATTTGATCGTCTTTTGCTCTTTTACGAAAAAAAATACGGTACAAAAACTCAAAATACGGCGATTGAACTACTTTGCTGCCCTGACAAACTGAATGCCCTGAAGAAACATATTTATCATACAAAACCTCTTTCATAATTTATTTGATGCTAATTTAAATTTTCAAGAAACAATAAAACAGGTTCGAATTGTTTTTCAAAATTCAACTCATTGTGAAAATCATCTTGCGCCAACCCAGAGAGTGTGTTATAGTGAGCAGTTATATATTCAAGCTGTGAATCAAATTGCCCAAAAGTCAAATCGTTGCCAAAAGCCCATTTGAATTTAGCCAGGTAAGTATTATAATGGTCGCTGTCATAATACAGTACAGGCAGCCCAACGGCAGCATATTCATAAATCTTATTCGACGCTGTTCCTCCTGTTGAATAAATTATATTGGTGTTGGGAATGTGCAAAGCAAGCCCTACATGAGCCGAAGCAGTAATGGGCGGAAGGCAAGAATAATTAACTGGCTTTTGTATTTCAATCCGGTGCTCGATGCCTAATCCTGAAGACAGGGTTTGAATATTATTTCGATACTCATTATCAATATTCCCAATCAATAAAAGATTTACCTTTTTACTTGATTCTTTAATATAATTCATCACGGCTTCAATTCCATGACCTGCACTAATACTTCCCTGATAAATCAAAGTCAAGGTGTCGGAAGGCGGGTTGCTCTTTGGGCACTTATCATAAAATGATATCAACGGAAAATTAGGTATATAAAAATATTGTCCTTTAAAATCCGTCAACGGGAAATATTTTCTTCTTTCATTCGAAGGCAATGAAAAAATGTTCAGGTACTTGAATGAAGAGGTTTCTGCTTTCCCGGCCCACCAGGTTATGCTGTATTTTTTTAATGCTCCTTTTTCAACAACATCATGATTATGGTACCAGGTTTTATGCCTGAACCTAAAAAGCTTTCTGCTGATATGATAGCTTAACACCGGCACACTGTCATAAAGCAGAATACAATCAGGCTTCTGTTTTATGCAAACCTTAAAAAACCTCCATGTGAAAGAAAGAAATAACGCGATTTTTTTAAAATAGGGTAACCTGATCTGTTCCGCCACCGATTTCTTTTTTGCATTTCTTTTCAACACTACATTTGAGGGATACTCCCACAAATCGTCCAGATTATATTGGTAGAGCAAATATATTTTGCTATATATTTTACTAAGTTCTTGTATCGCATTAAGCGTAGGTGGATAAGCCTCCGGGTGATTATATATTGCACAAACTAAAGTTTTGCCCATACATTTCAGGTTGTTCTACGCATAGGTTTTATTCCGGGAAATACCCTCCTGAAATAATTTGATTTCATTTAAAGCATAACTCGCCCGTTCCTTATAACTATAACCGGAAGTTATAGAGCGGGCCCTTGCTTTTTTCCTTAGCTCATCTGCTACATTTTTTTCCAGTGCAATAATGTTCCGTACCTGTTCTGCGCAAGCATCAACATTGCTGAACAAAAAAATTTCCTTCTCCTCTTCAAAAAATAAACGGTGCTCAAGAGTGTCAGGAGCCAGCATAACCCCCCCAACAGCAGGAACTTCAAAACTGCGCATGTTGTGGGAATCCAAGTTGTGAATGCGCATTAGGTTTAATTGTACCCGATACTTCCGCAGGGTTTTCCAAAACCCATCGCCATAGGTAACTGGCGGGTAAATAGCAATGTTTTGATCGGCTACAAATCTTTTCCATCCATGGCCATATACATCGAGTGCTATTTTCCTGGAAGCCAGCTGATGAAGAAATGCAGCCCTTTGCCTGTCAGGATTGCCTAAAAAACAAACTTTTAAAAGCTCATCCTGCTGGCAGCATAAATCAAACACCGGTCCTGGTAATTCAAAGCCGAATGGCAAAAAAGATACGGGTTTATTATAACTAGTTTCAATTTTATTCTTAATTGCATAACTATATGTGAAGTGAAAATCATATATCCCGATTGAATCGGTGATGTTTTTATTGCCGCTTCCTTTGCCGGTAAAAATAAAGGGGTTATCCGGGTTATAATTAATAAGAAGAATTTTTTTGTTTTTTGCCCATTGCAAAGTTTCGGGAAATATTTCCATGCCTTTAAAAACCCATACCACATCCGGCTCAAAATCTTCAACAGCGGTTTTAAACAGGTTATTTATTTTTTTATAAATTGGTGACAGCCCCAACCTAAACACAAGCTTGTTTGAAATACTCCTGTCATAAAATTCATAAAAGAATTTTGCTGCTTTGAAATAATAAACTTCAATACCAGAATTCTCAATGTGTGTCACATAAAAATTCTCGATTGCATAATCGCTCCCTGACCCGACAATCATTAAGCGCATAACCCTGCCTGGCTATTTACACCAAATCGCATTTCCATTCCGTGCATAAAAAAAATTAAACTATTTGTATAGATCTTATAATCCTTGGGTGATTTGTTATACATCTTTGGGCCTTAATTCAATGCTGCTTCAATATTTTCAGCAATCTTTTCAATGGAAAAACCTTTTATTATTTCCGCTGATCTTTTCCCGGCTTCAAACCTAAACTGATCATTATGTAAAATCATGCTAAGCTTATCTGACAATTCCTTAACATCTCCTTCCTTAAAGGTGTAACCGTTTTCTCCATATTCGACCAGGTCCTCGCAGCAGCCACAGGTTTCTGAAACAATCACCGGCTTTTCAAAGTTCATTGCTTCGTTAACCGACAGCCCCCATGTTTCACCTAAGCCGGAGCACATCACGAACACGTCAGCAACAGCATAGTAGTTCGAGATCAAGGACTGGTTAATAAACCCTGTCAGGTAAACATGTTGAAGCTTTTCGCTATTAATGTATTGCTCCATTTCATTGCGAAGGCCTCCTTCTCCCACCATTACTAAAGCACAATTGCCGTCATTCATTAAATGAAAGGCTTTAATTAAATCCATAGGCCTTTTTTTTAGAATGTACTTTCCGCAATAAAGAATTATTTTTTTCTCAACAGGTAAGCCCAAATCTAAGCGGGTAGGCAGGTTTCTTTTTTTAAGCTCCTTCTTTTTCTCTATAAAAAAGGCATTGTCAACCGAATATGGCGTAAAAACAAGTTTGTGCTGAGGAACGCCATAAAACTCAAAAAACCGCTTGCTTTGAATTCCAATATAAAGGCATTTTGAAACGAAGAGGTTAAACAGTATTTCTTTTAAGAAAATTTTTTTCAGGAAAATCACCAATTTGCTTTTGTGCAGTTCCTGGTTCAAAGGACTTTCTGCCCGAAGCCAAACTTCTTTGCCAAAAAGCTTTCCAAAAAAGATGGCCATTAAGGTGCTGCTGTAAGACCATCCGTTCACAATCAATATCGGTGCTTTACTTTTCCGGATTGTTTTTATTACAGCAGGATTAAAGACATCAAACAATCGGTTATCAAGGTTTTTCTTCCCTGAAAAATTTTTCAAAAAACGGTAATCATATCCTTCCAATAAGGGAGTGTCCCATTTTACAGGCTGCCCAAATCCTTTATCAACATTCCCTTTAATGCTCGCATCTGAAAAGTAATATACTATTAACTCCATCCTTTTTGCCATTTCCCGCAGTAAGGGGGAAAAATATTGAATCGGGTGGCTTAGGAAATATATTATTTCTTTTTTCTTCCCCTTAGTTTCTGAATGCAAAAGGTGGTTTTTTAAAACTTTTTGCCTCGTATTGTAAAAATCTCTGCTTTTCCCAGCCTTTCATTTACAAAATCTACATCCCTCACATAAATGATGTTTGCCTTTTCCCGGTACCCGATCTCGCTCAGCAACCTATTTTGAGGGCTGTAAGCATGTGGGATAAATCCTTTGGCCGAAAGCAGCCCGTAAATCTTTTCCGGTTCATTCGCCTCAACAAGAACAACCTTTACCCGTTCATCATCTAATAATTTTGAACCTCCACTTAACACATTGTATTCGTACCCTTCTGTATCAACCTTAAGCATAGTGGGGGCATTGACCTTATCCAAAAAAAAAGAATCCAATTTAATGACTTCAGTTTCTATTGTTTTACCGGTATAAGTTTTTTGTACAACTTTGTTCATCGCATCTGCGTCTGATGCAAAAATCAATTTTCCATCTTCATTGCCTACTCCTTTATTCTGAATAGTAACCATGCTTTCTAAGTTATTTGCGGCCACATTCATTTTCAAAAAGTAGTAAGTTGAAGGAACAGGTTCAAAGCTATAAGTAACGGCTTTTCTTAAAGCAGATGATAGCAATGTATATATGCCTACGTTAGAACCAACATCAAGAAAAATGTCACCTGGATCCAAATAATGAATAACAAACATCATTTCTTCGAATTCGTGCAGCCCCGAATATAAATTGCCTGTAATGCCAGCCTGCCCTTTTTTTATAACCATTCTGAATCCACATTCATGGGCAACAATTAACCATGAATTACTGAGGCCTGCCATACGGAGCAAAAATTGCCATCTAAAAAAATTAAAGATGGATTTTATTTTTTGCTCTTTATTAAGAGGGTGCGACAAGTAGGGCTTTATATAATATTTATATAAATTCATCTTTATGTGTTAAGGTGCCGTCTGTCAATACCAATTTCTTTTATCCGATTCTTTGCCCGATCTTATCAATCTGTTTCAAATAGGTATTATCTTTCGCAAACGCAATGCGTTTTTGTATCAGTTCTGCATTATTATAATTTTCAAGGTTGCTGATTACCTCATTAAATAAACCGGGCAGCTCATCATTGTTCTCCCTGCTATTGGCCATTTGCATCAAATCCGGCATATTATTATAGGTGGTCACATTATTTGATACAATCACTTTTCCAGCACCCAGGTATTCCATTATTTTATGGTAGTTGGTGCCCTTGCTCTGGTCTTTTTTGATATCGTAGCAAATCAAAAAACAGTCCATTCCTGAAAAAGCATTGGCCAGTTCCGTTGTCGTTAGTATGCCATGCAACACCACATTTTTTTGCTCCTGCAATGAAGCAATAAACCGGGCAGATGCCCCATCGCTGCTCCCCCCGATATTTGCATCATTTTGCTGGTAACTGCCAAAGAAATCAAAAACTACTCCTGTATTTTGTTCAATAATTTTTAATAGGGTCTCCCGGTCAATATCCGGCCTGAGCCAGTTTCCGGATAGCCCCACATGAATTTCCTGGTCGGTTTTTATTTTTTTATTTTCCCGGAAGAAATTTTCAGTTACCCCGTGGTTAACAAAATATTTTGGCACACTATATCCGCTGTATTTTTCCAGTATTTCATGCGTTACTGAAAAAATGATGTCGCAACCTTTTGCAGCGCCGATGGCCTCTTTATTCAGCGGTTCATCAACCGGATGAAAAATCTTATAGGGCCCGGCAGGGAAAAGCCCGAAAGGGTACAGGTTGCCCAGGTCGAAGGACCAGATAATATCAACAGGGGCATTGATAGCCCTTAAAACATCATTAACCTGTTTCTGCATAAAAAAATCGTACAGTAGCCGGGCATGGAATTTCAGCTTATAAGGGAAATATAATTGGTGGTTAATGAGGAAAAGGCCGGGGCGCCCTTTCACTTCGCTCACTTTTACCCGTTTGCTTTTTGATGAAAGCGACCATTTATCGTTGTCAGGCGGGCACAAAAAAAAAACGGTGTTGCCGCGCCTCGCCAGTTCAACTGCATAATGGTGCTTTGAAATGAACATTTTTCCCCATTGCTGCGGCGATATCAGCAGGATGGTTTTATTGCGCAGTTCCGGCATGAAAAGTTTTAGGGGAATTTTTTGCGGCAAATTCTTTTATTGCCCCGGCAACATACCTGATCATGTCTTCTGTCATTTCAGGGTACATGGGCAATGAAAGGATTTCGTTTTGCAAACGGGTAGCTACGGGAAAATCACCAGGTGTATGTTCGAGATAATGGTAGGCAGGCAAATTAGGCAATGCCCGCGGGTAATGAATAACCGTTTCAATGCCCCTGCTCTTCAGGTATTGCATCAGCTCATCTCGTTTTTGAGCACGCACCACATACAAATGGTAGGTATGCACGGTGTTTTCACGCACATGCGGCAAAATGACCTCATCCATTCCGGATAAATATTTTTCGTAAAGCGATGCATTATAAACCCTCATTTCCGTCCATTCAAGAATGTGCGGCAATTTTGCTGAAAGTATCGCTGCCTGCATGCCATCCATCCTGCTGTTGATGCCTTCCATTTCATGCTGGTGCTTTATCAATGCGCCATGGCGGGCATACATCCGGCACTTATCAGCCAGCGCATCGTCATTGGTGATGATGCATCCCGCATCGCCATAAGCCCCCAGGTTTTTTCCGGGATAGAAGCTGAATGATGCGGCCACGCCAAACAATCCTGCACGCTTGTTATCGTATTCTGAAAAATGTGATTGCGCACAGTCTTCAATTAAATGCAAATGATGTTTATCGCAAATGGATTTTATTTTTTCAATAGCGCACATTTGCCCTTGCAGATGAACAGCGATAATGGCTTTGGTTTTTTCGGTGACCTTATTTTCAATTTGTGTTTCATCCATACTGAAATAATATGGGTGAACATCAACAAAAACAGGTTTTGCCCCGGCTTGTGTGATGGTTTCAGCGCTTGAGATCCAGCTATTCGCCGGAGTGATCACTTCATCTCCTTTCCCAATGCCCAGCATCTTCATCAGGATATACAATGAGTCGGTGCCGTTGCCGCAGGCAATCACATTTTTTGCGCCATACCGCTCGGCAAATTTTGTTTCAAAATCTTTTACGAAATGCCCGCCGATGAAAGCGGTTTCGTCAATGACTTTGGCAATGGCTGAGTCAATTTCATGTTTGATGTTAAGGTATTGGGCTTTGAGGTCAACAAAAGGTATTTTCATGGTATAAGCCTATTTAATATCCCTTATTTTTTTTGCCGGGTTCCCTGCGTACACCCCGCTATCCTTAATGTCCCTGGTTACCACCGACCCCGCCCCGATAACCACATTGTCGCAAATGGTTACGGGCAATATGGTGGCATTTGAGCCAATAGAAACGCCGTTGCCGATTTTTGTTGGCTTCCATTTGGCCTGGTCCCCTCCTGCAGGCCGGCCTTCTGAAAACAGGTCGTTGATGAACATTACGCCGTGGCCGATAAAACAATCATTGCCGATGGTTACCAGCTCGCAAATAAAAGTATGCGACTGGATCTTGCAATGGCTGCCGATCAATACATGGCGCTGGATCTCCACAAAAGGGCCAACGAAGCTGTTGTTGCCGATGGTGCACCCATATAAATTCACCGGCTGTACAACGGTTACGCCTTCGCCAAAAACCACATCATCGGTTATGGCAATATTTTTTAGTTTAACATTCATGACTTTTTTGCAGCAGAATAAATGCGGTCAATGATCTCAACCGTTTTCAACCCTTCAAAACCATTTGTAGCAATAATGCCATTGCCATTGAGCACTTCGATCACATTTTGGTATACTTTATCGTGGTTGCTCATGGAGCCCTGGTACTGGCCATAATGGTTGGGCGGGTTGCCCGGCGGCAGGTTTTCGATTTTATAATTTTCGATCTGCTGGTATTCCAGTTCATTCAAGTACTGGCCGCCGATCTTCACCGTGCCTTTTTCTCCAAAAACCGTGAGCGAGCCTTCCATATTTTTTTGAAAACTGTTCACGGTGTAATTGATGGTGCCTATAGCGCCGTTATAAAACTTCAGGCTCACCGTCCCGGTGTCTTCAAATTCAATAATGCCTTCATGATGATAGTTGCCAATATACCCGTTTACTTCTTTCACATCGCCGATCATCCAGTACAACAGGTCAATAAAATGGCTGAACTGGGTGAACAGGGTGCCGCCATCCAAATCTTTTGTGCCCTTCCATGAGTGTTGATAATATTCATTGTTCCTGTTCCAGAAACAATTAAGCTGTGCGCTGTATATTTTCCCGAGCCTGCCTTCTTCAATTATTTTTTTAACGGCTGCAACGGGAGGGTTGAACCGGTTTTGTTTTACAATGAACAACCTTTTGTTGGCATGTTCTGCTGCATTGATCATGGCGCCGCAATCCTGCACGGTCAGCGCCATTGGCTTTTCGCAAAGCACATGATGGCCTGCCCTCAAAGCTTTAATGCTGTGCGCTGCATGAAGGCCATTGGGCGTACAAACAGCAACGACATCAGGGCGGTCATGATGATTTAGCAATTTGTCAATATCGGTAAAATCAACTGCCCCGAATTTATCGGCCAGTGTTTTTGCCTTACCCGGAGCCACATCGCAAACGGAAACCAGCTTGCCCTGTTTGCTGATGTGCTCGGCATGCCTTTGCGCAATACGGCCGCAGCCGATAATAGAAAATTTTACTATCCTGCTCATCTCAATAATTTATTTTTTACTGCCTTCCTCAGCGGCTCCGTTTTTTTAAGAAAATTCATGTACCCTTCTTTAAGGCGGGCATCGGTTTTAAAATCCGAATGTTTCCTTATCGGCAGTTTCATAATGTCGTCGAATGCTTTTTCCGATAGCCCGAATTTCTTCAGCACATATTCTTTATCTGCTTTCAGTTCATGGCTGTTGTATAAAGGTTTTTCAAGCTCCTGAAGGGCTTCTTCTTTTGTCATTTGCCCCGAGCAGATCAACGTGGAAAGATGCGCCTTCCGCTTATCGATCTTAAATTTTTCAGGGAGGATATATGCCTGGTAGAATTTAGTGAACACAGATTCATAATGCTTGCCGCCATAATCTCGCCAGCCCAGTTCTTTTGCAATAATTTCTTTCACCTCTTTTTTGTTGTAAGGCACATAATTCAAAATGGATATGGGAGAGAGCTTTAGGACAGCCGAATAATACACATGCTTTTTGAAATCAAAGCTGGGATAGGTTTTGAGCTTAAGCTTTCCAAATTGGGTATGGATGTCTTTCAGGTTGGCAAAATCCATTTTCTGGTACAGCCAGCCCGGCGGCATAATATATTCTGTGACCACATTGGTGCCGCTGATGATAAAACCTGTTTTATGCTGCTTTGCGAGCTTGTACATGGTGGCGAATATGGCGTGGTCCGACACCACTTCAATATCCACTACCGATGCCCGAAGGTAAGCAAGCTGAATGTCTTTGAATTCTTCCCAGTTCACCACCAGCGTGTAGAGGTCAAAGCCAAGTTTGGTGATGATGTTCTCCACGTTCTTCACGGCCAGTTCGGAATCCCAGCCATTGTCGAGGTGCACGGCAAGCGGCCTAAGCCCCAACTGCTTCACTAAGTAAGCAACATACGTGCTGTCAACGCCGCCGCTCAGCCCGATCAGGCAGTCGTAACGTTTATCCTTACCTGATGTTTTTATTTTTTGAACCAACTGCGCCAATTGCTCCTCCGCTGCCCGGCCATGCGGCAGGCTTTCTTCCGCTTTTTTATATTCATGATAATAATTGCAAACCCCGTTGCTGTCAAAGCTAATGTCGGGGTCGGCAATATTGTCCATTACGGTGAATGCACATTGGCGATATTTTGGATTGTTCGCGCTAAGAACCATTTCTGTTTTTTAAGGAATGTTTGAGAACAGTTTTTCCTTTAGCTCATCTTGTGATGGGTAGCTGATCAAAACCGCCCTATGTGGCCTTTGAAAAACAAACATGCTACCGGCAGCAACTGCGGAAGCCCCATGTTGAACAGCCTTATTAAAATCTTCAACGGATGATGCCCCGCCACAGGCAATCAACGGTATGCTCAGGCTGCTGCTTATTTTATGGATCAGTTCAAGGTCATACCCGTTGTAAGTCCCGTCCCTGTCAATATTGTTCAAAAAAATTTCGCCTGCACCAAGTTCCTGCATTCTTTTTGCAAATATCAATGGGTCCTGCTTTGTGTTTTCCGTTCCGTTCTTTACGCACGCATTATATTTCCCAAAAATGTTTTTTTTGACATCCATTGAAACGACAATACTTTGGCTGCCTGCTAATTTAGCTGCACCAGTTATCAATTCCGGTTGATGGTAAGCGTTGGTGTTGAAAACAACTTTTTCCACACCAACGTAAAACAGCTCTTTGATGTCATCAATAGTGCCGATGCCTCCCCCATAAGCCAACGGGACAAATGCTTCACCGGCAATTTCTTTTATCTTTTGCATATCAGGCGGGCGTTTTTCCCTGCTGGCATCAATATCAAGTATTATGATCTCATCAATTTCTTTTTCGTTGAAAATTTTAACCGCATTGATGGGGTCGCCAACATACGTATAATCTTTAAATTTCACTGATTTTACCAGTCCCCCTTTGTGCAGCAACAAAACCGGTATTACCCTGATCCTCCTCATCAATAATTTTCGGCAAAATTTTTTAAAAGCTGCATCCCGAAGCGGTGGCTTTTTTCAGGATGAAATTGTACGCCCAGGATGTTTTCATGCTCAAGCGCCGCTGCAAAGGGATACCCATAATCAGCAACCAGCAATTCATCTGCACCGTTATCTGCCTGCACATGATAAGAATGTGCAAAATAAAAACGGGCATTGTTCAAATTGCTTAACAAGCGGGAGCCTTTTTTGGGCACAATGTCCAGCCAGCCCATGTTCGGTATTTTTTCGCCATTCAGCAGTTTGTCTTGCTTAAACTTTATCGTTTCACCGGCAATCCAGCCCAATCCTTTTTCATTCCCTTCCTCGCTGGAGCGCATGAACATCTGAAGGCCCACGCAAATGCCAAGAACGGGGGCCTGTTCTTGAAGCGCTTTCTTTTCAATAATGGGCCTGAAGCCCGATTGATTGAATTTTTGCATGCAGTTATCGAAATGGCCCATGCCCGGCAAAATAATTTTTGTTGCCTTTTCAATTTCACTGGCCCGGTTGCAGATCGCCGCCTCGTGGCCTGATTTCTTCAGCATGTTCTGAATAGATGCCAGGTTGCCCACGCCATAATCAATAATGGTGATCACGATGATGCCATATTAAAAATCCTGCAAAACCGGTAAAGCGCCATTGCCCGAAAATAGATGGCCTCATAGCCCAGCTTGCCGGCAGTGAACCTGTCGAACCTGTTTAACAGATCAACAGTGAAAATGCCTGTGTGTTTTATGGCATCATGCAGGTTAGCGCGGACCTTATCTTTATTCTGCAAAACCCAAACCTCATCCGGAGCAACGAAGCCCATCTTGTCTTTCCTCCACCGGATGGCACCAGGCAATTCTGCCATGGCCTCCCGAAATATATATTTTGAATACCCTTCATTAATTTTAAATGAAGAAGGGAGGCCAATAATATACTCCACCAGCCTGTGATCAAGAAAAGGCAGCCTTGATTCAATAGAGAACATCATCGAATTCCTGTCTTCAGAATGCAACTGGTAGGGGATGCTGCTGTGAACGATTTCAGTTATGCTGAGGGCACGAATATTTTTTTCATTGAACAGCCCTTTGCCTTTCCTGGCTAATGTTCTCCATTCTTTTTGCAGCCATATATTGTCTTCCCTGCCCAAACATTTTTTGACAAAGCCAGCCAGTTTAAAAAAATAAGCTGATTGCAGAAAATATTTGAGCTGCGAGGCAAAACTGACATTGCGGTGCTTTGCCTTGGCACACAGCAACTGCCATGCTTTTTTAAACCGCAGCTCCATCAATAGCTCATGTACGCGGATGTTAAAAAATTCGCCATAGCCGCACAGGTATTCATCTGAGCCCTGCCCGTCGAGCATTACAATAATATTTTCTTCTTTTGCTTTTTTAAAAACCGAGAATTCCGAATAGTGGGATGCGGTGCTAAAAGGCTGGTCCTGGTGGTACAGCATTTTGTCAAGGTGCCCTTCATCCCAAAGGCAGTCCAGGTTAGGGAACACCTTTATGGGCCTGAACCCGGTCTGATCGGTTATGGCATCGCTGTACTGCTGCTCATCATATTGGGGGTCATTATAACATGAAGTTACCGTAGCGAATGACGCATTCGCCAATTGATTGGCATGTACCATGCTTACAATTGAAGAACTGTCAATGCCGCCAGACAGGCAGCTTCCCACGGTCACGTCGGACCGCATCCTCAACCGAACACTTTCAACAAACAATTCCCTTATTGTTTTTTTTGCCGTTTCAAAATCATCGCCCACTTTTATACTCGCACTATCTAAATCATACCATTGAAGGACCTTTGATTTATGGCCTGTTAAATTGTAGCGCAAATAATGGCCCGCCTGCAATTCCATGACGCCCCTAAAAAAAGTTTGTTCTGAATAGTTAAGCAGTCCATAAGCCAGGAAATTTGCAGCCACTTCTTTGTTCAGCATGGGCTTAAAATCCGGGAAGGCCGTGAATTGTTTTATCTCTGACCCTGCAAGGAACCAATTATCAGTTTGCACAAAAAAAAATGGCTTAATCCCGAAATGGTCCCTGCAACAAATTATTTCTTCGTTCAAAGCATCGTAAATGGCAAAGGCCCACATGCCATTAAAACGGGCAAACGCACCCGTTCCCCATTGCTCATAAGCGGCCAGTATCACTTCGGTATCGGTTGCTGTCTCAAAACAGCAACCAAGCTTTTTAAGCTCTTCTCTCAGCTCGATGTAGTTGTATATTTCTCCATTATAAGTTATCCAAAGATGCCCCCGCTGCATGGGCTGGTGGCCGGCCTTGCTCAGGTCAATAATAGAAAGCCTGCGGTGGCCAAACGAAAAATTGTCTCCAAAATAAAAACCTTCATCATCAGGCCCCCTATGGTTGACCTTGTCGTTCATTGCTTTTATCTGCTCCTGGGGAACACGAGCATTTTGGGAATTGATCGCTATGCTGATCCCGCACATAATAATTTACTTTTCAAAAAGCGCCACCATTTCATAATCAAATGAGCGCTTTGGCCAAATTGCTTTGGGTATTTGTTTTAGCTTAGCAAATAGCCCCGTAGCAGTTTTGTTATTTACAATAGCTCTATGACCCACATTGCTAAACCTTTCTGGTGCTACTTCACTATAACCGCATATAGGGCAAATAGGCGCTTTAAACTCCTTTTTCTGCTCCGAGTAAAATATGTTGACATACCACTTATGTCCTATAAAAAAAGTATTCTTATCGCAGGTTCTAATTTGTTTACATTTAAATCCATAAGCTGAAAACAAATCATTCATCTTTTCTTTTGAAAATGAACGCATGTGAAGATCATAATTAAAGATTGCTTTACATGATGGGCATTGCGTGGAACGATCTAATACCTTCTCATCATTTGGAACGCCAATTATGATATACTTTTTTGCAACTCTTGCAATTTCTTTCAAAGCCTGCTCATAAACCCCAACTGGCAAATGTTCAATTACATCATGAGCTACGACACAATCGAATTGCGCATCCTTAAAAGGCATTTGATTAATCTCTGCAATAAATTTTTCAGCTTTTACATATTTTAGCGCAGCTTCACTTCTGTCAAACGCAACTACTTTTAAATCAGGGTATTTTTCTATCAGCATATTTGTGAAAATGCCGTTACCACAAGCAGCATCCAATATTGTCTTTACATCAGGCTGAATAAATTCAAAGCTGATATTTATTTTCTCTATATTATTCTTGTATGAAGTTTCATAATCGCTCCAGAAACCATCATACTCATAATACTGTTTTTCATAATTCATTTAAATTCTAATTTTTTTGCAGTTTAATATCCCAAAGAAAGTTTCAACAAGTTTATTCCAGTAGTAGATTCTAATTCTTTAATCCTTCTGAAGGTTTTTATATTACCCCTCAGTACAACTTTGAGTATTATTTTTAACTGCCCCCGCACAATCATTTTAATTATCTTTTTTCTGCAAAGGTTATCCAAAGGGCAGTTATCCTGCTCAATCGATTGGCGTCTTACCAATTGATAATGATATTGTATAAAAAAATCATTTTTCAATTTGCCAGATTCAGAATCATGATGACCTCTTGACCAGATGATACCGGATGGCATTAGTAATACTAGGTATTTTAACGACAATCGGTGCCACATTTCGCAATCGCCCACCATGCGCAGCGGCTTAAAACCTTTTTCTTCAATAAAAACATCTCTTTTAATGATGCAGGATGTGGGCGCTTTGTCGAAAATGCCCATTTTACGGTTATAATAGGCATCATAAGCTTCTGCCGGGTGTAACATATACGGGAAAATCCTGTTGTCATCCTGAAAAATATCATCCAACCCATAGGCCGCTTCAGGAAAGCGCTCCATCATTTCCACTTCTGCCTGCAGGCCCCAGTAATAAATGGCGTCATCTGCATCAACGTATTTCAGGTATTTCCCGGTAGCATATCCGGCAGCCTTGTTGCGGTTGGGGTAATCGCCCAGGTTTTTTTCGTTCACAAATACCCGCACACGAGGGTCTTTTTCGGCATAGCCCCTCGCTATGGCCACTGTATTGTCCTTCGAGCCGTCATCAACAATGATCAGTTCAAAATGGGCATAGGTAGAAGCCAGCACGCTTTCGATAGCCTCTGCAATATATTTTTCACGGTTATAGGCCGTCATTAAAATACTAACCAAAGGAGTTGCAGTAGCCATTGAAGGAGTTAGTTTAAGCCGCTGAGTATTTTAAATATCCTTTGCCCAATCACAGGCCAGTCGTAATATTCCTGTATTGTTTTCCTTCCCGCTTCACTTAATGCACGGCGCTTATTTTTATCATTCAATAAGCTGATCACCAACCGGGCAAAATCATCTGCCTCATCAGCCAGCAATATGTTTTCGCCATTCGTGTGCCTGATGCCTTCTGCACCCTTACGGGTTGAAACAATCGGGACGCCCATGCTCATGGCTTCAAGAATTTTTAAACGGATGCCACTGCCTGACAACAGCGGCACCACCACCACTGCAGCAGCATCATAGTAAGGATAAACTTCTTTGACCCTGCCTTTAAAATCCACGCTGCCATCTTCAAATATCTTCGCCAGGCTGCCATGCGGGTCGCCGCTGCCCACAACCGTTAGCTTAAGCCGGGGGAAAGCTGAAACAATTTTTTTCCAGCAATTACGGTAAAACCATAACAGCCCCTCGTAATTTGGCTGATAATCTAATGACCCGCAAAAAAGAATATTGCCTGCCATATCCTGGCCAAGCCCTTTTGCTGCCGGGTATTTTTGCAAAGGGATGCCTGTTTGGATCACCTGCACTTTCAGCTTGTTTTTATTCAGCTCATTCAGCCTGTCTGCATCCTGCTGGCTTACGGCCAGCACATGATCAGTGTTTTTGTACAAAGAAGATTCAAGCGACAATATTTGCCTGTATGCGCTATGCGTAATTTTATTATTTTTTAAGTCTGCCCAGGCCAGGTCTGTATCCACATTGTGGTTTTGAAATACCAGCCGGGTATGCGGCGAATATTTTTTTACTGTTCTATAGATCAACGTGTCGCTGTTCGTTTCCGTGATGATGAAATCGAAATGATTTCTTTTGAGCAGCCGGGGCAATATGCCTATATAACTAAGCACATGCGAAGAAGCAGAAAGCCTAAGCGACCTGGCATGGTACCTGAACCTGGCAGCATCTTTAATTTTTTTTGGGAAGAACCGGAAGATGTCCCTGGGCTCAGCGTATTCATGGTTTGCATTTAAGAACTTCACCTCCCTGAATGCTTCATCGCTACCGATGCAATTATATATTTCGTCCAGGCCCTGGAACTGCAGTACCGTTACCTGGTAATATTTCGCCAGCGCAGGTATCATGTGATAGCCCGTTTGCTTGCCCCCGTTATCAGGCGGGAACACATCAAAAGGAAGGATCAGCAACAGGTTTTGCCCGGGCCGCATCAACTGAGGTTTAGCCTGGCTTTGTCAAGCACTGCAGGCAGGTTTTCTTTCAATTGCTTTCCTAACCCAGCTTTATCTGAATAAAGGGAGCTGACAAAATCGTTCAGCTCTTTATGTTGCAAAGCCGCTTCGGGAGTTATGGTAAGGCCAGACAGGTTAAACTGCTTAAACAAACCGTCAAACTTATCCTGGTGTATCTGGGCGATCACCTCTTCAGAATAACTGGTGAATTGTTTTTTTACCGGCTGGTAGGTAATGCATTTGGTGGGTATGCACTGGCTAACCAATGCAACGGCCATGTGCATCCTGCTGGATACCGCAAAATCTGCATGGCCAACTACTGCTTTGATTTCCTCCGAGGTAATCTGCACATCCATTAATAAGCTATTTTTTTTCAGTTCATCGGGCAATTGATCATACAGCATCCTGAGAAGCTCACAATCGTTCCTGTTCTCCCTAAAGTCGTGGGGGGCAAGCAGGAAATAAATTTTTTTGTCAGATTTTTCAGCTACTGCGGACAGGGTTGCCGTTAAGTTCTTAATAAAAGATGCAGTTTCGGCATCATTATGAAATGATACCGGGTTAATATTAATAACCATGATATAAGCGCCTTCGCTTTTTTTGTTTTTAGCCCAGTCGATATAGTTTTGGGTAATGGGGCTGATCACCACCGGCCTCAGCAAAAAAGCAATATCTGCCGTAGCAGTGAAGGCCCTTGAAGGGATCAGTTTTGAAATACGCTCTAAGGAAATATGGTCCCTTATGCCAATCTTGACGGAGCGGGGAAGGCCCTTCATTACTTCCATGCAATTTTTGTTTTGCCAGGTATTGATGCTGATGCCGACAATATTTGTTTTTAAGCCGGTGAATGCCGCCTGGTGGGTAATTTGCAACAAGCCGTTTGTCAGCCATTCGCCATAACTGCCATCCAGCATATCGGTGCCTAATAAAAAAAACGAGGCATTTTTGCTAAACAAAAAGCTTAATTTAAAACGGGCCATCCACACACGTGGGGAAAAGCAGCCTGCTACGCTGTACCATTCATCAATGGTTTGTAAATATGCCCATTCTTTTTTTTCGCCCAGGTGCAACAGGGTTACGCGGTGCCCTGTTTCCTGCAGCTCTCTTGATGCTGCGCTTATCACCGCTTCATCGCCCTTGCTCCCTTCCCATGAAGGGGCCAGGATAAGCACATTGTTGGCACGTTTCAAGAAGAAGCTGAGCTTATATAAAATTGCTGAAAAAGCAAAAATGGCAAAAGTCAATATTTTCCTGAGTACTTCTTTCATTTTTAATTCATTTGTAAAACAGCCAACAGTTGGTTTTTACGAAGTAGCAGCTATTTCATTATCCAAATAGCGCTTCAGTTTATCTAACCCTTTTGCGTTGCCATAGTAATAAGGCCCATATTGTTGGGTGAACGTATTAAATATCCCCAGCGGGGTCCGTGCGCCGTCAAATTCTTTTATGAACATCAATAGTTTTTCTTCCAGCTCTTTTTCATTGCCGTAAACATAAAAACAATCTGCCAGTTGCCCTTCTCCATATAATTCCGGGTTTTCATTCAGCCGGAATGCCATAGGCCACCCGGAATGCGCCGTAAATACGGCCGTTCCATAAGACAGGCATTCCGCTATGGGCAAGCCAAAAGATTCAAAATGCTGCAAAAAAAATATGCCGGCCTTTGCATACAGCTCCCTAATTTCATGAATACTGTAAGCGCCTTTCAGTTCAATGTATTCAATATCCAGCTTTTGCAAAACCCTCAACTGCATTTCCCGTATTGCTTCATAACCTTCAAAAGCAAAATCAATTAATGCGATCAACCTGTTTTTTTTTTGCGGAGCAAGACCAGATGACTTTAGATTGAACCCAACGTCGAATTTCTTATCGAAGCTTTTTGAAGCAGTGTAACTTACCGGCGCAATGGCCAGCTCAAAATCATACTCATTGAATGTTTTGCCATACCAATCTTCCAGCTCTTTTATGAAGTGAGGGGCCGAGCCCAGGTAAAACACTTCGAACAAGCCAATTTTTTTTTTTAGGATTTTTCTTAGCCTTTCGATGGGATAAAAATCTGCCCAGTATGCATTGGGTATGCATTCGCTCACAATAATGAAATCAAACTGCTTTAGCTTTTTCAAAATAGCCCTGTCAGCAAAAAAGTATTTTATTTTTTGCCTTATGCGAAAATGCAATTTCAGTTGATAGCGGTCTTTTGCCCGCAAAGGCAGCACCTGCCGCCTCAGCATGTTCAGGCCGTAAACTACTTCACTGTCTATCCCAATTTGCTTTAAGGACTCAGCCAAAGTTTGGGCAAGGATTTTAGGGCTTTTATTATCAGGCCTCGTGAGGATTCCGATTTTCATGTACAAAAAGTTCAGCTTGTTCCTTTTACGTTTAGCCATGCCGATCTGCGAACTTTATACAGTAACTGCCGATATGAAAAAAAAAAATTAAGCAAGCCCAATATGCGGTATTTTTCATACAACACCTCAAAGTGCTTAGTTTCGGATGCCGGTCGCGGGGCTAAAAAAAAATAGGTCAATGTAGGCTTCAGTTTATTTAATTTAAGCAGTGAAATATAAATTTCATAAAGTGCAGTCTCTTTTAAATAACCTCGTAGCCCTTTTTCAATTTTAACCACTTTATGATATGGGTCGAACAGAATGCTGAAATAAGATCCGTTTTTCTGAAAATTAAGATACCATTCCCAACGGAGCCTTCCAGCAGTCATGAAATGAGTAAACAATAATCGATCATCATAATAAAGGCGATAGCCTGCAAGATGAAGCGCCATACAAAGTTCGTGATCGCCTCCTGAAATTACTTTAGTTCCCGTTCTGTCACTTAATAGATGAGCAAATCCATTCTCGTATAAAAAATCAAGCGCTTCCTTTCTGTAAATACACCCGGCGCCCCACAGTTTTTCATAACGGCCGGTAACATCTCCAGAATGCTCATATTGCCGGCCTACGGCATAAGCTTTTGAATACTGATTGAACCAAGCAGGGGGCTCAGTTTCGAAAGCCGCAACACTTTGCCCACCCAAAACGGCAACCATGCTATTCTCCTCCATAATACCGAATGCAAGATCAAGATAATTATTATTAAGCCAGTTGTCGTCATCACAAAAAATAATATAGCTAAAATTTGCTTCTCTTACCCCTCTCAGCCTTGCATGCGATAAACCCGGAGCTGGCTCATTTACAATTTTAAATGGGACAGATGATTTAAAAGACTTCCAAATATCAGTTGCAGCCTGGGCAGTTTTATCAGTCGAGGCATTGTCCACAACAATAATTTCCCAATCAAAATGCCAGCTAAATGCCTGACGGTTTAAATGCTCCAGTGTAACGGGCAACCTCTTTTCGCTATTAAAGCAGCAAAGAATTACAGTTATCCCTTTTCGCACGTTTTCTTTTACAATTTCATCCTTTTTTTTAGCACCCATTTAAAGTAGTTCCACCAATTATTGCCAAATTGGGCTTTATATTTATAATATGCCGTTTTCCTTAGCGCTTCAAAATTACCGAACAGTTCGTAATAGTCTTTTGCTCTCGTTTTGATATCAAATTCGGCTTCTATTTTTTTTCTCGCAGCTTCCCCCTTTTTATCAATCAATGACCTATTCCTATCAAGAAAGGCTAGTGTTTCAGCAAATTCTTGATGATTTCCAACCCCGCAGACAAAGCCTGTTTCTTCAGTTACTATTCGCCTTATGCCTTCATTAAATTCTGAAATTACTGGCACTAACCCTACGCTCATCGTTTCAAGGAGTGCAAGGGGAAGGCCATCTAAATAGGAAGGGAGCACAAATACATCCTGTCCAGCTGCCATCTCATAAATTGCTTGAGTATTTGGCAATGTTAAAACCCTGAAGTTATTTTTGCCAGCAGCTTTTTTAATTACTCCGTCTTTTTCAGGCCCATCTCCTACCAGCGTCCATTCAACATTAATACCTTTCGCCTCAAGCAATCCGTCAATATCAAATACATCATAAACCCCTTTTTTCTTATCGAACCTGGCTAGAAAAAAAAGTTTAAGTTTCGATATCAGGTTCGGGTCTCTTTTATGACTTGACAATGAAATACCGTATGGTAGATAATAAATATCATTTTTTCTCTGTTCAGGTAAAATCTCATTTAATTTTTTATAATAGGCATAATTATGAACGATGAACACATCAATCAGAAAAGAAAACTGGCACGCTATATCCAAAAAAAAATCATCATGACAAATATGAACAATGGCATTTACCCCTCTATTGTTATAATGCAATGCCGCTAATTCTATGTGAAAGTTGGCAATAGCCAGTGCTGCATTTCGGGGGATTAATTTGCATAATGCCTTTAAAGTTTCTTTATCTGGTTTATCATAAGGGAAAACAATTTCCCGAGCATATTTTTGAAATGATTTGATTGGAAGGGCTGCAGTATCATTTATATTTTTAGTAAATATCCTAATCTTATCAAAAGCTCTTTCAGCATCGTTATCAATCAATAGCTGATAATAATTCTGTACACCCCCTAATTTATATTGGCTAAAAAAAACAATAACTGGTTTCTTCATATTATTGCCTTCATCCAATGCGCCGTTTTTTTTAATCCTTCTTCAAAAGAAAAGGACGGAGAAAACCCTTTACTGGCAAGTAAGCTGATATTGGCCATCCAGTTCAAAGGATCCCCTTTTTTATTTTTTCCTTTAAACACAACATTCGTTCCCGGTTGAATAAAAGACACAAATAGTTCTACAGCATCTTTTATATTTACTTCTTTCCCGCTGGCCACATTAATGGCTTCGCCTTCAAACTGCGCAGCCCCAATAATTATTTCTATTGCATGCATAATGTCCCAGATATAAATAAAATCCCTCGACTCATTACCGGTGCCAAACAATTCTATTGAATTATTTGGGGAAGACTTTATTTTTCGGAAAAGATCCCAAAACAATTGCTTTTTCAATCCTTCGCCGTAAGCTGAAAATATGCGGAGGCTAATTGTTTTCAACGAAAAAAATTCAGTGAACTCTCTGCATATTTGTTCACTGTACAATTTGTGCATGCCATAAGGAGAAACAGGGGAGGCACCACACTGCTCTGATACTGGCAGGCTTTGCGGGTTGCCGTAAACTGCTGCACTTGAAAAATTAATGAACTTGCAAGCAGGGTTATATAAACGAATGGCATTTAATATATGAAAAACATTAGAAACATTGAGTGTATAATCGAGAGCAGGTTGGTTAAATGAAAACTGAACATTGGCAGCCCCGGTTGCATTGATGCAACAATCAAACTGCTGGTTGCTGAACAGAGAAGCGAAATCAGGCTGTTCAGGGTTTATTGCCATATAGTGATCAGCTTCCTGCAATATTATATCTGCTTTGTAAACCTCATACCCTTTGCCAGAAAAATAAGAAACGGCATTGCTTCCCATAAAACCTTCTGAACCCAATACTAAAATATTCTTCATGGCTTGAATATAATACCCTGACCTGTGGGCATGGATAATATTTCAATATTTTTCTTTCGCGCAAACTCATCAAAAGATCTTTTCTGGTGTATATGGAGGGGAAAGCCGTAGTCGTCCAAAATGATTACCCCTCCGCTAACAAGCTTATCCCAAAAATATTCAACTGCTGCTATTTCGGGAGCAACTGCATTCATATCAATAGATAAATAAGCGATTTTTTGAGAAAGGCATTGCGATAGCGTTGAAGGAACCATCCCTTTAATAATTTTTACATTGAATGCAGCAAAGCTTTTTTGTACCTGCTCATAAACATTCTTGTAATGATTACCGCCATAAAAACCAATTCCTGCTTTTTTTTCTTCCTCATTTATCTGGCTTTCCGGAAAACCATCAAAGGTATCGAACAGGTAAAATGTTTTCCCCGTTTTATTAAAGTCAATATAATCTATTATGGCCCTTGCATAAGCTCCGGTATTAACTCCGCATTCCACAAAATCTCCGTTTAATTGTTTCACCAAATTTGCAAACCAGCAAACTACATAAACCCGCCATTGCAAAGTAAATCCAGGCCAAGGCTTTGTTGCAGCCGCAGCTGCGTATGCCTTGGCGAAACGAGGCTCGTTAATAAAATCCGCATTGTTTGAGGTGGTTAGGCCATCAGTATTATATGTAATAGGGCCATGGTAATGCTTGGGCTCTAAACGAGTAAATTTGTTAATCTCGGGGTAGTTCCTAAAAAACCAAATTATTTTGTGCAAAAAAGATCGTACTGATAATGGGATTATTTTTTTTTCCATTAAACTTATATTTCTTCCATTTGATTTGTTTCAATATTAAATATTGGCATCCCCTTTATCAAATCTAATCGTTTCCACCCTCCATATCTTTCTCCATTCTTATCAGCATACTCTCTGAATTTTGATTCCATAAAGCCTTCTTTACAAGTCAGGCTCTTGAGGTTTCCTAATTTATCATTTCGTACAAAATAAGCATTGTTGCCATTACTATTACAACCTATAAACGAATATCCTTTTTTACTCCCTAAATGATGTAAAGCTTTTAATGAAGCCCCCCAATATTGATAGCTTTTGTGTACATTTAAACGATAGAAGTCTTTTTTGTACGGTATAGTCCAAGCTTTATCATATCCGAAAATAGCGTTGTATTCAATTATTACTATAATAGGATTCACTACATTTATTTCATCCCAAATCCAATAATCGTTTCCGTCAATGTCTATACTTAAAATTCCAATCTTACTGTTATACCCTTTATCCAAGAAATCCTTTAACAATTGATTGATATTGTCTTTTGTAATAAAAGAATAAGTTGCATGAATATCAAAACCCCAAGAAATTACATCATGCTTAATATAATCAATATTTGATTTAGTACCATCGATAACCAATCCGCTCCAATTATTATTAATCAATAAGAACCTAGTATTAGATTCTTTGTAATTCTCAACCCCAAACTCAATAAATGTTTTATTTGGAATGTCAAGTTTATTTACTAAATATTGGATAATTCCATCGTCACCCCATTGGGAGAAAACCCTAAATTCAACTTCCTGTAGTGATTTAATAGTATCTTTTTGGTTATTTAGAAAAGCTTGTATCTGACCAAAATTTAGTTTTGGATTTTTAATATCATTGTTAATATATAAAGAATTTTTTATTTCTTCTATGTTACCATTTAACTGATAAAGCGTTCTAACAAGGTTTTTAATTTTTTTTATCATTTTCAAAAAAATTATTTATAACAAATAAACCATTTTCCTACAGACACACCTTCATCCTTCCATCCTGAGTTAATTACATAAACATTAGAAAAATATTTTTTGAACTTCGGTAGCCACCATTCAATAGAATTATTAAAATAACTCTGGCCTCGCTTAATCCATCCATAATCAAGATTGTTTTCAGAAAGCGGAATCATATGGAAAGAAACTTTTGATGTATAACGAGCACATTCCTTTAAAAAAAGATCTATTCCATTTTCAGTGAAATGTTCTAATGAGCCAATTGAATATGAATAGTCAAATTGATTATCATCATATCCAGTATTCGTTGCATCATATAATTTTAATACCTCGGGGTTAATTCCCTTTTGTTTTGCATTATTTAGTAACATGTCAGAAATATCAAACCCATGAACTTCTAAAAAGGGAAACTTAGAAAGTGATTTTATATTAACCCCAGTGCCACATGCAATGTCTAGCACCTTTCCCCGACAATTTACCAGTAAGCATTCAATTTCAATCCAAGTACTGTGCTTACCCCAAACTTCTAGCTGTTCAGACATTTCCTGAGTCCAATAAATTTCTAAATCTTGACCGTTATTCGTGTTTTGTTTTAAATAAAGTTCATTTCTTTTCTCTTTTTTGAATGAAGTCATCTTTTGATAAATATTCAAAAAAAGTGGTGGGGAAATTAACTTAATAATCTTTTTCATGAGCCTAAAATTATAATTTAAAAAACTCCCAGTGATAATCTAAAATTACATTCCCATAATCAGTCCCTTCAAAGGAAGCAAATTGTGTTCCTGTGTCATTAATTTTTATTTGACACTCATTTTCTACAAGATCAAAAATTTTGTCGTTTAATAAAAAAATGGCAAATCTAAACATGTACGTATTTGGAGCCAGTATTGAAGGCTGAATTTTGATTTTGTATCTATAAACCGATTCCGAAATCTGATTTTCATAGTTTAAATCAATAATACTTGTTGAGACATAATTACCCAAAGAATTTAGAATATTAAAGCCTATTTTTACATTTGGATGCTTAGAATTAGCCTTAATGCTGCATATAATAAAAATTGAATCGTCAAAGCCAAATTGATCAGTTTCTTCTCCATTTTGATTTATTGTAAATATTTCAACAAAATAATATTCCTTAGAGAAGTTTTTAGAAGGGAAAGTGTATTTATTTGAAAGCATACTTTTTCCCATCATTAGATAAGTCCCGATAACTGAAGTAGTTTTATCATAAGTTACCAGTTGGCCTTTGCCTAGCAATACAGTTTTATTGCACAACTGTGATATAGTACCCATATTATGGCTCACGAACAATACCGTCCTGCCGTCATTGACGCTCACATCTTTCATTCTTCCGAGACATTTTTTCTGGAACTCGGCATCGCCCACGGCCAGTACTTCATCCACGATCAAAATTTCAGGTTCAAGGAAAGCGGCCACGGCAAAAGCGAGCCGCACGTACATGCCGCTGCTGTAGCGCTTTACCGGTGTGTCCACATAACGCTCCACGCCGGCAAAATCAACGATCTCGTCAAACTTTTTTTGGATTTCTTTTTTGGTCATGCCCAGGATGGCGCCATTCAAAAAAATATTTTCGCGGCCGGTCATTTCAGGATGAAAGCCGGTGCCCACTTCGAGCAGGCTGGCGATCCTGCCCTTTACTTTTATTTTGCCGGTGGTGGGCGCAGTGGTTTTCGATAAAATTTTCAACAGCGTGCTCTTGCCGGCGCCGTTCCTGCCAATGATGCCGAGCACTTCGCCCTGCTGCACTTCAAAATTAATGTCGCGCAGGGCCCACACATAATCGCTGTTTCCCTTTTGCTCCCTGTCGTTCGTTTCGCCAATTTTCAAAAAGGGATCCTCTTTGCCGCGCAGCCTGGCCCACCAGCGGTTCAGGTCGTGGCTAAGGGTGCCTGTGCCCACTTCGCCCAGCCTGTATTGCTTGGATAAATTTTCAACTTTAATAACCGTATCGCTCATCATTCACCTGTTATAATGCACTACACCGTGTCCATAAAATTTTTTTCTACTTTATTGAATACAATTGCGCCGAAAAATAAAAGCGCTAATGCAAAAACGGAGCTGTAAGCAAGCGCTCCCCAGCTAAACTGGCCGGAGCCGGTAAAAGCATAACGGAATGTCTCCACCAATGACGATAGGGGATTTGACTTTATGAGCCAGCCCCATTTTTTGCTCACTGCGCTCATGGGGTAAATAACCGGGGTGGCATACATGAACAACTGGATGCCGAAGGTGAGCAGGAAAACCAGGTCACGGTATTTGGTGGTCATGGCCGTAATGATCATGCCGGCGCCCAGGGCAATAACCGCCATCAGCAAAACCAGGTAAGGCGATAACAGGATGAGCCAATTGGGATGGATATTGGCGCCCTTTAACAGGTAGTATATCCAGAAGCCCAGCAACAGCGCCAACTGGATGGAAAAGCGCACCAGGTTAGAAACAACAATGGAAAGCGGCATAACGAGCCGCGGGAAATATACTTTGCCGAAAATATTGGCATTGTCCTTAAAAACGGTGGCTGTTTTATTGAGGCACTCGGAAAAATAATTCCACAAAATAATTCCACAGAGATAAAATAGTGTCATCGGCAAACCGTCGGTTGACAATTTGGCGATGTTCCCGAAAATAACAATATAAGTAAGGGTGGTAAGCAATGGCTGAATGAAGAACCAGATAGGCCCTAAAATGGTTTGCTTATAGGTAGCCACAAAATCTCTTTTCACCAGCATCAGCAACAGGTCGCGGTAGCGCCACACCTCCTGCAGGCGAAGGTCGAAAAGAGAGCTTCGGGGCTCAATGACCAGGTCCCATTTATCAGTATGTTGGCCAGGTATCACAATGGTGCTCATTAAAAAAAAGGGAATACAAAAAAGGAAACGGTCAGTAAGGAAAACGGTTAGTTGAACAATCGCTTTAGCCATTTCCCGACCTGCCTGGTAGTAGATCTTTTTTTCTTTTTCAAAGGCTCCTTTTCAAAATAGCCTGATTCGAACCCATAGCTATACCCGCCATAATAGCCATACCCGCCATAATAGCCGCTATAATAGCCGCCTTCGGCTTTCACATCGTTCAGCAACAGGCTCATGCCCGGCAGCTTTTTTTCGGTATAAAGTTCTTCGATCAGGCGCAACTGTTTTTTGAAAGTGAAGCCCTGCCTTACAATATAGATGGTCGCATCTGCAAATTTGCCAATGGTAACCGCATCGCTTACCAGGCCTACCGGCGCGGTATCCAAAATCACGATGTCAAAATGTTGCTTGACTTCCTGCATCAATTCTGCCAGTTTATCGTCAAGCAATAGTTCGGAAGGGTTGGGAGGGATGGGGCCGCAGGGGATCACAAACATATTTTCCATGCCCTCAACAGGCAATATAATTTCGCTGAATTTTGCTTTGCCGATGATGTAATTGGTGATGCCCATTTTTCTTTTCATCTCCAGGCCCGCAGTAATTTTCGGTTTGCGGATATCAAATTCCATGACCACCGTTTTTCTGCCGGCCAGCGACATTACCGCGCCGATATTTGTAGTAATAAACGACTTGCCCTCACCACTGAATGAAGAAGTGACCATAATAACAGGCCTTTCTTTTTTTGACAGCAGGTATTGCATATTGCTCCGGACAATGCGGAACTGCTCAGAAATAAACCGGCGGCTGTTCTTTTTCACCACCAGCATCTGCGCATCATCCGAGTGCCCGATTTCACCTATGATAGGGGCATGTGTGCGTTTTTCCACATCCAGCCTGTTATCCACCTTATCGCGGAACAATTCAAGCAACGCAATTATGGCAATCGGTATGGAAATGCCGAAAATCAAATACATCGAATAAATATTCGTGGCGTTGGGGCTAATGGGCGTTGCAGAGTTGGAAGCAGGTTCAAGTATTTTTGAATTGGAAACGACTGAGGCGGAAGAAATGGCTGTTTCGATTTTTTTCTGCAGCAGGAAAGAATACAGTGTTTCCAAAATTTTTTGCCTGCGCTGAATATTGTTCAGGCCAATTGATTTGCCTGGCAAAGATTTTAGCTTGCCCTGGAAATCGGTGCTCTGCTTTTCCAACCCCGAAAGAATAAAGGCAAAATTTGCTTTTACGCTTGTCAGCGCTTCAATCATGCTTCTCCGCACATTATCCAGGGCGCTGTTGATGTTTAATATCAATGGGTTTTCGGGTTGCGTTGTTTTCAAATTGGTCTCGCGCTCAAGTTGCAGGTTATTGTATTCCAAAACAAGTTTTGAATAAAGGGGCTCCTCTATGCCCAGGTTGGTGGGCACCTGTTTATAAACATTCTTAGTGTCTTTGATATAAGCAAGCAAATAGTTCACCATCTGCAGTTTTCCGCCCAATGCTTCAGTTTGCTTGGAGACATCCGAAATGTTTTCAAAATACCTGCTCGATTGTGTGGTGATGTCAAAAATATCGTTTTTGGCCATGTAGCCGGTAATGGATCCCTCTGTGCCATTCAGTTCTAGTTTAAGGGTATCTAAAGTATAGTCAATAAAATTAAGCGAATTGAGCAGGGCATGTTGCTTGTCTTCAATAACCAGCGAATCATACACAGACATAAGCAGGTTAAGCGCATCTTTGGCAAAAGAAGGGTTTTCGCCATCGTACGATAAAGTAAGTATGGTAGCCTGTTCGCTGGCCTGAACTATTTTTAACCCCTGCATGATATTATAAGCCACCTGCATTTGAGGCTGCCAGACAACTTTGAAAACATTGCTTGCAAACTCCGACTCGTTCACTCCCCGGTTTCTTAACAGGACAAGTTTGTTGCCTTTAATGGTAATAGTGTCCCCGAAATTGGCCAGGCTTTTAGAAGGAAGGACATCGAATTGCGTATCATTGAGCAGCGTAATGGAAAAGCCGAAACTGAGAGATGAATCGGCAATATGCAGCAAATGCAGGGTAATGGGGCTGTTGGGGTACAAAAGGGTAGACCTTATTTTGCCGATGCCATAGTATTGTATCTCAAAATTAAGATCATGAACCACGCGTTTGATTACCTGGCTCGATTTTAGAACAGGAATCTCATTGCTGAGGTTGGGGCCAGACTGGCCCAGGTACAGCTCTGCAAATTTATCGCCATTGTTATTTTGCTTATCGCTCTTAATAAGCATTGAAGACTGGGCATGGTAAATAGGGGTTGTGTAACGAATTTTAATGTAGGCGAAGATTAGCCCAAGCGCTGCGCTGATAACCACCCAGGGGAGGTATTTGATATACTTTAAGATAAATTCTCTTGGGCCTATAGTCCATGAATTGTCTTTGGCAGGAAAGTGATTTACATTCCCATTCAAGCCATTCTCATTTATTGAATTACCCTGATCGCTCATAAAGTAGTTAAACGGTCATTTTCTTAGAACAGTATACACTATGGCAAAAGCTGATAAAAGCGCCGTGGCGATACTGATATTCCTGGTAGTGACCTGGTCGTTGACTACCGATTTCTTTTTATTTTGCTCAATGTAAACAATATCGTTTTGTTTCAAATAAAAATAAGGGGATTTGAGTATGTCCGGTTTTGTCAGGTCAAGCCTGGCCCATTCTCGTTTGCCATCCTGTTCGCGCATCACCAGCACATTGTCCCTTCTTGCAAAATAATTCATATCTCCTGCCAGCGCCAGCGCTTCTAAAAGATTGATATGGTCATTCGGGATACTATACATGCCAGGCCTGTTTATTTCGCCAAGCATAGTGAACCTGTTGTTCAAAAAACGGATATTGTAATATGGGTTTTTTAATAAAACATTCAGCCTGGAGTCCAAAAGGCTTTTTATCTGGTTACGGGTAAGCCCTTCAAGATGCAATAAACCCAGGCCCTGGAATTCGATGTTCCCATTTTCATCAACCAGGTAACCCTGTGCAGTAGGTGTTCCGCCATTGATCCCCTGGGTAGCATCTCCTGCGCCACCTGATCCCCCCCCTCCGGTTGAACCGGTCGTAATCAACGGCTGGTTATAAATTTTCGTTGCCTCGGGATTGTCGCTATACACAATAATGCTGATCAGGTCTCCTTTCTGCACAACTGGGTCAATGGGTTGCACTTTGCTGAGCGCTGCTGTATCAAATTGCCCCTGCATGTACACATAAGGCCGCGTGGTGCCGCAGGAGCTGCAAAAGAATACCCATGCAGGTAAAGCGGAAAAAAGAAAGAATATTCTTTTGTGCAATGAGAAAAGAAAAGGCATTCTTGGGAAATTATTTTTCAAAACTAATACTTTCAGCTTACAGCCAGGTTTGATTTATCAACATACGCCGTTAATGAATATCCAATACTGTCAATGATGATTTGCACTTTATTGTTCATCACCTTCACTACCGTCGCATCCTTGCCCATCAAAGCGCCGCCCTCAACCCGCACTTTCATGTTTTCAACGATCGGCAATGGCTCCGCCTGGACGTTTTCATGCTCGTTCAAAAACTTTTTGATCAGCACAATTTCATTTTCCCTCACCACTGCCGGCTTGCCCAGCCAGTACACAAAATTCACCACGCCATTTACCATGCGCACCTCAGTTTTTTCTTCTTCACCGATTTTTATGAACACATACGACTTGAATAAAGGCTCATAAACCGTTTTCATCCTGTCGCTCCACTTTTTCCTTACTTTGTTCAACGGGCAGTAATTCAGAAAGCCTTTTTCATCAAAAAGCGCATGCACTTTTTTTTCCCACCTGGGCCTGGTGTACACCACATACCATTTTTTTTCCTCTTCCATTTTACGGCAAAAACTTTATGAATAAACAGAGCTTCGCCACCTCAGCCACATTTTTCTTTTTTGGCTGACCAATTTTAAACACCAGGCACTCTCCAACAAGCCACCAACAAAAAAGGCATAAGGAAGCATTCATGCGAAATACTCCTTACGCCTTTTATATTAAAATTTTTTATAGCAATTGCGCAACAAACAACTTCTCACAGGAATTTTATAGTTAATAAAGGCTCGGGCCAACATCGTTTATGCTCTGAAAAAGCATGCCTGTCCTCCCCAAAACCAGTGGTAATTTTTAAAATTATTCAGGCTGCAAATATAGGTGATTTTCGCTTGTAAAAATTTTTTGCTCCCTCTTGAAAAACAATCTTTTATTAAAAAAAACCGCTCAAAAACATAACTTCGTTCAACCACAAAACATAATTGCTTTGAAACAAAGATATTATTCGCTCGATGTGTTCCGCGGGGCTACTGTTGCGCTTATGATTTTGGTAAACAACCCCGGCGACTGGAGCCATATTTACGCCCCGCTTGAACATGCTCCCTGGCATGGCTTAACGCCCACCGATTGCGTTTTCCCATTTTTTCTTTTTGCCGTAGGCAA
>JAFEAJ010000009.1 GCA_018266455.1 Bacteroidota bacterium
GGTGAAGCCATGCACAAAGCCATCACGCAACACCAACAACGGCAGAAAGCGCCATTCTTGCACCGCCGGGCAATTTCCTATCGGGTGCAATGCGATAGAAAATATTTTTATGCACTTGTTTTTTCAGTCATTATTTCTGCCAACTGTGGCATCAAAATTTCCAGGTCGTTTAATGAATACCTTCCCGGCAATTTTCTTCCGTTAATAAAAACTGTTGGCGTAAAGGCAATATTGCTTTCTTTTATCCATTGGCTGTGCTGCATCATTCTCTCCTTTACATCAATAGTATTGTCTGGTAGCCATTTTTCCCCCCACACTGGCGCAAGTATGCAGCTTAGCCTGTGGGCTGGCGTACTTGTGCCTCGCTTTGCAAATAAAAAAGCATTGGGTTATTCAATGGCACAAGTACCCTGCCCTCATTGCCCGCCCTGCATACTTGCGCCAGATTGGGGAGTGGGGGGGGATTATATCTCCATGCTCTTAACGCCAGTAATATTAAATCCAAATAATTCGTTTGTCGTAATCTTTATGTTGTGGTAATTTTTCTCCACAAACCAGTCAACAGTTTCTTCATGCGTATGTTCACAGCGAAACTCTGGGGTAAATCCATCTAATATATCCACCATCATTTCCCGGCTGTTTTGTTTTCTTCCTTTTATTTTCTTCACAACAAAGCTTACCGGAAATATTGTTACCAGTAAAAAATAATACTGAAGTTTCAAAGGCAATACAGTTGTGCATTTGCGAAAACGATTAAGAAAATTATGAATGAGACTTTTTCGTGGATGATAAAGCCACACACTCAACTTGCCTCTGTTTTTCACATACTGCTCAATCACGGAGAATGATGATTTAGTATTATCAGTATGCATTAATATTCCGCTGCACTGAACAATATCGAAATGCAATTTTGGCAATGGAGGAAACTGCACATCGCCTTGTACGAAAAATAAATTTTTGAATTCATTTTTCACAGCCGCTTTTTCAATGCCGGTAGTAAGGTCCATCGCCACTATTTGTGAGCAATGTGGAGCAATCAACAAATCGAGTAATCCATTGCCGCAGCCTGCATCGAGAATTATTTTATCTTTCAAGTTGTCTGCGGTTTCATCAGTTTCCTTAAGAAAACGATCGAACATCTGTATTCTATCTGCATTCCATGTTTTATCCTTTTCATAATTAAATTTACTCCACTCGAATGCAAAACTTTCTTTTGTTCTTTTATTCTTCCTGACAGCATATTTAATCAAATCAGCATATTTTTTTTCGAGCAGGCTTTTGCGTTCGGCATAATCATTCAGATGTTCTGAAAGAAAACCGGCATAATCAAGAAAAGATTCAACAAGCAGGCGCGGAATACCATTAATGATCGGATAAAACCAATCTTTTTCAGCAAACAAAATTCCTTGCTCAACAATTTCATGCGCACCGCCCACAAAATTTTTTGAAGCAGTCGAAATCACCTGCAATCTAAGAGCATAGCCTGAAACAGGGCATCTTAACAATGAAACATCCTTCTCAAACATGATGAGTTTTCAATTTGATTATCTTACCATCTCACTTTCCTAGCAACATCCGCGACAAACACAGCTATCCTTAGAGTTCAGTTGCCAATAATCGGAGAAACTGCTGTCCAGAGTTTGCAACTCCGGGCAATTTTATTAAAGAACAAGTTCCCTATATTTAAGCCAAAAATGATGAGCCAGGGATGCCTTAACCCCTTAAATGACTGGACTAAAATGGCAAATCATTTTAGAACAATTAAATTTAAGGAATTATGGCAAAAATGCCCCCAATCTGGCGCAAGTATGCAGGGCGGGCAATGAGGGCAGGGTACTTTCTTTCCCAGAGTGTCCTTTCAAGGCTTCTGTGCGCTTGCCAAGGCACCTCTGCGGAAAAGAAAAAATAACTAAATTTATTTTATGAAAAAATTGTTTGTTTATTATTTATTAATATTTATTCCAATCATACCCTTCGTTCTTTGTATATGGATCCCAAGTTTTCGAAATCGTGTTAACCCTATTTTCGGAGGAGTGTATATTCTAGTCTATGCGCTGATATATCATCCTATCATAAGCGGCTTTCGTCTTCTTGCGCTTGGTAAAATTCGACGCAAGGAGTTTTTTTATAACTTCATTCCAGCGTGGAACTTGAAATATTTTGAATATTTGTTTTTGAAAAAATGATAGGATTTTTAGAGGAAATGATCTATATGAGGAAGATATCGGTCACAACTTTTTTTCCATCACGTAATGCGGGATGGTCACTTCTTCAAACTCGTTGCCTGTTATATGATAACCCAGCTTTCCATAAAACCCGGTAGCCGTTTTCCTGGCGTGCATCAGTAAAACCTTGTAGCCAAGGTCCCTGGCCACATTTTCGGCAAATATCATCAGCGCCCTGCCCACCCCTCTTCCCTGCATGCTGTTCGGCACGGCCATCTGCCGGAGGCGTATTTTTGAGCCGTCAATTCTGGTAAGCAGGCAGCACCCCAATATCTTGTCGTCTTCGAAAGCGCCCATTAACATGTCATCCTTTTCCTTGTCCAGCTCTTCTTCAGTAAACCTCAGGCCCAGTGGCTTCCTCAAAATTTCATAGCGCAGGGCAACCATCTGCTGGTATTCTTTTGAGCCATGATCTATTATTTTCAAAGCCATTTTTTGACAATTGGTTTTGCAGTTACCGTTTGTAAGATATTGAATTTACAGCTTCCTTTTTACAGTTGGCACAAAAACAGAAATTTAATCATATAATAGGCACGGCAAGCCCGGCCAGGGCCTTCAACAAAATGGGCCGAAATTGCCTGCATCTTCCCCAAAATCATTTTTTTGGGCAAAAAATTAAAAATTGCAGGTTTAGTTGTGTTTAACCCAAAAACTATATTTTTGCAGCCGTAACTAAATTTTACAAACATGTCAGACATTGCTACAAGAGTTAAAAAGATTATCGTTGATAAATTAGGGGTTGAAGAAGCAGAAGTTACCAATGAGGCTTCTTTTACCAATGACCTGGGTGCAGACTCCCTGGATACCGTTGAGCTCATTATGGAGTTTGAAAAAGAATTTAACATTTCTATCCCTGACGAGCAGGCTGAAACCATCACTACGGTGGGCCAGGCCATTGCTTACCTGGAAGAGCATGCTAAGTAATAAGCCTTTTATATTGCAATACATTTGTTTCATCCGCCTTTAACAGCAATTTTGCTTAGAAGGCGGATGTATCACTTTAAAAATTTCCGGGCAGCTATATGGAAGTAAAAAGAGTTGTTGTTACGGGAATGGGCGCATTGACCCCTTTGGGAAATAGCGCACCGGATTATTGGAACGGCCTGGTCAGTGGCGTTTCAGGTTCTGATTTCATTACTCAGTTCGATGCATCCAAATTCAAAACAAGGTTTGCCTGCGAAATAAAAAATTTCGACCCCCTAAAATATTTCGACAGAAAAGAGGCACGCAAGATTGACCGGTTCACGCAAACTGCACTTGCAGCCAGCGATGAAGCAGTTGCTGATGCCAACATCAGCAAAGACACGGTAAATACCGACCGTGTGGGAGTGGTGGTAGCCAGCGGCATTGGCGGCATAACCACTTTCCAGGAAGAAGTCTCTAATTTTGCAAAAGGCGATGGCACGCCCCGTTTCAATCCTTTCTTTATCCCTAAAATGATCCTGGATATTGCGTCAGGGCATATCTCCATGAGGCATGGCCTGCGGGGCCCGAATTTTGCAGTGGTCAGCGCCTGCGCCTCTTCCACCAATGCGCTTATGGAATCCTATAACCTGATCAGGCTTGGATTGGCAGATATCATTTTAAGCGGGGGCTCCGAAAGCGTGATCATTGAAGCTGGCGTGGGCGGGTTTAATGCCATGAAAGCCATGAGCGAAAGAAATGATGACCCAAAAACGGCCAGTCGCCCTTATGATAAGGACAGGGATGGTTTTGTGATGGGCGAAGCTGCTGCAATATTGGTATTAGAAGAACTTGAGCATGCCAAAGCCAGGGGCGCTAAGATTTATTGCGAGATTGCAGGGGCAGGGGCAACCGCTGATGCGCACCATATAACCGCCCCCCACCCGGAAGGGCTTGGGGCAAAAAATGTAATGAACGCAGCCCTCAGAGATGCCGGGATGAAGCCATCTGATATTGACTATATCAATACCCACGGCACCTCTACCCCATTGGGAGACATATCTGAAATAAAAGCAGTGCTTGATGTTTTTGGCGACCATGCCTATAACCTGAATATCAGCTCTACCAAATCCATGACCGGCCATTGCTTAGGCGCCGCAGGGGTGATCGAGGCCATGGCCTGCACGTTGAGCGTGGTGAACGATATGGTCCCCCCTACCATCAATCACTTTACTGATGACCCTGAACTTGACCCAAGATTAAATTTCACTTTCAATAAGGCCCAAAAGAGGCCCGTCAGGGCTGCGCTCAGCAATACCTTTGGTTTTGGAGGCCATAACGCCTGCGTTATTGTAAAGAAATATAACGCCTGACCCTTCCTGCTTATCAAAAGATTTAGGCGTATTTTTGGTCAGCTTATTAATAAATTTTTTTGCCCGTTTAAAAAAAATTGTAGCTTTTGCTTGTGGGAATACTGGAACGCATCATAAAAAACGACTCTTCCGCTGCATCATTTAAAAAGCAACTTAAAAACATATTGGGCTTTGCGCCTGGCAAAACCGTGCTTTACAGGACTGCGCTCACCCACAGATCGCTAAAAGACAAATCGGATGAAAATAACGAAAGGCTTGAATATCTGGGCGACGCGGTATTGAGCGCTGTTATCGCAGACTTCCTTTTTAAGAAATACCCCTACAAAGAAGAAGGCTTTTTAACTGAAATGCGCAGCAAAATGGTGAACAGGAACCAGCTCAACGATATTGCTGTCAAGATGGGGCTTAAAAAAATCAGCTATTTCAATAAGTTCGACAGCTCGCTTAAAATGAGCCAGATTTTCGGGAACACACTGGAAGCCGTTGTTGGAGCCATTTATCTTGACAAGGGCTTCATCAAAACCAACCAATGGGTGCTTGAGCGCATCATTCAGCCATATCTTTTTCTTGATGACCTCGAAATTCTTGAAATCAATCATAAGAACAAATTATATGGCTGGGCAAACAAAAACAGCAAAACCCTTGAATTCGAAACGCTTGACGAACACATGGAAGCAGGCAGAAGGCTGTTTACCGTTGGAGCGGTTGTTGACGGCCAGTTGCTTGCACAGGGAAAAGCTTATAATAAAAAAGATGCCAGCCAGATAGCCGCCCAGGCAGCCATTGATAAATTGGGCCTTAATAAGGCAGAAACTGATGAAGAAAATTAATCTTCAGAAAAAAATCATGTTTTTATTATTACCTTTGAGCAAAAGTTATTTACTTAGCGGAATAAAACCGGCAGTTCAGTTTGTAGAACACGGTTCCCTGCGTTAAACAAGACCTTGCAATAGCCGTTCCTGGAAATCCCAATTTTGAAAAGCCGGCGCTTATCGTTTGTTCGTTTCCCCTTTACACTTGAAAACTTAGTTTTTAGTGCTTGCCAGGTTAATTTAACCAAAACAAGCTGAAGAACATGATGATGCTCATGCTTGCGATTATTGTGCTTACCGTGCCATCTGCATCATTTTCCGGGTTATCCGCTTAGCCAATGTGCTAAGCCGATGATCAAATCCATCCTTAAGATGCCTCGCCACAAATCCACATACTATCTATGGGTTAACCGCAACCACATTATCAAAATTAAATTTTTGTAGTATGAAAAAGCTTTACTTTCTGACATCGATTTTTGTATGTTCTTTCATTTTATTAAGCCCTGCTTATTCTCAAAATTATTCGGGAGGCATTTATACAGCCGTCAGAAACGGCAACTGGCACACACCATCAGGAATAAATGTGTGGGATGTGAACGGCGAACCCCCTTCAATTTGCAATAATTGCCTGATAACAATAAATTCAGGAGTAACGGTAACTTTGAATACGGATATATTCCTGCAAGGCACATCAACGCTTAATATTGGGTCTGATGGTTCCGCCACGTCAAAAATCAACATCCCAGGAACTAACGGAAGCGCACCGAGCCCCTCGGTGGCTCCATTGCCAATAAGCGGGAAAAACAGGATTGATTTGGAATACAGCCACCCGGGCAATGTCCAGATCCATCTGCTATATGCAAACTCTATTCTTGATGCATCAAATACAAGAAGGTATGATGGAGTATATCTTTACCTTCTTCTTGGCACTCCCAATACTAACGGAGGGTATGGTGAGATAAAAAGGATGGGAAGAAACTCATACCCTGCTTTCCCAAGCAGTACCACAAGAATAATTACCGGGCCAGCCTCTACCCTCACTTCTGATGGAACGCTTCCTGTAATACTCACCAGTTTCAACGCACAGCTTGTTGATAATGCCTGCCTTTTAACATGGACCTCAGAGCTTGAGATCAACTCGAGCAGGTTCGAGATCCAGCGCAGCGGTGATGGCGCTACCTGGTTGGCAATTGGAACGGTAGCGGCTAAAGGCAACTCGGCAACCAGCACTGATTATTCATTCACCGATCCTTCGCCGCTAAGTGGCACCAACTACTACAGGCTAAAAGAAATTGACCTCGATGGCAACTTCAAGTTGTCAGACATCAGGCAGGTAAGAGCCGCCTTTATTAAAGGGGTCAAATTGATAAACCCGGCTAAAAGCACTGTGCAGGTCACGTTCGGATCTGATTTTTCTTCTAATCTTTCCCTGAGGCTGCTGAGCCTGAACGGCAAAATATTACAGCAGCGGCAGGTGAACAACCCCGCAGGCACTACCATCTATCTTCCGGTCAGCAATTATGCCAATGGCATTTATATGCTGCATGTAATAGCTGCCGACGGGTCGCAGAAAATTTACAAAATCGCAATCGCTAATTGACAGGATGTCGTTTTTGAAAAGCCCTGGCTCCTAAAGGTCCAGGGCTTTTTGTTTTAAGCCAAAGGCTGTTCCTTGAAAATATTTTAAATCCCGATTGCCATAATAAATACCATTGTTTTCAGTTTATACTGAAAGGCTATCCTTTATCATCCAATTATCCCATACGAAAAACCCAATCGTATGAAATCCTTATGGAAGACATCGTGGCTATTGATTTTTTTTACTGTTGGCGCTTTTATTTCGGCGCATGGGCAATATGCGGGAGTTTTAAAAAGCATCAGCTATGACACATTGATTATTGGCACAGGCAATAACACGCATTCCATCACACTTCCAAAGTTTGACCCTTCAATAGGAACTTTGGTTTCAGCCAATATCAATTCTACCATTAGCGTCAATTATGGTTTTACTTTAAAAAATGTGGAGGCTGTACAAAGAAATTTTTCCGTTTCCGTAGGGCGGTATGATGAATTTTCAAGCGCAGCTTTGAGCGCAGCTTACACCAACCTGATTGATACCAACATTGGGAGTTTTTTGCTTGATCCCGGCCAAAGTGTTTCAAACCCTCCGCATGCCGTTCTGTACAGGTATAGCCAAAACGATACGGTCACCTCCAATGTTGTTAATTTTTTAGGCATGGGCGCAGTCAATTTCAATTATATGCCAATTACTTTTACAAATTTGTCGGGCAGCAATATTTATTATTATAGCGCAACAGCCAATGATACCACCCATTTTACCATAACTTATTATTATTATGCCAGCACGGTTTTGGAGATGGGCCTCACCTCTTTTTCCGCTGAAAGAGCCAATGATGAAACGGTATTGCTTTCCTGGTCAATGGCAAATCCGCAGCCTGGCATGACCTATGTAATTGAAAAAGGCACCAATGAATCAAATCTTTTCCCGGCAGCGTCTTTACTGGAAAATAATATTGACAACAATTACGCTTACCATTATCAAATTGGCGCTAACGAAACTGGCAGTCTCTATTTTCGCCTGAAATACATTACGGCATCAGGACAGGTAAAGTATTCGGAAATCAAAGAGGTCAACATTCCTGGCGGGAGCATGACATATACATCAGCTTACCCTAACCCTGCCAGTGATTACATCAATATGCCCCTGAGCATGGATGATTGGGACATCGCGATCTTCTCATCGCTGGGCAGGCGTATCCAACAAAATCATTTCAGCAACACTTCGTTCGCCCGTATCGGGTTTGCCGCAAAATTAACGGCAGGCCTTTATTTCATAAGGGCACAAAACAAAAGCTCGAAGAAGCAGGCTGTAGCCAGTTTTATGGTGAGGTAACCTCTTTTCTTCTTGCCATTATTGCATATTCAAAAAACAGTTGTTACTTTTATCTTCTTCATTGAAAGTGCCTGTTAGGGCCTTAATTTCTGCCTGTCTTTTAAAACTAAACATCACACGGTCCTCCAATAAAACCAGCAATGCAAAACCCGGGTTGATCCAAATCTTTATTTAAAGCTGCATCCATTTTCCTGTTGATCCGGAACTAATCGTACCTGACAATATGGTCAATAATGAAACAGCTTACCCTCTGCAAGATATTTTTTGTATTGCTGGCTTGCACTTGCTTCAACAATGCCCGGGCACAAATAACCTGGGCAATAAATGGCGGGGCAACCGGAGCGGGCAATTTTACCATTTCAGGAACTGGTTCTGTCAGCACCCTCAATTCAGGCGATGATATGGTTTTTAAAAAGCATGGATCGGGGGCTGCTATTTATTATACCTGCAATAGCTGTACCATCAATTTAGAAATTACCGGGCAACTGGTCATCGACTATCCTCTATATCTATTCAATACCCGTATTATTATTGGCAAAACAAGTTTTGGCAACCTCAACACTACTGCCTCGTTGAGCATTAAAGGAAGCACAACAAACCCCAGGCAGGCATTGTTTCTTGACAGTTCTTCTTCCATTCAGCTTGCCAGCGCTACCAATTATATCAAATTGCAAAATTCTCCAGCTGCTGATATCTACTTTGGCTATGCCGGCAGTGAAAACAGCATGCCTACCAGTGATGATGTCAAATTTTCTGCTGATGATCATTGTTCTTTATGTGGCATCACTTCGGTCGGCAGTTCACTGCCATATACCTGCAACAAAGGGCAGGCAAACGGGCCATCTGTTTTAGCCGTGAATGGTTTTGCAATCATAACGCCACTGCCGGTGGTGTTGGTCGATTTTTCTGCAGCGCTTAATGCCAATAACACAGTAAGCATGAATTGGAGCACTCAGATAGAAGAGAACCTCAGCCATTTTTCTGTTGAAAGGAGCGCCGATGGGGCCAATTGGCAAATAATCGGCACAGTGCAGGCCAATGGAAATTCCCGGCTCCCGAGTTATTACAGTTTTACTGATGCCAGGCCAATCGAAGGCTCAAATTATTATCGCCTTCGAATGTCCGATCTTGATGACAAGTCTGGCGTCACGGAGATGGAGCTCGTCCTGGTGCCGTTCGCAAAAACATTTAAAATTTTCCCAAACCCTGCTAGAGATTATGTTGACATTGCCATTGGCAATTACAAGAACGGGAATGTTCGGTTGATTAATCAGTTCGGGCAGATGCTGCAGCAAAAGCAATTCAATACGACCTCAGGCATCCGCACGGTTGCCTTTCAGCTCAACGGTTGCGCCACAGGAAATTATTTTGTGCAGGTAATGGCCAGCGATGGCTCAATAGAAGTGAGGAAGCTTATTATTTCCAGGTAACATATTTTATAAATGGAATTAGCGTGGGCTTGCATGCAGTTTGACCTGCCTGTTGGTTTTATCGGGTTAAAACCACCAAAACCAATATTTGGGAGATCCTTGGTTTTAGCGGTGAAGCTTTCATCGAGAAAATGATTTTGGTTACAGCAAATATTAATTGGCATTATAAAAAAGAGCATTGCCATTTTTATTTCGTCAGCCCCTCATTCACTTTTTGCCAATTGGCAGTTTTTAAGATTTCTTTGATGCGGTCATTATTTCCTGAAATAATAATGACAATATTTTCTATAAATGGAGTTCCTTTCGGATGAATGAATTTGAATCCGTAATCTCCGAAGCTGGCCCTTGCTCTTGCGGTGGACCAGTCTCCGAAAGCAAGCACATAGCTGTCAGGTGTATTATGATCGGTTCCGATTAGTTTATCTGCAGGTTGTTTATAAGAAAAATAACAACCGGGGACTTTTAAATCTGTTATACTATTTTTTAATGGGTGTACTAGAAGCGCAATGTCATTCACCTGCACATCTACGTACAGGTTCGATTCGCTTTTTATTTTATTTCCCTCTGTTTGAAAATCTTTCATTGCTTTGGCATCGGTTGCATCTATGGTTCCATTGTTTAATTTATCATAATATGGTTTTATGTTTTTATTGTAATAGTCTGAGCCGGGCTTAATGGTAAAATGCCATTCATTAAAAGGCGCAGTGTTTATTGGAATAGACGGATTCGCTTGTACGCTGTAATCTTCAGGTGCATCGGCTCCGCCGCTTTTTATTTGCCAGTCACTGTTTTGAAATCCATTAATCAACGGCACAATAACATTCACTGCCTTGTTAATAACGATTGTTTCAGCAGCATTAGGATCTCGGTTGCTTTGAGCGGTAGAAATAATGGAAAGCAATAAAACGAAACTGAGGATTAATATCTTTTTCATTTTAATAAATATAAATTGATCAGGGATCGGATTTCACATCTATTTTGCCATAACAATCATCAGATGGGTGGGTAATCGTTTTTAATGGAACAGCTTTTCCGGGATTGTCAGGGTCCGTTGGCGTATTCACTACTTCCGTCCAGGTATCGCCTTTATGGCAGTAGTAATGCCTGACGGAATTTATTCCACGATGGCTTGTTTCATCCGGAGCATCATAGCGCATTGAACAACCAAGAAAACCGATATCGGCCTTAGGATGATGGTGGGTGATCCCCAGCGCATGGCCTATTTCATGAATGGTAGTGCCTAACACAGACTCCTGGTAAATATTCTGTGCCTGATCTGGTTTGAAATTCTTTGCCAAACAATAGTTCATATCGCCGGAGTATATATAAATAATGCTTGTATGCTTTACGGCCTGGTCATAATAACCTCCAGCAGATTCTTCACCTTCTTTATTTATTTCATTCCCAGTTTCATAGTCTGTTACTTTGTCATAATCAATTTGTTGGCCTACGGTTATGTGCGTACAATCTATCGACGCTGATTGGGACTTCATGTCAGCAAAAATTAGCGCATACTGTTTAGCGTAAAAGTGGTCTGTTTTATTGAAATTCGTCCACCTGTTTTCCGGGTCTTTACTGCTGGCAGTATAAATCATTTCATCTTTATTAATATAATGCCAGCATAAGTCGGAAGGGTTGTAAGGTTCGTAATATTGTTTGAATAACCCGTCTTCGTCCCAAATGAAAATGTCTTTGTAGTTTGGATCCATACGAAGATGCCCGTCTTTAAAGGATTCATGGCTCCCCTGCGGCACCAGGTTGTCTTCTACCTTAAAGCCGCGGTACTCTTCAAAAAGCGTATATCCATCACCGTTCCTTCTTTGGTTTTGCGGGTAGGCATCCTCATCAAAATCCGGGTCGGATATCTTTCCGTAAATGCCCATATCTTTCTCCCATTTGTCTGCGATCTTGTTATGGTTCTCATCAAAAGGTATGGTAGCAAAAAAAACATCGGGCTTATCTTTTAAATGGCCATCCAGGTCAATGTCATCATCATCCAGGTGCACATGCGCTTTCAAAACGCCATAAGCTGCATAATCATAACAAGCGACAAAAGCAGAGAGGTCGCTGCCTTCCCGCTGGTTTGATGTTAAGGTAGCATCTGTGCTGCTTTTCAAATGCGATTCTGCCAATGACAATTTGCTCCAGCGCAGATCAGGTTTGTCGTCAGCATTTTGTTTGGGATAATTCATGCAAATGCCTTTGTAGTTCGATACTTTATCTAAGGTATAGGTAACCGTAAAGGGATGTGCGTTGGTAACATCTTTCCCTCCATTTTTTTTATCAATTATCCGTACACGGAATGCAATGGAGTTCCCTTCTGTTTCCGATCCATCTACTTTCGGTCCTTTCGGGATAAAATTTTGATACCCTGCCACATCTAAAGGATCAATAATTGCTTCCAGCCTCGGTGGTTCCTGGTTGGTAATCAAAATCTGCACACTGGTAATATAGGTAATCTGGTCTGTGCCTGTCCAGCCTTCGGGAACTGGAGCGCTGTCAATCGTTTTGCTTTCAGAATAAGAAACTTCATACCCAAATTTTGTTTGCGCAATAGATGCCTGCCCACCGTTAACCGGTGAGGAAGCGATGGCAGACTGTATTTTGGCATCTTTTGCTACAGGATGATTCCATGACTGAAATAAGCCGCACAATACCGTGAACTCTTCAATTGTTGCTTTGCCAAGCTCAGACAGGTCAACAGTTGCCGTAGGGTTGCCTTTTGTCTTCTCTACCTCTTTCCCACTCGCATGGATTACAGGGTCCTGCAATAAGTCAACTTGAAAATCTCCCATCTTAGTTTTTCTATTATATCCAAAACTCATCCTAACATTAGTGGGGTCTACATTGCTATATCCTGAAATTTGTCGGTTCGTGTTCCCATCGCACCTGGTCTCTGTATTTTCTGATGAACAATTCACACTAAACGAGCCCTTGAAAGGTTTTTCATATTTCCTGAAATTTTCATCCATGTTGGTTTCCATTTGAAAATCGTCACCGTTCTGCCACCCAATAGCCGAATCAGTAGAAAGATCCGACTGGATAGAATAATTTAAAGTCCCTTTTTTTGTTGTTTTGCACCCGGAATTATTTGACACCAGGTTTGTTGAGCCAACCATTGTTCTGGTCATCTTGATCCTGATCTTCCACGAATTATCATAGCCTGGCGGCAACCCTGGTTGCTGTTTTCCCTGGGGAGTGTTTTTTTTAACATGGTCAGCAACAGTCCTGGCATTCTGCAACATTTTTTGCAGGTCTGTTTGCTGGGAAAAAACAGGGCACGGATGGAGCATGAGCAAAAATAATAGGCCAATTAGGAATCCTGCTTTCATATATCAATTACCAATAAACTTTTCAATTAATTATTTTGAACAACTTACATCATACGTGCCTGCATCGCAATTCGCTTTGTTGTTGAAAGCATCAGCGCCGCTTTTTCGCACATCTTTCACGCACATAGCGGTGACAAGAAATGCATTGCCAAAAGCTGCTGACTGGGCACTGAAAAGCATTTGCTTAAAATTTGGCGAACGCAATGCATCGCCATTTTTGCATTTAACGATGCTGGCATCAATGGTAGCGGCCATTGATTTTATTTTTTCCAGGTAGCCGAGGAACAATGTTGCTTTTTGGTGATTGTACTTATCTGTAACAACAATCGCCTGCTGCCAATATTTCCCTTCTATCTTGTTCGCGCAAGCACAGTTTGGCAGGCCGGTAATATCTTGCGGGCATTTATTTTTATCATCTTTCTGAATGGCGTTTATTTCATTCAACATCGCATCATCAATGGCTTTCAGCTTGGCCGAAAATTCATCATCAAGCGCTTTCATCTGGTTCACAGCCATATCGTTTGTTTTCATCACCAGGTTCGCAAGCATGGGGTCGTCCTGCATGGAAGATGCCCCTGCATTTTTTTGTCGCTGTTGCGCCATCTGCATTGCAAATGCTTTTTGCTGATCAGGTGTCATGCTCTTCAGTTCTTCAGCCAGGTCTTTTGCTGCATTTACATCTTGCTGAGAGGGCATTTGCCGGCTTGTACCAGAAGCTTCGGCTGCATAAGCATTATTAAAATCTCGTGTTGTCCTTGCAACCAGGGTATCAAGTTCCTGCAAGTCGGCCCCATAATTGACAATATTGCTTTGGCTATGATCATTTTTATTGGTAACACATTTTTTAAATGAATACGCAGCACCTGGCGTCATGGAAAGCGTTCCCATCATTTTCGCAATACTAATGTTGAGGCATTTTTGCGCATGCACATGATTGTGCAGGATGCTAACAGTTAACAAGGCCAATAAATATTTTTTCATTTTTAGCTCTTTTAAAAAAGCACGGGTAATTTATCAGGAGGTGGCATTACTGATTGCCGCTGGTTGGTGTTTTTGCTGCGCTTTGCACCTGCGGTTTTAAGGGTTTTCTTTGCATTTGAACAGGCGTATTCCGAACAGGCCTTCTGTTCAGATGCAAAGTGTCATTGATATTTTTTGGAGGGTTGTGGGCTTGCACATTAGTAACAGGGGCCTGCATATGCTGTATTGGCGGGTTTCCCGTATTTTGCCGGGCAGGGCTCCCAACCGTTCGCTGGGGAGCAGTTCCGGTACAGGTCAAATTAAATTCTCCCCTGGAAGATTCAAAACTTCCCGGCGACAACACTTTTACAGCTTCCCATCCGCTATATGATTTCCCTGCTGCGCCCAGTTGCCATGTTGTATTGATAACTCTTGTCCCGCTGCCATCTAATTGAATGGTCATGATTGGCGGATGCGCACCATCGCTTCTGGCCCATTGGTATCTCAAAGTACCCGCGCCGGAATAATGGATGACAGCTTTAAAAGTAATTTTTGCCGGGCAAGCTCCACTATAACTCGGATGGTCAACCGAAACGTCAATGCGGTTTACCCGCTGAGCATGCGTTTGCGCTGTTATAAAAATTAAACTTACAATAAAGCCAAGCGTTGATAATAGTGTCTTTCTCATTTTGTTTTTTTTAATTTATTTGATGAAAGGAAGTGTAAGATTTAAGCTATGCAAATACGGGTTACCTCTTTACAAACTCCACTCTTCTGTTATTCGCTTTACCTTCAGGCGTATCGTTGGTATCAATGGGTTTGGTATCGCCGAAACCTTTTGTAGATAGCCTTGACCCATCAATGCCCATACTTACCAGTTGTGCTTTCACTTCATTAGCTCGTTGTTGAGATAAGATAAGATTGTGCGCAGCATCGCCTGTATTATCTGTATGGCCGTCAATTTCGAATTTCAAAGAAGGATCTTTTTTCAATAGGCTGAAGATTTCATTGATGGATCCCATTGATTGTGGTTTTAAAGTTGCTTTATCAACATCAAACAAAATTCCATGCATTATAATTTTTGCGGGAGTAGTGGTTTGTTTATAAATATTAATACCTCCTTTTGCTATCCTAACATTTTTTATGAATGAATTTTCATAACCATTCACATGAATGGTTACATTATTAGGTTTGCCCGTAAGGTTATTTACATTAACCACCCTGAATTGATCAATATACGCTTTGCCTGCAGTTTTGTTGATCGCAATTGCAATATGATGCCATTGCATGGGGTCATTAATCGGCAATGCTGCAGGATAATTTATATCTCCGAGCGTCCAGTTTAAACCATCATTATTAAAAGTTATTCCCTGCATAATGGCGGGATCTTGTGTATAATACACACGATTACCAAAGTCAACCGATAAATGATGGATGCCGAATAATTCATTTTTAAAATCAAATTCGATTGTGAATTGATCAGGCATGTAAGCTTGTTTATCCATGCGTGGTGTGAAAGTAGCGCCATCACCTTTGGGAACATGAATAACGTTTTCACCATTTTCCTGTTGTACATCTGCCTGCCCATCACTTACAGTAAATTGTGAAGGAATTTCACCTGCTTGTTCATCTGCGAGGCTCGATTCAAAAATTACCGTATCGCCCGGAACAAAATCATAATTCTGATAAGTTTTCAAATTTGCCGTGCCGGAAGAATTTGACGGTTGATTATTATTTCCGTTCGCAGAATTATTTGTTGATTGATTATTGTTGCCGTTTTTATTTTTTTTCTTAAAAAGGCCTTTAATAGAGTTCTCGGCTTTATTAAGGCCATTCTCTGCTGCGTTATCCATATTGTTGTTAACATGGTTGGTAGCGGCATCTTTTCCAACCTGACTGGGGTCATTTACTTGTGCTTTTGCGGAGAAGAGAAGTAGGGAGGCAAACAAAAGGAGGAGGATACTTTTCATAATAATATTTTTTGGAAAGGTATCTTATCCAAGAAGCGGAGTCAATCGCAAAAAAGTGTGAGAATTAAAATAAATGGAGTTATTTTCTGCCGTAAACTTTATTGAGCGCTTCTGTGCGGCTTTGCACCTGCAGCTTTTCATAAATGTTCCGGGCATGGCTGCGGATGGTTTCCATGCTGACTTTCATTTCGTCAGCAATTTCTTTATAACGCAATCCTTTGGCGAGCGCTTTCAAAACTTCTTTTTCTTTTGGAGTAAGAATATCCGTTTCTTCTATGGAATCTTTTTTTTGAAAAGAGGCGATGACTTTGCGTGCAATCTGGCTGCTCATGGGCGAACCGCCATTATATACTTCTGCAATAGCATCTAATATTTTCGAAGGTGCAGTTTTTTTCAACAAATAACCGCTTGCTCCTGCTTTTAGTGATTCAAAAATATTTTCATCGTCTTCGTAAACGGTGCTCATGATAAACTGTGTCTGCGGGCAAAGAATTTTTAATTTCCTTACTGCTTCAATTCCATTAATGCCGGGCAGGTGTATATCCATCAATGCCACATCAGGAGCAAGAGCAGGCAATTCGGAGATTGCCAGCTCCCCGTTTGCAAAAGTTTTCTGGCAGCTAAAACCTTCGCTTCCGTCAATAAGCACATGCAGCCCTTCCCGGATTTCTTTTATGTCTTCTATAATAACAACCCGTATCATTATTTCAAATGTAGTTATTGAAAAGGCGCAACAGCATCCCAAAAAAGTGTTAAGCCGGTATAACAATCGTGGTTACCGTTCCAGCCCCCGGTCTCGATTTTATTTCATAGCTTCCGTTGATCTGTTCAATACGGTTCTTCATATTGATCAAACCATTCCCAAATTCTCTTATATGGTTTGCGGCGAAGCCTCTCCCGTCATCTTTAATATTTATCACAATGCTGTTGTTGCCGGTTTCTATGCTCATCGTTACCTGGTTGCACCAGGCATGCTTGCCAATATTGTTGAATGATTCTTTTATGGCCAGAAAAACATTTCTCCTCGTTTCTTCAGACAATTTAATATAAGAGAATTTTTCGGGGTAAATAAAATGCATTTCAATCTTAAAAGGCTCAAAAAATTTAAGTGCATATTCACGGGTATAAGCCGCGAGGCTTTCCAGCGTATCGTTTTTAGGATTTAAAACCCAAATGATGTCTTGAAGGTTATCGACCAGTTCTCTCGATGATCCTGAAATATTATCTAATTGCTGTCTTGCCTTTTCATGGTCGTACAAATATCTTTTCGCCACTTCGCTCATGATGGCAATTTTTGTCAGGCCGCTTCCCAAATCATCGTGCATGTCGCGGCTGATCCGGTTCCTTTCTTTTTCGACTGCCTGCTCTTTTTCCAATCTCAATAGTTTTTCTTTAAGATTTCGTTGTGACACATAACGAACAATAAAGAAAAAAATAATTGCACAAATAAAAATGACCAGCCCGAGGAACCATGATGCTTTCCAAAATGGCGGAGCTATTTCAAAGGGGATGCTGATTATATTCGGCGAAACCACTCCATTAGCATTGATGGCCTTTAACTGCAACTTATATTTTCCATAATTCAGGTTAGCATATTGAATTTCTCCTTTGTAGCCAACGTACCTCCAATCGGCATCGATACCTTCAAGCCTGCAATAATATTGATTGCGAAACGGGTTTGAAAAATCGGGCAAAGCCCATTTGAACACAATATTTTTTTCATAATAATCAAAGTGAAAATTATTTTTTGCACGAGCCTGTTCAACCGGTTTGGCATTCACCAGCACCTCTTTCAGTTGTTGTTGAGGCACATCGCCAACAGCTGATAACAGCTGCGGCGGATTAAAAGAAGTGACATAACTTTCTGTGCCAAATAGAACAGTTCCATTACTACGGCAGAATAAAGTACCATTCATGTCATTATTCAACAGCCCGTCTGCAGAAGTAAAGCGCCTGAATGTTTTTAAGCCTTCGTTAAAAACAATTAAGCCATTATTGGTAGCTATCCACCAGTTGCCTTCATGGTCGGGCTGTATGCCATAAATTTCTTTGCTCATTTCCGGTGGCAGATAAAAAAAACTTAATTTTTTTTTGCTCTGGCCCCATTTTATTACCGCATCCGGGGTATTGGAATAGAGTGATCCATTATAGAAAAAAATTTTATCGGTACGCACTTTACTTCCAATTTCCGCAGAAAAAGGTTTTGAAAAAATGCCTGTTTTCCTGTCAAACAAAATAATGCCTTCATCGATATCGGACATCCATAAATTTCCATTTTCATCTTCTGTTGCAGAAACGATGACAAGTTTTTTGAGTTTCCCGTTTTCTTTTGAAAAGCCTGTCCATAATTTTTTAAATTTTCCCGTTTCTGTATCAAGCGTCCATATCCCTTCTCGCCAGGGAAAGACCCAGATTTTTTTATTTGAGCTTAAAAAAATATGAGTGATGAAATTCCGGGGAAGCGATGTGCTGTCATTTTCGGCATGATAAAACCATTTTGTATTGCCGGTATTCGTATTCATTCTTAGAATACCAGACGAAGTACCTAACCAAAGATCATTATTATCCTGACCAATAGATAATACTGTTGGATTAACACCGGATTTTCTTCTTGCTGCTGAAAGATTCAAGGACAATCCAAAATCTTTTTTCAAATCCCATTTTTCGTCGTAGAGCTTCAGAAAATCTTTAGCCCCTCCGCCTACTAATAATGATTGGTTCCATTCAGCAAATGCCACATCTTGAGCAGTAATCTCTTTTGAAAAGAAATGATGCTGAAAAAACTGGTGGTGTGGGTCATAAATATAAAGCCCCGACGAAGAAGCCAGCCATATCCATCCATCAGGAGACTTATAACACGGCAACACGTTCATATTCTCCGTTTCTTTGGGCAGTTTAACGTAATGAAAAAAGTTGTTCGTTGCGGGATCAAAAGCAGATAGGTCGCCATCAAGGAACAACATATATTTCCCATCATTTTGCTGAATTTCATTTATGCACCGGATGATCATTTGAGCAGGATCCTTTAAGAAATAATGGGCAACTTTTCCGTTGGCCTTGTTCAATGCAACAAGCCCTTCTTCCCAGGTGCCGGCCCAGATGGTATGATCGTGCGATTCATATACATAAGTGAACAACTGCTTGTATTGGGGGTCGTTTTTAGCGGTGATCTCTTCTTTAAAAGTCAAGCGGTCGAGGCTAAAAGACCATAAGCCGTCTGCTGACGATATCCATAGTTTCTGCTCTGTTGTGCCTGCGATCATGTGGGTGATCCTGTTCCGTAAAACAAGGCTGTTTTTCGGGTCGTTAACCATGTTATAAAAGGGCCGGAACAGGTTTGTATGGTCATTGAACAGCAGCAGGCCACCATGTGTAGCACACCATATATTTTTTTTTCTGTCGATAACTATAGAATAGATATACCCGGAAGAACCATAAGGACTCGCCTCCGGTAGCCAGCTTTGAAACACATTCTTTTGCCTGAAGTAACAGGAAAGCCCGCCTGAAGTGCCTATCCAGATATTACCGCTTTCATCTTCAGCGAGGCTAAGAATATTGTTGTTGACCAGGGAAGTGTTGTCTTCCTTTTTATTCCTGAATACATAAATTGCAGATCCATCCATTTCATTCAGCCCATCGGCAGTGCCGATCCACACATTGCCAGACCTGTCCTTTAGCACACATTGAACATGGTTGTCGCTCAGCCCGTCTTCTTCGTTAACTGAATGCAGGACAATATTACTTCCCGGCCCCTGCGCACTGCAGATGCATGAGCTGAGCAATATGATCAACTGGCTGATGAATAGCTTTTTCAAGAAAAGAAATTGCCTGATGAATTTACAAAAACGATTTTATCCTGTTCATACAATTTGGGCAAAAAAAATTTTGCGCTTACTTTGAATTGGCATTATTGCCGCACTTCCATACATAGTTCAACCAACACGCCATTGGTGTTTTTAGGATGAAGAAAGCAAACAAGTTTGTTATCAGCGCCCGGTTTCGGTTTTTCGTTCAGCAGCACAAAACCTTCGTTTGATAGCCTTTTCATTTCCGAATCAATATCGCTTACTTCAAATGCTATATGGTGTATGCCTTCCCCTTTCTTTTCAATGTACTTCGAAATCACGCCATCAACAGCAATGCTTTCGAGCAGTTCTATTTTTGTTTCTCCCTTCTGAAAGAAAGCTGTGTTTACCTGTTCGCTTTGAACCACCTCTTTTTTATAACATTTGCAGTTCAGCAGCTTCTCAAACAAAGGGATAGATACATCGAGGCTTTTTACGGCAATGCCTATGTGCTCAACCTTGTTCATGAACAATTGTTTTTGTAAATGTAACAAAAGCCTGATTGCCCCTGGAACCGCTCCCTCATTAATTCTTAACCCCTATTGTTGATCCCGGCTTTCGCCCATCCCCTTTCCCCCGCGCCAAATTTTGCCTAATTTTGTTATTATGCTGCAATTGCCAATCTATCTTGATAATAATGCTACTACCCCTTGCGACCCACGGGTCGTTGAAGCCATGTTGCCTTATTTCACCAGGCATTTTGGCAATGCGGCCAGTAAAAGCCATGCGTTTGGATGGGAAGCTGAAGAGGCTGTTGAGCTTGCCCGCGAGCAGGTGGCACAACTAATAGGTGCAGGACCAAAAGAAATTGTTTTTACGTCCGGCGCAACCGAAGCGGACAACCTTGCATTAAAAGGCGTTTTTGAAGCGTATTCCTCAAAAGGCAATCATATCATAACGGTTTGCACCGAGCACAAAGCCGTGCTTGACACCTGTAGGCACCTTGAAAAAATGGGCGCATCCATTACTTACCTTCCTGTTGACAGTGGCGGGCTGATCAGCTTGCCCCGCCTCGAATCAGCGGTCACTGAAAAAACAATTCTCATAGCAGTAATGTATGCCAACAATGAGATTGGCGTTATACAGCCTATTAAGCAGATCAGCGACATTGCCAGGAAACATAAAGTGCTGTTTTTTTGCGACGCTGCCCAGGCCATTGGAAAAATTGATGTAGATGTAAACAAAGACGGCATTGACCTGATGGCAATGAGCGCCCACAAAATTTATGGCCCTAAAGGTGTTGGCGCATTGTACGCCAGGCGAAAAAATCCCCGGGCAACTATAACTGCGCAAATGGACGGGGGAGGCCATGAACGGGGCATGCGCAGCGGCACACTGAATGTTGCAGGCATTGTTGGTTTTGGCAAGGCCTGCGAACTGTGCATGAGTGAAATGCTGGAAGAGCAGGGAAAGATTGCTTCATTGCGAAACAAATTAGAAAAAGGCATTGCTGAAATGAAAGACGTTTTTATAAACGGGCATATTGATTTCCGATTGCCAAATATCACCAACATTTCTTTTTATGGAACGGATGGCAACCAGTTATTGACCGTGCTTGCTAAAAACATTGCATTGTCCTCAGGCTCGGCATGCACTTCAGCATTAACTGAACCAAGTTATGTGCTGAAAGCATTGGGCGTTAACGATGAACAGGCATACAGCTCCATCCGTTTTGGAGTGGGCAGGTTCAATACTGAAGAAGAAATTGACTATGCCATAGAACAGCTTGGGAAAGCACTCAGCAGCCTTAGGCAAAAACCGATGACAATAAAATAAGTTATGCTCTTTTATATTGAACCATTCCAAATTTTAAATGTTTCATTGATATGATTTACGTAAGTAATAAAGCAAAAGAAAAAATACAGCAATTTTTGAGCGAGTTCCCTGAAGCGCATCGCGCAGATCGTTTTCTTCGCGTATCTGTTATTGGCGGGGGTTGTTCGGGACTGAGCTATAAACTTGATTTTGACAGCATGCCACAACCGCACGACCAGGTTTTTGAAGATAACGGCATAAAAGTGGTGACCGATTTAAAAAGCTTTTTATATTTAGTAAATACCACACTTGAATTTTCCGATGGCCTGAACGGGAAGGGGTTTTACTTCAATAACCCAAATGCTTCGCGAACTTGTGCATGCGGCGAAAGCTTTTCTGTTTAACAGGCCATCAAAACTGTATTTAAATGCTGCCTAAAACACAACTAAGAAATGACTATAAGTGGCCTGAAAAACCGAGGGTACTATAATCAAATGCGCAGGTTCAGTTGTTCTCTTTTGCTTTTGGGGCTTATTTAACTAAAGGGCATTTGAATGTTGCTGGTTCGCCGATGAGCTGCTTAAAGGATAAATGCAAAACAGGTAGGCATCAGTCAATCAATCTGCCTTTTCAACAAAAACGGCTGTGCCATACGCGAGCACTTCGGTAATGCCATCGGTAATTTCATTGGCATCGTAACGCATATTGATGATGGCATTTGCCCCACGCTGCACGGCATGTTGGACCATTTGCTGATAAGCTTCCTCCCTTGAGGTTTCGCAAAGGTCAACATATACCGAGAGCCTGCCGCCCACAAGGCTTTGCAGGCCGCCTGCTATATTGCCGATCAGCGACCTGGAGCGAACGGTAATGCCCCGCACGACGCCAAAGCTTTTGGTGATTTTATATCCTTCAAGCGAAATGCTGGTGGTGATCATGTTGATGTCTATCATAAAAATTTTTTATAAAATTACTTCCAGATTTCCAATTCGCCCGGTTTCTTGCTTCAGCCTTACAGATTGTTTCTCTCCCTGCCAACGCCTACCTTTGCCAAAATTTCAGGAAATGTTAGACGTGAAATTCATACGCGATAATAAAGAGCTGGTAAAAGAAAGATTGGCGATAAGAAATTTTAAAGAGCTCTTTATTGTTGATGAAGCTGTTGAGCTTGACAACAAGAGAAAGAAATTGCAAACGGAAGCAGATAATGCGCAGGCCAAAATTAATGCTGCATCAAAAAAGATTGGCCAGCTTATGGCAAAAGGCGAAAAAGAGAAAGCTGAAATTAAAAAAGCCGAAGTAGCTTCCCTAAAATCCTTTTTGCAGCCCATCTCAGATGAATTAGCAATTACCGAAAATTCATTGACCGAAGCTGTTTTAAAACTGCCTAACCTTCCTTCCGCTCAGGTGCCGGCAGGCAGATCCGCTGAAGATAATGTTGTTGTTCGGGAAGGGGGCAGCAAACCTTTGCTGCCGGGAAATGCGGCGCCACATTGGGACCTGGCAAAAAAATATAATTTGATAGATTTTGAATTGGGGAACAAAATAACCGGTAGCGGGTTCCCGGTGTACATTAATAAAGGCGCTAAGCTTCAGCGCTCTCTTATTCAATATTTTTTAGATTACAATACTGCTGCGGGTTATAAAGAATTCCAGCCGCCAATAATGGTGAATGGAACTACGGCTTATGGTACCGGCCAGTTGCCTGATAAAGAAGGACAGATGTATTATGTTGGTGAAGACAAATTGTATTTAATACCGACCGCTGAAGTGCCAGTGACCAATATTTACCGCGATGAGATTTTGAAAGAACCTGATTTGCCAATCAAAATGACGGCATACACCCCGTGCTTCAGAAGGGAGGCAGGCAGCTATGGAAAAGATGTTCGCGGATTGAACCGCGTGCATCAATTTGATAAAGTAGAGATTGTTCAATTGGTGCACCCGGAAAAAAGTTATGAAGTGCTGGAAGAGATGGTAAGCCATGTGGAGAAGCTGATGCACACGCTTGAATTGCCTTATCGCATTTTGAAATTGTGCGGGGGCGATATGGGCTTCACTTCTGCCCAAACTTACGATTTTGAGGTGTACAGCGCTGCCCAGCAAAAATGGCTGGAGGTGAGCTCAGTCAGCAATTTCGAGAGCTTTCAAACGAACAGGATGAAGATCCGCTTTAAGGATGTCAATAACAAAACACATTTGCTTCATTCTCTCAACGGCAGCTCACTGGCATTGCCGCGCATTGTTGCCTGTTTGCTGGAAAACAATCAAACCAGTACAGGGATTAAATTGCCAAAGGCACTGCACAATTATTTTGGTGGCGAGTATATGGCTTAACTTGCAGTTAAGCCGTTTTAAAACGCTGCTTCGAGTTTTCATTTTAAGATTTGCCTAACATAGAACTTTGGAAAACGAACCAAACAGATTTTCATCTCCACTTTGTTTTTTATATTTACCCTTTTTTTAATCACCAAAAAACTTTTTTTCATGAAAACAAAAATGCTGCTGCTCTCAGTTATTATGGGCTTCATTGCGCATATTTCGTTTGGACAAATTAGCAAAGGAAGTATTTTATTGGGAGGGCAATTAAGTTTCTCTAACCAAACTACTTCATCCAGTCAAAAAATTACCGGGTTTGCAATTTCTCCTGCAATTGGAGAAGCGATTAAAGAAAACCTGGTTTTAGGTTTTGATGCGGGTTATGCTTATTCGGATTATAAAAACACCGCAAATGCTAATTACAAACAGGCTGCAAATAATTTTGGAGCTGGTGTTTTTTTACGAAAATATGTGCCTGTTGGAAAAGGGTTTTATATTTTTGGGCAAGGCCGTTTTGGCGCATCATATAATACCTCTAAAACAGAGCAGACCAATATAATTACCATTACCGATAATATAAAAGGGTATGCTTTGAGCTTGGGCTTTTATCCTGGAATTTCGTACCAGGTCAACAGAAAGCTTCAGCTTGAAGCAGGGTTCAATAATGTTTTTAGCATTGCCTACCAGCACAGCAAAGACACGCAAACAGGGATTAATACTAATGAATCTGTTACAAACAAATTTTCTCTTTTAACAAGCCTTGATAATATGGCATCAGCGCTTACTTTGGGATTTAGGGTATTGCTCGCAAAATAACAGGGCTTGTATTTTCTAAAAAGATTTTATTTTCCTGTTCATCACATAAAACCACAGAGGCGGCACTAAGGACAAGATCATCATCCCGGGGTAACCGGTTGGCATTTGAGGTGATTTTTCGTGGTGCCGCAATATTTGGTATTTGCGACTGGCAAGATAATGATGGTCGCTATGGCGCGAAAGCTCGAAAAGCATAAGCCGGCCAATTACATGGTCGCTGTTCCAGCTATGGTGCGGTATGGGCCTTTCGTACTTCCCATCAGCGATTTTTTTCCTGGACAACCCATAATGCTCAATATAATTTACAGTTTCCAGCAGCAGGATGCCGATAAATGCTGCAATTAGAAAGAATGCCATGATTTTCAGGCCAAACAAAAAACCAATTAAAAACAGCATTGCGGTTTCTATAAGGTGATATTGTATCATTTCATTTTGTAAATCAATTAAAGGCTTGTTCTTTTTCCTCATTTCGCTGTTTGCAATTTTCCATGCATGCACATAACTAAAATAAATGGTGCGGAAATAAAACAGGTAAACAGCTTCTCCCATTCTTGCGCTGCTCGGGTCTTCCGGCGTGGCTACATTTTTATGGTGGCCTTTATTATGCTCAATAAAAAAATGCATATATAAAGAAGTCAATAAAGAAGTTTTAGCGAGCCATTGCTCATACTTTTTGGTGCGATGGCCAAGCTCGTGGCCTACATTGATCCCAAAAGTGCCACATAACAGGCCCATGGTTCCAATACGGGCTATCTTGTCTGGCAAACTTAAAAACTGGTCCTGCATGGAATGAAAGAAAAGGAACAATATGGGAACTTGCAGAACAACAATCGTGTACAAAATAAAATCGTACCATTTGTTTTCCATGGCTGCTGCTTCTTCACCTGAGCTTAAGTTTTTATGGTCTGGCTTCAGGAGCAATTCAAGCGCGGGTATAATGGCCCATGCATAAATAAGCGTAAAATAGCAAACGATGCCATGCAATGTGAAGCAGAGGAAAGCCCCTGCATAAAGGATCAATGGAGAATAATATTTAAACGCTCCTGCGCCTTTCATAAAGAATCTCGGTTATAAATATATAAAACCAATTGTTAATGAAAGATAGCTCTAAAATTTCTATTTAAACTTTCCGTTTATAAAACCGTCCAAACAAAAATTTTTTGATGGCGGTCTCCAACCAGCTAAGAAATCAGCATATAATGTGGCGGGCAGGGTTTGGCCCAACTGCAGATCAGCTGCATGTGATGGCTACAACTTCCCAAAAAAGCCTGTTCAAATCCTTATTAGAAGGCTCAACCAAACCGCCAGCATATATTGAAGTTGCAGACAATGCACTAAAAGAGATGATGATGGGCATGAATGAGCAGGAAAAGATGAAGAAAAGTGATTTGTCGGCTGATGAAAAAAAGCAATTGATAAAGCAATCCCAACATGATATCAGAGCCCTTAATCTTTCCTGGCTGAACGAGATGGCCCAAAGCGATGCCCAGCTTCGCGAAAAAATGAGCTTTTTCTGGCATGGCCATTTTGCAACACGCAGCCCAAATATTTTCTACCAGCAGCAGTTGTTGGATATCATCAGGCGGAATGCGCTAGGCAACTTTAGGGATTTATTGCATGAGGTAAGCAAGAGCGCTGTTATGATCAATTTCCTCAACAGCAATCAAAATAAAAAAGGCCATCCCAACGAAAACTTTGCACGTGAAGTGATGGAACTCTTCACTATGGGCAGGGGCAATTATACTGAAACAGATATCAAAGAAGCTGCCCGTGCATTTACCGGGTGGGGCGCAAACATGCAGGGAGAATTTGTGTTCAGGAAATTTCAGCATGATGGCGGCACGAAAACCATTCTTGGCAAAACAGGGAATTATGATGGCGATGATGTGCTGGATATCCTGCTCGATAAAAAAGAAACAGCACATTTTATTTCAAAAAAATTGTACCGTTTTTTAGTGAATGATAAAGCAGATGATGAGAAAGCGATATGGCTGGGGAACCGTTTTTATCAAAGCAATTATGATATCAAATCTTTGCTCGAAGATGTTTTTACGAGCGATTGGTTTTATGAAGAAAAAAACATCGGTGCAAAAATAAAATCGCCCATTGAGCTGATTGCAGGCATCAGAAGGTTATTGCCAATGAAAATTGAAAATGAGGAAGTGCAATTGACCGTTCAGGCGGTATTGGGCCAGTTGCTTTTCTTTCCGCCCAATGTGGCAGGCTGGCCGGGTGGCGCCAACTGGATCGACAGTTCTTCGCTTATGTTCCGCCTGCGCATTCCTCAAATCATTTACGCTTCAGATGAGTTTGATATGAAACCTAAAGACGATGATGATGTAGCCATGGGCAGGAGCGAACTAAATGAAAACGCATTCAAAGTAAAAGGCCTTGGAAAAACCAGGGGAGGGCAAATGTTAAAAGCAGAAATCTTTTGGGCGGGTTATTTGAAGAAGTTTGAATTGATACAAAAAGAAGATTTATTGGCAGAGATCAGTAAAACTGTTTTACAAACTTCATCAGGCATAAGCGCAATAGCTTTAAAAAAATATATTGACCAAACAGGCAGGGATTCATTTATAAAAACGGCAACAATAGAATTAATGAGCACACCGGAATATCAACTTTGTTAATACACTAAATACGGAATGCTTACCAAAGAACGTTGCGTTAAGCATTCAGCCCTAAAATATGTTACTCAAGCGAAAAGAATTCATACAATTAGGCTCTATTGCAACGGCATCCATGATGCTGCCAAAATTTTTGAAAGCATTTGAAAGGCCAGCGATGGCGCCACCGGGCAATAAGGTGCTTGTGGTGCTGCAAATGAGCGGTGGGAATGACGGGCTGAATACAGTCGTCCCGGTACGCAATGATATTTATTATCAACTGAGGCCTCAATTGGGCATTGAAAAAGCGAAAGCTTTACAGCTAACTGATGAAGTTGCACTTCACCCTGCATTGGCCGGGTTGAAAGAATTGTATGATGATGGCAGTTTAGGGATTATGAACAATGTTGGCTATCCTAACCCAGACCGTTCGCATTTCCGCAGCATGGATATATGGCAAAGCGCAAGCGACAGCAAAACCTATGCTTATACCGGATGGCTTGGAAGATACCTTGATGCCCAATGCCATGGCTGCGATAAGCCCACCCAGGCATTGGAAATTGATGATGTGCTAAGCCTTGCATTAAAAGGCGATAGGCTAAAAGGGATTGCCCTTAAAGACCCTGCAAGATTATACAACACGAGCCATCAGCAATATTTTAAGGAGATATTAAATGACCATAAGTTTTTAGAAGAAGAGAAACCTGTTGATTATTTATATAAAACAATGGCTGAGACATTGTCCAGCGCTGATTATATTTTTCAGCAAAGCAAATTGCACCCTTCATCGGCAGCTTATCCGAAGACTGGTTTAGGGAAAAGCTTGCAAACAATCGCATCGTTGATTTTTTCTGACATCAATACAAAAGTCTATTATGTTTCCCTGGGAAGCTTTGATACGCATGTGAACCAGCAAAACACCCAGCAAAGGCTGTTCACTGAAATGAGCGATGCGGTGAAAGCGTTTGTTGCCGACCTGAAATCCAACAACCGGTTCCAGGACGTAATGCTGATGACTTTTTCAGAATTCGGGCGAAGGGTTTCGCAAAACGCGAGTGGCGGCACCGATCATGGAACCGCTAATAATATGTTCCTGGTAAGTGGGGGATTAAAGCAAAAGGGGTTGATTAACCCGATGCCCGACTTAAGCGATTTGAATGAAGGCGATTTGAAATACCAAATCGATTTCAAAGAGGTGTATGCAACAGTCTTGAACAAATGGCTGTCAGCAGATGACGGGCATATTTTAGGAAAGCAGTATGAACACCTTGGCTTTATTTAGGGTCTGTGCTCTTCTATATACAAAAGCCTCTGCATTATCAAAAACGCAGAGGCTTTATTTTGTGAAATATGCAAAAGCCCTTTGCCCGATTGAAAATGAGTGAGCCAATGGGCGTGAAATCAGGGTTTGTGGAAATCATGCAGCACACCAGCTATTGGCTTAAAGAGAAATCAACTGCGTTTTATTTCCAGCCTCCACCCAGGCTCTTATATAAATTAATGACTGCCGACAACTGCTGTAATTTGTCATTAACGCCGGCAAGCTCGGCAGCTAACAAACTTTGCTCGGAAGTCAGCACGTCAGTGTAATTTGTGGCAGAGGAATATTCTAGAAGTTGTTTTGTGTAATCGACCGACTTTTGGAGGTAAGCGATTTGTTGTTTTCGCAAGGATTGCTTTTCTAACGAAGCTTTATAACTATACAGTGCATCAGATACTTCTTTGCCTGCAACTAATAATGTTTTTTTGAAGGCGTTTAAGTACTCCTCCTGGTTTGCCTGTGCCACAGCAAGCCTTTGCTTGTTCCTTCCCTGCTCGAAAACGGGTTGCAACAGGCTGCCCGTGAGGTAGGCAAAAAAATTCGCCGGATTGAATAATTGCGATAATGAAGTAGCCGAAAACCCGGTTGCTCCTGTAATGGTGAATGAAGGATAAAAATAAGTTCTTGCCACATTTACCAGCTCGAAGGAATTGCGAAGCTGATTTTCTGCCTCCTGAACATCGGGCCGGTTAGCTAATAGTTGCGCGGGAACTCCCGTTGCAAGATTTGTTGTGACCATTTGCTGCTCTAATGTTGCCCTGTATATCGTATCAGGGGGCTTTCCTAACAATAGGCTTAGCATATTTTCTGTTTCACGGATATTTTGTTTCAGGTCAGGAATGGTAATCTCGACGGAATAACGATTGGCTTCGCTTTGCACCACTGCTGCTCCAGTCACTACGTTGCTTTCTTTGAGCGCCTTCATCGTTTCAACTTCTTTAGCCCTGTTCTCAACAGTTCTTTCCGTAATGTGAAGTTGCGCTTCATAAGCCAGCAATGAATAATAATTAATCACAATATCTGCGACCAATTGTGTTTGCACTGCTTTTTTGTATGATTCGCTTTGCAGCAATGAAGCAAGTGCAGCCCTTTTTGCACTGCTTAATTTTCCCCATACATCCGCTTCCCAGCTAGTTGAAATCCCTATTGCATAAGTTTCAGGGAAACCGAATTGGGTAGAAGAAACTCTTTGAAAAGATGCTGATGGGTTTGCGTCAATGCCTGGCAGCAATGCCAGTTTGCTTTGTTTGAAATTAGCAGCAGCAGTTTTTATTCTTGCAGCGGCTATTTTGAGGTCAAAGTTATTATTAATCCCTTCCTGGATAAGCGATTGAAGCAAGGTGTCAGTAAACATTTCTTTCCAGGAAATCGTAGCGATGTTGTTCGCAGGGTCATTTTTAGAAGAATCGCGATAAAGCTTGTTGCTTATTGCGTCATTTGGTTGGTGATACGGCTGAGCTATTTTACATGCATTGATCATTACGATCAGCATAAATATAGCAGCCCATAAAACCATTCTCCATGCGTGTTTTCCCATTATAGTCAGCTTTCCTTTTGTTTGTTAATGATCAGGTTATCATTCTCGTCATATTTATTAGCGTGAATTTTCTCCTGTAAAGATTGAAAGATGATAAACAGCCCGGGTATTACAAACACGCCAAGCACTGTGCCTATCAGCATTCCGCCAATAGCTCCTGTGCCGATAGACCTGTTGCCGTAAGCGCCAGCCCCTGTTGAGAACATCAACGGCATCAATCCAAAAACAAAAGCAAAAGAAGTCATTAATATAGGCCGCAGCCTTGCTTTTGCGCCTTCTGTTGCCGCTTCAACCAAATTCATCCCTTTCCTCCTTCTTTCTAATGCAAATTCAACAATCAGTATCGCATTTTTTGCCAATAAGCCAATCAACATGATCAATGATATTTGCATATAAATATTATTGCCAATACCGAACATCTTGGCGAATAAGTACACACCTGACAGGCCAACCGGCATGGAAAGCAGCACTGCAAAAGGAACAATATAGCTTTCGTATTGTGCGCTTAATAATAAATACACAAACACCAGGCTCAGCAGAAAAATATAAACCGATTGTGTTCCACTTGTTTGTTCTTCCCTGCTAATGCCGGAATATTCATAGCCATATCCCGGAGGCAACGTTTGTGCAGCTACTTCTTTAATGGCCGCCAATGCCTGGCCGGAGCTAAAGCTTGGTTTTTGAGTTCCATTCACAGAGATAGAAGTGAACATATTAAACCTTGAAATGCTTTGCGGGCCATAAATGCGCTTCACATTGATGAATTCTGTGATAGGGGCCATTTTATTGCTGCCTGATTTTACATATATCTTATTCAGTCCTTCGACATTTGCCCGATAGTTTGTGTCTGCCTGTATCATTACACGATATTGCTTTCCATACTTATTAAAATTTGAAGTATAAAAACCACCGTAATAAAATTGCATGGTATTCAAAATATCATTCACGCCAATTCCTGCATCCTTAACTTTTGCCACGTTAACACTGAGCTCATACTGGGGAAACCCCGGATCGAAAGAGGTCATTGCATACTGTATTTCGGGGCGTTTATTTAATGTTTCTAAAAATTTTTGTGCCACTGCATAAAAATCAACGATGCTGTGGCCGCCCTTATCCTGTAACTGAAAAGAAAATCCCCCTGTCCCGCCAAACCCCGAAATGGTTGGGAGCGACATTGGGAATATAGCAGCTTCGCGCAAACCGGATAGCTTTTGATTCAGCATCTTGATAACATCCTGGTTGCTGATGCCTTTTCTTTTGCTCCAGTCTTTCAGTTCCAGGAAAACAATCCCGTAATTGCTTCCATCGCCAGCAATAAAATTAAATCCAACCACGCGGAACACGTGCTCAATTTGCGGGATGGCCAAAGCGCTATCGCTCACTTGTTCTACTACAGCAGCCGTGCGTTCCATGGAGGCTGCGGCAGGGAGGCTGATGGATACAAAAATTGTTCCCATATCTTCATCGGGAACAAAACTCGAAGGCGTAGTTTTCATTAAAAAAGCAAATAACCCGGAGAATACGGCCGCTGACAGCAGGATCAGCCATTTTTTTAAAGAAAGAAATTTGATTGCTCGTGTGTACTTTGCCGTTAGCGAATCGTAAGCTGTATTAAAACCCACTCCGAGTTTTTGCAAAAAATTTCTTTTTTTATGTTCTGTAAGCTTTGGCGGGCGTAAGAACAATGCCGCAAGCGCAGGGCAAAGCGTTAGCGCATTCACGGCAGAAATGCCAATGGCTACTGCAAGCGTAACCCCAAACTGTTTATAAAAAACGCCGGTTGACCCGCCAACAAACGTAACAGGAATGAATACTGAGGCCATGATGAGCGTGATAGACAATATGGCACTGGTTATTTCGCTCATTGCATCAATGGAAGCTTTGCGGGGCGATTGATAGCCGTGTTCCAGTTTTGCGTGCACTGCTTCTACAACAACAATGGCATCATCCACCACAATGCCGATGGCGAGCACGAGCGCAAACAAAGTGAGCAGGTTAATGCTGTAACCAAAAATGTACAAGAAAAAGAATGTGCCGATAATACATACAGGGACTGATATGCCATGAATAAGTGTTGATCGTATGTCCTGTAAGAAAATAAAGATCACTAAGAAAACCAATGCAAAACATTCTATCAATGTGGTGATTACTTTTTCAATAGAAGCTCCTAAAAACCGGTTGATGTCAACAACAGCGCTGTAATGAATGCCATCAGGAAATGATTTGCTTGCTTCTTCCATGGCCTGCTTGCATAAATTGATAACGTCTCTTGCATTGGACCCGGGAGTTTGATTGATGGCAATGCCGCTTGCAGGATGGCCATTGTATGCCCCTGCAGAAGAATTAAGAAGAGCGCCGATTTCCACTCGTGCAATGTCTTTCAGGTGCAATATTTGCCCGTTTGTTTTTGCTTTGATGATGATGTTTTCAAACTGCGCTACGGTTTGCAACTTTCCGGTATAAGTAATAACATATTCAAAACTTTGGTTGCCATTCTCGCCAAATTTCCCGGGCGCCGCATCCATGTTCTGCTCGTTCAGCGCAGCAGAAACATCTTCAGGCGTGAGCCCGTACTCCGACATTAAATCCGGCTTAAGCCAAATGCGCATAGAATAATCGCGTGAGCCAAAGCTCCTGGCGCTTCCAACGCCGGGGACCCTTTTAATCTGAGGTAAAATATTAATGTTGGCATAATTCTGCAGAAAAGTCTGGTCATAAGCAGGCTTATCGGAATACAGCGCAAATATCAGCACCATGCTGCTTTGCTGCTTTCTAACGGTTACGCCTACCTTCACAACATCCTGCGGCAACTGGCTGGTTGCGCTGGATACAAGGTTCTGCACATTTACCGCATCCTTATCAGGATCGGTCCCTACCTGAAAATACACTTGTATAGAAGCGCTTCCATCATTGGCTGCCGATGAAGTCATGTATGTCATTCCTTCTACTCCATTGATGGCTTCTTCAAGGGGAATGATCACATTCCTTAAAACCACTTCTGCGTTTGCGCCTGTATAGCTTGCTGAGACCTGCACCGTTGGCGGGGCAATATTCGGATATTGTTCGATAGGCAATTTTATCAACCCTAAAACCCCAAGCAACACAATGATAATAGAGATGACCGTACTTAATACCGGCCTTTTGATAAAAGTTTTGATCATTTTATTATCAAGTGATTATTTTAAGTTTTTATATACTGAATCAGCGCTTGCCGGTTTTGGAATGATTTGAAGGCTGTCCCGTAAACCCACGAGCCCTTCCAGGACTACCTGGTCGCCTGCTTTTAAGCCACTGGTTACTATAAAATACAAACCATTATCAGAAGGCTTCCCAGTAATCGCTGTGCTTGAAATCCTATTGTTCTTGCTTACCACATACACCAATCTTTTATCTTGCAATTCATATGTGGCGCTTTGCGGGATGATCAATGCCGAATCAATGGTTGTTGGTATCCTGATGGTGGCGCTTGCCCCACTTCTTAAAATACCAAGCGGATTTGAGAAGAGTGCCTTAAAAGCAGCTGTGCCTGTTTCTGTAGAAATCAGCCCGCTTGCTATTTCTGCTTTCCCTTTTTCAGGATACAACGATCCGTCAGCAAGGATAAGGGAGGCAGGCAACATGTTATTGGTCTTTTCGTGAATAGTATAACCGGGGGCGTTTGCAAAATATTGCAACAATTGCTTTTCGTTCAATGAATAGTACGCATATACATTGCTGATGCTTGCTAAGGTAGTGAGCGGAGATGTGTTCGCGGTATTGATCAATGCCCCGACTTTATATGGGATGGTACCAATCACGCCGTTGGAAGGGCTGCGCAGCACCGTGTACCCAACATTTGTCTGTGCATTCGCCAGCGCAGCTTTTGCCTGCACCAGCGCTGCTTCTTTTGCTTTGAGCGTATATTCTGCAGATTCGAGCTCATATTTGCTGATAATTTCTTTTTCTACCAAAGGCTTTGTTTTGGCCACCTGCATTTTTGCCGCATCCACATCTGCTTCTGCGCTTTTGATACTTGCTTTGGCTGTAACCACTTCTTGTTCAAATTGAGGATTGCTGATGCGGAACAGCAATTGCCCTTTTTGAACGCTCGCGCCCTCCTGCACGTAAATAGCATCTAAGTAACCATCAATTTTCGGCCTTATCTCTACAATCTCCTGGCCTTGCAAAGTGGCCGGAAAATCTACATTCACTTTGGCTACCCGGGGGCTTACTATAAGCACTTTATAATCTTTGGCCTCTGCCTGTGAAGTATTGCCCGGTATATTCTTCATATCATCGTTGGAGCAGGAAAATAATTGCGTGCATAATAATGCAATCGCCGCCCGGTGTGTCAGTTTTGTTGTCACGAATGCTGTTTATCCGGCAATAATAAGATTAATTCGATGAAACAATCGAAAGCTTATATAAACGGAAATATGAGCCTACCAGCGTTTGGTTTGTGGAAGCAAGTGATGCCCGATAAAAAAGAAACACTTACGTTTTTTAATAGCTGTCCGCAACAATGGCATCAGGGTTGCTGAAAGGGTAAAGTTCTTTATTTGCTCAAAAACAGTAAAGCCAATAACTATTTATAAGCTTACCAGCCTTGTTTTGCAAGGCCCGCTTTAATTGCAGCCAGCGCTTTTTCTTCGCCTAATAAAGTGGTGAGCTTATTCCCTTTCCCATCATGGCCTTGCGCCATATATGCGCCTTTGGCTGTTTTGGTGATTACTGCATCATGAATAGGAACGTTCTTTTCTTTAGTTTTTACATTATATGCGGTGAGCGTTACGGTAGACATTTTAATCGTTTTAAATGGTCAGAGATAGGTCAGTTAATAAATTCTCTTCGCCAAAGGCAAAACTAAACCAATATTCCTTAAAGCAGTTTTAAAGCATTCGGAAGTTTTACACATCCAGCTTGGCATATTTTGCATGGCTCTCGATAAAATCTCTTCTTGGCCCCACTTCATCGCCCATCAGCATGCTGAAAACGCGGTCTGCTTCAGCAGCGCTTTCAATAGTCACTCTTTTTAGCGTGCGTGATGAAGGGTTCATCGTTGTTTCCCAAAGTTGCTCTGCATTCATTTCCCCCAAACCTTTGTAGCGCTGAATATTTACGTTATCTTCTTTTCCTCCGCCAATTCTTTCAATCAATGCCTTTCTTTGTTCTTCGTTATAGGCATATTCCGCTTCCTTTCCTTTTTTTATAAGGTATAAAGGCGGCTGCGCAATGTAAACATATTCCTGCTGCACAAGCTCCTTCATGTAGCGGTAAACAAAAGTGAGGATAAGTGTTGCGATATGGCTGCCGTCCACATCGGCATCTGTCATGATAATAAGTTTATGGTAGCGCAATTTTGCAATGTTCAGCGCTTTGGGGTCTTCCGGAGTCCCTACTGTTACTCCAAGCGCGGTGTACATATTCCTTATTTCTTCGTTCTCATAAATTTTGTGCTCCATTGCTTTTTCTACGTTCAATATTTTCCCGCGCAATGGAAGTATGGCCTGGAATGCTCGGTCGCGGCCCTGTTTGGCAGTGCCGCCTGCAGAGTCGCCTTCAACTAAAAACAGCTCGCAACGTTCAGGATCGCGGTCGCTGCAGTCTGCCAGTTTGCCGGGAAGCCCGCCGCCGCTCAGTACATTTTTTCGCTGAACGAGCTCTCTTGCTTTCCTCGCTGCGGCCCTTGCCTGCGCAGCCAGTATCACTTTCTGGATAATATTTTTCGCCTCTCTTGGATTTTCTTCAAGATAGGCTTCCAGCACTTTTGAAACCGTTGAATCAACAACGCCGCTTACCTCATTGTTCCCAAGCTTGGTTTTTGTCTGGCCTTCAAACTGGGGTTCTGGCACCTTTACCGATATGATAGCGCTTAGCCCTTCGCGAAAATCATCGCCCTCAATTTCTACTTTGGCTTTTTCAAAAGCATTTTCCTTATCGCCGTAATTTTTGAAGACCCTTGTCAATGCCCGTCGAAAACCGGCAACATGCGTTCCGCCTTCAATGGTGTTGATGTTGTTCACATAGGAATAAATATGTTCGTTGTAGCTGTCGTTATAGCGCAAGGCTACTTCAACGGCAACATTAGTGGCGTCATCGTGCCCCTCAACATAAATCACTTTTGGTATCAGCGGGTTGCGGCCGGCATTTGTATCGAGCATTTCCACAAATTCAGTAATGCCCCCTTCGCTGTAAAAAACTTTCGAATAGGTGTTGCCGTTATCATCTTTTTCACGCAAATCATTAAACGTGATATTTACTCCTTTATTCAAAAAAGAAAGCTCGCGCAAACGGCTTTCCAGTATGTCTTTATTATAAACTGTGGTAATGAAAATACTTCCGTCTGGCCAGAAATGAGTTTTGGTGCCTGTTCTGTTGCTTTTGCCAATGGCGCGTACAGGATATTGCGGAATGCCAATATGGTATTCCTGCTCAAATATTTCCCCTTCGCGCTCAACGGTCACGTGCAGTTTGGTGCTGAGGGCGTTCACGCAGCTTACCCCAACGCCATGCAGGCCGCCTGAAACTTTATAAGTGTTCTTGTCAAATTTTCCGCCTGCATGAAGAACGGTCATTACTATTTCAAGAGCGCTTTTTTTCTCTTTGCTGTTGATGCCTGTTGGAATGCCACGCCCATCATCCTCAACGCTGATTGAGTTGTCTTCATGAATATTGACGATAATGTTCTTGCAATAACCGGCAAGCGCTTCATCAATGGAGTTGTCAACTACTTCATAAACCAGGTGATGAAGGCCTTTCACGCCTACATCGCCGATATACATGGCAGGCCTTTTTCGCACTGCTTCCAAACCTTCTAAAACCTGGATTGAATCCGCCCCATACCCATTGCTTGCCACAGTAGTCATTTCCTGTATTGTATCGTTCATAAAATCGAGAAAAAGTCCTTTCGTTAATAATAAAAACGGGAGCTGACAAATGTACAAAAAATAAGGCTCCAGGACTTTTTTTTGTATTCATTTTATTCACTTTTCTAATGTAAAATTTGCTTTGAAAAAACGCTTTTCAGGCTATTGAAAGTCATGAAAAGGTAAAAACCCCCAATGCGAGCAACGAGGTGCTTGGGAATAGTGCGCAATATTGGTATTTCAGCCTTAAATTTGCCTGTTATGCACCATCCGCTGAACATATTATCGCTTTCTTATAAACAGCCTGTATTGCTTGATGAACTGGAATTGTTGCAGGAAAAAGAACAACAGATCCCAGGCTCTGTTCAGTATTCCATCAGGCGCTATGCAAAACACCCTCAATGGGCGATGGAAGATGTGGGCGCGATGATCTACCATTATCAGGCGAATGAGAAGAAAGACAATTATTTTGATCTTCATTTTTGTATTGCAGGAAACATGTACTGCAGGCATAAGGAAAAAGAATGTGATTCATGTAAAGCAAGCTTATCGTACAATTGCGGGGAGAAGCAGGAAACCGTAGATGTATTCAATTTCAGGTTTTCACCTGTTCACCTTTCGCAATTTGTGAAGCCGAAAAAATTTAGCCAGTCGCATATTGATGATGTATTAAGTTTCAGGCACAGTTCTTCTTTTTCGAAAATGTTATCTCTTTGCGGCAGGAGCCGCATGGTACTTGAAGCACTGCTGAACAACAGCTATTCGGGCAGCATGGAAAATATTTTCATCAATGCGCAAACACAGGTGTTGCTCCTGTACAGCCTGGAATGTATGCTGGGCGAAAAAGGGGCTGAAGGCTTTCAATGCAAATTTTTGGCTAATGAGCTTGACAGGGTTAAGATTATTGACGCCAGGGAAATATTGCTGCAGCACATCGGCGAGCCTTTGACCATAAAGGAACTGAGCCGCAAAGTGGCGATCAATGAATGTTACCTGAAGAAGGGTTTCAAAGAAATGTTCGGCACCACCATTTTTGACTTTTACCAGGGACAGCGCATGGAGCATGCGCGTTACCTTTTGTACGAAAAAGGATTAAGCGTTACAGATGTGTCGGTGATGCTCGGATATTCTTCCATATCTCATTTCTCCACAGCGTTTAAAAAACACACCGGGCTTAAACCCTGTGAGTTATTGCTTCATAGTTAGACTATAGAAAATGGTCAAATATTTCTCCCTCTGTTAATTCGTAACTGCTGAAGGGTCATTCATCAATCCCAAAAACAAAATAGTTCCGGATTGTTTCTCCGCAATGGCATAAAGAAAAGGACGGTTTAATTTAAAAGCTGGCGGCTGTGCAATGGCGGTATATCCAATGCCAATCACTGTTGCGGCGGCTGCTTCTGTGCCTTGCTCATTTACTTTGATATAGGTTTTGTGTATGGCCTTGGTGATTTCCACCTTAATATCAGTGGGGGAATAAATTTTGGAAAAATCGGCAGAGCCGGAAAAAGCTATCCCCATGCCCATCATGGAGAGTTCCGGTTTCATGTCGTCAATGGAGTAAGCATATTCCCATTTGGGCATGCTCAGTGCAATATTCATGCTGTCCATTTTATTAATGGCGCTGCTCAAAATGCTTTTGGTCATGGAAGCGGCAAATGAGTTGATGTTTTGTTGTTGATTGGCAGGCATTAATGCATACATGCTAAAGCCCGTGCCGCCGCCATAAGGAAGCTCGATGATTGAAAATGCTGGATCGCTATAAAACTTTGTGACCATATTTTGCTGCATAAAAGAAGTGTTTTCAGTAGCTCCATTCTGCAGGTAAAAAACATCATTGTGCGTGTTCGATGTTTTAAACCCGTTTTTCCATGAGCCGTTAAAATAAATGGCATTGATGAGGTACATTAAATCAGTGTCAGATATCTGCTCTAATATTTTTGGGATTTTATTATTGGTATTTTGAGCTACCCAGTTATTAATTTTATTTACTGCATTGGGGTTGCTGAAATCCAGCGATTGAACAGTAGCATTGTAATTATCATGCACGGTATTTAAAAAAGAGGTTAGCGGCTGGAAACTATTTTGCCTGTACCATAAAGAATTGGCGATGGAAAGCTTAACCTTATTATCCTCATTCGGCAGTTGTATAATTAATGCCTTGCATACTGCATTGAGGTCGTTAATATCAACCCCTATAACCTGAAGTGCATTAGCTATGGAATCTTTAGTGCTATTGTCGGCCCCATTGTAAACCATGCTCAACGCCAGGTAAATGCTTAATGGCGAAATAAGTTTATTGCTATTGGCCTGGTCTTGCTGTAAGGTAGCTTGCAAGAAACGAAATGCAAATTCATTATTGGCGCTAATGACTGCTCCAGCATTCGCAGGCAATACAAGCGGTTTAGTAATCTCCGGGTCGGGGGCGGTTTTTTTGCAGGAAAAGCATGTTACAACCAGGGCCATAAAAAGAAATGAGCTTAGTTTCCTCATAATAATTCATTTTATTATACAGTTTGACCATGATCAAATGCTAATCGTTGCATTAGCGTAACTATTATTTTCCTGATATGTGCAATTCCTTGCGCAAATGAAATAGCCCTAATTTACTTTTCAGTTAGCTTATTAGGTTCCCGGAATGATGATGCCGTATGCATGCAAGAATCAGGCGTTTCGGTAAAATGAGTTGAGTCATGGCGTTATTTTCATGAACGCCATATTGTTTTCGTGGTGGCAACTGTTGCAATTGTTGGTAAGCGAAATAAAATTTGTTTTTAAGGCAGCATCATCTTTTTTTGAAGCTGCGCCTGCAAGAATTTGCAAAGGCTCCTGAAGATATTTGTCATAAAAGTTGGAAAAGGGCTTCGTCAGTTTATCATTGGCAATGTTCAATTGTGCGATGCGCTCAGCAGTTTCTTTTATCTCATCAATTTCATACGCCGCCCTGTCGTAATCTTTCTTTGCAATGGCAGCGCCGAGCGAATCATGGTGATATTTTATCTGCAGCATGAATTCGCCAAGGCCGGGCTTCAGATGGTTCACCAGGGCTATTAAAGAATCAATTGGCAATTGTTTATTATCGGCAATGGCTTGCTGCTTGCATCCGGCCAGGGCTGCGATGAGCGCAATACATATACTACAAGACAAAATCAATTTCACAATAAATATTTTTAGAAAGTTACGAAGATTTTATTATCATTTTTTCCCGATAATAGAAACTGATTTTCTGATTGCGTAAGCAAATGAGGTTAAGGGAGCTGATTTTTGCGCCAGGTTTCAGAGCCTTTCATGTAATGGAATATGAAAAAGAAAACAACAATAGTAATGAGCGCCATGATAGTTGGGGCCAGCATATTTGCTGCATGCTCTAAATTGCTGCCTTCAGCTATAGATCCCCAAAACGGGCTAAGTAGCCCGGTAGATCTTTCTAATGCGCAGAATGTTTTGTTTGCGCATGGGAATGATGTTTTTTTTGCAAACCGGACTGCAGCCAATGGGTTGGGCCCTTATTTTGTAGCAATAAGCTGTGGAAGTTGCCATGCAAGCGATAACCGAGGGCATCCTTTTACTATGCTCACTCGTTTCGGCCAATCTGATACCACAGGAAATAAATTTTTAAATAAAGGCGGGCCGCAGCTGCAGAATAATAATCTGCCTGGGTATTTGCCACAACAAATGCCGCCCGGCGCAACCAGCTCGAGATTTATTGCGCCCATTACAGCCGGGTCAGGTTTTTTGGAAGCTGTTCCCGATTCAGCAATATTGGCCATGGCAGCATCCAATGCTAACAACGCCGATGGGGTAAGGGGCCATCCCAATTACAATTCCATCCCTTCATATATTACTCCATTTGCAAATGCAATTCCGAGGGGCGATGGGAAATATATTTGCCGCTTCGGGCGTAAGGCTTCGACCTATAATCTGGTACAGCAGGTGGCTTCGGCCTACAATCACGACATGGGCATTACTTCTTCTTACATGCCATTCAATCCTTATAATTATCTTGATCAAACCTTGCCAGCGTTGCCTTCTTCGCCAGAGGTAAGCGATGATGACTTCAATGCGGTAGTGTTTTATGTACAGTGCCTGCAAACCCCCATCCAACGAAATGCCAATGACCCTACTGTGCAACACGGCAACCAGGTATTTAACCAGATTGGCTGCGAAACTTGCCATAAGCAAGCCTTAACAACCGGCTATTCTCCCATAGATGCGCTTTCTTATCAAACATTCAGCCCTTTCACCGATTTGTTGGTGCATGATATGGGGGCCGGATTAGATGATGGCTATACTGAAGGGAATGCCCTGACAACTGAATGGAGAACGGCTCCGCTTTGGGGCCTGGGCCTTGCGCCGGGCGTGCAGGGAGGCACTTACTATTTAATGCACGATGGCAGGGCGCGTAGTATTGAACAGGCTATCCAAATGCACGGTGGAGAAGCGGCTACAAGCGCCGGCCGCTTCAATAATCTTTCTAATGAGGATAAAAGCGCACTGCTCACTTTTTTGAAATCATTATAATGGAACGAAAAGATTTTTTTAAAACCTGCGGTTTTGCATGTGTTTCCGGAAGCATCTTTCTGTCTATGTTAGAAAGTTGTGGCAGCACAAAAATCATTTCCGGTACAATTGAAAAGAGCGGCCTGGTAATACCAGCCTCTTCATTCCTGGAAAAAGAAAATAAGTACAGAAAGTACATAGTTGTGCAAAATGAAAAATTGCAGTACCCGATATGCCTTTATCGGTTAAATGAAAATGAATATTCAGCATTGTTGATGAGGTGCACGCACCAGGGGGCGGAATTACAAGTATTCGGTGATAAACTGCAATGCCCGGCGCATGGTAGCGAATTTAGCAATCATGGAATAGTTCAAAACGGGCCGGCAAGCGTAAACCTGAGGTCATTTCCGGTTACTGTGAAACAAGATCAAATAAATATTTCCTTAAAATGAAAATAGCTTTATCTTTTTCTTTACTGCTTTTTTTTATTTTTTCATTTTGCAGATCAAATGCACAAATAGATAGCAGCCTGCTTAAAATTTCTTCACAAGACAGCGCGAAAGCCGGGTTAACAATGGATGCTATTTATGAAAGGCCTTTTCTTAAACTGGGCAAATTGCCCGTGTCCATTGGGGGCTATGTGGAATCGAACTGGCAGTATGTTTCGCATTCCGGGACTACTGTTGGCCACCAGTTTCAGTTTCGAAGGTTCAGCCTTTTCGTGGCTTCTACTATCGCAAAAAGAATAAAATTCCTTTCAGAAATAGAGTATGAAAATGATCCCCAGGGCGATCCCGACCAGGCATCAGCAGGCGGCGAGTTTGAAATGGAATATGCAGCACTTGATATTGAGCTGCACCCGCTTTTGAATCTTCGCGGGGGCATTATCGTTAACCCTATCGGCGCTTTCAACCAAAACCACGATGGACCCAAGTGGGAATTTACTGACCGGCCTATAGCCATGACCCAAATGCTGCCCGGCACATGGAACAACACAGGTTTCGGTATTTATGGAAAACAGTATATAAATGACTGGATGTTTGGCTACGAATTTTATTTAACAGGTGGCTTTAATGATCTGATTATTGATAATCCTGAAGGGAAAACTTTTCTTCCTGCGGCTAAAAGCAACACGGGAAGGTTCACCTCAAGCGCAAGCGGGGAGCCGTTGTATTCAGGAAAAATTTCTGTTCGTAACGAAAAGATCGGAGAACTTGGCTTGTCTTTTATGAGCGATGTGTACAATACCTGGCAAGTGCAAGGCACTACCATTGATAATAAAAGGAAGGTTAATGTTTTTGATATTGATTTCAATACAAAAATCCCAAAGCTTAATACAAATATTGTTACGGAATGGGCATGGGTTAATGTACAGGTGCCGCCCAATTATTCAGAACAATATGCCCAAAAGCAGTTTGGTGGATTCATTGATGTGGTGCAACCGATTGTGAGCGGCAAAATTCTTGGATGGGAGAACGCTACCCTGAATATTGCGCTGCGCGGTGAATATGTAGATTGGAATGTAGGCCATTTCCAGTCCACTGGAAAAAGAATGTACAATGAATTGTGGAGCGTGATGCCTGCGATAAGCTTTCGCCCAACACCGCAAACCGTGTTGCGTTTTAATTACCGCCATCAAATGCAACGGGACATTACGGGAAATACCATTGGAGATAATATTGGCTCAACCGCAGGGTTCAGCTTGGGGCTATCTACTTATTTTTAGCTTGTATTTTTTAACACCCGTACTATTACATATTTAAGTTAGCAGCGGATAAAAGTGGTGGTGTGGGCTTATACTGTCATTGGCACTTCCATCAATAACAATTCAGCATTCTGTGTATTTGCCTTGATAGAAATGTTGCCAGTATCCCAAATCCCAAACCCATCTCTTTTATTGAGTTGTTGCCCATCAATGGAAATACCTCCTTCCAGTACAAATGCATAAATGCCATTCTCTTTTTTCTTCAATGTATAATGAGTAGAAAAATCTTTGTCGAATTTGCCGATATGCAACCATGCATCCTGGTGTATCCACGCAACGCCGTCTTCTGCTTTTGGGGTTGCTATTTGCTGTAATTTATTATGCCGCTCATTTTCCTGTAAAGTAACCTGGCTATAGCGGGGCTGCACATTTTTTTTATTCGGGAATATCCATATCTGCAAAAACTTTACAGGCGTATCCTTGCTTTTGTTGAATTCACTGTGAAAAATACCGGTGCCGGCACTCATGGCCTGTATATCGCCTTTTTTTATTACTGCAATATTTCCCATGCTGTCTTCATGTTGCAGGTCTCCTTCCAAAGGAATGGAAATAATTTCCATATTCTCGTGCGGGTGCTTTCCGAAACCTTTTCCCTCTGCAACGGTATCGTCATTCAGCACGCGCAGTGCACCGAAGTGAATGCGTTCAGGATCATAATAGTTTGCAAAACTGAATGTGTGATAACTGTTGAGCCAACCATGATCGGCATGTCCGCGGGTCTCTGCTTTATGTAGTACTGTGTTCGTCATCATTATATTTTTCTTCCACAAATTTCCGAATAAAGTACTGCGTATGCAATAAGGTAGATTAAGAAATGCGGATGTACTTGATAAAATGAGATTCACAATTTTCGGAAATAATCTGCCTTCACTTTGCTTAGAAATTCAGGGGTAACGCCAATATATGATGCAATCATTTTTTGCGGAAGATGTTCGATCAGCGTTGGATAATGTTTGCAGAATTCGGCAAATCGGTCCTGTGCTGTGAGGCTCATATTATCAATTAACCGGCGGCGAAGCACCACCAGTGCGTTTTCTGAAAGAATGCGAAAAAAGCGTTCAAATTTTGGGATATTAATAAACAATTTTTCGCGGTCATCTCTGGATATTAAAAGCACTTCTGTATTTTCCAAGGCATCTATGTTAAGATTGCCTGGTTGCCGGGAAATAAAACTGTACATGTCGGAGATCCACCAGTCGGGCGGGGCAAATTGCAACACATGCTCAAACCCGCTTTTGTCAATGGTGTAGCCCCGAAGGCAGCCTTTTACCACAAATGCAGTTTGTGTGCACACTTCATTTTCCCGCAGCAGGAAATCTTTTCGTTTTAGTTTTTTTTCTTTCAATAAAGCAACAAAATATTTCTCTTCCCCAGGCGACAGAGAGATATGCTTTGAAATATTTGTTATGATAAGCGAATAATCCATGCTTGAAAATTTTAATCGCCACCCAGTGCAAGCTCTATCTTTTTATCCGGGATAAACCATGAAGCGGCAACTAAAAAAAACAACACTTCAGAAATGGTGGTGTTAATAAATGCTAAAATGAGTGCAGCGATGTATGCAATTATTGAATAAACAGACTTTCTTTTTAAGCCGTCGAACACACTGATCATTTCTTTGCTGAACTCATTTTTCTTTTGGATATGCATGGAAAGGACATAAAAAGCGCTGCCGCTAAGCAATAACAATAAGGCATAAGCAGCTACGGGATATGCGTGGAAATTTGTTTCGCCCATCCATTCGGTAGCAACAGGCACCAGCGAAAGCCAGAAAAGAAGGAACAGGTTCGACCACAAAATTCCCGCATTCACTTGTTTTGCTGTGTGAAGAAGATGATGATGATTGACCCAGTAAATACCGACATACGCAAAGCTTAGCATATAGCTTAACATCACTGGTATTAATGGTTTAAGGGCAACAAGGTTTTCACCATGCGGAACTTTTATTTCGAGCACCATGATGGTGATGATGATGGCGAACACGCCATCGCTAAATGCTTCAAGCCTGGCTTTATTCATACTGGAGTAAATTAACCTGGTAACTATTTTAAAAAGCCTTACTCTTCAGCAGGCCTATAATGGTTCAAATTAAATGATTTCTTTCAAACTTTCAGAAGTTGCCTGGATGGTTTTATCAAGGTCTTCTCTCGTCAGTGCATTGTTCAGGAACCAGCTTTCAAATGCCGATGGCGGGAGATATACCCCACGCTTCAGCATGGCATGAAAATATTTTTTGAAGAGCTCATTATTAGCAGATGCAGCACTTGCGAAATCATTCACCGCATGATTGCTGAAATGCACGCTGATCATAGAGCCGAATTGGTTAATTACGAATGGGATTTTTGTTTCGAGAAAAACCCTGTGCAGGTTATCGCGCAGGTAAATGGTTTTTTCTTCCAGCTCGTGATAAATGTGCCGGTTATTTTTTAAAATTTTTAGAGTAGTATAACCGGCAATCATTGCAATGGGGTTGCCGCTTAAAGTGCCTGCCTGGTAAACACTGCCGAGGGGGGCAATATGCTCCATAATTTTTTTCTTTCCTCCAAATGCGCCAACAGGCATGCCTCCGCCAATAACTTTTCCGTAAGTAACCAGGTCTGCATTTACTTTTATTTTTTCCTGAGCGCCACCGGGCGCCAGGCGGAACCCTGTCATCACTTCATCAAAAATGAGCAGGATGTTTTTATCATTGCATATACTTCTCAATTCTTGTAAAAAACCTGGTTGTGGCAGTATACAGCCCATATTTCCCGCAACAGGCTCTACAATAATGGCGGCAACCTGGTTTTTGTGTTCTTCAGTTAATTTCTCAAGCGCTTTTAAATCGTTGTAAGCACAAGTGAGGGTATCGTTTGCCACACCTAATGTAACTCCGGGAACTGACTGGATATTCAATGTGGCCACACCGCTTCCCGCTTTTACCAGGAATGAATCTGCATGGCCATGATAACAGCCCTCAAATTTGATGATTTTATTTTTTCCGGTGTAACCGCGTGCTAACCTGATTGCGCTCATGCAAGCCTCGGTCCCGCTACTGACCATGCGTATCAAATCAATATTAGGGGCCATGCTTTTTATCAGCTCTGCCATTTCAATTTCCAGTTCTGTTGGGGCTCCATAAGAAGTGGAGCCGAGCGCTTGCTCCTGTATTGCTTTTACAACTTCTTCGTGCGCATGGCCAAGTATCATCGGCCCCCATGATGCAATGTAGTCGATGTATTTATTGTCATCCGCATCATATAAGTAAGCTCCTTTTGCTTTTTTAATGAAAAGCGGCGTCCCGCCCACACTTTTAAAAGCACGAACGGGAGAGTTCACTCCCCCGGGGATGGATTGCTGTGCACGGGAGAACAATTGCTGGCTTTTACTGGTATGCATATTATTCGATATTCTTTATTCAGCTTTCTGAAAGATGTTCTTTCATCAGCTCAGGATATTTTTTTTTGTAATGCCTGTTGATAAAAAAACTTACAAAAGGCAATAGTGGCAAAGAAAGGTAAGCAACCAAAGGGGACAAAAAGGAAATTCCAAATATTAGTACAAAAACGGAAGGAATGAGAAATGCGCGGATGGTGTTATAGTGCAATAAAATTTTGTTTTCAAGGCCATGGCTAAGATGATTTTTTGGATTTGAGACAAGTTTCCACAAGCGATAGCTCATGTAACCGACAAAACAAATATTTAATGTATAAAAAGCGAGCGGCGTATGTGCGCGAATAAGAAAATAATCGCTCAGAAAAGCGGTGCTGAAAGGCATGATTACAATTGACAAAAGAAAGCCAAGATTGATTGCCATCAGCTTTCGGTTATAATGAATGATGTGGTTGAACAAACGATGATGGACCATCCAGTACAGCCCGATAACAAAAAAACTATTTATGAAGCCGATAAACTTTTGCAAAGTCTCGTTCAATAAAGAATTGATTAGCTGAAGGTCTGGTGGTTCACTGCTGTTGTTATGAATTTCCGGGACTTTAATTTCAACGATCAATATAGTAATGGCAATAGCAAAAACCGCATCGCTGAAAAATGCAATACGTTCAATCTGGAATTCTTCTTTCAGGAATTTATCATGGGTATTCAAAATATGTAAATTTTTTTTAAAATAATATTTTTAATACATAGAACGGTATCACATGCAAAGATAGGAGCAGGGCACGGGTTATGAAACGCTAAACTGTCATAGAAAAAATTTTTGTTTGTGGTTGTTTGCGGATCATCCTTAAGTCAAATGCCATAGCAATATTGCGCACAAAGGCCCTGCCTTTTTCGGTTATGCTCAAACGCTTGCCGGTGATTTGGATCAGCCCGTCCTGCTGCATTTCCTGTAAACGGGCAAGGATTTCGGTCATTTCCGGCAGGTCCATTTCTTCATTTTCCCAGGAGGTCTCCAGCAGGCACATGAGGTTAAGGATATGCCTGCGCACGATTAAGTCTTCCTCGTTTAACTTGTGCCCTTTGAAGATTGGCAGCTCCCCATTATGGATTCTTTTTTCATAACCTTCAACTGATTTGTCGTTCTGTGCAAAAGCGTACCAGCTATCGCTAATGGCCGACATGCCCAAGCCAATCATCAGTTTCGTGGAAGATGAAGAATAACCCATAAAATTGCGATGGATGGTTTTATCAAGCATTGATTGATAAAGCGAATCTGTTGGTAAAGAAAAATGATCCATTCCAATTTCAATATAGCCCAGTTCGCTCAACAGTTTTTTACCTTTTTCGTATAACTCTCTTTTCTGCTCAGGCGAAGGAAGGTCGTTCTCGTCAAAACCTCTTTGCCCAACCCCCCTGACCCATGGCACGTGCGCATAAGAATAAAATGCGATGCGGTCTGGTTTTAATGATTTGGTTTTTTCAATGGTTGCCGACATGGATTCCCATGTTTGAAAGGGAAGCCCAAAAACCAGGTCGTGGCTGATGCTTTTGTAGCCGATCTGCCTTGCAGCTTCAGTTACTGCTTTCACTTTTTCAAATGGCTGAATGCGGTTAATGGTGTGCTGTACTTTGCTGTCATAATCCTGCACGCCAAAACTTACTCTTCTGAAACCAAGGCCGTGCAGGGTTTTCAGGTGACATGAGGTTGTATTGTTCGGGTGCCCTTCAAAACTTAATTCAGGATTCGGGCCGACATCAGCTGCTGCAAAAATTTTTTCCAGGAGGTATTTTAAATTATCCGGATTGAAAAAAGTTGGCGTTCCGCCGCCAAGGTGCAGCTCTTTTATTCTTATTTTCCCGCCCACCAGGCTTGCATACATTTGCCATTCCTTCAGAACGGTTTCTATGTACGGTGTTTCAACGCCATGTTGTTTGGTAATTCTTTTATGGCAGGCACAAAAAGTACATAGGCTTTCGCAAAAAGGCAAATGGATGTAGAGGCTTATGCCTTCTTTATCATTGCTCTCTTCAAAACTTTTCAGCAATGTGGGTTTCCATTCATCAACTGTAAAAGACTGCTCATCCCAGTAGGGAACAGTCGGGTAACTGGTATATCGAGGCCCTGGGATATTATATTTTTGTATAAGATTTTTTTCCATTTTTGAGTCAGCACCGCCTGGCAGCTTAAGTTTGTATAATTCTAATTTAGTTGTGCTGCCATGGGATGCGCTTATATTTTATGCAGATAGCAATTTCACTGCATCTTTGGCAAAATAGGTGGCAATCAAATCAGCTCCTGCCCTTTTGATGGATGTTAATGTTTCAAGGATGGCTTTATCCTCATCAATCCATCCCATTTTTGCAGCAGCTTTTATCATGGCATATTCGCCGCTGATGTTGTAAGCGCTCACTGGAACCTGTACCGTATTTTTCACTTCCCGGATAATATCGAGGTAAGCCAGCGCTGGTTTCACCATTACGATGTCAGCACCTTCTTCCACATCCATCAGGGTTTCTTTAAGGGCCTCAATCCTGTTGGCATAATTCATCTGGTAGGTTTTCTTGTCTCCAAATCCCGGGGCTGAATCCAGCGCATTGCGAAAAGGGCCATAAAAGCAAGAAGCATATTTGGCGCTGTAGCTCATGATGCCCACTTTCGTAAAATTGTTTTCTTCCAGGCCTTTCCTGATTGCGCAGACCCTGCCATCCATCATATCACTGGGCGCAACAAAATCAGCGCCCGCTTCTGCATGGCTGATGCTCATTTGTACCAGCGCTTCCACGGTTTCGTCATTCATGATCTCTCCATCCCTCACGATACCATCATGGCCGAATGATGAATAAGGGTCAAGCGCCACATCTGTCATTACCAGCATTTCAGGCACCGCATCTTTAATAGCCCTGATGCTGCGCTGCATCAACCCATTTTTGTTCCATGCTTCTTTCCCGGTGTTGTCTTTCTGCTCTTCTTTGCATTTAATGAAAAGCAAAACACTTTTCAAACCCAAGCCCCAAAGCGCTTTCACTTCTTTTGTCGTTAAATCCAGGGAGCGGCGATAATAATTGGGCATGGAGGCAATTTCAGTTTCTGCATTTTTGCCTTCATCAATAAATAACGGTACAATGAAATCGTTAGGGGTCAATGTTGTTTCAGCAACCAGCGAACGGATTGCGGGTGATTGTCGCAAGATCCTGTTTCGTTTTTGTAGGTACATAAAAATTATTTTGCTATGTAAGTTTTTTATTTATGTTCTTTGCCCTTTTTCGGAATTTTTCGCGCCATTGCGGTTAATTAAACCCAGTCTCTTGGGTTTAAGCACACATTGAGCAAATCTGCTTCAGGCATACCTTTCTGGGGCTGATGGTTATATTCGAACCTCACTGTTGGCGGAAGGCTCATCAAAACGCTTTCTGTTCTCCCATTTGTTTTCAGGCCGAATAAAGTTCCGCGATCGTGAACCAAATTAAACTCAACATATCGACCTCTTCTTATTTCCTGCCAGTATTTGTTGTCATTAGTGAACGAAATATTTTTTCTTTTTTCAACGACAGGAACGTATGCATCAATGAAAGCTTTGCCGCAAGCTTGCGCTAATCCAAACCAAAAATCAGCATCATGGTCACCATCCTCTTTTTTGTGGTCATAAAAAATTCCACCAATACCTCTGCGCTCATTGTTGCGGTGTGTGTTCACAAAATATTCATCGCAATTATGCTTGAACAATGGGTATAATTTTTCATCAAACTTGTCGCACGCTTTTTTTAATATTGAATGAAAATGAACAGCATCTTCGTCAAACAAATAATAAGGCGTAAGATCCGTACCGCCGCCAAACCACCTATCGCATAATCTGCCATCTTTATCATACAACTCAAACATACGGTAATTAAAATGTATGGTTGGAACAAATGGATTTAAAGGATGAATTACAGAGCTGATCCCCGCAGCAAACCAGGTTGCTTCGGGCGACGACAAAGGAATGTGCAGCACTTCACGCATTTTGCGCGAAAGTTTTCCATAAACAACAGAGGTATTTACTCCACCTTTTTCAAAAACATATCCATGCTGAATAACTTTTGTTATACCGCCGCCGCCTTTGCCATCCGGGTTGCGTACCCATTCTTCTGCACTGAATTTTGCTTTTCCGTCAATATCTTCCAGCGCCCTGCAAATTTTATCCTGCAGTTTATGGATAAAATCAATCCATTTGCCACGAAATTCTTTTGTTTCAGTCTTATGCGTCATAATTTGAAAACATTATCATCCGGTGTTGCATCCATAAAAATATTTCCATCAACAGTTACTGATGTTAACGCATCACTGTTAGCTATTGAAATACTGATTGTTTCTTCATTCTTGCTCCAAACTGCCGGTGTGAAATGTTGTCTTTTTTCTTTGCCGTTTTTTGTTGTCAATACAACATCAAACGGAATATCAAACCCGCCAACGTTTTCAATGGTTACGGTGGTTTTATTGTTTTTTGATTGGACATTTTTTATTTTTAAATCAATATAATTATTGGTGAAAAACCAATTATTGAAAAACCAATTCAAATTCTGCCCGGAGCCTGTGTTCATTGAATAAAAATAGTCCCATGGAATAGGGTGTTTGCCATTCCAGTTATCCATGTAATGATGCAAAGCTTTTTTAAACAAATCATCGCCCAACAAATCTTTTAATGCGAGATAAGATAAAGAAGCTTTGCCATAAGAATTGTTTCCATAACCTGAGCCGCTCACTTGTGTCGACATGGTGATAATCGGCTGGTCTTCTTCTGTTGAGGGATCGCTTATATATCTACGTATCCTGAAATTTTTGTACGTTTTATCTGCTTGTTCTTTTCCTACTTCATCAATGCCAATTAAATATTCAAATGTGGTAGCCCAGCCTTCATCCATGTATGCATAACGTGTTTCGTTAATGCCCATATAAAATGGAAAATAAGTGTGCGCCATTTCATGGTCTTGCAACAATTGCGCAAAGGCCATGTTGCTTACATGCGCATCGTTCACCATCATCGGGTATTCCATATCAGCAAAACCCTGAAACGCTGTCATTTTTACAAAAGGATATGGGACTCCGGGATATTGTGTTGAAAAAAATTTCAACGCATACTTTCCCCATTCAACGGAATGATGAAAATCTTCTGAGCTGTTATTATATGCAGCCTGCATGCTTGCCCTGCGGTTTGTTTTTGTATCAACAACTGTGCTGCCTGCATCCCATGAGTAATGATTGCTTACAGCATAACACACATCAGTAATGTGGTTGGCTTTAAACTTCCACGTATTCCAATTGTTTTGCTGCGTAACTTTTTGTTGTTGCATTTCATCGAGTGTTGCAACATGAATTACGCTGTCTGATGTATAAGATGTTTTTAATCGATGTGCAATTTCCGGGTGCAGTACTTCATCAGCATTTAAAAAATCTCCCGTTGCCCATACAACAAAATTTTTCGGTGCCGTAACAGCCAAAGTGTAATCGTTGAAATCATTATAAAATTCCTGCCTGTCAAAATGCGGCAACATATCCCAACCATTGTAATCATCATATACAGAAACGCGTGGATAAGAATAGGCACAATAAAAAGTTGCAGAATCAATTTGCCCTTCACGACCGCTTTGTTTTGATAAAGGATAATCCCATTCAATTTCCAATATTGTTTTTGAATGAGGCATAATTGCCGACTTTAATCTTACCGGGTTAACCGTGCTCCATCCTGCACTGTTAATGTCATAGGCATCGCCATTAATTTTAAAAGCAGAAATATGCAAACCTGAATCAAGAAAGCCCGCGCTGTAAAAACCGGATCTCGGCGCCTGTGGTTTATGAATATTGTTTACAAAGCGGATCGCAATCATTTTTAGAGTGTCGGGGCTGTTGTTCGAGTAGATAATTTTTTCTGCTCCTGAAATTGATTTTGTGTCGGGATGAATTGTTTCTTCAATGTTATATACTCCTTCGTTTTGCCAGTAATTTTTTCCCGGCGCCCCGGTCAATGAACGTGTTTCATTTTGATAAGCAAGCTTGATGTTGCGCGGCATGTACAGGTTTTGAGCACACAAAAAACCCGTGGATAAAAAAAAGATTGGGAAAAGAATGAATGACGGTCTCATTTGGTTCTGTTTTAATCTGAAGAAAATTTATTCGAAGCGGTATTCTTTTACCGCACCAACAAACGCTCTTGCATGATCTACGGGCACGGTTGGCAAAATACCATGGCCAAGATTAGCAATATGTTTTCCTTTTCCAAAACCTTTCATCATTAGCCTTACTTCTTTTTTTATGACAGGTATTGGCGACAGCAATTTTACAGGATCGAAATTTCCCTGAAGGCAAATGTCGCTACCCGAAAAACTGCGCGCAGCTTCCGGCTCAATGCACCAATCAATTCCCAGGCAGGCTGCACCGGTTTCTTTCATTTCTTTTAGGCTTTGCCATGCACCTTTTGCAAAAATGATGACTTTCGTTTCATCTTTTAACGCCGAAACTATTTGCCTGATGTATGGCAACGAAATATTTTCAAAATCAGCTTTGCTTAATAAGCCGCCCCAACTGTCGAAAATTTGTACTGCATCAGCCCCTGCTTTTACCTGTTCTTTTAAATATGCAATTGTTGTATCAGTGATCATTTGCAACAATTGGTGTGCAAGATCGGGGCATGAATAGCAAAATGCTTTTGCTTCATCAAAAGTTTTAGAGCCTTTTCCCTGAACCATATAACAAAGCAATGTCCATGGTGCGCCAGCAAAACCAATTAATGGCACACGGCCATTCAATTCTTTTTTGGTGAGTTTGACAGCATCAAAAACATAATGCAATCTTTCATTTACATCAGGCACACAAATTCTCTTCAAGTCGTTTTGTGTTTTAACCGGCTCAGGAAGCAATGGGCCTTTGCTCTCGATCAATTGCACCTCCAACCCCATTGCCTGCGGAACTACAAGTATGTCTGAAAATAAGATTGCTGCATCAACATCAATAATGTCAATCGGCTGAATCGTAATGGCTGCTGCAAGTTCCGGCGTTTGTACCCTTGTAAAAAAGTCATGCTTTTCACGAAGCTTCATATATTCCGGCAAGTACCTGCCTGCCTGCCGCATCATCCACACAGGAGCTCGCTCAGTGTGCTCTCCTCTTAATGTCCGTAATAATAAATCGTTCTTTAGTTTCATAATAACAAATGGTCAACGGTGAAACGGGCAATTGATAAAATAGTTTATCGCTTGTTCTGCTAATAACTTCTTCGAAGGTTTGTCGGCAACCACTATTTTATTGTTAGTGTATTTTTTTATTTCTTTTGTAGTGGTATTGCCAATGGCAAATAAAATGGTTTGCGGCCCGGGATTATTCTTTTCAAAAAAGCTGTTTACTGCGCTTGGGCTGTAAAACAATATGGCATCATAATTCTTTAAAATTTTCTGTGTCAAAGCAAGTGTTTTATAAACAACGATTTCAGTTACTTCAATCCCATTTTGCTTAAGTTTTTCAGGCAATTCTGCCCTTCGTTGATTCCCGCAAAAAAATGTTATTGACGATACTTCTTTTTTGTTAACGATCACATCAGCCAGATTGCCTGCCGAACCTGCTGTTGCAAGGATTGCATTTTTCCCGAAGTATCCTGATGCTGATTTTTTTGTTGCAGAGCCAATGCAGAAAATTTTCCATCCGGGTATAGTTCCCTGCAAATAACTTGTTACTGCTTCAACTGCGTTCCTGCTGGTAAAAACAATGATATTTGCAGCTTTCGCAAGATCTGTGATTTTCGTTTTTATGCGCTGGTCAATAATTGCTTCAGTTTCAATAAATGGAATGGTTTCAATTACTACATTCTTTTTAGCTGCTTCTGTAAGCAGGATGGGCTGAAGGTGTTGAGTTGATAATATCGTGATGCTATTTTGTTGCATTTCGGATGCTGTTTGCGATTTCCTGCCCTCCGTTCTCCAGCAATTCTTTTGCCGCCTCTGCGCCGAGATTAGCTGCCATAGAAACAGGCAATATTTTCTCTATTTCTTTTTTTTGCCGCCCATCGAGCGATAAAATATTTCCCCTAAAAAAAAGCTCATCTTTTTCAATTTCAGCCAAGGCACTGATGGGTGTTGAACACCCGCCTAATAAGGCCCTTAAAAAGTCTTTTTCAATTTTTGTACAGGTTGCAGTTTCTTCATCATTCAACAGTGCGCATTTTTGTTTCGTTTCTTCATCTTCCTCCCTGCATACAACCACAATGGCGCCCTGGGACGGAGCAGGCAGCATCCAATCCAGTTCAATCGATTTTTTTGGGCGAAGGCAGATGCGCTCTAATCCTGCTGCTGCGAAGATTGCGCCATCCCAATAGCTTTCTGTTATTTTGTTCAGTCGTGTGTTCACATTGCCACGCAGGTTTTCAATCTTATGATCTGGATAACGATGAAGCCATTGCGCTTTGCGACGGATGCTGCTGGTAGCGATGGTAAGGTGTGAGGTGAAAGAAGCCAGCAGTTCATCGATATTCACACCAGGCTTTTCATGTTTCACAAGAATATCTTTATAACTGCCCCTCTTCAACACCGCAGCCTGAACAATGCCAAAGGCCAATTGTGTTGGCACATCTTTCATTGAATGAACAGCAATGTCAATTTTTTTGTTTACCAATGCTGTGTCCAGTGTTTTTGTAAAAATGCCCTGTACTCCCATTTCATACAATGGCGTTTGCAGATCGATATCCCCTTCGCTTTTTATGAATTCCAGGCCAGCAGCAATCTTGTGCTCCTTCAGTAAATTTTTTACCAGTGTAGCTTGCCAAATGGCCAGGTGGCTTTCGCGGGTCCCTATTTTTAAATATTGCTGCATGTGGGGGAATGGCCGGCAATTTTAATACATTTCATCGTTAACAAGCCGCCATTCGCAAAATTAATTTATGCTGGCTGTATGAAATCATTAATCGCTTCAATGAATTGGCAGCCTTGGGTATTTTGGTGGCGCATCTTTAATGCCATTCCATTAATAATGCGTTGTATTTTTTCTTCTGCATCGGGCATAGAAGAGATGGTGTTAATTGGCGCTGAAAGCAAAGAAGAAGAATGAATTTGGTTGAGCTTTGATTTGACAGCTTTCAGCAGTGGCACATTCCTTCGCATGTCATGCCATTCCATAAACTCAAAAAGATGCTGATCAATAATGGCTTTGGCCTTGGGCACTTCCGCTTCGCGTTTTTGCAAAGTGGCATCATTTATTTTTGAAAGCTCATCTACATTTACCAGCATAATATGAGGCAATTCTTTAACTGAAGCCTCAATATTATTTGGGATGGACAAATCAATCAGGCATTTCTTTTTCGAACCAATCAGGCCAGATTTTTTGATGATAGGCTGCTCAGCATTGGTAGCAACAATAATAATATCAGCAAGGTTTACCTCTTTATCCATATCTTCAAATGCAGCAGTGGACAATTCCATTTCTTCTGCCAGTAAAGAAGACTTTTCACCTGACCGGTTAATGAGCGTTATTTTTTTTGTTCCGAGATAATCAACCAGGTTTTTGCAGGTGTTGCGCCCGATTTTTCCTGTGCCGACCAATAAAATTTTTTTGTGGGCGGGAAACTCTATATTCTCTTTAATAAATTGAACTGCGGCAAAGGAAACAGAAACTGTGCCCCCGCTTAATTCGGTTTTGTTTTTTATGGCTTTTGAAGATTGCAGCACACTGTTGAATAGTCTTTCAATAAAAGCATTAATGCTGCTATGCTCTTTGGCAAACTTTACAGCTTGCTTAATTTGCCCCACGATTTCATAATCTCCCAAAATTTGCGAGTCCAGCCCGGCGGCCACGTTGAACAAATGTTCAACAGCTTCGAGGCCATTCTTTACATACGATAATTCTGTGAAAACATTTTTCAGTCCTTTTGTTTGTGAGCAAAGCAGATCAATCAGGGCTGACGCATTTTCAGCAAAACCATAAATTTCTGTACGATTGCATGTTGAAAGGATGAACAAACCATTCACGCCATATCCGGGGGCTGTGGAAAGAATGTTTTTGTATTGTTCGTTACTAATAGCAAACTGTCCCCTTGCTTCTGCGTCTGTTTTTTTATAGTTGATGCCAGCGATAAAAAATTTTGATACTTCTGCCGGTTTGCTTCCCATTTTAGTTCTTTAAATGCGTACGCAAAAATAAATTCCCTGAATTTTACTGGCTAATTTTTATGTCATAATAGTGTCATTTGTCAATATGATCTTGGTCAAATAATAATATGAGCAGCATCGTGCAGGAAGGCAATTTTTTTTGGTGCATCAGCCTCTTCTGCCTAGACAATTGCTTTAACAAAAAAGTAGTTAACAGGCATTCAGTGATTACATTTGCAAACGATCATCTTCAACATGACAGATATCAATAAAACGGGAATTGTATTAATGAACCTTGGCTCTCCTGATTCCACTGAAGTGAAGGATGTGCGCAGGTATTTGATGGAATTCCTGATGGATGGCCGTGTGATCGATTATCCCTTTTTATTTCGCATGCTTTTAGTTGGGGGGATCATCGTTCCTTTCCGGGCGCCGAAATCTGCGGAAGCGTATAAAACCATTTGGGCCAAAGACGGCTCTCCGTTGATTGTGTTCACCAAACAATTGCAACAAGCATTGCAAAAACAAGTAGGACTGCCCGTAGAGATTGCCATGCGTTACGGCAACCCCATGGTAAAGGCTGCTTATGATAGCCTGATGGAAAGGATAGAAGGGCTTGAAGCAGTGCTTGCCGTTCCATTGTACCCCCATTATGCCATGTCATCTTATGAAACTGCGGTTGAGCATGCTAAGGCAGTTCATGCTAAAGGCAAATATCCCTTCAGGTTAAGTTTTATTAAACCTTATTATAATGAGGAAAATTATATTGATGCATTAAGCGAAAGCATACGCCCTTATGTGCAGAAAGAGTATGATCATATCATTTTTAGCTATCATGGGATCCCCGAACGGCATATTAAAAAAAGCGACAGCACAGGCGGCCATTGCTTTCAACGGAATGATTGCTGTAATGTTTTTTCTCCTGCCCATATTACCTGTTACCGCCACCAGGTTTTTGAAACCACCAGGCTGGTTACAGGAAAATTAGATATCCCAAAGGAAAAGTTCAGCATTTCTTTTCAATCAAGGTTGGGTAAAGGCTGGCTTCAACCATTTACTGATGTAAGGTTGCAAGAACTGCCAAAGGAAAACATAAAAAAACTATTGGTTGTTTGCCCGGCATTTGTGAGCGATTGCCTGGAAACTCTTGAAGAAATTGCGGAAAGGGGGAAGGAGACTTTTTTAATGGCGGGTGGGGATAGTTTTGAGATGGTGCCCTGCCTTAATACAAATCCTCTTTGGGTCAAAGCAATAGCAGGCTGGATCAACAATTATACAAAAGGAGAAACAGGAATGTTATTAAGTTTGTAATTCATGGTTTGTGGTCGGCTAGCATGTTGATCGGGCATGCATCTCCACGGACTAAAACACTAAACTGAAAACTTGTATTTAAAAGCACTTCATATCATTTTTGTCATTACCTGGTTCGCCGGTATTTTTTATATGCCACGTCTTTTTATATATAATGTGGAAGCCGAAAACAAAAGCATGGAAGCTAAAAAACTATTGCACCGGCAATTCGAGATTATGATGAAGCGCTTATGGTATGTCATAACTATCCCATCGGCAATACTTACGCTGATATTTGGCCTCACTGTAATGTTCTACGAAGGATGGGATAAGTTTTTGTTTGCTGAAACGGGCAGATGGCTGCTGATAAAATTGATCTTTGTTTTTCTTCTTTACCTCTATTTTATTTCCCTGCATATCATTTTCGTACAGCAAATGAAAGGCATTTATAAATATACTTCGCAACAGCTTCGCATTTGGAACGAGGTGGCCACTGTTCTTTTGGTGGCTATTACCATGCTTGCAGTAGTGAAGCAAAGCATCAGCTTTATATGGGGCATAGCTGGCCTCATATTATTTATTATTATACTGATGGTGGCTATAAAAATCTATAAAAACATCAGGTCAGGGAAAGAAAGCTGAATCCGCTTTTTGCTCTTCGTTTTCTGCTTTGTGTGTTTTAACGATCCCCTTCCTGCATTTCATGCCCAAATAACCTGTGGGCAAGTTTTCGATATTCCATGCACAGGCAATGAAAAAACCTCCATAAAGGAGGCTTTATCAGACAGGGGGTAAAAAAGGCGTTTTTCAAGAACATTGGCTTAAACCGAACAGCAATTCATGGAATTGGCAATTAACTAATCTTTGTGAACAAAAGGGTCTTCCCTAAAAATATTAAGAGATTAAAAACGGGTGGTTACGGACTAGAAAAATTTGTCTACGAAGAGCCAATAAAGGAAGGGGAGTAGGAATACCCCCCTTTTTAACCCCTAAACCCTAAACCGTAGAAAAGGTTTTTCATGTAATGTAGCTATTACAGGAATAATTTTATAGTTGACTTGTTAGTAGTAGATAAGAATCAAATAGTTGTAATCTTTTTTAAGAATATTGGAAGTTTTTCAAAAGTTTAGATATTGTTGGGTAGTTAAAAACATAAATTATGCCAAAGCAGGCAAATGTGGATAACCAAGGTTCATTGTGCAGAAACTTGAATGCTTTTTGCAAGTTATTAACGAACCTTGGAATCCAATAAAGCTGCATCATATTTTTACTCTTTGTTGATTTTATTGCCTTGAACATAGCGGCCCTTCGCTTTTTTGCTTTTATTTCTCCGTAACTTTGCACACATTTTTTAAAAAGGCTCCTGATTTTTACTATGCCTGCAAAATATCGTGAATACCAACAGTTAAATTTGCCCTTAATTGGCCGTGAAGTTCTTGGTAAATGGGAAGCCGGTCTGGCTTTTGAGAAAAGCGTTGAACTTCGTGAAGGGGCAACCCCTTTTGTTTTTTATGAAGGGCCTCCAAGCGCTAACGGAATGCCGGGCATACACCATGTCATCTCCAGGACGCTGAAAGACCTGGTGTGCCGCTACAAAACCATGAAAGGTTTCCAGGTGAAGCGCAAAGGTGGGTGGGACACCCATGGATTGCCGGTTGAACTGGGCGTCGAAAAAGAGCTGGGCATTACCAAAGAAGATATAGGGAAAAAAATTTCTGTTGAAGACTATAATAAAAAATGCCGTGAAGCAGTATTGCGCTATAAAAACAAGTGGGATGACCTGACAAAACAAATGGGTTACTGGGTTGACCTGGAAAACCCCTACATCACTTTTGAAAATAACTATATTGAAACACTTTGGTGGATCCTAAAGCAGCTTTATCATAAAGGATGGTTGTATGAAGATGTGAGCATACAGCCTTACTCTCCGGCAGCGGGAACAGGGCTGAGCTCTCATGAGCTGAACCAGCCGGGAACATATAAAGATGTAAAGGACACAAGCTGTGTGGCGATGTTCAGGGCAAGCAAAAATGAAAAGAGCAGATTTTTGTTTGAAGCTTTAAAAAATCAAGCCAATATTGGCTCCGAAGAAATTTTTTTCCTTGCCTGGACGACAACGCCCTGGACTTTGCCTTCTAATCTTGGGCTGACAGTAGGCCCTTCTATTACTTATCAACTAGTAAAAACTAAAAACCCATATACAAATGAGATTGTTAATGTAATCCTTACAAAAGAAAGGTTTGCTTCCTATTTTTTATCTAATGGGGCTGGTGAAGTTGGTTGGGCAAGTACCCCAAAAGGAAACACTATGGAAGGGCCAGTTGCCGTTGGCAATAAGATCAGGGTATTTGAAGTGCTTGCTGAATTCAAAGGAAAAGAACTCGAAGGCATTTCTTACGAACAACTCCTTCCATTTGAAGCCAACAAAACCGATAATCCGAATGCTTTTAAAATTTTGTTGGGAGATTTTGTTACCACAGAAGACGGCACCGGCATCGTTCACACGGCACCGGCATTTGGTGCTGATGACTTTAAGATTGGGAAGAAATATAATATCGGCATATTAACAATGGTTGATAAACAGGGAAAATTTGTAGAAGGACTGGGCGAGTTCAGCAACCGTTATGTAAAGAATTATAAAGACGATCCGAATTATGTTGATGTGAACGTTGACATTTGCGTGAAGTTAAAAAAAGAAAACCGCGCATTCAAGATAGAAAAATACGAGCACAGCTACCCGCACTGCTGGAGAACAGATAAACCAATTTTATATTATCCCCTCGATGCCTGGTTTATTAAAACCACGGCATTAAAAGACAGGATGGTGGAGCTCAACAAAAAAATCAACTGGAAGCCAAAATCAACCGGCGAAGGGCGTTTTGGGAACTGGTTGGAAAATATGGTTGACTGGAACCTGAGCCGCAGCCGTTTTTGGGGAACGCCATTGCCGGTATGGAGAACAGAAGACGGCAGCGAAGAAATTTGTATTGGCTCTATTAAAGAATTGCTGGCTGAATCAAAAAAAGCGGATGGCTTATTAGGCACTCACAACGCACAATGCATGGCTGACAAACTTGACCTGCATAAGCCTTTTGTTGATGAAATTATATTAATCAGTCAATCCGGTAAACCGATGAAACGTGTTCCGGATTTGATTGATGTTTGGTTCGATTCCGGCGCCATGCCTTATGCCCAATGGCATTTTCCGTTTGAGAATATTGAAACCTTCGCGCAAAATTACCCGGCAGACTTTATTGCCGAAGGCGTTGACCAAACACGCGGCTGGTTTTATACATTGCACGCCATCGGTTCATTAATAAAAGAAAGCGTAACCGATGAATTGCAAAAAGCAAATCTTTCAACAAAAAATGTTGACGGGCGTGCTTTCAAAACCGTTGTGAGCAATGGGTTGGTTTTAGATAAGAACGGAAACAAAATGAGCAAGCGCCTTGGCAACGTGGTCGATCCTTTTAAAACCATCGGGCAGTTTGGCCCTGATGCCACGCGCTGGTACCTTATCACTAATGCCTCGCCCTGGGAGAGCATGAAGTTTGATATCGATGGCATCAAAGAAGTACAACGTAAATTCTTTGGCACATTATATAACACGTATCAGTTCTTTGCGCTGTATGCCAATGTAGATGGGTTTAGCTTTTCTGAAAAGTACATTCCCGTTTCAGACCGCCCTGAAATCGACCAGTGGATACTTTCTTCATTGAACACCTTGATAAAAAAGGTTACAGAGAACTTTGATGAGTATGAGCCAACGGTTGCCGGGAGGGTCATAGAGAATTTTGTAGATGAGCAATTGAGCAATTGGTATGTGCGCCTTTGCCGTCGCCGCTTCTGGAAAGGAGATTATGAACATGACAAGATCTGCGCATATCAAACCTTATATGAATGCCTCGAAACCGTGGCATTATTAATGGCGCCTGTTTCGCCTTTCTTTTCGGACTGGCTTTTTGGCAACCTTAATGAAGCAACTGGCAAAAGCAAAGTGCAATCCATACACCATGCCGATTTTCCTGAAGCAAACAAAACGGCTATTGACGAGGCTTTGGAAGAAAGGATGCAACTGGCACAGGATGCCTCATCGCTTATCTTATCATTAAGGAAAAAAGTAAATATAAAAGTGAGGCAGCCACTTCTTAGGGTGCTTATACCCGTACTGAGCCCGAGCATGAAAAGCCAGCTCGAAAAGGTGGGGGATCTTATCAAAAGCGAGGTAAATGTTAAAGAAATCCAGTTGCTGACCGAAACAGACGGATTCATCAGAAAAAAGATAAAACCAAACTTTGTTGCGCTTGGAAAAAAGATCGGCCCCAAAATGAAAGCTGTTTCACAGGCATTGGCGGCTTTTTCTCAGGAAGATATTGCCAAATTGGAAAAAGAAGGCAGTTATACTTTGTTAATTGATAGCGAACCCTTAATATTACAGGTTAATGAGGTTGAGATAGCGAGTGAAGATGTGCCGGGCTGGATGGTCGCTAATAATAACGCCCTGACAGTTGCGCTGGACGTGAACATGACCCCTGATTTGGTGAATGAAGGGAATGCAAGAGAGCTGGTGAACAGGATCCAGAAAATAAGAAAGGACAATGGTTATGAGCTCACTGACAAGATACTTGTAAAAGTTGCTGAAGCCCCTGCGCTAAAAGAATCCATTACTCAATTTAATACCTATATTTGCGCCGAAATTTTGGCAGATGATCTTGAAATTGTGCCTGAAATTGCAGGTGGCACTGAAATTGAAGTAAATGATATTCCCTTAAAAGTTTTAGTTACCAAAAAAGCCTAACAACATGGCAACCAAGAAGAAATCGGCAAAACCCGCTAAAAAAGTCGCACAAAAAAAACCTGCTCCGGCAAAGAAAGCTACTGCCAAACCTGCAGCAAAGCACGCCGGTGCAAAGGTTGCGAAGAAACCTGCCCCTAAAAAAGCTGCCCTTAAAAAGGTTGCAGACAAGGCACATCCTAAAAAGACGGATCATTCCAAGCCGGTTGTTAAAAAGGAAATTTCTAAAAAACCTTTGCCAAAGGCACCAGAAAAAAAACATGAAACAGCCAAACTATCTATGCCTCTGCCTGTGAAGCAACAGCCTAAAAAACCTGAAGCCCCAGCAAAACCTGTAAAGGTTGTTATGCCGGAAATTAAAACTAAAACTGTCCGTAAATATGAACCCGAGTTTACAAAATCAGTTTTAGATGTACCACTACAAGAACAAAATAACGGGCCCATTATGAGATATACCGATGTTGAGTTGACTGAATTTAAGGAGTTGATCACAAAAAAATTGGATGCAGCAAAAAAAGAACTGGCTTATTTGCAGGGATTGATTACCCGCAAAGATGAAATGGGCGGCGATAATGACGATGCCCGCTACATGACTATGGAAGACGGCAGCATGAGCATGGAAAGAGAACAATTGAGCCAGATGGCGAGCCGCCAGATCACTTTTATTGACCATTTGGAAAAGGCATTGATGCGCATTGAAAACAAGACTTATGGCATTTGCCGAGTTACCGGCAAGCTGATCGATAAAGCCAGGCTTCGCGCAGTTCCTCATGCCACACTAAGCATTGAAGCAAAGCAATTGATGAACAAATAATTTAAAACAGCACATAGTTAAACCAGGATTGCGGGAGCAATCCTTTTTTATTTGCTGATTTAAAATATGGAGATAATAACAAGCCCTCTAAAATTGCCCCCAAAAAAAATCAAAATCAGAAATTATTTTTTCCAGATCAAAACAAGCTTATGCAATCAAAAATTTTATTGATTATTTCTGCGCTTGCTTTAGGCGCTATTCTCCCTACTCAGGCAGCCATCAATACCAAATTGGCAAAAGCGATCGGAAGCCCGGTTTATGCTGCATTTGTTTCATTCGCTGTTGGCACCATTGCCCTCTTCGTGTATCTGATGGTTGCAAAACAATTCAATGTACACGCGTTACAGCCAAAGCAACACCCATGGTGGATATGGATAGGAGGTTTGCTGGGCACTTTTTTTGTGGCGGGCATTGTGATATTAATGCCTCGCTTAGGTGTTATACTTACATTTAGCCTGGTGATTGCCGGGCAGATGGTTGCTTCCATTTTATTCGACCAGTTTGGCTGGCTTGGAGTGGCTGTGCGTGAAATTTCATTGGGAAAAATAGCGGGAGTCATTTTATTGGTGGCAGGCGTAATCATGGTGAGGAAGTTTTAGGTTCTCTTATTTGCAACCTGTCTTTAACCTCCCTGGTTTTTTGGACAGATGTCCTGCATCAATTTGTGATCTTCAATGCCAGGTAATTTATTTACGCCAGCCAGAATACCCTGGCCATACCCCCTGGCCGAATAATTCATCATGTCAAAATATTACCATGCCGTATCAGCCGGCTTTTTTTTGAAGAGATTTATAATACCTGTACGAAAAAACAACAGGGACAATAACGAGGATAAAAATAATTGCCATCATTGCTACAAAAGAAATGGCAAATGGCAACAGGAGGCTTTCAATCACAATCACCACCCCTCCTGCAAACCATAATCGGCCTGCAAGATGGTGTGTTTTTCTCCAGGTTTCTTCATTCTCTAAAGTCCATGGAGTGCGTATCCCGGCAAAGTAATTTGGTTTTAATGTTGGCATTAAGTTGCCCAAAAAGGCAAAGAACGCTCCCATTAAAACAGGCATGGCTTTAGGGAATGAAAGCGCTGCGCTTTGCGATGCATGAATGACGAAAAAATTCAACAGGCATAGAAAAAGAACAAGGGCTGCCCCTATTTTATGAAAAGCCGAGGTGGAATATTTTGCATTTTTTTTTGGATCGATTTTTGGCAAAAAACGCATAAGCAGATAAAGTAAAATACTGGTGCCTGCCAGTAGAGGAACCCAAATCCATAAAGAGGATTTTGACGAAAAACCATCCGGCTTCCCATCAATGCTGAAATGCGTAGGAACAATTGTCGGCAACTGCGGATAAATGAAACCAAGATAAATAAGCGGTAGCATGGCAACAAAGTAAATCAATAGCTCAGGCAAGTGCAGTTTTGATTTCATTTGATTTTATTTTTTTTAGAAAGCTGGATCAGCCATTTCAATATTTCATCCATCACGGTAGCGTTGATGGAGTAATAGATAAATTGCCCTTCTTTTTGCGAAATCACCAGGCCCGACCTTTTCAACAGTTCAAGGTGATGGGAAATGCTCGGCCAGGATATGTGAAAACGCCCGGCAATTTCTCCTGCAGTCATATCATTGTTCCTGAGCATTTCAAGTATTTTCCTTCTGGTAGGATCATTCAGTGCTTTAAAAACCAGGTTCAAATATTAGATATTTGTACAAATATCTAAATATTATATCAAACCAAGAAAGATGCACAAAGCTCAATGGTGTTGAAGGGTAAAATTAGCGGGGTTGAAAAGTGAACACATGAACGGGAATATTTTACGAAACAAAGTTTGTAAACCTTCTTTTTATTTTACTTCCTGTAGGTCTACCAGCTTTTTGTAAAAGCCATTCTGTGCGATCAATTCTTCGTGGGTGCCGCGCTCAACAATGTCGCCTTTTTGCAGAACGATAATTTCGTCTGCATGCCTAACGGTGCTGAGCCGGTGTGCTATGACAATGCTGGTACGGTTTTCCATCATTTTGTTAATGGCATCCTGAACAAGGCGCTCGCTTTCTGTATCAAGTGAAGAAGTGGCTTCATCCAAAATCAAAATAGGCGGGTTTTTTAAAACAGCTCTTGCGATGGTTAATCTCTGTCTTTCCCCTCCGCTCAGCTTGCTGCCCCGGTCACCAATATTCGTTTGGTAGCCGTTTTCTTTTTGTACAATAAAGTTATGCGCATTGGCAATTTTTGCCGCCTTGATGATCTCTTCTTCAGTAGCCCCGGGCTTGCCAAGCTCAATGTTTGCCGCAATGGTATCATTGAACAAAATGGGTTCCTGGGTAACAATGCTCATTTTATCGCGGACTGATTTGAGCTGATAGTCTTTAATGTTCACGCCGTCTATTAAAAGCGCTCCACTGGTTGTATCGTGAAAACGGGGCACGAGGTCTGCCAGTGTTGATTTGCCTGCACCTGAAGAGCCGACAAGCGCCACTGTTTTTCCTTTTTCAATTTTCAGGTTGATGTTATTGAGGACGATGGCATCTTCGTAAGCAAAGCTCACGTGTGTAAATTCTATTTTGTCTTCAAAACTCTCAAAAGGTTTTCCGTGTTCATTTTCTTCAATAGTAACAGGCGCCTTTAATAACTCTTCAACCCGCTGCATGGCGGCTGCACCACGCTGCATGTTAAAAAAAGCGGTAGAAAGGTCTTTTGCGGGATTGATCATTATGGCAAATACAGCAATATAAGTCATCAGGTCCCCAGCAGGCAATGCGCGGGCATCATTTGTCAGTACCAGCCTGCCGCCTATATACAATATGATGCAAAGCACCATTACGCCAAGCACTTCGGTGAGTGGCGAAGCGAGGTCTCTTCGTGCATTCATTTTATTCCTGATAAAAAAGAGCATATCATTAATGCCAAAAAATTTCTTCCGCAACAGTTCTTCCGCATTAAATCCTTTGATAATGCGAATGCCCGATACGGTTTCATCCATTACCGATAAACTTTCTCCTAATTTTTCTGCTGCAGCCTGCGACTGTTTTTTTAAAGAACGGCTGATCCTTCCTATGAAAAAAGCAGTTACCGGAAGCAATATGATCAGGAAAAGCGAGAGCTTGGGGCTCAGGTAAACCATGTAGGCCAGGTAGCCAATAATGGTTAAGGGGTTTTTGATCAACCCTTCCAGGGTGGATACCACAGAGGATTCTATTTCGTAAATATCATTGGTCATCCTCGACATCAGGTCTCCCTTGCGCCGCTCCGTAAAATAGCCGATTGGCAATTTCAATATTTTTTCATACAGCTCACTTCGCAATTGAGTGATGGTTGCTGTGCGTATAGGCGACGATATATAATAAGAAAGATAAAGAAAGAAATTTTTTACAGCAGTTGTCACTACAATGAATGCACAGATGACGATCAGCCCTTCGGTCGGGCTGCGGCTAATAATAGCATTCAGCAGGTTTTTTAAATTCCCGATGGTATTGCTCGAAATAAAATTTTGGCTGCCGGCCAACTGCTTCCCTTTGAACAGCAATTCCATAAATGGGCTGAGCATCCCTAATGATATCAGCCCGAAAAGCACCGAAAGAACAGTGAACAACAAATAAAAGAAGAGCTTGGTTCTGTATTTAGGTTGGGCAATGTATTTAAGAATGCGGGAGAATTTCTTCATGAATAATTTATTAATTGGTCAGTTTTTTACTGGATGAGGAGCATGAAAGCAGTTCTTTCATTTGCAGGTCAGCCATAACGGCAATTAAATAAACCGTAAATTTACGGCTTATCTGTTAATGTTATGCAAGAAGGCAAACGACAAAAGCAAGTTGCAGGGCTGCTGCATGAAGTGCTGAGCAGTACTTTTCAAAAGTTGGGGCTGACTATGATGGATGGTGGGATGATCTCCATTGCAAGCGTAAAACTAACTCCCGATCTTTTTGAAGCAAAGGTTTTTATCAGTATGCTCAATATAAAGGACCCTGCTTCTGCCATGAAAAAAATAGGAGACCGTAGTTGGGAAATAAAAAAAGAATTGGTGAGCCAGGTAAGGCACCAGCTTCGGAGCATGCCGCAATTGCATTTTTTTGTGGACGACACACTTGACTATGTTGATAAAATGGAAGTGCTTTTTAAAAAGATAAAAGACAATGGCTCATAGCTTAATGGTTCATAAAAGAACTGCGCTATGGGGTTTGAATTGTGAACTATGAACTTCATTTTCGCCTGGCGATATTTCAAAGCAAAAAAATCAACCAATGCCATCAACATCATTGCATGGGTGAGCGTGCTGGCTATTATTATCGGTACGGCATCGCTGATCCTTGTATTAAGTGTGTTCAATGGCTTTGAAGGCCTGGTGAAATCGCTTTATTCTTCTTTTTATACCGATTTAAAAATTTCTCCAAAATCAGGTAAGATCATAATGCTTTCCCATGAACAATTGAAAGAGCTGTCATCTGTTCACAATATCCGTTCTTTTTCTTTAGTAGTAGAGGATAAGGCATTGCTGCAAAATGGGGAACAACTTTCGATTGTGAACTTAAAGGGAGTTGACAGCAATTATACTCATGTAATTGGTATTGAACAAAAAATCGTAAATGGGAAATTTGCAATTGGCAATGCCGACACACCTTCTATAGTCCTTGGGGCAGGAATTGAAAATGCATTAGGCGTTCAGGCCGACAGGAACATTCTTCCTCTTTCTGCCTACCTCTTTAAAAATACAGGCGACTTTAAGAATACAGATCAATCAAACAATACAGAACTGGAGTCGTCTTTAAGCAATGCAAGCATTTTTACCTCTGGGACATTCCTTATTCAGCAGGATTTTGATAACAGTTATGCATTTACCAATATTGGCTTCATGAAGCAAATGCTTGGCCTGCGGCCTTATGAATATAGCGGGGTGGAGATCGCTGTAAAAGACCCAAAAGATGCAGAACGGACAAAGGTGTTGCTTCAAAAGATTTTTGATGAAAATTATAAGGTAGAAACACGATATGAGCAGAACAAAAGCTTGTATGGCGTAATGCGCATGGAAAAATGGGTGATTTATGCAGTGCTGACATTGATTTTGATTGTGGCTGCTTTTAATATTGTGGGAGCGCTTACCATGCTGGTGTTGGAAAAACAAAAAGATATTTATGTGCTGAAAGCACTGGGGGCAAACAACAATTACATCAAAAAAATTTTTTTGAGCGAAGGATTTTTGCTTGCTGTTATTGGCGGCGCATGTGGCATTGTGCTGGCGCTAATTATAGGGTGGCTGCAGGTAAAATATAAATTAATACCATTGCAGGGCGGGTCTTTTCTGATTGATTATTATCCGGTGAAATTTGTAGCTACAGATTTTTTGCTGGTAGCCGCAACCATCTTGTTTGTTTCATTCATTGCCTCATGGTTTCCTGCTTATAAAGCTTCTGTACAGCAAATTGAATTGAAAAGCTGAATGGGGTTTCATTGCTTGTCATCAAGCCAAATTACTTTTTGTTCAGCATGGTGATCCTGGCCGATAATGTTCTTGTAAAGCTCGGGCCTTCTTGCATGAATATACCTGTAACCACCTGCCTGTGCTAATTTTCCGGGAACAACATGAGCGGATACGAAACTGTCATCAAAACTCCTGCACTCAGCTATTACATCCCCAAAGGGATCAATAATCATCGAACAGCCATTTTTCAACTGATCGTCGTCCATGCCAACAGGGTTAGCGAACACTACATAAATTCCATTGTCGTAAGCGCGTGCAGGCAGCCATTTCATTAACCAGCCCCTGCCTTTCATGCCATCAAATTCCAGGCGCAATGAAGTGGGGTCAATGTCGCGGTTATGCCAAAGCTCCGGGTCAACAAAGCCGGCTCCTGGCCTGGTTGAGGGGGTGCACATGGTAACGTGGGGCATAAAAATAACCTGTGCGCCTGAAAGCGCAGTTGCCCTTACGTTTTCAATAATATTGTTATCATAACAAATCAAGATCCCGCATTTCCATCCGTTTATTTCAAACAAGCAGTACTCATTTCCGGGGCTAAGGTATGGGCTGATGAAAGGGTGCAATTTTCTGTATCTAGCAATCAGGCCGGTTTTATCAACACAAACATAAGTATTGTACAAATTGGCGCTTTCGTCTTTTTCGAAAAGCCCGGCGAGCACAACGATGTTATTTTTGGAGGCTATTTCCTTTAGTTTAATGATGCTTTTCCCGGCCGGCACCGGTTCAGCCAATTCAAGCATTTGTTTTTTTGATAAATGCCTTGCAACCGAGTACCCTGTAACAGAACATTCGTGGAAGGCAATTGCTTGCGAGCCTTGCGCCGCAGCCTGTCGGGAAAGGTCTTCAATAATGGAAAGGTTATATTCTTTGTCTTCGCTCTTGTTTTCAAATTGCGCAGTAGAGATTTTTATTTTTTCCATTTGGCATTCATTTTGAAAAAGAGCAGTTCCTCATGACATGATGATTAAAATGGCATCATCTGCAATTTATTTGGCCATGCGCTGATCTAATAGTCGCCGAGCGTTTCTGGAATTTGGGCCAGTGCTTTTTGAAGCTGTTCGTCATTTGGGGCTACGCCATGCCAGTGATGGTCGTTCTCCATAAAGTCTACACCTTTCCCCATTACCGTGTGCATCATAATGGCAATAGGCTTTCCTTTACCAACCAATTCTTTTGCATGGTTAAGCACTGTAATAACTTCATCCATGTCATTGCCGTTTTTTGTTTGCAGGGTTGTCCAGCCAAATGCATCGAACTTTGCTCGGATATCGCCAAGGCCGGCAACATCTGCAGTAGTCCCATCAATTTGCTGGTCGTTCCAGTCGATGGTTGAAATGAGGTTATCAACTTTGTGGTGAGCTGCGAACAAAATGGCTTCCCATATCTGCCCTTCTTCAAGTTCTCCATCTCCATGCAATGAAAAAACAATATTTTTTTCTTTATTTAGTTTTTTAGTCAGGGCAGCGCCAATGGCTACGCTCAGGCCTTGCCCGAGGGAACCGCTAGCGACACGAATGCCTGGCAAATGCTCATGTGTTGCCGGATGGCCCTGTAGCCTTGAATTGATTTTACGGAAGGTTGAAAGTTCTTTGACGTCGAAATAACCTGCCCGAGCAAGCGTTGCGTAAAATACGGGAGAAATATGCCCGTTCGATAGAAAAAATACGTCCTCGTTTTTCGCATTCATACTAAACTGAGGGTCATGCTTCATTACGCTGAAGTATAAGCTGGTGAAAAATTCCGTGCAGCCCAATGATCCTCCGGGATGCCCACTGGCAGCACCATGCACCATTCTTAAAATATCCCTGCGTATTTGCGAAGCAATAGCTTTTAGTTCGGCCATAATAATTTTTATTGTGTTGAAGTGGCAAAACTAAAGAAATTATTTTTTTAACAACGGTTGTTGGTATTAAAGTTTTGCGTTAACTTAGAGAAGACATCTTCTCGCTCAATCTGCTGTTTGTTCGTTTTAAGTTTTGCGTGTTTGAAATATACCTTTACCTTGCGTAAGGTTTTGGCAGGATTGGTTTATCGTGGCGAATGCGAATTAATTTTATTTTTTGTACCAATCAATAAAGAGGATGATGTTTGATGTTCTACTGTCTGTTGTTATTGCCTTCACTATAACTTTTCTGGCTATCCCTGTGATTATTAATGTGGCTGAAATGAAAAAGCTTTACGATGTGCCTGATGGTGACCGTAAAATTCATCATGCGCCCATTACGCCCCTGGGGGGCATTGCCGTTTTTGCCGGCTTTGCATTTGGCTGTTTGCTCACTATTCATTTTGAACAATCATTCGAGTTTCAATATTTCATTGCAGCTGCATTGATTATTTTTTTTCTTGGCTTAAAAGATGATATACTCATTATTTCTGCTATTAAAAAGTTTATTGGCCAGGTTTTGGCTGCGTTCATGATTATTTATTACGGCGGCATACAAATAAAAAGCATGCATGGTTTTCTCGGCATTTATCAATTGCCCGAAATGTTCAGTTTATTGCTCACTTATTTTGCAGTAATAGTAATTATTAATTCGTTCAACCTTATTGATGGAGTTGACGGGCTTGCAGGCAGCCTGGGCCTGATGGCATTGACCATTTTCGGTTTTTACTTTTATAGCGTTAACATGATCTCCTATTCAATACTTGCATTTTCATTGGCAGGAAGCCTGCTTGCATTTTTGATATTTAATTTTCAGCCCGCGAAAATATTTATGGGCGATACGGGGTCCCTGCTCATCGGAGCGGTATGCGCAATCCTGTCTATCAAGTTCATTAGTGCTGCAGGTTCAACTGATGCCTTTAATTCCTCTTCTGCAGCCCCGGCTATTGCCTTTACCGTTTTAATGATACCCCTGTTGGATACCTTGCGCGTATTTGCAATCAGGATATTTTATCGGCGCTCCCCTTTCAGCCCAGACAGGAACCATATCCACCATATTCTTTTAGACCGCGGATTTTCTCACCGGTCAATAACTATTTTATTGGTTTCTATCAACCTGGCCCTGGTTGCCCTGGTTTATTATGCAAGAACATTAGGGTGCACAATCCTGATTTTTTCAGTAATTGCTATTTTCTTTGCTATCATTGGCTTGTTGCACACCATAAAAATTAAGCATACGCTTACCATTGCCAGGGCCACCGCAGCAAGCACTGCCGATAATGGCGAGCTTAAACCCGCCTCCAAAATTGTATCTTTCATTAACGAAAATATGCTGGAGCAGAAGAATTAATTTTTTACAGGCCGGCTTAATTTTTAATCCATCTTTTGTCTGTTTTAGGTTTTAATGTAGGTTTGCACTTCTTTTAAAATTTACTGTTATGACAGATGAATTAGAACTGATTATGGAAGATGCGAAAGATGCCATGAAAAAGGGAATTGGCCATTTGGAAACTGAACTGTTAAGGATCAGGGCAGGCAAAGCAAACCCCCAAATGCTTGACGGGCTTGTTGTTGATTACTATGGCTCCCCTACGCCCATCAACCAAATTGGCAATATTTCTGCTGTTGATTCTCGAACACTAACCATCCAGCCCTGGGAGAAAAATATGCTTCAGCCCATTGAAAGGGCGATTATTGCAGCAAATCTTGGGGTTACGCCGCAGAATGATGGGAATATTATCCGTTTGTTCATGCCGCCTTTAACAGAAGAGAGAAGAAAGGAATTTGTGAAGCGCGCCAATCATGAAGGCGAACATTCAAAAGTAGCAGTTAGAAGCATTAGGAGAGATGCCATTGAAGAAATCAAAAAACTTCAGAAAAACGGGTTGAGCGAAGATGCTGCCAAAGATGCTGAAAAAGAAATGCAGGATATAACGGACAAGTATATCGCATTAATAGAAAAGCACCTTGCAACAAAAGAAAAAGAAATTATGTCTGTTTAATCGCAAGCTTTCCTGATGGGCATCATTTTTTGTCCCGAGTTAATTGCTGACATTTAATAATAATTCTCAAGACCATCACTTCATGTATTCCATCAAGCTTAATGATATAAGTACGAGGGCCTCGAAAGACGTTGACAAAAATGAAACAAAGGGAAAGCTGGTAAGTATTTTGGAGGAGCTGGACGATTTGCAGAACCTGTTGTATGCTGAATCGAAACATTGTTTGCTGATTGTTATCCAGGGAATGGATGCAAGTGGAAAAGATGGCGCTGTGCGCAATGTTTTTGGCAAGCTGAACCCACAGGGCGTGATGGTAAAATCTTATAAGGCGCCAACTGCTGAAGAGCTGGCGCATGATTTTTTATGGAGAGTGCATTCTCACTCCCCGGCAAAAGGGATGATCCAGATCTTTAACCGCTCTCATTATGAAGACATCCTGGTTACCCGGGTGCACAAATGGTGCGACGACAAATTGGCCAGGAAAAGAATGAAGGCCATCAACGATTTTGAGAAACTGCTTGTGGAGCACAATAACACCTCTATCCTGAAATTTTACCTGCATGTTTCTCCTGAAGAACAACAAAAACGCTTGCAGGAACGGATCCGGGACCCTAAAAAACAGTGGAAGTATAATGAGAATGATTTTTCAGAAGCAAAATTATGGGGCCAGTACATGAGCATGTATGAAGATTGTTTTGAAAACTGTAATGATGTTCCCTGGACAATTGTGCCTGCTGACCAGAACTGGTACAAAGAATATGTAATCGCAAAAGCGGTACGAAATGTGCTGAAGGATTTTGATATGCAGTTTCCCGGGCTAAAGAAATAAATATATTTGATGACTTATAAGCCTTTTCCATTAAAAATCTTTGTTCTCAATTTTTGTTAATAACTCAAAACATCTTTTAACCAATTAAAACAAACAACTATGGGGATGCTTAAAGAATTTAGGAATTTCGCAATGCGCGGCAATGTGGTAGACCTGGCCGTAGCCGTAATTATCGGCGCTGCGTTCGGCACTATCGTTTCATCTCTTGTAGATGATGTGATCACGCCATTGTTATTGACGCCAGCTTTGAAAGCTGCTAATGCACAGGACCTTGACAAACTTGCCTGGGGGGCAGTTAAATATGGAAAATTTTTGGCTGCCATTATTAAGTTCGTCATTATTGCTTTTATCCTTTTCCTGATTGTTAAGGGATTTAAGAGCATGGAAAAAAAGAAAGTACCGTCAGCAACTGAGCCCAGCGCTACAGAAAAGCTCCTTGCTGAGATCCGCGACTTGCTGAAGAAATAATTTTACCTGTTTGCCAATTGACTGATGCTTGAGTTTTTATTCAGGCACCGATCAGTTGGCTTTTTCTTAATTTAAAATTCTGTTTATGAAAAAAATTTGTGCAAGCCTCATGATTGTTTTTTTTACTGTTCATCTCTCAGCTCAGGATAAAACAGTTGGGAATTTAAAAAGCGAATCATCAAGAGAAATTAAAAAAGACCCCAATGATACCATACCAAAAACCTGGAAAGCCGGAGGCTTATATAATTTGAATTTCAACCAGGCAGCATTGAGCAACTGGTCAGCAGGCGGAGATAAATCTTCTGTTTCGCTGGCTACTTTTCTAAACCTTCATGCCTATTATAAAAAAGGAAAAAGGGCATGGGACAACACGCTTGACCTCGCTTATGGGGTTGTTAACACCACAAGCCTTGGCACAAGAAAATCTGACGACAGGATTGACCTGTTGTCAAAGTATGGGTATGATATAGGTAAGCATTGGTATGCAAGCATGCTCTTCAACTTCAGGAGCCAGTTTTCGAAAGGATATGCTTATCCCGACGGGAAGCCCAAACAAACAACTTCAGATTTTTTGGCGCCTGCATATATTTTATTGTCTCCTGGGCTAAACTATAAGCCCAATGACCAGTTCTCATTTTTTGTTTCTCCGCTTACTGCAAGATGGGTAATTGTAAAGAACGATTCACTTGCGTCAGTTGGCGCTTTCGGGGTTGACTCAGGAAAAAATTCCCGCTTCGAATTTGGCGCTTTTGCAAGCATCAGCTACAATAAGAAGATAAGCTCTTCAGCAGTTTATACCGGCAGGCTCGACTTGTTTTCAAACTATCTGCACAATCCCCAAAATATTAGCCTGTACTGGACGAACATACTTGCAGTAAAAATATCGAAGGTGCTTAGCATGAGCCTTACCGTGAATATGATTTATGACAATGATATTAAGTCGGTAAACAGCGATGGGACTTTAGGAGGGCCTAAACCCCAGTTGCAGGAATTGTTTGGCCTGGGGCTTGCTGTTAAGCTATGATTTTGTTGAAGTGGCCAGTTGAAATGCCGGGTCGAATGGGTTATTCCCCACTTATCAACATGGCTGCTTATCAAGTGGCACTATTGCTTACATTTGCCAATTCTGTTGGTTTATGAACTGCACTTGGCATTTGATTTTTAAATATTAATAAGGTGAGCAATACCTCTTATCAGATAAAGCTTCCACAATTCGAAGGCCCATTCGATCTGTTGCTTTTTTTTATTGAGCGCGATGAGTTAGACATTTATAATGTGCCCATCAGCAAGATCATCCAGGATTTTTTAAATTATATCCATCACCAGGAAAGGCTGAACATTGAATTGTCGAGCGAGTTCATTCTTTTTGTTTCTACATTAATGCGCATCAAAGCAAAAATGCTGTTGCCGAGAAAAGAATTAGATGCACAGGGAAATGAAATCGATCCCCGCCAGGAACTGGTTGATAAAATTCTTGAATACAAGCGCTATAAAGAAGCCTCTGCACGCATGGCGGAAATGGAAGCCATTCGGATGCTGATGGTAAAACGAGGGAACCTGCAAAAAGAATTGTCAGTTATCGGGGAAGAATCAGGCGAGGGAACAGAAATACAGCACATCACGTTGTTCAAATTGATGAAAGCTTTTGAGCGTGTAACACAGCGCCTGCGGGAAAGACAGAACAAACCGGTGCACACCGTTGTGCAGTATAACTACACTATGGAAGAAAGCCGTGAGCACATGCTGAAGTTATTGGAAAAAGAAAAAATTGTTCCCTTCGAAAAAATATTTGCACTTTGCGAGAGCCGCATTCACGCCATCTTTCTTTTTTTGTCCATGCTGGAGCTCGTTCAGCAAAAATACATGACCGTGATGGTAGGCGAAGGCAGGAACAACTTTATCGTAGAGTTTAATGAAAACAGGCAGGAAGATGATCCTGCTGGCACGACTGGGCCTGCATAGCCTGACAGGCTGTCTGTTATTGCTACAGCAATTTGTTTGGCATTTATATTGATGTTTAAACATTAAAATAGCGAATATGACGGTCAGGACGATCTCAACAATAGAAACCGCTACGGTTGAAATGGTTGGCGCCAATAAAGTGCTTCAGGCGCTGCCCACCCGCAGCCTGAAACAGGTAGACCCTTTTATTTTGATCCATCACATGGTGCCGGCTGATGTAAAGCCCGGGGCTTCTATTCGCATACCGCCTCACCCCCATGCAGGTTTTGAAGTGGTTACCTATTTAATAGACGGGGAGTTTTTTCATCGCGACAGCAAAGGGCATGATGTGGTTGCAAAAAAAGGTGATATTAACTGGATGACCTCGGGTTCGGGGATTGTTCATTCCGAAGGGCCTACTGAAGGTTTTTTGAAAACAGGGGGCAGGCTGCAACTGATGCAGGTGTGGATCAACCTTCCTGCCAAATACAAATTTGTAGAAGCCGCTTTCCGTAATTATCCTGCAGCCGGGTTCCCGGTAATAGAAGGAGAAAACAGCTCAGTGAAAGTTTTAATTGGAAACTATGAAGGCCATCAGTCGCCTGTTGAAACAAAAACGCCAATGTTCTATTATCACATACAACTGAAAGAGGGAAACGCATTTAGCTTAAATGTGACAAGTAATTTTTCTTCTGCCTTGTATGTAATGAGCGGGAAATTAAAATCTGGCGGCAAAGAAATTAAAGTAGGGCAACTGGTCAATTATAATATTACTGACGACGAAATTTCCTTCTCAGCAATTGAAAATGCAGATGTAATTGCATTTGGCGGGGAACCCTTAAAAGAAAAAGTAGTTAGCTATGGCCCATTTGTGATGAACAGTTTTGAAGAAATCCAGCATGCTATTCATGACTATGAAACGGGGAAGATGGGAGCGTTGGATTACTAAACTGTTTTTCTATACATGTCAAATGCTTTTGGCAATCAAACCATTTGTAGTACGTAGGTACCTGTTGATAATGGTTTGTTTATTTATCGAGCAATTGTTTTAAAGCGCCGACATCCAGGTTCTGTTCAATGCTTTCCTTGAAAAATTTTGAAACCATGCAACATACATTCATATCCGGGGCAACGGGTTTCAATAACCCACCTGGCGGCCCTTCGCCATCATCCCATTTCCAGTGGATCAGTACAAACTGGGGGGCATAAGGTTTTAGGTTCTTATTGAAATAATCTGTATTCACGAGCACAATCATTCTTCCCCCATTCTTTTCCTCAGTGAATTTTGTATCGTAATAATTTCTTACTAAAGCAGTTTGATTCAGGTCATCATCGTTATGGCCGGATAAATAGTCATTGATGGCTTTTAGTTTGGGGTCATATCCCCTGTTTATATAATCGATTAAATTTTTTTTACTGTTCTCCTCTTTCCGATATGGTAACTGTTTGTCCAAACTGGATTGTTTTTCTTTCTCAAATTTTTCTTTTAATGCAGTGAGATATTGTTTTCTTGTTAACGGCACATACGGCAATTGTCCCGCTTTTGAAACAATGATAAATCTTTCATTTACCCTCACTAATGAAACCTGGAAAAGATCAGTGCCTTTCAATTGCCCGATTCGCGGGTACATGAATGCTGCATAAAGATGCCCGACTTTCAATGTTGTATCAAAAGACAAGTAGCCGCCAAAAAAGTTAATATAGGCTGATATGCCATCGCTGGATTCGCCTGCCTCAAGCAAATGTTGCAGATCTGGATTGCAATACAGGTCAAGTAAATAATTAGTAATAGCATAAGTCACTGTCCCGTTTTTGTATAAAGGAGTTCCAAAAACCTGGTGATACCAATGTACATTAGCGCCTTTAGGTTGCGGATAAGCATTTTGAATTATTTGCCGGAAATTATCAAGCCTTTTAAATATCTCCGGCTTCATATCCGGAGTATAATTTTTTCCCGGGCTTAGAAAATCTTCCGATTTTTTCCAACTTCCTTTTATGCTTAATAAATCATCTTGTGTGCAATTTTGTGCGATCGCATTTGCAAAAACCAAAAGCAACAACAACATGAGGCAATTATTTTTTGCATAAATCATATTTATTATTTATTGGTTATACATTTTTACATTTGGGTTTACCTGCGGTGCATCCGGCTTTCTTCCCAATGCTTCTTGCGCAAAAGAAGACAATCTGCTTTGCAGCTTGCCGCTTCCCCTGAAATCGACTCCGTTATTGATGGATACTCCCCATCCAGCGCTGTTCTTTCCCCCCATAGCATCAGGGAGATTCATATTGTAATCCCAGTTAAATCCTACATCGAAAGGCTGGTTACCCCCGAAGGTCATATAAAACTGCATTTTTCCACCGATAACTTCTCCAACGTTCAATCCTCCATTAAAGGCTAATGTTGTGGCGCCACTAACATTAGTTTTGGAGGTGAATGAAATGCCATTCTCCATTTTAAATTTTGTAGTAAAGTTGTCGCAGTCTATTTCAAAACTTGCTGGTGTGTTTTTTTTGCCATTCTCTTCTACTTCAACATCAATTTTTCCGTTGAAGGGGCATTTCCCTTCTTCAAATTGAAACGCCTTTTCCTGAATGGAATCGGTAAATTTTTTTGTACAACCAAGAAACTGCGAATGTGCCAGGTCCTCGAGCATGGTTAAGTATTCCTGGACCAGGCTGTAAAACATACGGTGATATTCATGATCATCTGTAGAAGCCACATAGCACCAAAAAGCATAATCGTTGTAATAATCTTTTGTAGTGGAGAGCCATTTCTGCTGGCGCTCACGATACAGGCTCGCAAATTGAGGAAGATAGGCCAGGTACAATTTGTTGTGTGCATCGCACATGTCCTTCTCAAGCGTTGGATCCGGATTGCCCTCCCCGGCTTTATCTGAACGATCGGCAAAACCTTTGTCGATCACTGTTTTCTCTGCTTTATACTTCTCAATCAGTGTTTTCATATTATGCTTAAAAAAAGCAGTGTCGAATTCTTGAAGACGGAGCACATCATCGCCGTGTGTTTCGCTAATATCTCCTAAAATAACCCGGGCGAATTCACCAAAAGGCCTTAATGGCGTTTTTTTCTCATTCATTTTCTTCATTATGTCATTTGCCATATTCTTCCTGATGTAATCCTCCTCGGGTTTCATCAACCGGCGGTATTTATCTTTGACTTGCATCAGCATTTGTTTATAGCCTTCGTAAACGGCCTTAAGTTTTTCAGCGTCTTCAGGTTTTTCGCATTGTTCCGGCAGCGGATATTTATGAGGATTAAAAAAATCAGGCTGTTTATACCGTTGACGGATCAGTTCCATCAGTTTTGCTTTTGGATTAATGGCTTTAAGCATGGTCCATGCATCACCAATATATGCGCCACGCAGACTGTTTTCACAATAGGATTGCGCTGCTGACTTTTTTCCGTTTGCGTAGTTGATACAAGCAAGAGAAAAATTTGCATTAGGATGATTGGAGGACTTTTGGACTGTTTGCTGAAGATACTGAGTGGCTTTTTGTTGGTCGCCCAATAAAAGATAGGCTTGCCCAAGATTATTCGTTACAGTAGAATTGCCCGGTTGTTGTTGATTGACATAATCAAGTATTGGAATTGATTTTTCAGGAAATGCACAGAGCGTTAAGACTGCCCCAAGATTATTGAGCACATAGATATTGCCAGGATCTTTGGTTGCAGCATCTAAAGCAAATTCAAGAGAACGATCTGCTACATCCTGCCCCGTGTACCAGCACATTACGGCAGCATTGCTCAATGAGTTTGCGCTATAGCCGGAAAAATCAACCGGTTGTTCTCCGTCCACTTTTTTCATTCCATCTTTTAGCTTGGAACTCATATCTGCGATGTAGACGATCAGCTCTTTTTTAGTTAAAGTTTTTGCAGGTAGCGATGCAATAACCTTCGGATCTTTTGGCGGAATTTTTATTTTCCTGAGAAAAGCGGTATCAGGCTTTTTCTGGAACGCCATGGCTATCGGGCCATCCGTTGGTATTTTAGGCATATTCGCAGGCAGCTTGTCCTGCGGGTTATTTTTGTTCATGTACTTTCTTACGTTCGGATCGTTCTTCATCACGGAATCCAATTTACGCTGCGCTTCTGCCAGTATTTTATTCTGTTGGTCGGTGGATGGGCTTTGTGCCATCGCATTCATCGCAACTAATAAAAAAGCACAGGTGCCGATAAACATCTTCATATACATATATTGGTGCTGAAAATTATTTTATCGTAAATGCATAACCCTTCATCTGGCTGCCGTCAGGCGATATGGAGTTTTTATCAATAAGGATATATTCGCCGCTCTGCAGGTAGCCATTAAGGAATTTGATTTTGAAATTCCCTGGGCCCCAGTTTATCCGCTCATTGTTTGCCGTGCCGGGAGGAGTTATTATTTGTATTGGAATGTCAACGCAACGATTGCCATTCCATCCGGCAGGAATGGTAAATGTGCGCATGCCATTTTTTACATCAGCTTTATAAAGTTCAAGATTGGGCTGCAGCACATAGCACTTCGTGAAACCGATATTTGCATCCACAGGCTGAAATGATTTGCCTGATGTTGCTCCTGATGTGTAATAGTACGGCCCGGTAATGTTTTCTTTGGCCCTGCTTGCTTCTGCTGTTGGTTTTGGTTGGCTTAGAAATATGGTAACATTATCTAACTGGTCGAAAGCTTTAGCATAGGAAGCATCGAAACGATAAGCATTATCGCAGGAATGTTGTGCATAAAGCCGGGTAATGCTGATGGCAAGCGTGGCGGTTATTAGAAGGTTTTTTTTCATATTGTTTTTTTGAGGGATGATAAAATTGTATGCCGGTACAGAGCCCAAAGCCGCCCTAAACTGTTTTTTATTCTGCACTTCATAGCATTGGAAAGAGTAGCTTATTCCAGGACGAGCTACAGATTTAGATGCAGGCGCAAAGAATGCGCCCACATGAAAACCTGTTTGACTGCTATATATAGAGAATGCATAGCCGGTGTTGCATAGCTGATTTTATGTTGAGGTGATATCCGCTCCGTGACCATTGTTTTATTCCTTTTGTTAAGGAAACTGCTGTGCCTGAATCATGCTAACGATGCCAGCAAACAAAACTTCACTGTTTTTTTACTTGACAGGTGTAACCACAATCTTGTATTGCCCGGCAATAAAAGTTTGTATAGCATCAACCTGATTAAATTGAATATAACCCGGAAATGGGGGGCCTAAGCCACCGCCCGAAGTTTGAAGAGTATCTCCCGGGCATTGCATGCCAAAAATGGGAGATTTTACATAATTTTTTTGGTCTAGAGAATTGAAAATAATATTTATATTATTTAAAAGAGGGTTTACTGCAACATAGCTCGAATCCACAATATTTATGGTGCCGGCGCCAGCGTACACCAACGAAGGATTACAAGTGCCTCCATTGGAGATTAGACCAATTGATATGTCTGAGTTCTGTATATTTTTCACAGCACCCTCGCCGTCAGCAAGCACCACATCAAAACTTCCCTTATCTTTTAAGGTCCATAAGCCTCCGCTCTGATTAACAGAATCTGCTTCAAAACTTAGTTCTACATGGTAGCCGCCATCGAAAATATAGATCCTCGAATAGAGAATGATTTTATTCACATGTTGATATGGCTTTGTTGAGTAATCGATGAAATTCCCTTTGACCTCTGCAGCAATTAAAACAGGATTTTTATTTCCGGGCGGTGCAGTAGCCGGCGCTGTATAAATCACGTTGTCGATGCCATTTGTATATGGGCCGTTGGTGATGGTGCCATATTGGCTATTGCCATTCGTTACTCCATTTACGGACCAGGTAATTGTTGCGCCGTTGTCAGGCGTGACAAGAGGTTGTGCTGTGTTGTATGTTTGTTCAATGGGTATGCTTTGGCTAACCCGCAGGCTTATTTTTTGATTTACCTTCAATGACCCTTGATCCGGTTCAATTGAAGCTTCATCCATTTCAGTCCAATCGCTGAAATGCTGGATTGCTGCTGATATGATGTGATTAACAGTATCATTCGAAGAACTATTCATTAAATTCCAGGTGCCGCTGCTGTCCTGAAAAGCAACTCCCATTAAGCCCGGCAAAGTTAATTTCAGTACTGAATCGTCATAATGAAATTTCAAAGTTACAGGCTGGTTAAATTTTGTTCCATCTGGGCCGAGGCGGTATGCAAGCTGTATTCCGCCGGGGCAGTTATTGGTAATGGGCTGAATCGAAATGGTGTCGTCATTAGCTAAAGCGCCATTCGGGAAATCAATTTCCAGCTTCCCATCTGCGCTTGTTATACTGCCCCCGGTTTTGGGTATAAGCTTGCTCGTTTTGGTTCCGGTGGGTGCGCCAACGGGCGTTGGCTGTGGCTTATTGTTGTTGTTATTGTTCTGTGAGCCATCGCTTTTTTTGCAACCCTGGATGGCCATCAGTACGGATAATGTAAAAATTGCCGACAGGAACTTTTTCATGATAAAAAATTTCTGATAAAGCTACATGCGGCAGCAAAACAAGTCAATATAACAAAAGTTATTACCTGAAAGGAGAAGAAAATAAAGGGCACGGATTAAAACCTATTTGTTCCCAAATGCTTTGTTTATGGCTTCCGTTCGGTTCTGCACATGAAGCTTTTCATAAATGCGGTGGATGTGCTGTCGAACGGTGCCGGTGGTGATGTTCAGGCGGTCTGCAATTTCTTTATATAATAACCCCTTAGCAAGCCATTGCAATATTTCATGTTCGCGAGAAGTAAGGTTTGCGCTTTCATTATCTGCTTCATTCATGTGCATCCTTTCGATTACTTTTCGCGCAATTTGCGTGCTCATTGGCGCACCGCCTTCATGCAGTTCAATCAGCGCCTCTGTTATTTTTGAAAGCGGGGTTTTTTTCAGCAGGTAGCCATTTGCTCCTGCTTCCAGCGCTTCAAAAACTTTTTCATCGTCTTCATAAATCGTGAACATAATGAATTGTGAATGCGGGCATTGCTTTTTTATTTTTTTGATGCATTCAATGCCGCTCATTCCGGGAAGGTTAATGTCCATGATCACGATATCAGCATCCCAGCCTGGCAAATGCTCTGCCGCCGATTCTGCATCGGTATAAGAAGCGAGCATTTCAAACCGCTCATCGAGGGTAAACAATCCAACCATGCCCTCCCGCACTTCTTTAAGGTCTTCAACTAAACAAATCCGAATGGGTTGCATCATGTAAATTTAAAATGGCTGCCATTGGGCAACAATATAACTTAAGTTATAAGAAGCCGTCAAAAAATGATGATTGGAATAACCAACAGGCTTGATCTTTTCCAAAGATCATCCAGGATTGCCGATTTATTATCAATTACCAGCTTTGGAAAAGTTGAACTGCTGTTACATGAAATTAGTGAAATCATTTTTAGGCATCTTCTAAAGACAAGGGGACATTAAATTCAACAACAGTCCCTTTATTATTGTAAATTTTGAACATTCCTCCTATTGACTCTATCCGCTTGCGCATGTTTTTCAATCCGTTCCCTGAAGACTGGTTTGTTCCTCCTGCTGTTTCAATGCCTTTGCCGTTGTCGTGTATCATGACGAGAAGCCGCGAGCCATAACCAAATTTAATTTCTACTTTGCCGGCGTTGGCGTGTTTCACAATGTTGTGAAGGCTTTCTTTGATAACCAGGAAAACATTTCTCCTGATTTCCCCGCTCACAAAAACAGGAAGTATATTTTCGGGAAGTTTTATATCACAGGCGATATTGTGCTCTTCGCAATATTCTTTGGCATAAGAACGGATATAGGCCAGCAGGTCGTCGAGCGTGTCATTCTTTTCGTTCATGGCCCACACAATTTCATTCATTTTGTCAATAAGCTCGGCAGAAGAAGCCAGGATCTTGTCAATATCGTTTTTGGTAATATCGCTAAAAGTGTTGCGCCTCACTTTTTCGGACAGAAAACGGATGGAAGAAAGCCCGGCGCCAAGGTCGTCGTGCATGTCGGTGGCAATCCTTGTGCGTTCTTTTTCTATTGCCTGCTGTTTTTCAAAAGCCCTTTGCTGCTTTCGGATTTGTATTGCAAAATAGCGCCTGATCAATAGCCCTATTGCTACAATTATCGCAGCCGCAGCAATCAGCATAAAAATATCTGTTTGCCAGAAAGCCTTTCTTATTTCTATCGAAAGGGTTTTGGTATACGGGCTGATATTGCCTTTGGCATCTATAACCCGCAGGTAAAAATGATAAGTGCCTGGGGGAATTTTGCTGTAACGGGTGTGCTGAAGGGCCCCGTTTTTAATCCAATGGTCATCGTATCCTTCCAGCCTATATTCATAGCTACAGGAGGCAATGTGCTGAAAACCGATAGAGGAAAAATCAATGCTAAATGTATTCTGGTCATGTGTTAAGCTAACTGAATTTATTTCCTGGGGGTTGGGAACAAAATTTTTAAAGGAATCGTTTACGCTAAAACGTATCAATTGTGCCCTTGGCGGATAAATACTGTCTTTTATTTTTCCAGGTGCAAATACAACTAAACCATTATTTGTGCCTGCAACATACTTTCCTGGCTTCATCATGGCGAGGCTTCCCTGGTTAAAGCTATTTGAAGGCAGCCCGTCTTCTACAGTGAATAAGCGGGATTTCTTTTCTGCAGGGTTGTAGTAAAAAAGGCCTTTATCGGTTAACAACCAAAGTGCACCATTCTTTAATAGCACATTCCTGATATTTAAGGAAGGCAGTATGTTATTAATGGCAGGTTTTTCTATAGTTAGGTTTTTTTTGTGGATTACATATAATCCCTGAGAGCTGCCCACATAAACATTTGAATCAGCTTCAACAAAACAAATTTCACGGTCATGAAAATTTATCCTTTTTTTCAGCGCATACTCAATTGGGCTGCCTGTTGGGGACAAAATAAACAGGCTGTCTGCAATATCTTTTACATAAACGTTATTTTCCTGGTCCTGGTAAATCATTTCAAAACCATTTACGGCATTGGAATTCAAAATGGAAAATGGCTGAATAAACGGGTTGCCATTATTTTTTTTTGTGATCCTGTATAGCCCGCCAAAAGTTGAAAACAAAAGTGAATGGTCATGGAGCATGATCATTTTGTTCAACCAATAGCTGCCAAAGAGAGCCGATGAGATTTTGTCATAATCAACCTGGTCCATTACATTTAAAACCGGGTCGTAACGGAACAAGCCACGGTCGGTGAGCATCCATGCTTTTGATGGGTCATCAAAGAAGAGTTGGTATATAGCGCCCTGGAAAAGCTTGCCGTTCTTGTATTTTGGAATTAAGTAGTTTTTAATTTTCATTGCTGGATCCAACTGCCAAACCCCGGGAACATCCTGCAGCAGGCACCAGGTATTTTCGTTCGGATCTGGAAAAAGAGCGGCTACATTGTTTTGTTTTTTCCATTTATCCAATTCGTTTTTGGATAGGTATTTTGAAAAGAACTTAGCTTCCACATTTGTGTAGCTAACGCCATTGCCATAGCTCCCGCACCAGATGTTCCCTGCTTTGTCGAAATACAATGAAACAATATTATTGCTGCAAATACTCAGAGGGTCTAATAAGTAGTTATCGAAATGCGCTGAAAATTTTTTAGAAGACCTATCAAACGTGTACACGCCATACCCCCCTGTGCCAATCCACAATAGGCCATTGGGCGACATGGCAGCACATCTTGATTCAGGAACAAGGCCATTATTCATTTTGTTATAGAGATAATAATGTTGGTTGATAATGTTTAACTCGATAAGCCCTTTTGAAGTAGAAATCCACGCCGAAGTGTCCCCATTATAAAAAACATGGAAAACCTGCAAAGAAGGATATGCCTTATTTTTTTCCTGATTGAAAAAGTTTTCTTCTTTGATCAGTGAATCTTCCTGGAAAACATAATGAATAGTTCCAATGCTGAGGTAGCTCCAGAGGTGAACAATCCGGTTTGCTTGGTCATAATACATTGAGCCATCTACGGCATCGGTAGTAAGAATGAGTTTAAATTTTTTAGAACGGACGTTAAAAATTTTAATGGCCTTTTCTTTGGTATCGATAAACCATAAATCAGCTTGCCCGGAGAAACCAAGCGGCACACAATAAGAGCTTTCCTCCTTCCCATTGCGCATGGCAATTCCAAAGTGAGTAAAACTGTTGTCAGCCCGGTTAAAAAAATCGATCCCCGCATTAGTGCCTACCCATACATGGCAATCTGAATCTTCCAAAATGCGTGTTATAAAATTCCCTGAAATACTTTTTTTATCCTGGCCGTCGTGCTGAAAATTTAGGGCTCTTGTTCCATCATATAAAGTGATGCCGTTGCGTGTCCCTAACCACATATACCCGAGATGGTCCTGCAAAAAATGGTAAACAATATCATCAGCCAGACCGTTTTCGGCACTCAGGTGTTTAAAATTATAATAGGGATTGAATTGTTGAGCTGTAACCGGATTTGGAATATCCAGCAAGCAACAGAAAAAAAAAGTATAAAAAAGGCGAAACCGCATAACGGCAATTTGCTTAATAAATGTAAGCAATTGCCACTTGCAATGAAAAATTATCAATTAAATACCCATAATAAAATTGGCTGCCTGTTGTTGTCAATAATTTGCCGAAGCTGTTTCATAAATCCTGGCGATACCATAGGGCAACCGCGGCTATTGCAAATCGGATAAGGATAAGTTTCATTTTCTGGAACGCAATCGTAAGCGTGCAGAACGATATTTCTTTTGAACGCATTGTTGTTGGTGCTATCAAGCCCATACAATTTATAGGTGATGCCGAACCTGCCATTATATTTTTTGCCGATTTTATATTTTCCTAAAGAGCTGTAACCGCTTTCGCAGGCATTCGAAAATTTTGCATCGAGGCTAAAACCAGAATTCCCTGAGCCATGCGCAACGAGAGCAGTTTTGATAATTGAATGTTTGTCCAGGTCGAAAACAAAAAACCGGTATTTTCCAGAAGGCATGCTCATATCGAGCAGGAAAGCAATTTTCTGATTATATTTTTTTTTAGCTGCAAATGCTCTCAATAGCAACGCTTTCTCATTAACCTTCGAAATTTCCGGATCATTAATGCCCGTAATAAATGCCTTCCGTTCTTTTCTGTAAAACCCTTCATAATAATAGCCGCCGGCGAAGACAAATGCAACGAAGATTATTATAAGCAGGGATAATAAAAAGAAGCGAAGCCATTTCATCGTTTTAGGAATCAGTGCGCCTATAACGACACGCAATAATTCTCATTCCATAAAAAAATAGCAAAGAGGATGTTAAAGAAAATTGAAATTGGAAAAGCAGGAGGGCTTTTGTTCGATAGTCAAAGTTTTATTGGTGCAATGATGCTTTAATGCCTTCTGTCATCATTTTCCTGATAACATCTGCAATGGCTTTCGCATCATAATGGCATTCCTGGTGAAGTTCTTTTAAAGTGCCATGCTCCACAATGGCGTCAGGGATGCCCAGCATGCTTACTTCAGCATTGTAGTTATGTTTTGCCATGAATTCAAGAACTGCGCTCCCGAAGCCTCCAACAACAGTTCCATCTTCTACTGTAATTATTTTTTTGAATTTGCCGAATGCTTCATGCAGTAATATTTCATCCAATGGCTTTGCGAAGCGCATATCGTAATGTGCAATATTCAACCCCTCTGTTTTTAGTTCGCGGATGGCAGCAGCGGCAAAATTCCCGGGATGGCCCAATGAAAGGATTGCCAAATCATTTCCCTCTTTTAATTTTCTTCCTGTGCCGATTTTTATTTCCTTCATTTCTGTTTTCCATTCGGGCATAACGCCTTCGCCACGGGGGTAACGGATCGCAAAAGGGCTTGTTGTTGAATCGAGTTGCGCGGTGTACATCATGTTGCGCAATTCGCTTTCGTTCATGGGTGCGCTCACGATCATGTTCGGCACACAGCGCATGTAGGCAATATCGTAAC